>NZ_JBXCJD010000001.1:0-589437 GCF_056786515.1 Sporosarcina sp. Y838 | reverse complement strand
ATCGCACATTGACCACTTGAGGCTGGGAACACACAGCCGCTATACCGTTAGCGAATGCTTTCGGCACTACTTTTCTTAGGATGTTTGCTGCACCATTAACATCCGCATTTATCAAAAATTTATTTTTAGTACGGTAAATACCTCGTTTTAATCTTTTTCCACTGAATACTTGTTTGACATTATCCCCCGATTTGTAGGTCGGAATAATGTCTTCATCTACAAAACTTGCCTGTGATGTGTAGCTTTCTTCAGTTACAATTACTGAAATGCCCTCAGCATTCGCTTTGTAACTGATTAATTCTATTAGCAGTGAGTGTGGCACTTGGACGAAGTTTTGATTATTTCTTTTCCCTAATTCTATTTTTTGTTTCCACCCCACATTCTTGCCAATAACAATTGCATCAATGTTTCTTTCCACGGCTATTTTCACGATATTGAAACTAACTTTATGGAAAAAGTCTATGATTTGTCTATGTCTTGCGGAATCTAATTTTACTAACTTTTTGGAATGGAAGTTTCCTTCTCTTGGTTTTTGTCCGTTACGAAGAGCAGCGTAGTAATATGCACGTATTTTGTTGTACCACTGATTGATGGATTTTACTTTACCGCCTTTAAATAGGACTGGGACGTGCTCTGTATTAAACACTAGCGCTGCAATGTTATCAAGTCCTAGATCAATGCTCATGCATCGTTCCATTTTGGCGGATACTTGTTTTTTTAACTCGATTAAAAACACTAATTCAACAGTAAAACAATTGTGCTTGGGTATGATTCTCACTTGTTGAAACTTACCGTTGAAATTTGCTAACTTACCAATATTTATTTTTCTTTTAGTTTTTGGGAAGCTTAGATATTTACCGTCTTTAATTTTGCAAATCTGATTCGATAGAGTTGATTCTTTCCTGCTTCCTTTTGGTAGGTAACCAGGAATAGAAGGTCTTCCTGTATATTTTCCTGGATTCTTCTTGAAGTCTTTCAAACTTGCGAAAAAACTAGTCCAATTTTGCACGACATTTCTAAGAACTTGTTGATTTATCTGACCTGGTAATGAATAATGGTCTTTTTGTTTAATTGTTTTAAATAGACAATCAAGAAAATTGTAACCTAAGAAGGATTTTTCTTTTGAAGGTAACTCAAATAGGTTTTCCTTTATTTCTCTTTGTTCGTCTTTCGGTTTCATTTGTTCTTTTTCTAATTTTTTGCTATATGCTCTTCGTTGATTTGCATTCATTTTATCAATATTGTCACGAATTGTGTTCATTACTTCTATTCGTAAAGGTTGTAACACACCTTCATTGTTTAAAGCAGTGTATACCTGCCTGATAAAGAAATTTGTCGTGTTATACAAGTTATTACTATTTAGACAAAGTTTATTGAAATAAGAATATATTCTATGTCCTTTTTTACTGTTGATTTGATAAGTTCGGTAATCTTTTTTCAGTTCCATATTTTCTCACCGCCCTTCGTAAGAATATTCTACTAAACAGAACATAAGTTCGTCAAGTGATATCACTTTATAACGAAAAAAAGAAAGCCAATTCATCCCACGACTGAAGTCACGGGTGTTCTCGGCTCAATCATAAACAGTTTCGATTGATTCATGACGCTTTTATCATTTATTTTCGGCACTGCTATCCACATATAAACTTCCATCAGCTTGAATTTCTGCATAAAAGACTTGCTCGATATGTCCTATACCCTGTTTTTTCAACTGCTCGTACAACCACTCTTCTGTTAAACCAAGTTCTGTTAAATTCTTTTTGACGATTGTATACTCAGATATGATTTCCATCGGAATATATTTCGCTTGGGGTGCAGGTGCGTTCACATCTTTTTTCGTAGCAGGGTCCAGCCCCGCTTTTTTCAAAACACTCAAGGTTCCATTCGTTTCAAACACGGCATAATCGACGTCTTTGATTGAAAAGATCCCTTGTTCCCGCAACATCATGTTCAAATCATTAAGACTGAGCCGTGCTTTTTTCATGGATTTCTCAAGTAATTTTCCACCATGCATGACAATTGTCGGCTCGTCGTCAAGAATGACACGGAATTTCTGTGATTTGAGTGCAATAAAACTCATGAGCAATGTCAGCAGCGCCCACCAGACCATCGCTAAGAGACCATTCAAAAAAGGACCTCCTGATTTACTAACAATTTCAGCAGCGATGGAACCAATTGTTATGCCTGTTACGTAATGGAAAAATGTCAATTGGGAAATCTGTTTTTTCCCCATAAGGCGCGCAAGTATGAGTAGAACAATAAATGAGAGCGTTACCCTTAGTATCATTTCCCAGAAATCCAGTTCCCACATTTCACCCATACCCTAAACACCTCCATATCATGAGTGTTCCCTACAGTCTTTAGTATATACGTAAAAAAAAGCCTCAAACGGGTAACTACATTTGAAGAATTGCGCCACTTTTACTTCAAAGTGAAAGGTACTTGTGTCAGACACAGAGACAAACAATTCACACATCTAAGTAATTATACAAAGGATAAATACAAAGCGCACAGGTACCTAAAAACTTGTGTTTTAATTTGTAGGGAAGTGAAAATCAACAAGCTACTATCAGCATATATTGCAATGAACAACGATTGTATTTGAATAGGAGGGATTAATTTTAACGAAAATACTACATTGTTGGACTGGAAGACAGGGGATGTCAACGGAGATGGCATTTTAGATACCGTCTATTTATATGGTAATGTCGATGGACCACCAAGTATCTTTGCCGACAACATTTCGCTTGTGATTCGAGATGGGTGGTCAAATAAAAGTACAACCGTTCATTTCAAAAACAACGCGGGATATAATGCTAGGTTGTTTCTTGGCGACTTTAATAAAGATAATATACCTGACATTATGGTGAGTATTGATATGGGCGGGAGTGGTGGATATGGCATCTTTTATATCTATTCCTTCAGAAATAACATTTTAAATGAGCTGTTTAACTTTGACAAATACAATGGAGAATACACACTCCAAGTAAATTACGACGATTTTTATAAGGTTCGTGTTGAAAGTCACTCGCCTAAAAGGTTGTTCATTATAGACATTAGCACAAAAGGACCTGATTATTTATCACAGTATTACGACGCTAATGGACTACTTAAAAACCCAGTAGTAGGTGGGGTTCTCGCCCTAGGAGCTGTTAATCCAATCATTACAAATAACAAAAGCTACAATTATGACTTAGTAGCTCTACAGCGTATTATTGGCCCAACAAATGCAGATACGTTAGGTTACGTTGAAAACCTACTGTCATGGAATGATACACAATTTCAATCAAATCGCTTGTCTGTATCAGTACCATTTGAATGAAAAAAGCCCTTCGGAATTTAGGAATGATCCTAGTTTCCAAGGGCTTTTTCGATGAAAGAATGTTAATCATTAAATTGCTGGAAAGCTTTCCTTACCTCTTCAGGACAAGTAATCATGTCTCTCTAGTCATCTTTATCCTTTTTGTCTTTGTTTTTGTCTTTGTCTTTGTTTTTCTCCTTATTTCTCTTGTCCTCCTTATCCTTTTTGTTTTCTTTGTCTCTGTCTTTACCCTTATCCTTCTTGTCCTCTTTATCCTTTTTGTTTTCTTTATCTCTTTCTTTGCCCTGATCTTTCTTATCCTTGTTGTTTTCTTTATCTCCGTCTTTCCCCTTATCTTTCTTATCCTCTTTATCCTTTTTATGTTCTTTATCTTTCTTCTGACCGTTCTCTATCATTTTACTTTGTTTCTTTTTCTTCTTTTCAACCAATGGTAAATTAAAGTCCTTGTTGGGCAATTCACTCATGAATTTAGCTACTATTTGTTGGAAGATAGTTGTGACTGTGACACCACTAGTTGCTGTTAAGTAATGGTCTTGATCTGTTTTATCATACCCTAACCAAATTGCACCAACGATGTCTGGCGTATATCCAACAAACCAGTGATCCTTCGAACCAGCTACACCTGGGAATGGTAGTTGTGTAGTACCGGTTTTTCCAGCTACGTCTAGTCCGGGTATCTGTGCATTTTTAGCTGTTCCGTTTTCGACAACATCTTTTAGCATATACGTCATCTTTTGAGCAACTTCCGGTTCCGTAACTCGGTCAGATTTTCCACTCCAACTTCCAACTATTTTCCCTTCAGCATCCTTTATTTCTGAAATAGCATGAGCTTGCATCATTATTCCATCGTTAGGAAATGCGGAAAAAGCCTGGGCCATTAACAAGGGTGACGTTCCTCGGTGTAAGCCCCCTAGTGCTAGTCCGAGATTATGATCTTCTTTTTCTAAAGGAATACCGAACCGTTCAACTGCACTAAAACCCTCTTCAACGCCCATTTCATTCAACAACCAAACTGCGGGTATGTTATAAGAATTAATGAGTGCATCATACATTGTGACTGTTCCGCGGTATTGTTTATCAATATTTTGTGGTTGATAACCGCCTATATTGATTGGTTCATCAACCAGCATATCCCCAAATTCATAACCCTGCTCCAATGCAGATGTGTAAACCGCGAGTGGTTTTAATGCTGACCCGGGCTGCCTTATTAAATTTGTCGCATTATTAAATCGTTTGTAAGTATATTCTCCTCTTCCTCCAACTAACGCGCTAATCCCACCTGTTTTAGGATTAATGAATATGGACCCACTTTGAATCAGTTGATCAGGCTTGCTATCTGGAAAATTGTTTTCATTCTGGAATACTTCTTCCGTAGCGTCCTGAATAACAGGATTTAGTTCCGTATAAATATGAAGTCCCCCAGACAGCACTTCATTCTCAGTTAGCTTGTACTTATCTACTGCTTCCTGGATTAGATAGTCAACATAATATGGATAATTCCCTTTATAATCTACCGTCTCTTTATCCGTTAATACAATGGGTTGAGTTAGGTTTTTTTCAAAATCCTTTTGACTGATGTATCCTTCGCTCTTCATTAATGACAGCACGATATTTCTTCGGTCAACCGCTTTTTCCATGCTTTTATAAGGCGATAAGTTAGATGGGGCTTTGACTATTCCTGCTAGTGTAGCTGATTCGTTTAATGTTAGTTCACTAACATCTTTACCAAAATAGACTTGTGCTGCTCGCTGAATGCCCCATGCGCCTTCACCAAAATAAATTCGATTTAGATAGCGTTCCATGATTTCATCTTTAGAGTACTTTCTCTCAATTTTCTTAGTGAATATAAGTTCTTTGAATTTACGTGTATAAGTGCGTTCCGCGGTTAGAAATACATTTTTCGAAAGTTGTTGCGTGATTGTACTACCACCAGAAACGACTTTACCTGAAACTAAATTTTGCATGAATGCTTTGGTAATGCCAAAGTAATTAATACCGTTATGCTTATAAAAATGTTGGTCTTCTGTAGCGACAAATGCTTCAATGAGTTCTTTTGGAATTTGGTCCAGACTAACTCCTTCGATTTTAGAGTTAGAAACTTTACTTGCTACCTCGCCATTTATATCATAAATAAATGTAGGTCTTGGTTCAACAATATCCAATTTACTTACATCGCTTAACGATATTAAAATAGTAAATACCAATAGACCAAACAAGATAATGCCTATAGAGACTACTAATAGTCTACTAATGAGTTTTTTTGATTTAAAACATTCTTTAATGTTGCTTAATCGTGTCTTTTTTTTCCTACGTTCCATTCTACCCAAGCTAATACCACCCTCTATATTGTTGCAAAAAAATCATGAAGCCATATATTACACAGACTTCTTGACAATGCATACCTAGTATCCAACACTAAACTAAAGCCAATACGATATCAATAGTGTCAATGTCGCATTCGGTACTGCTTACAGATGCCCTTGTCCATGCGCGTGCTTGAAAACAATAAATACGATCCAACCTTACAATTGGCTTTTAGATAATTTATTACATGTTGATTCAAAAAGGACGGAACGGTATCAATTTTCAGATTCCAATGAGTGTATGGACAGAAAATTCTGTTACACTTGTTAATATATACAAAAAGAGAACTATATTTCTCTAAATAGGTATACAGCCGTATGAGTTTGAATAATTAATAGAAGTTATTGCTATTGATTTATTTGACAATCCGCTTATTCCCAATCGGAATCGGATTCATTGTCGACCCAGCGAGTGCAAATCGAATGAATACAATTATTCAAAACCGAAAAACGGAGGGATTTCTTGAATAGAATCATCGAAGTGAGTGGGCTGTCAAAATCATTTGGGAAATTAGAAGCTGTGAAGGATATCAACTTTCACGTTGAAGAAGGTGCTTTGTTTTCATTTTTAGGTGCAAACGGCGCAGGTAAATCAACGACCATATCCATTTTATTAACGCTATTGAAACAAGATACAGGCGAGGTGAGAGTAAATGGATACACCTTAGGAAAACAAGACGATAAAATTCGACAGGAAATTGGCGTCGTCTTCCAAGACAGCATATTGGATCCTTTGTTAACAGTCGAAGAAAATTTACAAGTTCGAGCATCTTTTTATGGAATGTCGAAGGAGGAAAAGAATAAGGCAATTCAACGAGTAACGGCTATTACAGATTTACATTCATTTATTAAACGTCCTTACGGAAAACTATCGGGCGGTGAAAAAAGAAGAACTGATATTGCGCGGGCACTCATACATACGCCCTCGATTTTAATATTAGATGAACCGACAACCGGCCTCGATGCCGGGAGCCGAAAAAGTATTTGGAACACGATTTTACAACTTCAAAAAGAAACAAAGATGACTGTTTTTCTAACGACGCATTATATCGAGGAAGCGGCCAATTCAGATTATGTGGTTGTGATGAAAGCGGGAGCAATCATTGCAAAAGGAACACCTGAACAACTAAAAAATGACTATGCATCTGATCTCTTAGTCATCACAGCAGTCGATGAGAGAGCGATGAGGAGCTTATTATCCGAAGATGAAATTGAATATAAAGTAGATAAATCACTATTCTATGTTCAGCTACAAGAAACAAAGTCGGCAATTCCAATACTAGTGAAACATGCAGAATATATCTCTTCTTTCGAAGTCCGAAAATCAAGCCTAGATGACGTGTTCATCGCAATTAACGGAAAGGACGTGAACAGCGATGATGGCATTCACTAAAAGGAATATTTTATTATACTTCCGTGACAAAACAACAATCTTCTTTTCATTTCTTTCAGTTATTATACTCATCGCTTTGTATGTTCTTTTTCTAGGAGATTTAACGTCAAAAGGACTTCCTGACTTCCCTTCAAAAAAATTATTACTCACCTCTTGGTTCATTGCAGGAATTCTCGCGATTACTTCGATGACGACTACTTTAGGATCTTTTGGCATTCTAGTAGAGGATCGGACATATAAAAGGTTTATGGATTTTTATGCCTCCCCTATTTCTCGTGCTAAATTGGTTGGCGGCTATATTTTAAGTGCATTATTTATTGGGTTTATCATGTGTATTTTTACATTAATCGTTGCAAACGTCTTTCTTTTCCTATCTGGCGAGGGACTGTTGGCTTTTGACAAGACAGTCTTATTGGTTGGTGTCATAGTATTAGCAGTTGTCTCAAGTGGCTCAATGGTTCTGTTTGTCGTCTCATTTTTCAAAACAACAAATGCTTTTGCCGCCGCAAGCACAGTCATTGGCACGCTGCTCGGCTTTTTGGCAGGCATCTATATTCCAATCGGTACGTTACCCGACTACCTTCAAACAATCGTAAAATTATTCCCAGTTTCCCATTCTGCCTCGCTGTTTAGACAACTTTTAATGGAAAATTCATTGGTCGAGGCTTTTGCAAATGCACCTCCTGGATTAAAGGAAGATTTCTTATCCAATATGGGCGTCGTTTATGAAATGAATGGCCAAACAATAACGAAATTGATAAGCGTACTGTATTTAATCGGCACAACAATTGTTTTTTTCATCCTTTCACTTATCGTTATGAATAGAAAAGAGAGAAGTTAATCCATTACATTCATTAAGAGCATGTTTTAATCAGTCTCTTTTCAAAACATGCTCTTTCTATATGTTCATTCTTTGTTTCTGTTGCTAACAGTTCCCTTTGGATTTGATCTTTCAGATGGATTTATCGTGAGATGGCTGCTGCATGCGTTGCTCGGTCATCGCTTAGACGTTGGATTTCCTCGAATGCCACTTTAAATAGCTACAATCTCCACCAGTACCGAACACATCTCATCCAACACAAAAACGCTTGGATATTTAATATCTAAGCGTTTTTGAAATCTTACTAATGTAATACTATGCCAAGTATGCTTCTCGGACTTCTTCATTCGTTATCAAATCATAGCCATTTCCTTGAAGTTTAATTTCTCCTGTTTGAATCACATAACCTCTATGCGCAATTTGCAGCGCTTGATAAGCATTTTGTTCCACAAGTAAAATCGTTATGCCTTCTTGATTTAATTCTTTTATGATTTCAAAAATTTGTTCCACAATGATTGGAGCTAGTCCCATTGAAGGTTCGTCTAGCATTAATAATTCCGGTTCCATCATGAGTGCTCGCCCGATGGCAAGCATTTGCTGTTCTCCTCCGCTCATCGTCCCCCCTTTTTGTTCAATACGGTCTTTCAATTTAGGGAAATAGTGAAATACTTTTTCCATTCTTTCATTGATGACGTTTTTATTCTTTACAGAAAATGCGCCCATTAGTAAGTTTTCCTTTACCGACAGTTTTGAAAAAATTCTTCTACCTTCGGGAACATGAGCAATTCCCAATAAAGTCGTTTCATGGGCAGGCTTGTTTGAGATTTCCAGTTCATTATATAAAATTTTGCCAGTCTTTACTTTCACCAATCCGCTTATGGATTTGAGTGTGGTTGATTTTCCAGCACCGTTACTCCCTATAAGTGTTACAATTTCTCCCTTTTCTACTAACACGTCAATACCCTTTAAGGCCTGAATACCACCATAATAGGATTCAACATTTACTAATTGAAGCATATATTGTCCCCCTATCCCGTTTGAATAGCTCCCGATCCTAGATATGCTTCTATAACCTTTGGATTATTTCTGATGTTCTCAGGCTTACCTTCCGCAATTTTTTCGCCATGATCTAATACAACGATATGTTCAGAGATTTCCATGACGAGCTTCATATCGTGCTCGATTAAGAGAACGGTTAGATTAAACTCATGTTTCATGCTCTTTATGAGCTGAGTCAGATTTTTTGTTTCTTTTGGATTCATCCCCGCGGCAGGTTCGTCTAATAATAAAACCTTTGGATTGGCAGCAAGGGCTCTTGCGATTTCCAGCCTTCTTTGTGCGCCATAGCTTAGGTTACACGCTTTTTCATTTAAAAGATGAGCCAGTCCTACATATTCCAATAAATTATAAGCGGCCATTTCTGACGCTTTCTCTTCCTTTCTGATGGCAGGAAGATTTAATAGAATACCCATTAGACCTGCTTTTAAATGGGTATGCATACCAACAAGAACATTTTCAAGCACTGACATTTCATTAAACAAACGGATATTTTGAAATGTCCGTGCAATCCCTTTTCTCGAAACGTCATGTGGTTTTAATCCATTTATTTTCTCGTTTTCAAGGAGAATCATGCCAGACGTTGGCTGATACATACCAGTAATCATATTAAAGAACGTAGTTTTTCCAGCGCCGTTTGGTCCAATAACTGCTGTAATTGAGTTTTTCTCTACTGTCATTGATACATCTTGATTTGCTGTTAGACCGCCAAACTTTTTAGTTAAATTTCGAACTTCTAAAATAGACAATGACTGCACCTCCTTTTGCTACGGTTTCTCATTTTCCGATTGTTCCGGCGTGGTTACTAACTTGGCTTTCACATTTACTCCTTGTAAGTCCTTTTCGATAAATATACGGTTTTTTGCTGGTAAGAGTCCTTTTGGTCTATATAAAGCAAACAGGATTAGTAGTGCGCCAAATATAAACCTTTGCATTTTAGCTGGTGATAATGCGTATGGTATAGAAATCACGCCTGTCAAATTTAGTTGATTCAACCAATTTGTCATTTCCGTCAATACTTGGAGATTCAGAATTGTCATGACTGCTGCCCCTAGAATAACGCCCGGGACACTTCCCATACCCCCGAGAACCACCATTACTAATATCGTAATTGACTCAAGTAATGTAAAGCTTGTAGGATCTACAAATGCTTGTTTAGCAGCAAAAACGACGCCCATCATCCCTGAGAAGGTAGCACCAATCGCAAACGCCATTAGTTTTGTTCGGACTAAAGGGACGCCCATAGCTTGAGCAGCTATTTCATTTTCCCTCACCGCTTTCCACGAACGCCCTATTTTGGAGTGTTCAAAACGGCGAACTGTAAAAATGGTTAAAAATAATAAAACAAGCACAATGTAATAAAACTGACTTGGATAAAGGAAATCAATTCCAAACAATCTAGGTGGAGTGACAGAAGATATCCCCATTGCACCATTTGTAATATTAACGGGGCGATCTAGATTATTAAAAATAATTCTAATAATCTCTCCAAAACCTAACGTAACAATAGCTAGATAATCTCCTTTAACCCGAAGAACTGGTATTCCAAGTAGAATTCCAAACAATGCAGCTACCAAGCCGCCAATGATAATGAATAGCCAGAAGCTTTCTCCTGATAAAGGGAAAGTTCCAAACGGCATAAAATTAGAGGCTTGCGCTGTCGCAAAAATACCATATGTGTATGCCCCAACTGCGAAAAATGCGACAAATCCCAAATCAAGAAGACCAGCCATACCAACTACAATATTTAACCCTAATGCCATAGCGATATAGATACCAACGAGTGTGGATACTTCCATATACGATTGATAAGCATCTCCATTACTAGCAGTGAACGGAAGTAAAAACACGAGCACAAAACCTGCTATCAACCATTTCGTGAGATTACTAAACTTTGTGAAATATAATAGTAATAATGAAGCTAATAGAAGCAAAAATGCGGTAACTGACTTCTGTGCCGTATATAAACTTAGTGATGTAATCCCGATGTAAATTAGAAGAAAGATTCCATGCGCAAGTTTGTTTTGTTCGTATTTTTTCCATAGAGTTTTCAATCTTCTCACCTACACTTTCTCAGTGACCGGTTTGCCTAATAAGCCCTCCGGTTTAAAAAGTAACACGATGATCAATATTGCAAATGCAAACACATCTTTGTATTCGGCACCAAATACGCCACCAGTTAAAATCGTTAAATTAGCAGATGCAAACATTTCTAATACCCCAAGTAGTAAACCGCCAAGCATCGCACCACGGATATTCCCTATGCCGCCTAACACCGCCGCAGTAAATGCTTTCAATCCAAGAATAAATCCAATATAAGGATCAATTGTTCCGTATTGTACAGCAAATAATACCCCCGTTGCCCCGCCAAGAGCAGATCCTACAAAAAAGGTTATTGAAATAACTTTATTCACATTTACTGTCATCAAGGAGGCTGTTTCTCGATCTTGTGCTACAGCCCGCATCGCCATTCCCCATCTTGTCCTATTCACAAATATATCTAGAGCAATCATCATTACAACTGCCGTAACTAGCACAATAATAAATGATGTTTTTATAGATGCATCGTTAAAAATGGAACTTATGGATGAAGTTTTAATCAAAACTTGTTCTGTAAAAAGACTAGGTCCCGTTACAATATAGTTTCCTTTTGTTAATTCCGCTATGAATCTAACAACATCCTGTAATAAAAATGAAATACCGATAGCTGTAATTAGCGGTATCAATCTAGGTGCATTGCGTAAGGGTCTATACGCTAATCTTTCAATACCCATTCCCAAAAAACCTGTTAGGAAAGCAGTTACTATGAGGACAATCATTAGCATAACAATGGCAGGAAGCGCCGAACCCCATCCAGTTCCTGTCATAAAGATTAATAAGGCTGTCCCAATAAAAGCTCCTGTCATAAAGATCTCACCGTGTGCAAAGTTAATTAATTCCAATATCCCATAAACCATTGTGTACCCTAAAGCAATGACTGCATACACAGTTCCTAAGGCAAGGCCATCAATCAAGACTTGCGGGATTGTTTGTAGTATTTCGTTCAGCATAAGTTACCTCCTTGTCCCAGGTGTATAGAAAAAAAGGGTACGATCACTAAGTAAAGCGTAGGGCGCCTGGAGCTAGACATCATGAAAAGCGCAAGGCGCCGCACAGCTCCAACAGGCATAAGACGATAAAGGAAGGCAGTCTAAGATCGCGACGTCCTGTCGCAACGACTGCATACCTGCATCCTTGCAGGCACGCAGTGACGTTCTTTGCCACGTAGCCGGTCTGACTTTCAAGGATCACAGCCAAAGTACGCCGCGTCCTGCGGCAATAAGGAGGGATACAGCTCAATCCCTCCCCGCTACGTGACCCACATCCTGTGGGCCTCCGAGGAGTTGGTGCCTGAAGCTAGCCAGTCAGAAAAGCGCAAGGCGCCGCACAGCTCCGACAGGCATAAGACGATAAAGGAAGGCAGTCTAAGATCGCGACGTCCTGTCGCAACGACTGCATACCTGCATCCTTGCAGGCACGCAGTGGCGTTCTTTGCCACGTAGCCGGTCTGACTTATGACCCGAGGAGTTGGCGCCTGAAGCTAGCCAGTCAAAAATGAATCATACCCTTCCAACCTACTTACTTTTCAACTTCACCTTCTAATTGCGGTGGATAACTAGCTTCTTTGTAATTAAAAATAAACACTTTTGCATACTCATTGTCGCCAATGTCATCAAAGCTAACTGTTGTTAACACGCCTTGATAATCTTTTATGCCACGAACAGCATCTCTAACTTGTTCGCGTGTCGGCAATTTATTGTTATTTTCTGTAATTGCATTCTCGATACCTTTTAATACCACACCCATTGTGTCATAGCCGTAAACTGAGTACGCTTCTGCATCTCGATTGTTTATTGCTTTGTACCTTTCCATAAACTCTTTCCCATCTTCTGATTCAGCAGGATCTCCTGCTAGCGTAGTAATATACGTGTTTTTAATTGCATCTCCGGCAATTTCAACAAGTGTAGAAGAATCTAATCCATCTCCACCCATAATCGGGATATCAATACCTTTTTCGCGAGCTTGTTTTATTAGTAGCCCACCTTCTGCGTAGATTCCCCCAAAGTATACTAGATCTGGTTTTTTAGAGAGGATTTGGTTTAGAACTCCATTAAAATCTTTCTCTCCAAGCGTAATCCCTTCAAACCCAATAATTTCTGCTCCTGCGTCCTCAGCACCTTTTTCGAAGGCTTCCGCAAGGCCTGTACCGTATGCTGTTTTGTCTTGAACGATAAAGATTTTCTTTGCTTTTAATGTATTAACCGCAAAATCAGCCCCTGCTGGACCTTGAGAATCATCTCGAGCAACGATACGATTCACTGTTTTTAATCCTCTATCCGTAACTTCTGTTGCTGAGTTGGCTGGAGAAACCATTGCGATACTGTATTTTTCATATACTTCTGAAGATGGGATAGCAACGCCTGAGTTGAAGTGACCCACAACTGCAAATATAGATTTATCTGCTCCTATTAATTGAGCATTGGCTACTCCTTTTTTAGGATCGGCTTGGTCATCATAAGGTACCAGCTGTAACTCAAATCCTAATTCTTTAAACTTTTCTTTTTGGTCGTCTAATGCAAGCTGTGCACCTAGCTTAATTACTTCTCCAATTGCAGCACTGCCTCCTGATAGTGGTGTCTGTGTGGCGATTTTAATAATCGGTAAATCATTTTCCCCATCTGATTCAGCTGTTTTTTGCTTTCCCCCACAGCCAGCTAACACTCCTGCCACCAAACCTCCTGCTAACAATAAAGCTAAAGATTTTTTAAACTTCATGTTGACCCCCCATTCTTCCTAATTGAAGTACAAGCCTTTGAATGATTATATTATTCAGATACGAGAATTAGGACTGAATATTCATCTTTATTTTTTAGGGACTTCGATCCTGACACGAAATCAATTGAGAAATTATCTTGGAGAATAAAAGAGGTAAAAAAAACTTAAAGACAACATCATGTCTAAGATTTAGCAAATCCAATTCATATTTACTTTAATCATCACAACGTACTAATACCAACACATCATCTACTGGTCCGATTCATCGGGGGTTCCCAGGTGGTCAGATTCTTGATTAGATGCGCTAAAGGCTTGGGATGACAACGGTTTATCGTTGAAATAACGGTAGCCCCTTACTGTATCGTAAGGAGCTACCGTTATTTCAACTACTACAGGCAATGGAGTAGTTACAAAATCATAGACAAACTGTCCCCAGCAGAGACAGTTTGCTTGGCAAGTGGATATTAGCTTAGATCTACCGCATTCTGGCTGGGTGATAATGAGTCATCTGTTTCATCAAGTGCGTTACCATACTTTTCACTTACAAATCTACCTTGAGTATATACCCAATCCTGATGTACACTCGTTGACAAATATTTGTCATCATAGTTTGAATCAATCTCGGCTTGAGGATATTTTGGTATAATCCATAATTTCATTAACACGTAATAGATAACGAAACCTAGCGGAAGCCCGACAAGATATGCTATTGACAAAAATTTAATTGCGATAGCACTCGCTACTACCCATGCAATTAGACCAGCAGGATTATACCCTTTCATATAGCGAAACTGCCCATCTTTTTTATATAAATCTGGTATATTGACTCTTCTACGCCGGATTAAGAAGTAATCGCATATCATAATCCCCCCTATAGCCGATAGCGCTCCGCCATAGAAACCGAGAAATACGTATAAATGTTCCAATATCAACCATGGCATAGTAGCAGTGCCAACAATCCCCGCTAAAACCACACCCATTTTATAACTTATTTTAGGTGCAAGCGCATTTACAAATGCAAGCGTAGCCGGAATTAAGTTTGCAGCATTATTTGTTGACCATTGAGCAATTATAACTAATGCTAATAATACGATTAGAATTAAACCGCTTTGGTTTTCTTGAATAATGGTAATTGGATTCCAATTACCAGTCGCAATAAAGGCAACTGCTCCAATAAACGCCATAAACGTTGAAAGGATAGGTAATGCAATAATCTGAGCAGCAAAAATATTTTTATTCCGTTTAAAAAACTTTTTGTTTCCTGAATTAACTTTGATAAAACGTGAGATATTGGGAACATCGACTGCTAATGCTGCCCAAAGAGATAGATTGGCCATGAAGATTAAAAGTAAGGAAGTATTCCCCTCACCCACAAATGTCCAAATATTGTGACCACCCATTTGAGCTAGACCATCCAAATAAAAATACATCCAAACCGATATACCAATTAATATGGGTGCAGCCAAACTAGCAAACTTTTCTACAGCCTTAATACCTAACATCGTATTAATTACTTGTACTGCAGCAAATAAAACATACCAAACAATCCAATTATCATATCCTGTCAGATATTGAAAGATACCATTTAGAGCAAGGGCTCCTAGGTACGTTTGAATTCCAAACCATGCTGCTGCAACAATTCCGCGAGATACCCCCGGAAAATGGGTACCATATATTCCAAATGGTGCGCGAAGATAAACTGCAAAAGAAAGGCCATGTTCTGTTCCAATATCCGCTGACAATAACATGACAATACCAATCGTAAAATAGGCAAGACAAATAGTTAGCATACTGATGATAATTGAATGTGAATTAACAGCATCCCCGCCAAATTGGTAAGCAACAATCATAACAACGATACCGACCCAAATGAAAAAGTAGCCTAACATACCAACTGTACGCTTATTATTTGTTATAGGAAGGATTGACTCTTCTATTAAATGGTTACTTTCGTTGTTTTTGCTCATTAATCGTTAGCCCTCCTGGTATTGGATACTTTTATAGAAGCTAAATGGCGGTTTTAGGTATTTTGCATTCTAGATGCTTAGTTCAGTTCAACTTTCTTTTGAAAATCCCCTTAATTTATAATGCTTCAAAGAATGGATGATTTTTTAGCAATCACCCTTCCTTTGAAGCATCTTTATCAACATGAAATTTTAGTGAGTATATAACTCTACTTTACCTCTTTGTGCTCGCAGTTTCTTTCTAATTTCTTTTGAGCCTTCTACATCGAGTTTTCTATTATTAATGATGACCCCGTAATCCCTTAGAGCCGTTTCTGCCGAGACATAATCATCCAATACATCTTCATAGACTTGTTCTGCTGGTCTGTCTAGCGGATCACCATAGCCGCCAGAGGATGGGACCGAAACCATAATGGATTCTCCTGCTTTAAGCGTATAGCCGTTTAATTTTGAACTAAGATGTTCTGGGTTTGTATCGGGATTCTTAATGAGGCTTGCGCTAGTGCCCGGCAATCCTCCTTTGAATCCCCATGGACGTACAGTATGTTTATCCCCCTCCATTGTCATAAATCCATCAGTTAACATACGATTTTTACGGACGATTCCAAGACCTCCACGCCAGCGACCTGCACCGCCCGTATCTTCACGCAATTCATATCTATCACAAACCATTGGTACATGCATATCGAGATCCTCTATCGGGTTGTTACGAGTATTCCATGAGCTGAAGTCCATTGCATCCATTCCATCTTTTCCTGGACGACCGCCATAGGAACCTTCGTTAACTTCAATATAAACCCAGTAGTCGTGATTCTTATCTAGGCCTGCATAGGAAGCAAATTGGATATTGGCTGAGCTACCTGCACATGTTTGTTCTGGTAGTACTGGTGCTAACGCTTTGATGATCAAATCCGCAACTGTATTTACCTGATTGGCTCGACTGAATGTAGCAGCTGGTTTAATTGGGTTAAATATACAACCTTCTCGAGCTGTTACGGTAATCGGACGGAAAGTCCCATGGTTTGGTGGGATGAATTCTTCATGTACAGCAGTATCTAAGAATATAGAACGCAATACACTGTAAACGCTTACACAAAGGGCGCCTGAATACGACGCATTGAATGCCGTAGGTGTCTGATCCGCCGAGCCGGATACATCTACTTCTAATTCGTCCCCTTCGATATTAATTTGTACATGTACTCTTAGTCGTTTGTCCAAATTACGACCGTCGTCATCTAACCATGATTCTGCTTCATATGTCCCATCTGGAACCTTTGCAATCTTTTGCCTCATCACACGCTCTGAATAGTCCATTAGCTCTTCTGAGGCCTGTAGCACAGTATCTTTTCCGTATTTATCCATCAATTCAACGAAACGTTTAACACCGAGACGGCAACCAGCTACTTGAGCTTCTAAATCTCCCAGTACTTCACGAGGTGTCCGCACATTTTGGCGCACAATCTCAGCTACTGTCTCATTTCGTACTCCTTTTTCATAATACTTTATGCCATTCATGATCAATCCTTCAGCATATATATCAGGAACGTCAACCATTAATCCAGGTTGTGCTCCGCCGATGTCCAGATGATGTGCTGAAGTTCCTGCATATCCAACTATCTCGCCATCATAAAATATCGGTTGACATAGTGCGATATCCGGTGAGTGTGATGCACCAGCATATGGATCGTTATTCCAAATGATATCGCCTGGATTTATATTATCTCCCAAGACACTTTGAAATCCTTTGATATACCCCGGTAAACATCCTAGTTGCATTGGTGTTGAATCAGCTTCCGCGATTGTATGGCCAAACTTATTAAATACACCCGCACCTAAATCTTCTGATTCACGAATAAGCGAGGAGTATGCCATCCGTTCAATTACATGGGCCATTTCTTTCGCAATTGTATGAAGTGCACCGCCAATAATTTGCAGTGTTACAGGATCCATTTTTCCCCTGTTTTCATTTGTCAACGTCATGTCATTACTCTCCCCTTTATATACCAATTTTTTCTAGCTGTTGCTCTTTTTCTACTGTTATGTTTTTAGCCGCAACCAAGAGCGTACCGTAAATTGAAACAGTAGCTTCCCAGTTTGGTGGGATTAATGTTGTAGAATCACGTTGCACGACAACAGCTGGTCCGCTTACTAAGTCAAAGGCTAGTAACTTATCTCGTTTGAATCGTGGTGTTGGTATTCGCTTTATTTCTCCATCTATTTCAAAAACGGTATCACGTACGTATGCGATGGCCTCTTTAGGGTTATCCCTATTTCCTTTTTCCAATTTAGGCAATTCCATAGGAGGTATATTACCAGTTCCAATGACACGTAAAGTTATAATCTGTACATGCGTATCTGGGAAATGATGTCCATACTCTTGTTCATGTACCATATGGAAGTTCTTGTGAATTTCCTTCATTGAGTCTTCTGTCAGTTCCCCTTCTGGTAATGGAACGCGTAATTCTATTCCCTGACCGACATAACGACATTCTGCAATTTTTTCAATGCCAATAAACTCTGAGTTAATGCCATCCTTTTTCAATTGAGTTTTAGCTTGATTCACTAGTCCATCAAAATCGATATTGATTTTAGCAATGAGCTCTTCAGAAATGTCCTCTGAACTCGCTACGCGTGATTTTATGAAATCATATTTAAGGTTTCCTACCAACAGACCTATTGCCGCGGCGACTCCTGGATAAGTTGGAACAACTACTGATTTGGAATCGACCGTGTCAGCCAAGTCAACGGCATGTAATGGACCTGCCCCTCCTGCAGCAAACAAAGAATACTCCCTAGGATCTGTTCCTTTTTTAACAGAGCTTGCACGGATTGATAATGCCATATGGCTATTGATGATCTTAAGTACGCCTAAAGCAGCTTCTTCTGTGGTCATATTCAGCTGTTTGGCAAGTCTTTCCATCGCTTTAAAACTTAGCTCTGGATCAATATTGAGATCACCACCGAGAAATTGTTCTTTATCTAGTCTACCTAACACAATATTAGCGTCAGTTACACAGGGATCTTGACCGCCTTGATTGTAACAAGCTGGACCTGGATTTGCACCCGCGCTTTTTGGCCCTACTCTGAAAGCGCCGCCAGCGTCAACGTATGCGATTGACCCACCGCCAGCACCTATTGTTTCTACATCAACCATTGGAGTGAGCACTGGTGAACTATTAACAGTAGCATCAAGAGAATTGACAAGCTTAGCTACTCTATTTGGAATGACTGATATGTCAGCAGAAGTCCCACCAATATCTACACTAATCAAGTTATCGATATTATCTAATTCTCCCCATCTGACTGCGGCTAAGACACCTCCAGCTGGTCCTGATTTCAGTAAAGTGACAGGTGTTGCAGTTGCCATCTCAACGGATGCCATTCCTCCAGATGATTGCATAATGTGTAATTTCCCCTTGCTACCAATACTTTCTAGTGATTTTACCAAATGGTCTACATAACGACTTACCTTAGGCGCTACATAAGCATTCATTGCTGTCGTACTAAACCGTTCATATTCTCTAATTTGCGGGACTACTTCACTAGATGTAAAGCACTGCACTTCTGGCCATAATTCATTTACAATTTCTTTTGCTCTACGTTCATGAACATCATTAATGAACGAGAACATGAAACAAACAATTACCACGTCAACACCTGACTCTTTCAGTTGTTGAACAGCCAAACGCACATCTTCTTCATTTAAAGCTGTCGTAATTTCACCATTTGGAGCAGATAATTTCTCTGTAATCGGAAGCCTATTGCGACGCTTTACCAATGGTTCTGATTGCCATGGTAAATCTTGTTGAATCGAAAAGTTTTCAACCTTTTTGTGACGTGCAATGTGTAAAATATCCCTGTAGTTTCTCGTGGTTAACATGCCTACAGTCGCTCCGTCTCGTTCAATTGTAATATTTGTAGCGACTGTCGTTCCATGAAGTATATAATCTACATCGGATAGTGGTATATCTGCATTTTCACATATTTCTTTAATGCCTTTAACTACCCCAATCGATTGATCTTCAATTGTGCTTGGTACCTTATGGACAGTGAATGTATTTGTTTCTTCACTTATTATTATTAGATCCGTAAATGTGCCCCCAACATCAACTGCAAGTTTAGCCTTAGCCATTATGTGCACCCCTTTTTTGAGTAGAATCAAAATTGAAATATTCCAGTATTTTTTTCAAGCCATGAAAAGTACGAACAGGAATTCTTCTTTAATTCAATTGCAGAATATAAGGTAGAAATCTACAAAGCTAGTCCTATCCATAAAAACAAGTTTGGGTTGAGTCCGTATCAAGTACCTGATTCTGCTCCTTACGTTTAGTTGGCATACCTTCTTTCCCATTCGCTTATATTTGATCCTTCATTAATGTTATTCGATTTTACGACACCAATTCCTGCACGTTTATTTTTTTCACTTCCATTAGTTACAAAATTCCCTCAATTATAAAAAAAGAAAAGTGCCTTCTTCAAATCCGAATTTATGAGAATAATTTCTCAACCTTTCACAGACCAGAAGAATGCACTTCAATAACACAAGGACACAAAATATTGAACTATCTTTCTTGAAACTTAGACTTTTTGCGAGATTACATCATTGACGGTTCTTAACTAACTTCTTCAAATCCACACCATTCAAGGATGTTTAGGACGTTAATTTCAACACATTGAAGCCACTCTTCCAGGTTTAACCATTCATCAGCACCATGTAAATTACCGCCAGTTGGACCGTAAATGATTGTCGGAATATCCAAGTGTAGAATTGATAAGCGAATATCACTAAATGTAGGCATTCCTAGAATCTCAGTGTCTTTCCCAGTAACTTTGTCAATATTTGACTTAGACAATGTCACAAGGGGATGATCGGGACTAATTTCCGCTGCACTTGTTTGCCATTCCCAACTAATTACAGGTGGATGTTCAGTTAGCCATTCATCTTTAGCTGCAACTTTATTAATCGCTGCTACAATTTGTGCTTTTACATCTTCTAGTTCCTCATTTGGTGGGTAACCAATTGTTCCCGTTAGTTCACATTCGGCTGGAACTTTATAAGCCCAATCACCAGCACTTATAATAGCTGGCGTTAAGTTAGTAGAACGAACTGGCATGTTTGAAGCTTCAAAATATCTTTCAAAAGGTGCGTATTTAATCGTTTTAGCCCGCTCTTCATCTAACTCTATTAACGCTTCATATATTTTGATAGCCTTACCAATCGCATTTACACCAATTTGTCCATTCAGATTATGTGCAGCAAGCCCCTTGACTTTAACTTTAAAAATGAGTCCACCCGCACAGGCAATCTGAGGTGCTAAGCCCGGAGTTAGTGGGTGTGGGTAAATACAAGCATCTGCCTTAAATCCTTCCTCTTGCAATCGTTGCGTCATTGCAACGGCACCTGCAGCGCCTCCGACTTCCTCATCTACAACAGATATTGCCGTAATGTCTGCATTGGGTTTTAAACCTAAGTTATGAATAATTTCTAATGCCGCAAGGATAGATCCAAAACCACCTTTGTTGTCAGCGGTTCCTCGTCCATACATGATGCCCTTATCAATTACCCCTTCAAGTGGCGGATAACTCCAATGAACAGGATCTCCTACAGGAACAGTGTCTACGTGAGTAAACATTAATAACGATTTCCCTTTCCCACCCGAACCAGCCCATTTTCCAACCACATTTGGTCGACCTTTAAAGCCAACCTTCCGCTCAACTTCTGACTCTGTGTATTCCGGGTGATTTCGAACCGATTCATCTGCTTCGAACGTATCAACATCAAGGCCTAGGCCAACCATTATTTTGCGAATATGTTCCTGAACAGGCCCTTCATATCCTGATTCACTTGGGATTTGAATTAATGTCTGGAGATCGGACACTAGCTTTTCCCGATTTTCTTTTAAATAAGTACTAACTCTTTCTTTTACATCGCTAGATATCGCTGTTGTCATTTGAACATTCCTCCACTACTTTAATTTCAAAAACAGAAATCATGTATATGTCTCACCCAAAATATACATTTAATTCTGAATCTTTGATACAATTAGCTTATAATAGAAGAATGCAAATGTCTAATACTTGTTTTAGTAGACTTTAATACTTAAAAGATATCAAGGGGGAATCATTACTTATGGAATTACGTCATTTGAGATATTTTATTGCTGTAGCAGAAGAACTTCATTTCGGAAGAGCGGCTAACCGCCTACAAATTTCACAGCCCCCATTAAGTCAACAAATTAAACAACTTGAAACTGAATTGGGTGTATTGCTTTTTTCAAGAACGAGACAGCGTGTAGATTTAACCGCAGCCGGGAAGTCTTTTCTAATGAATGCCTATAAAATTACGAATCTGACCTTACAAGCTTGTGAAGAAGCAAAAAGAGTAGATCGAGGTAAATCTGGACAATTAATATTAGCCTTTACAGGAGCAATTGCCTTTGACCTACTCCCAAAAATTCTTAGAGGGTATAAAGTAAAATATCCGAATATAGATGTCATTTTAAAACAAATGACAACTGCAGAACAAACTTTATCTTTTCAAAATAAAACAATTCATGTTGGTTTAGTCGTCATGCCAGTAATTAGCAAATCAGTAAACATCGAACTATTGCATGAAGAGCCATTTATTGTGGTATTACCGAAAACACACCATTTAGCTCAGCAAAAAGGAGAAATCAATTTAGCTAACCTTAGTAATGAACAATTCATTATGACACCAAGAGATTCAGGTGAAGGTTATTATGATTCTATTATTAGTCTTTGTCAGACTGCAGGCTTTAGTCCAAAGAAAACGCAAGAAGCGGAAGAATTGCATACTGTTGTCTCCCTCGTCGCTTCGGGGATGGGGATTGCCATTTTGCCTTCATCCATTCAATTTGTAAAAAACGATGATATTGTCTATATTCCATTAAGTCCTAATTCACCCACTTACAATACGGGTGTAGCTTGGAGTAAATCAGAGATTTCTCCAGTTGTGCATTCCTTTATATCATTTCTAAGAGAATCAATTATCCCCGATTTTTCTAGTAATAATGGTCAGAAAATATAACTTAAAGATATATTTATTTGTTATTCTTTATAGGTAGTGAGTCTATTATGAAATTGATCAGTTCCTTTATTAGCAACACATTCTCCCAGAAAAAGCATGGTATAGGGGTTACTAATTAAAACCCCTATACCATGCTTTTTCGCCAAAATTTTCACCCTACTAAAACGCTTTGAAAGTTTCTCAAAAGGTCGAAACGCTAGTCAAGGCCACAAATCATTCAACACATTTATCATTTTGAAGCTGAAACAGTTTTATTCTTGTTCTCTTTACTATTCTGTAACTTTAGAAGGTCTAGGAAGTGATCGTCTCGTGTATGGATGGCTTTTTCACCATGATCATCATAGTTGTAAAAACCTTGATTCGTTCGAATGCCATGTTGCTCATTTTCCACCATTTCTGTTAAGAAGGAAGGCACTTCTCTTGTATTCGATAGATCTTCCATAATGTTTCCAACCATCGCTTTTGTTGTTTCCAGACCGGCTAAATCCTGGCTTTCCATTGGACCGCAGAAAGCCCATTTAAAGCCCATGCTTCCTTTCATGGCGATGTCGATATCTTCAGCAGTAGCTACTCCCATTTCCATTAAGTGGAACGCCTCGCGAAGCATAGCTACTTGAACACGGTTAACGATAAAGCCTGGAATCTCCTTTTTTAGCACGACTGGAGATTTGCCGATTTCCTTCATTAAATCATAAGTTGTGTTTATAATGTTTTCATCAGTCTTCTCGAATTTAACGATTTCCACAATTGGTACAAGTTGTGGCGGGTTAAAGAAGTGCGTAATGATAAATCTTTCCGGGTGCTTTGCCCTTTGAGTTAACTCTTTCAATGGAAAAGTAGAAGTATTAGACGAAATAATCGTTTTATCAGAGACAACGCTCTCAATAATTTCATAAATATCTAGTTTGTTTTCGAGAACCTCTGGAATGGATTCAAGAATGAAGTCAGCATCCTTAATAGCTTTAAGCACATCTGTTGTATAGGTGACACGGGCTAATGCCTGTTCCATTTCATTATTGGTCAGCATGTCTTTTTCGACCATAATTTCCAAACTGTTTGTCATGAGTTCTCGTGCTTTTTCCAGGGATGTCTCGCGTCGAGCTTGTATATGTACATGCATGCCTGCTAGTGCAAATAATTGAGCAGCACCATGCCCCATAATTCCTGCTCCAAGTACCGTAATGTTTTTCATTTGAATACCCCATTTCCTCTGTATTTTTTATTTTTATTGATTACATCGTGTCGCCCGTTCATCAACCTATATTAGTAGAGCAGGTTTGGTTTCTCAAACCTGCTCGTCTTAACTAAGTAGCCATAGGTCATTCCATAACAGAACTTGCTTGCCCGTCAGGAACAGTTACCTTTTTGGGTTTTCTATCAATCAAGAAAACGGCCAATGCTGCAATAACGCCCGGTAATGCAAAGACCATAAAATTGAATTGTAGAGATAAAGTTGAAGCCAGTAAAAAACCTCCAAGCAGAGGACCTACGATTCCCCCGATACGTCCAATTCCTAAAGCCCAACCTAAGCCCGTAGAACGAATGGAAGAAGGATAGTATTGAGAAACATAGGAATTGGCAAGGTTTTGAGAACCAATCGTTGTAGCCCCGGCAATAGCCACTAGTACGTATAAAAGCATCATATTACTTGTAAATCCTAAACTCATAATCGTAATCGCTGCAACAATATAGAACATAATAAGCGCTTTTTTAACGCCCCAAAGATCAGCTAACCAGCCCATCATGATGGCTCCGACTGTTGCCCCTACATTCAATGCAAGCAGAAAGCTTAAACTAGATCCAAGTGGAAACCCTGCTTCATTCATTAATTTTGGCAACCACGTATTTAATCCGTATATCATGAGAAGTGACATGAAATACGCTATCCAAAACATGACCGTCGAAGATGCCCTGCGTTCAGTGAATAGAGATTTCACTGGTGAAGAAGACATTTCAGTGCCATTCATAACAAATTTTTCGCGTTTCTTTGGATTGTACAATGGATTGACTTTAACGAGTAATTCTCTCACTTGTTTATATTCTTTCTTTTTCATATGTGATCCTACTGTGTCAGGTAGTGAACGTGCTAAAAACGGGAGAAGCAATAATGGCATAGCACCAAAGAAAAATACGGATTGCCATCCGAAGTACGGGATAATCACCATACTAAGCGTGGCAGCAATAACTCCTCCGATTGAAAAACCAGCCATTATGGTAGCAATCATACGACTACGCGTTCCTTTTGGAGAATAATCACTTACGAGAGCGATGACATTCGGCATAACCCCACCTAATCCTAAACCTGTTATAAATCTGCAAAGTCCAAATATCTCGGGACTAGGAGCGAGTCCTGCAAATAGCATAAAGAGACTGAAAATAAAAGTACAGATTAAAATTACCTTTTTCCTGCCAAATCTGTCTGCCATTGTTCCGAAAATTAATGCCCCTAACATCATTCCAATTAAAGCATAACTACCAATCATGCCTGTCTCAACTGCTGATATATTCCACTCATCCATTATGATTGGCACGACAGCCCCATAAACTGTCAAGTCATAACCATCAAACACCATGATCACCGCACCCCAAAAGAGCAGCATGCCGTGAAACTTATTAAACTTTGCTTTTTCAATGATTTCTTCAGCATTGGTAATTTGCATAATTTAGCCCCCTTCACTACAGTTTGTAATTTACCCAGGTAGCTTTCTAGATCCTTCGTCATCTACTAAAACAATCTTCCTTGTTTCGATAGATAGGGAATTCTAAAAAAGTCCACGTAAAGTGGACTTTTCAGCGTACACTAAGTAGTTACCACGCCTGACATTTCGCTTTACTTTATTCTTTTTACAGATTTTTGGCCGACTTATATATTTTCAGGAGATATTTGTGTCGATTGTATCGAATTTTTCTTTTCACGTACTAAGGAAATAGCAATTGCGGCAATAATTCCTGGAATAGTCAATACCAAAAAGTTTTGTTGGAGCGGCAAATTAGCAGCCAATAGAATCCCTCCGAACATTGGGCCAACGATTCCACCTAATCTACCTACACCAGATGCCCATCCTATCCCTGTCGAACGAATTTCAATTGGGTAATATTGTGATGCGTAAGAATATAGGATAATTTGTGTTCCGATCGTTGTAGCACCTGCGATCGCTACAAGAACATATAGCACAAATGCATTTGGATGAGTTCCCATTAAAGTTAAAGAAACTACATTCAAGGTGAAATAGATGATCAACACTTTTTTAGTATCCCAACGGTCTGCCAGCCAACCGCCAATAAGCGACCCTAAAATACCACCTACATTTAACACTAAGAGAAACGTTAAACTTGACCCTAAAGCATACCCCGCTTGGGACATTAACCTTGGTAGCCAGGTACTTAATCCATAAGTGATTAATAAGCATAAAAAAAAGTTTGTCCAAAATAATAAAGTACTCGGAGTCCGTCCATTTGCAAATAATTTTTTTACAGGAATACCCGTTCTAGAAGGAATGACAATCTCATACTTGTCATCATCCTGAGGCGTATAAGAAGGATCCAGTTTGGATAATAACTGACCGACCTTTTTCTTTTGATTTTTGGCGACAAGAAACCCAAGTGACTCAGGTAGAAATTTGTAAATAAACGGTATGGCAAGTAGAGGCAAAGCACCTACTAAAAACATTGATTGCCAACCAAAATTAGGAATAAGGAAAATTCCTAGTCCTGATGCTAAAATCCCGCCAACTCCATAGCCGCATAACATTAGCGTAACTAACGTATTTTTCATTTTTCTTGGTGCGTACTCGGTCATTAATGCTACTGTAACCGGGAACACCCCTCCTAATCCTAAACCTGAAACAAAACGATAGATTCCAAATTCCGTAGGGCTATTGGCAAATGCAATTAGACCCGTGAAAGAGGTGAAGAGAAGCATACAGAAAATTATAATCTTTTTACGTCCAATTTTATCAGCCAGTGGTGCAAAAATAAATGCTCCAAACATCATACCAATTAGAGCATAGCTTCCTATGGTACCTGCTTGAACGGACGTTAACGACCATTCATCCATTAATACAGAGACAACAGCACCATAAACCACTAAATCAAATCCGTCACAGACAATGATAAAAGCACACCAAAACACAATAAGGGCGTGAAAACGGTTAAATTTTGAATTATCTACGGTACGGCTAACATCGATTGAACGCAGAATTTTTTCCTCCTCTATAAACGCTAATGTTATTCAGGTGCCTAATAAAGCATTGGAATTTATTTAGAAACAGCCATTTCATGCAAACCTAAAAATTTAAGCGCATTTTGCCCTAGAATTAGTTGAGCATCTTCCTCTGACAATGATGTCAATTCGTCTACAACTCTACCTGATGGCGCTTCACGTAGTAAGAACGGGTAATCTGATCCAGCAATGATTTGTTCCGGACCAAATCGTTCAATCATGTATTGAAGATTCCTAGGGTCGTAAACGAGAGAATCATAATATAATTTCTTTGCATAATGACTCGGTGGATGCACAGTATTTCTGATTTCCGGCCAAACTTCCCAAGCTTTGTCCATTCTAGGCAATAAATACGGTAAAGAACCGCCGCCATGCGCAAAACATATTTTCAAGTCAGGGAACTTGTCCATCATGCCACTCATAATTAAACTACCTGCTGCAAGTGCCGTTTCAGAAGGCATTCCAATACTATACATAAAGTTATGTCTCGGCATTCTCTCTCCGCCTAATGTCTTCCATGGGTGAACGAAAAGTGGAACATTCCATTTCTCCGCAGCTTCAAAAAATTTCTCCATGGAGCTGTCATCCAGATTTAGATCATTGACATTGGAGCCAATTTGAATCCCTTTTAACCCTAATTGATTTACCGCTCTATCCATTTCTGCAATCGCAATATCTATGTCCTGCAAAGGGACTGTACCCAAACCGATAAACCGATCAGGTGTCTCATTGACCACTGAAGCGATAAAGTCATTTTGTACCTTCGAAAGTTCTAAACCAGCTTCAGGATCCGACCAATAAGCAAATGTGACAGGTATCGGAGATAAGACTTGAATATCGATGCCTTCTTTGTCCATATCCGCAAGGCGTTTTTCCACATCCCACGCCTGGTCCGTTATTTTCCGGAAGGATTTACCTTTAATCATAATCTCAGCACCACAATCGCATGTCCGATTCATCGTCGGCCAACGATCATCTCCGTACTTAGCTGCCATATCCGGGAAAAATTCCGGTATGATATGCGTATGAAAATCAATACGTAAATTCTTTTTAGACAACAAAAACATCCCCTTTTCATTAAATCTTTATAAAAATGGAGTGAGGTAGACATATAACTCTATCTACCTCACTCGTAAAACCCTATTTTTTTCTACATCTCAAGATCATTGAATTACAGTAATTTTGTTCCGTACTTGAAGTAACTTTCTGGAGCAACGCTACCCCATAGGTCAAGACCCAATAGTCCAACTTCTGGATTCCATTCGATTGGTTCCCAATCTGGTGCGAAGATCAAGAAGCCGCCTGTCCAAATTTCTACACGGTTTCCAGAAGGTTCGATGACATAGATGAACTGTGCACCACTTGTACCATGTTTACCTGGGCCCCATTCGATTTTAATATCATTTTCAGCCATTAAGTTCGCTGCTCTGATAAGCTCGTCTGGTGAATCCAAATAGTAAGCCAAGTGATGGAAAAGTGCGCCATCCTGATTTGCATTACGCATTAAAGCAATTTCGTGTGCAACATTTGTACGGCTCAACCATGAACCGATACGAATATCTTCCTGATTTTGAACATAATAACGGTGGTGAATGCCTAGTAATTCACTCCACCATTTCTGCTCTTCTTCCACATTATTCACCATAAAGTTGACATGGTCAAAGCGGCGTGGTGATACCCCTTTACCTGTGTATTTACTAGGATGACTTGGTAGTTTCGAAGCAATCTCTGGATTACTCGTCCGGTCATACTTTTCTTTCTCCCAATACAATTCAACTGGTAAACCTGCAGGAGATCTAAATTGAATCGAATCACCCTGTGCTTTTTTCTCTCCAGCTTCAATCCATTTGTGGTCTATGCCCATATCCTTGAATTGTCTTTCAAATGCTTTCAAAGCTTTTTCCGAACTTACGCGCCAGCCGACTTGTTTAACGCCAGATGTATCTGACTGTTTAAGGATAAGTGTATGATGATCGAAATCTTGCCAAGCTCTTAGATAGACTCTGTCGTCTTCAGTATCAGAAACATAAAGACCCATTACTTCTGTGAAAAACCACAATGATTTTTCTAAATCAGTCACGCCAATTTCTACGTGCCCTAGATGTGCAATACTTCTCGTGTACTGTTCTAATTCTTTCAAAAGTGATTGTTCCTCAACGATTTTGTCAGCTGATATACTCATAATTTCATTTCCCCTATCCAATGTTTTATTTTTTTAATAAAAGAATACGCTCAATTTAGTAAGACTATATTTTATTTCGTTTGTTCCGAAATTGGTTTTCCGGATTTACCCCAATGCGTTTTAGGTATCTCTGAAACGAGTACTCTAATATTTTCTACTGGTGCATCCAATGTTTCAGAAACCGTTTGCGTAATATTTACAATCAATTCAGAAACTTTCTCTTTCGGTCTACCTTCTATAATACTTACCTGGATTAACGGCATACTTGAACACCTCTCTTGCTTCATAATTTATTCGGTTACAGTAAATGATACTTCGCCAAGACCATCAAATTTGCCGCTTACTACATCGCCTTTTTCAAGTAACACAGCACCTGTGATTGCACCTGATAGAATGACGTCGCCCTTTCGAACTTTGTCGCCTTTTTTAGCAAGCATATTGGCGAGCATTGCAATCGCATTCGCAGGATGACCGAGAACAGCCGCTCCAGCTCCTGACTCTTTCAATTCACCATTAATCGTTAATGTAGCGCCGACTAGATCCAGTTCAAATTCGTCTGGACTTTTCAACGTCGTACCAAACACGACTCTTGACGTGGAAGCATTGTCTGCTACTACATCAGGCAATGTGAAATTGAAATTTTCATAACGGCTATCGATAATTTCCAGCGCCGGAACAACCAATTCGGTTTTCGCCAACACTTGAGCACCTGTCACGCCAGGTCCTACAATGTCTTCCCCAATCACAAATGCGATTTCTGCCTCCACTTTCGGGTGGATCAAATCGCTGAGGGAAACTTCCCCTCCGTTGTCGATTAACATATAATCGAAAACGTATCCATAAATCGGTTCATTGACATTCATTTGGTCCATTTTTGCTCTGCTCGTCAATCCCATTTTAGGACCAACAATCTTACGGCCTTCAGCCAATTTCATTGAAACAAGCTCTTGTTGAACGAGATACCCTTCTTCAACCGTTAATTCGGGCCTCAATCGTGCTGTCACTTTTTCAATTTCACGCTTTTCTACTTCACCAGCAACCAAATAACTAGCAATTTCTTTCACTATTGTCGCTTCCATTAAATAGCCCCCTTATACACCAATTGCGATTTTTTTCTTCGCAAGCTCGGCCGCCACATCCATGATCATGTCTTCTTGGCCGCCAACCACTTGTAACTTGCCCAATTCAACTAAAATTGACCGCGAATCAATACCGAACTTTTGTGCCGCCTTTTGTGCATGTAACAAGAAGCTTGAATAGACGCCCGCATAACCAAGTACAAGGCTATCTCTCGTAATTTCTTGTGGTTTTTCCAACATTGGTGCAATCAATTCTTCTGCAATATCCATCATCTTAAATACATCAATTCCCGTTTTAATGTTCATCTTTTCGAGAACAGCTACTGCGACTTCTGTTTGTGTATTACCTGCTCCTGCTCCAAGACAGCGAATACTACCATCGATTCGCGTCGCACCTTCTTCAATAGCGACAAGTGTATTAGCCAACGCGAGTGACATATTATTATGGGCATGGAATCCGATATCTACAGACAAATTGGCTTTCAACGCGCGAATTCTTTCTCCTACTTGATGCGGTAAGAGTGCACCCGCCGAGTCAACAACGTAGATTGAATCCGCCCCATAGCTCTCCATTAATTTCGCTTGTTCCACGATTTTTTCGGGTGGAGCCATATGGGACATCATTAGAAATCCGACTGCTTCCATTCCGAGCTCTTTCGCTAACGCGATATGCTGATGCGATACATCGGCTTCTGTTACATGCGTAGCGATTCGTGCCATTTTTGCACCAAGTCCCGCCGCCTCTTTCAACTGAGGCATTGTTCCAATTCCTGGTATGAGAAGAACGGCAATTTTAGCTTGCTCAACAACGGAGGCTGCTGCCTCGATCAGTTCCATCTCATCTGTCAAAGACAAACCAAATTGCAGTGAAGATCCGCCAAGGCCATCTCCATGCGAAACTTCGATATATGGCACATTCGCGCCATCCAATGCTTTCGCGACATTCGTCACTTGTTCCACCGTAAATTGGTGACGGACGGCATGACTCCCATCCCTTAACGCTACTTCTGTGATCAATACATCCCGCGTTTCTGCCATTGTTTCTTTCATCTCCTTTTTCACACGACTGCGTTTTCTACTCTATGTTTGGCCCATGCTTCAGCCACTTCCACTGATGCTGCCGTCATAATATCTAGGTTTCCAGAGTAGACTGGCAGGTAATCGCCAGCTCCTTCTACTTCGATGAAGACTGTGACAGACGACCCATCAAAAATGGGCTCTTGTCTGATTCTATAGCCCGGCACATAGGCTTGAACTTTTGTTTCCATTGCTCGAATAGAAGCGGTTATTTCTTCCTGCTTAGCTTCACCTTCCACCAATACATGAACTGTATCTCGCATTAGAATTGGTGGTTCTGCAGGATTTAAAATGATAATGGCTTTCCCTTTTTTTGCACCGCCAACTTCTTCAATGCCGCGGGAAGTTGTTTGCGTAAACTCATCAATATTTGCCCTCGTACCTGGACCTGCGCTTTTACTTGAAATTGTCGCTACAATTTCTGCATAATCAACAGGCTGTACTTGGTGAATCGCATTGACGATCGGAATCGTAGCTTGACCGCCACATGTGATTAAGTTGATATTTTCAGCATCCAAATGATCAAGTAAATTGACCGGTGGAACAACGATTGGACCGATTGCAGCAGGTGTCAAATCAATTACTTTAATACCGGCTTCTCCTAATAGTTTTGCATTACGGATATGTGCTTTTGCAGAAGTTGCATCAAAGACGATGTCTGCAAGCTCAGGTCTTTCCATAAATCCGTCTATTCCATTATCAATCGTGACATAGCCTAATTCCTTGGCTCTTTTCAAACCGTCCGATTTAGGATCAATACCAATTACCGTCGTTAATTCTAGAACTGTAGATCTACTTAATTTCATCATTAAATCAGTTCCGATATTGCCTGAGCCTAATACTGCCACTTTTACTCTACTCATGATATTCTCCTTTCCTTCTATTAAAAATGAACACTTACTTCTCCCAAATGGGCAAACTTAACTGTGAATGCGTCTCCTTCTTTCGCTTCTACCGCTGCTGAAAGTGCGCCTGAAAGAATTACTTCTCCAGCAAGAAGAGGGATGTCGAAATCCGCCAATCGATTGGCTAGCCACGCAACACATTTTGCCGGATTTCCGAGTGCGGCTGCGCCTACACCCGTATTGACGATTTCACCATTTTTCGTTAGTACCATTCCGATCAATTCAAGATCGACATCTTCTAGCTTTGTCGGTTTCCCGCCAAGGACATAGAAGGCGGATGAAGCATTATCGGCAACTGTATCCGGCAACTTAATCTTCCAGTCTGAAATTCTACTATCTACGATTTCAATCGCAGGCAATATGTAATCCGTCGCTTGTAAGACATCAAGCGTTGTCACATTTGGCCCTCTTAAGTCTTTCTTCAAAACGAATGCGATTTCGCCTTCCACTTTCGCTTGAAGGACTCTTTGTTTCGGGACAGCACTTCCATTTTCAACGACCATACTATCGAGCAGATGTCCATAATCTGGTTCATCGACTCCAAGTAGCGTTTGCATTGCTTTTGACGTTAGTCCAATTTTCTTTCCTACAATCTTTTGACCTTGTGCTACTTTTCTCTCAACATTTTCAAGTTGAATTGCGTAAGCTTCTTCGATAGTAAGCTTCGGCTCAACTGAAGTGAGTGGTGATATGCCAATTAGCGTCTCTTCTGCTTCTACTAATTGATCAGCAAACTGTTTACGTTTCGTTGCAACTTCGGTAGTCATCCCTCTACACTCCCTTTTATAACTTAATTGTGACGTTTGATAGTTCCGAGAAGAATTCAAGCTATGTGAGCCACCAGTTCTTCCGATTCCGCTATGCTTCATCCCACCAAAAGGTGTTCTCAAGTCACGAAGGAACCATGAATTTACCCAAATAATCGACGCTTTTGTTAACTGGCCACAACCTTTTCACAATTAAAAGGTTCATCCGCCATTAATATTGAATTCGATGGACAACTTTCATAAGCGTCTTCTAAGTCTTCTACCAAATCTTCCGATACAGGTGTATTTCCTATGTTGTCATCTAGGATAGCAAAGGAAATTCCTTCATCATTATAATCAAATAAATCTGGTGCCGCTGCACCACATGCACCGCAGGCGATACATGTATCCTGATCAACCGTCGTGTATTTGACCATTTTGACATCTCCTCATCTAGTTTTTGGTTTACGCACTATTTGCCATACTACCTCTCTCGGAAGCATGCAATTTAGTAGAGTTCATAACGACAGCTTATAGTGATGAAGTTGCGCCTACTTTTTCTCTTTTCGATTGTTCTTTATCATCCATTATGGTTGTACTGTGCGGAGCTTGAAATCTCACTGTAGGATCTATAAACACTTTTGCATTGCTTACAGCTATAGGCGATTCACCAAATCCAGTCGCAATCAACTTCACTTTTCCTTTATATGTGCAAATGTCTCCAGTTGCGTAAATACCGGCAATATTCGTTTCCATATTGGAATTTACAACGATAGAGTTCTTCTCGATTTCCAGTCCCCAATTTCCAATAGGCCCCAGAGAGGAAACAAATCCATAATTGACAAGCACTGCATCTGCTTCAATTTCAATTATTCCATCGCCCTTTGCTTCTTTGATGATTACTTTTTCAACTTCCTCATCACCCACCAGTTCTATGGGTATATAAGGAGTTAACACTTCAACTGTGGATCGTTTTAACAACTCAACACTATGCTCGTGTGCACGGAACTTATCCCTTCGATGAATAAGTGTGACCTTTTCCGCGATTGGCTCAAGCATTAATGCCCAATCCAGCGCGGAATCCCCTCCACCAAATAGAACCACTTTTTTACCGGCAAATTCATTTATATTTGTAACAAAATAATGAAGGTTTTTATCGGCAAATTTATCTTCACCTTCAATATTCATTTTCTTAGGTTGAAATGCGCCGTTTCCAGCAGTAATAATGATTGTTTTTGAGTAATGAATGTCTGTAGATGTCGTTATTTTAAATACATCATCTAGCCCTTTCTCAACAGTCTCCACAGCTTGTCCCAGACAGGTTGTCGTTTCAAATTGGTTCATCTGCTCCGTTAGTCGATCAACTAGCTCCTGAGCCCCTACTTTAGGGAATCCAGCAATATCGTATATATCCTTTTCCGGATACAGAGCTGAAAGTTGTCCTCCTAGTTGTGGTAGGCTTTCAATGATTTTTACAGATGCTTGACGCATACCCGCGTAAAAGGCAGTAAATAATCCAACTGGTCCTCCACCGATAATCGTTATATCAAATACTTCATCCTTTTTATCCATATCCATCCTCCTGAATAGCTTTAAAAGCACTAAGACGCGAGTGTTTAATCCGAAAACTTAGTTTTTTATAGAGGGAAATCAAGACCTTTATAAAATCAGACTTATTTTCCCGTGAGGTCGTAAACTATCAAGTTTTAGTGTCACTTTCTTTTCTTGTATGATAATTTCATTATCATTCACAACAAATTTGTAATCGATAACCCCAACGAAACAGTCGAGCACATCACGTTTTGTTCGATAGGTAGAGAAATTGCATCTGACACTCACTTCATTACCTTCTTGGCTTTTGATCCTTACATTGTGGATGTTCCTTACCGTTTTTGAATGTGGATATTCTACATGTGCTTCTTTTTTCAATAATCTTTTCGCTCTCTCTTCTAATCGAGCTCGGTTATCGTCTATATAAAAAATTGATTTTGCTGGATCTGCATCAGGATTGCCAAGTGGTGGGACTTGGTAAATACCATCTATTGAAAATAATGCGGCCCACTCTTCCAATTGCCATTCATCGAGAAGTTCTGCCTCATGATATAGAAAGTCCGTAATTTCTTGACGTGTAATTGTCATATCAAGGCCTCCTCTTTCGCTTCTACTTTCGTTATTACTTTATTCCATTGCCTCCAAAAACTACGCATTTGCTCTTCGTCCGTAGCATGTGGTTGTTCTCTGTTCATTCCTTTGGATATATCATTCCATTGAACTTCTTTATTGTTCAGGTAACCTTCCTGACACAGTTCAAGTGCTTCATTATCATCCGGAGTAGCAAAGCCGCCTGGCCCTAGGAATTCAAGGAAATTATCGTTTCTTCTACGTCTAAATTTGTCACTTTCGCCTACAGGTGCTAGTGAATAACCAGTAACCTCCATATAATCGGGTTCAACCGGATAATAAGTCCGAGCAGTAACAGCCATGATGTCGTTAATCACTAAGTTAGGGAATATCAAGATGTTGCGATTATAGTCTGAAATTCTTTCAGCTCTTTCCTCACCGAATCTTTCAACTAACTTATTCTTAAGTTCGTTTATTTCTTCTTTATCTTCTTCTTCCCAAGCTCCTGTCCAATAGGCGACTGGCCTTCCCCAAGGGGCTTTGTATTCAATAACTGCATGGCCGTTTCCTAGGTCTTTGCCCGTTCCTTCAAGGACTACTTTTTTCACATTAGGATCCTGTGCCGCTTTAATATCAAAGTAGGTTTTATGTGTCGGCATCCCATGATACAGATCGACACTGTTTTCAGAGATTAACTTCCAGTTTGCACGTACGCTGTATTCCTGTGGATCATCTAGAACTTCCATACCTAATTCTGATTGATCGGCAACTAGGTCAATGTATTCTTTTGCATTTCCGAGATAGTCTTCTAAGGAGATGGCTTCATTATCAAAGTTTACAAACATGAAACCTCGGTAACTTTCAAGACGTTTAACCTGTGTCATGTTTTTGTCGCCATCACAGTTAAATGAATCTGGAAAACCATCTTTTCCTGGCATTCCAACTAATGTTCCATCATTCTTAAAACTCCAAGCGTGGTAGAAACATCTAAATACTTTCGTGTTTCCTTCACTTTCGCGGCTTATTAAAGCGCCACGGTGCGGACATGAATTATATAGCGTCCTGATAATCCCGTCACTGCCACGTGTGAATAGCAAGTTTCTTCCGCCAATTTTCCTTCTCTTAAAATCTCCATTTTTCGGTAGTTCTGTTTCATGTCCAATATACAACCAACATTTGCTGAATATTTCATCTCTTTCTGCCTCTAAAATTTCAAGGTCTGTAAAAACACTGCGGTGGACTGCAAATTCACATTCTTGTTTGTCTTCACGAATATAACTCTTCATTAAATTTCCTCCTAGGTATAAATCGTATTTAAACTTTAGAGAGTACAATTCAACAGCTTTTGCTAACGGGGATACTAAATTGATTCACCCATCTACGAATCAAATGGTCTACCTTTTAAACTCTAACTTCACCAATGTGAAATTCTATTTGATCTGCAACTGCAACTTCTTCTATAAGAAGTGTTACATCTATATTGAACTTCTTTTTCTCTTCGCATAGAAAACGCTTACAAATATCCTCTATGTAAATACTTGGATTCCTCTCAGTACTTTGAGGACACTTCCGTTAACTATCAATATAGATTTTCATCGGCAATGCTTAAATCTTGATTGACACTGGTCTCACACCTTCCCATTCATAATCTAACCGCTTTTTAGCTAGCCCTTATCTAAGTAATTTTGAAAGTTTATGTATACTTTTGTCCAATTACCAAAGGATTAGCGACATCATTTTGCCAGCGCGAGAGCTCATTAAATAGTCTGTATATTTGACTTACTCTTAGTATATGGACTACTCTGACTAAAGACCAATCGAATATTTTTTGTGTTTTAAGTCTTTTTTAAGATATTTTCTATACATCATTTCTAGGGAAGAAGTGATTTCACAAGAATGGATGATGCGTGAGAGATTAAGTGTAGAGGGATAAAGTCAACTTGCATGTGCCTTTGTAATTGATATAATAAGGTAATACGGTTCCATAAAATTCCCCGGAATGCATTTATTGGAGAAAATACAAACTTAGGGTCTTTTAGACTGGATTTGAGTTTGATTTCAGAATACACCAATTTACATTATGCTCTTATGATTCTATTATTTAAAAGGAGTGATTGATTAATATGGACCAAACTCAATTAGAGACTTTCCTGGCAATTGCTGAACATAAAAGCTACTCAAAAGCGGCGAAACTATTAAACGTCACCCAACCTACAATAACCGCGAGAATAAAAAACTTAGAAAATGAACTGCTTTGTCAATTATTCGAAAGAGTGGGAAGAGACATTATTTTATCCAGAGAAGGAATTGTTTTCTTCGAATATGCCACAAGCATATTAACTTATATAAACCATTCAAAAGAAGTGACCAGCTCCTCCAAATACCCCAACATAAGAATAGGATTTTCACCAGGTTATTCATATTCATTCATCATAGAACTATTATCTTCCATCATAACCATTGAAAATTTGGGCATAAAAATTATTGAGGGGGAAAATTCCAATACTTTAAATCAGCAAATCTTATCTGGTGAAATGGACCTCGTTTTCACTAGAAATGTTTTGTCACATAAACCTGAAGTTGTCTCTGAATATCTATTCGATAATAAATTAGTTGTTATCATCGGGAAAAACCACCCCCTTGCCAATAAGGAAGTGATCACTCTTGATGATTTAGAAAATGAAACATTGATAAGTTATCAACGTAATTCCCCCCTTTGGACAGAAATTGAACAACAACTAATCGGTATCCCCAATATAAAACGTATTGAAGTTGATAATAATGAAATGTTAAAAACAATAGTCGAAAATGGTTTAGGGATTGGGATTACACCATCACTAGGAGTCGACGCATTGAATGAAAGCGCTTTAATTGTGAAGCATATTAAAGAGATTGGAAATATCCCAAATGATGTCTATGTACAATATAGAAAGAACTCAGTAATTGCAAAGCCTATTAAACAAATCATATATTCAATTATTAATCATGAATTGAATAAAACCACGTTAGTTTAATGGGTATAGTATCGTTGAAATGAGTGCAAAAAAATAGAATCAGCCATTCTTACATGGCTGATTCTAATATTTTTACTGCAAAATATGTTGTTGGAGACTTCACCTACTCGGATGAATATTATCTACACCAAACTATATATGTTGATCAAACGAATACGGGAATCCACTAAAAAGTCACGAAACAAGTGAATGAATTATATTCTATGCTAATACCGCTTCGGTGCTTTGTGAATGCCTCCGAGAGCACTGAAAAAGTCCGATTCCCTTCAATCCCGTTGATTTCCGTTCCGAGCGGACGCTTTCCGCGGGCACGGCTTCAGCCAGGGAAGAGTGAACTTCTTTCTCTTCCTAGCTGTTCCCGCTGGAGTCGCCGCTCTCCACTACAATCAACTAGTTCTTATTATATTAAAGATCTTTTTCAATGGCCTCAATGCCTCCTGCGATAGTCAAGAAAGAAGACTAGGAAGGGATTGAACTGCATACTGTAGTGAGTCTTTCTTCAATGAAATTAGTTTCAATTAGTAATCACATTATAATCTCAGTTCATACATCTCAATTTCATTTTCAATAATGGAAAACTCCAGCGCAGGCGCGTCAAGGGGTAGCCGAAGCCATGAGACTGGATGCGAAGCGTTAATCCAGGCTCATGGCCAGAGGCATCCCCAAGGCGCCAAGCGATCTTTAATCCATACTCTGAATTACAACTCACTCTCAATAATGTGCACCTAGAGCGGCTCAGCAGACTCTACAGGGTTTTTTATTCAACATATAGAGTACCCATCATTTCCACTTCGTATGAAATGCCCCTTTTTCATCAATACGCTCATACGTGTGCGCACCAAAATAATCACGTTGCGCTTGAAGTAAGTTCGCATTTGATTGACCCGTTCGATAGCTGTCATAATACGTAAGCGAAGCACTTAGTGATGGGAACGACATTCCTGACATGACGCTCTCCGCTAAAACTTTCCTCAAACCTGTTTGATATTCTTTCGTCTTTTTCACAAAGTACGGGGCAACCAATAAATTAGCAATTCCCGCCTGTGCATCCTCATAAGCCTCGCTGATTGTGTTTAAAAATTCAGCGCGTATAATACAGCCGCCGCGGAAAATTAGAGCGATGTCTTTTAATGGCAAATTCCAATCATTCAGTTCTGAAGTCTTTTTGTATTGCGTAAACCCTTGCGCATACGCACAAATTTTCCCCATATACAAAGCTTGGCGTACATTTTCAACCCACACTTCTTTATCTAACTCTTCATTTCCAGCCGCCGGTCCTGCTAACACACTTTCGGCATATACCCGTTCCTCTTTTGAATGGGATAGATAGCGTGCGAATAGCGATTCCGTAATAATTGATACGGGAATCCCATTATCGATTGCTTGTATACTCGTCCACTTTCCTGTCCCATTTTGGCCTGTTTTATCAAGAATCATGTCGACAAGCGGCAATCCTGTTTTGGCATCTTTTTTCCTTAGTATATCTGCAGTAATTTCAATTAAATAACTTTTTAATTCTCCTTGATTCCACGTTTCGAAAATGTCTGCGATTTCATCTAAAGGAAGCTGTAGTCGTTTTCTTAAAAACGTATATGCCTCAGCAATGAGTTGCATATCCGCATACTCAATCCCGTTGTGCACCATTTTCACAAAATGGCCTGCCCCTTTTGGACCGATGTAAACGCAGCAAGGGTCCCCTTCCACTTGGGCAGCAATTTTGGTTAGAATCGGTGCCACTATTTCATATACTTCTTCGATGCCACCAGGCATAAGTGATGGACCTTTTAAAGCCCCTTCTTCCCCGCCGGAAACACCGATTCCTAAATAGTCGATTCCAATGGCCTTTAATTCATCAAACCTGCGTGCTGTGTCAATATAATTTGAATTGCCGCCGTCCATGATGATATCACCTGAATCTAACAGTGGAATCAGCGAAGAAATGACTGTATCGACCACTTTACCCGCTGTCACCATTAGAAAGATTTTTCGTGGCGATTGTAGAGATTGTACAAAATGCTGAAGATCATAATAGGGGTGAATTTGTTCGTTTTCACTTTTTTGTATAAGTTGATCTGTTAAATCCCTAGTGTAATTATAAACCGCTACATCTTCACCTTTGCTTGCCATGTTTAACGCGATACTGCTGCCCATCACGCCAAGACCCATAACGCCAATTGTATGATTCATCAATTTTCGACTCCTTATTTATCAAGTTTCGGTAAGTTTCTTTGATAATTCGCGATACTTTCATATTCATTTCCTAAAACCCTAGAGACATTAATGAATATCGGTAATAGCTTCACGTATTCTTCTACAGCAGATTCTACTGGTGTGTGACGATTTGTGCTGCCTATCATGTCGGATACGACGTCAAATGAATCGATTTTACCTGTTGCATATAATCCTAAGATACAAGCGCCCAGACATGAGCTTTCATAACTTTCTGGAACAATGACTTCCATGTCAAATATATCTGCCATCATTTGGCGCCATGTAGCTGATCTTGCGAAGCCTCCTGTAGCTTGAATTTTCGTTACAGGCTCGTCCATAACTTCTAGTAAGGCTAAAAATACGGTGTATAGATTGTATAAAACGCCTTCAAGAGCTGCCCGAATCATATGCTCTTTCTTATGCGACATTGTTAGTCCAAAAAATGAGCCCCGCACATCTGGATTCCATAAGGGTGCACGTTCGCCAGCTAGATAAGGATGGAATAACAACCCATCTGAGCCTGGTCTGACTCGTTCGGCGATTTTGGTTAACACTTCGTACGGATCAATGCCAAGCCTTTTTGCGGTTTCTACTTCTGATGCTGCAAATTCATCTCTAATCCAACGAAGAATCATTCCGCCATTGTTGACTGGCCCACCAATTACCCAGTGTTTTTCCGTGAGCGCATAACAGAATATCCGACCTTTGTCGTCTGTTTGAGGCCGGTCAATAACTGTTCGGATCGCGCCGCTCGTACCGATTGTCACTGCGACTTCTCCCTTACCGATTGCATTCACACCTATATTGGAGAGCACTCCATCACTTGCGCCAATGACGAAAGGGGTTTGTGGATTAATGCCCATTTTTCTTGCTATTTCATAATTACAGTTGTTAAAAATCTCAGTAGTCGGGACTAGATTAGATAACTGCTCCCGCGTGACACCCGCGATTTCCAATGCTTCTTCGTCCCAATCGAGTGCGAGAAGATTCATCATACCCATAGCAGAAGCTAATGAATGATCCACAACATAGCGATTAAAGAACTTTTTAAAGATGTATTCCTTTATGCCAATGTACTTTTTAGCTTTAACCGCAATTTCTGGACGATCATGTACAATCCAAGCAATTTTACTTAACGGGGACATTGGATGAATCGGTGTGCCCGTCCGTTTGTACACTTCATGACCATTTAGTTCTTCTTTTATTTTCCGAGTCCACGCTTCACTTCGATTATCCGCCCAAGTGATACATTGCGTCAGCGGCTGATCATTTCCATCCATCGCAATTACACTGTGCATTGCGCTGCTAAAAGAAATGAATAATAATTTTTCCGGGGAGATTTTGGAATGTTCCATTGTAGTTGAGATTGCTTTCAACACGGCTTGATAGATTTCTTCAGGATCCTGTTCAGCTGTAGAGATATCCGGCGTGTAAAGTGGATAACCGATATTCTCTTGCTGAATGATTTCACCTTTTTCGGTGAATAAAACCGCTTTCGTACTTGTCGTACCTATATCTATACCTAACATATAATTCGTCATTTTTTTTGCTCCCTTCCTTTGGTGAGCAATTGTTGCGACATCCAAAGGTCTTCTACTTCGTTTTGAACATTATCGAAGTTTTGATGTAATGCTTGAATCATGATAGCTCTGTCTTTTGTATGTATGGCTTCTATATAAAGCGCATGATTTGTTAAAATACGTGAAAAATCATCGTCTTTTTCGATTAATCGCGCCCGCATCGATAAAAGAATTAAGCTTTCCATCACAGGTTTCGTATTATTCCAAATCAGTTGGATGTAAGAATGGTCGATTGAACGAATAATCGTTTCATGGAAGAGTACATCTTGATAGGAGAACTCATCCGCATCTTTGTATTTAATGGCAACTTCCATCATTTCGAGTATTTTACTTAAATCACTTACCAATTCACTTGTGTCTATTTGTGCAATCCGTTCATAAACGAACGTTTCTATGAGCAAACGAACATCATAAAACTCCTTAATGTCTCGCTCTGTCAAGCCAACTACAACCGCACCCATTCGTTCTAATCGTATAATATTTTCAGAAGCCAATATCTTTAGGGCTTCGCGGATAGGAGATCGACTTACTTCAAATTCTAATGCCAACTTGTTTTCTGATAAAACGGTCCCCTTTTCAATTATGCCCGAAATAATCCGCATTCGAAGTTCGTATGCTAAACGGACGCCTGTAGAAGCGCTTGTATTCCATTTTACAGGGTATAGAAACTCTTGGGATTCACTCATCATTTCACTTCCTTGCTAGAAATTCCACATACTTGTATACAAGTATGATAGTATACATATAAGGATATGTAAACGTCTTTGCCTTATTTTAAAACAATATACTCTAAGTACTTTTTAGAGCTATTTTTATAAAGCTGTTTCAATAATTGTTGTCATTAACTCCGTACCCGTATACAGAGACAGAAATTCATCCTCATAAAAAACTGCCCGCATAAGTCGAAGTATTTCCAACTCACGGGGCAGTCCTTTATGAACTTAAAATATTTGATTATCAGTTAAACAAATAGGCTTAGAAGTAAAACGAAACCAAGTCCAGTTACTGAGATAACCGTTTCTAGCACTGTCCATGTTGCAAATGTTTCCTTCATTGTTAAACCAAATGACTCTTTAACAATCCAGAAACCAGTATCGTTAACGTGTGAGGCGATGATACTACCCGCACCTGTTGCTAATACCATTAGTTCCAAATTGACATCCGTGCCCGCCATCATTGGAATAACAAGTCCAGCTGTGGTTAGTGCCGCAACTGTTGCTGATCCTTGTGCAATTCTAATAACTGCAGCGATAAGCCAAGCTAATACCAGCGGTGAAATTGCACTACCTTCAAAGAGGACCGCGACATAATCACCAACGCCTCCATTGATCAAGACTTGCTTAAGTGCTCCACCGGCACCAAGAATCAGTAACATCATACCGATTGCCCGAACCGCAGTTTCTGCAGATTCCATAAGATCTTTCATTGGAATTTTCCGTGCGATACCCATTGTGTAGCTTGCCAGTAATACTGACAGCAACATAACTGTAGTCGGAGATCCAATCATAGTCACTAGATCAAAAAACACGTTTGCAGTTCCACTTTCATCTTGTACTAATTTAACGATTGTTGAAAATGCCATTAAAATAACTGGGAATAGCGCTGTGAATGCACTGATTCCAAATCCTGGTGTATCTTCTAGTTTAAATTGTTTTGTTTCACCGATTGAAGCGATACTACCGCTTGTACTATCTTTACTAAAAGCATTTGGTACAAACTTCTTCGCGAATTTTGTAAATATCGGACCTGCAATTATGACGATTGGAATTGCAATGATAAAACCATAAAGCAAGACCAATCCTACGTTTGCTCCGAACTCATTGGAAATAACTGTAGGACCTGGATGTGGCGGTAAAAATGCATGTGTTGCTGAAAGTGCTGCCGCCATGGGAAGACCTAAGTATAGAAATGGTACATTTATTTGTTTTGAAATTTGATAAACGATAGGTATTAATAGCACAAGGCCAACTTCAAAGAACAACGCAATTCCTAGGATGAAGGAAGCGGTAACAACAGCCCATTGAATATACTTCAATCCGAATTTATCAATCAATGTCATTGCAATACGTTGGGCACCGCCTGAATCGGCGATTAGTTTACCAAGGATTGCCCCTAGCCCGAAGACTAATGCAATACTACCTAGCGTTCCCCCCATACCACTTTCAATCGATTTTACAATCTCATTGATCGGCATACCTAATGCTAAAGCAATTAGGAATGAAACAACTACCAATGAAATAAATGTATTTACATTAAATTTCATGATTAAAATGAGTAAAACTATAATCCCTAATGCGACAATTAATAATGGCATAATTTTCTCCCTCTGATAAGTATAGAATTTTTCCAAACAATGTTTGTACTATTCTATAGTTGATCTCTTTTATTGGTTGATATAGCTATCTGTTCTTTTAATTATGATTCCATGAAGTAAACCGATTTATCTACCTAAGTTAATACTTCTTGCAAATTAAATCAACTAGATCCCCTTGCCATTAACGTTGGTTGTAACCGATGGATCTCCGGTTCCCCTTGTTCTTTTTCATTTATTTGCTCCATGAGTAATTTGACAGCCAGATTAGCCATTTCAATCATCGGTTGTGAAATGGTTGTGATTGAAGGCGTGTAAAAACTGGCAAATGGTACGTCATCTATCCCGATAACAGCTACATCTTCTGGTATTTTTAAATGATGCTGTTTTATGAATTTCAATACTTCCATGAGTACGAAATCATTTCCTGCTAATATTGCCTCAGGTGGTGCTTCAAGCTCGAACAATTCTTCGAGTGCTGAAGAAATGGCATCCGAGTCAGCAGTCTTCACATAATCTGTGTTAATATTCAATTGATGATGCGCTAGCGCACTTTTATATCCTTGAATACGTTCAATCCGAGGACTTATATTTCTAATAATTGACGTAGTGACAATGGCAATTTTGTCGTAACCGCTTTCAACGAATTGACTTACAGCCAATTCCGCCGCTTTTTCATTATCGAGCAAAACAGTTTCAATCCCTAAATCAGGGATTGTTCTGTCCATAAAAACAAGTGGAAAACCGGACTTTTTCATCCTCTTATACAAGTCGATATTTCCGCCTGTTGGAAATATAATAATTCCATCCACTTGCTTTGCCAAAAGCATATCGATATATTCTTTTTCCTTATCTGGTTCATCATCCGCATTACAGACGATGATATGAAAACCATTTTCATAGAACTTGTTTTCAATCGCACGGATAATATGAGTCGAGAACGAATGAAGAATATTAGCGACAATGACCCCCACAGTAAATGTAGATTTCTGTGTTAGACTGCGCGCTACACTGTTCGGGCGATAATCCAATTCTTCGACTGCGACTTCTATTCGTTCTCTTGTAAGCTCACTCATATACTCATAACGTTTATTTAAAAATTGAGAAACTGTACTTTTAGATACCCCTGCTAATTTTGCTACATCTGCTATTGTAATATTCTTCAATTTATCCAACTCCATTTTCTAACTACACACCATTATACACCGGAGTAGGCCATGAAGCCTCCATCTATTTGAATTGTTGTGCCTGTAACAAAACCGGAACACGATTCATCAACCAGAAACAGTAATGCGCCAAGCAAATCTTCAGGTTTACCGAATCGTTTCATCGGTGTAGCTGCAATAATTTTACTTGAACGTGCAGTATGGCTACCGTCTTCATTGAGTAGCAAGTCACGATTCTGGGTTGTTAGGAAAAAACCAGGTGCAATCGCGTTTACTCTCAATCCAGTTTCCGCAAAGTGGACAGACAGCCACATCGTAAAGTTATTAATGGATGCTTTAGCTGCACTGTACGCTGGTACTTTCGTCAACGGGGTATATGAACTCATTGATGACAGATTGACGATTGAAGGTGTTTCTGATTTCAATAGTTCTTTTCCGAATACTTGTGTTGCAAGGAACGTACCCGTGAAATTTGTAGCAAATACATTCGTAAAGCCCGACTCATCTAAGTCGAAAAAAGATTTTCCTTCCGAATGTTCATCGTGGTTCTCCGGATCGGTTACTGCATCGGGATGATTGCCACCCGCTCCGTTAATGAGCATATCAATACGACCAAATTGTTCCACGATTTTCGATTTTGCCTGTTCCAGAGACGTTCTGTCTAATACATCCGCTTCCACTGCAAGCGCTATGCCACCAGCTTGTTGAATGCTGTCAACGACTTCCTGTCCTGTTTCGACATTGCGATTCAAAATCGCCACTTTAACGCCTTGGCGCGCTAATTCACGCGCCATTTCTGAACATAAAACTCCACTTCCACCTGTAATGACGGCTACCCGTCCATTGAGTAAGTCATGAATTGGAATCATGATTCACCATTCGCTTTTTTCGTTTCATATGCGTCCCATAATCCGAGCAAATACATGATGCCTAAAGCACGGTCATACAACCCGTAACCCGGTCGGCAAACTTCTCCCCAAATATGGCGGCCATGATCCGGTCTGACGTATCCGTCGTAGTTTTGCTTATGCAACTCTTCTACAACACCTTTGACGTCAATTGAGCCATCTTGTGTATAATGAGATGTTTCTACGAAATCACCGTTATCATAAATTTTCACATTACGGATATGCGAGAATGGAGCCCGTGATGCGTATTTTTTCGCGACTTGAACCATATCGTTCTCCGGATTTGCGCCCATTGAGCCCGTACACATTGTAAATGCGTTTGACTCGGAGTCAGAAATGGCAATCAGTCTTTCGTAACTTTCTGGACCTGTCATAATGCGTGGCAGACCGAAAATCGACCAAGGTGGATCATCCGGGTGAATCGCCATTTTTATGCCGCAAGCTTCTGCAACAGGTAAGATTTCTTTTAAGAAAATCTCAAGATTTGCCCATAGTTGCTCTTCGTCCACTTGTTTGTAAGCTTCGAAAAGTTCATTAATCTTATCTAATTTCTCCGGTTCCCATCCAGGAAGCGTCAAATCGGAAGCTTCACTTACAGTACGGATCAATTCTTTCGGATCAAGCCCGTCCACTTTTGCTTTTTCATAGAATAACGCAGTAGATCCGTCTTCTAATGGATGGAACATTTCCGTACGCGTCCAGTCAAATATAGGCATGAAGTTATAACAAATGACTTTAACGCCAAATTCTGAAAGATTGCGGATCGTCTCTTTATAGTTTTCAATGTATTTATCGCGATCTTCATTGCCAATTTTGATGGCTTCATGGACGTTTACACTTTCAACGACGTCCGCGTGAAAACCGAATGATTTAATATAATCGACTTCTTCTTTTATGTCTTCTTTTTTCCAAACTTCTCCAGCAGGCACTTGGTGCAACGCCCATACGATACCTTTTGTTCCAGGGATCTGTCTGATGTGATCGAGTGTGACCGTGTCATTGTCTCTTCCGTACCAACGAAATGTGATATTCATCATGCCACTCCTTTTATTGTGCAATTTTGTTTATATATTGTTTACTCAGTTCCACTACTGCTTCGTACCCGCCCGATTTGTATGCTTTGTTCAAATCGCTGCCAATCCCCACAGCTACTGCGCCCGCTGCAAGCCAATCATTCATATTATCCAGACCGATGCCACCTGTTGGCATAATCTTCACTTGCGGCAATGGTCCGTTCACAGATTTGATAAATGAAGGGTCAAAGCCGTTTGCTGGGAATAGTTTCAATACATCACAACCAGATTCAAGCGCTTTTACCATTTCACGGATTGTCATACAACCTGGGAAATACGGAATGCCGTAGCGGTTGCAAATGCGTGCAACATCCTCATTAAAGTGAGGACTGACAACAAACTTTGCACCGGCTAAAATGGCATGACGCGCAGTTTCAGGGTCTAACACTGTTCCTGCCCCTATAAGCATGTCTTCATGCTGCAATTCCTCAAACACTTTTTGAACATTCGGCGTCGTATACGTCAATTCGATTGCCCGAATTCCGCCCTCAGCAGCCGCTTTGGACAACAAGATGGCTTCCTCAGCATCACTCCCGCGAATGACTGCTACGACCTTAGATGCCGCTATTTGTGCATGCGTCTCAAACTTTGACATGATTGTATAGCCTCCCTTAATCGAATACAATAACAGCTTTGCGAACTTTGTCTGGATTATTCTCAACAAAAGTAAATGCTTCTTGCACATCTTTAAGTGCAAAAGTATGTGTGATCAATCCGTCATGACGAAGTTTTCCTGCGTTTAAAAATTCAACAACTTTTGGCATTTGATTCGTTTGCAATCTAGATCCAACAATTGTGATTTCTTTTTTCGTAATTAATAATTGCGGAATTTGAGCTGGTCTTTCATCGAAACCAAGCACAACAACCGTTCCAGCAGGAGAAACAACTTCAATCCCCAGTTGAAATGTCATTGGTAGACAAACTGCATCGATGACGACGTTCGCCCCTTCGCCTTTTGTCCACTCATTCACGCGTTCTTTCACATCTTCCGATCCTACTTGAACCGTAACATCCGCTCCACTTTCCCGCGCAAATGCCAGACGTTCCTCGCTCAAGTCTGACATCATAACAGATGCACCTTGTAGTTTGGCGAATTTCAGTATACATATACCAATCGGTCCCGCTCCTTGGATCAGAACCGTATCTCCTGGTCCCACTTGACCTCTCCAAGTTGCTTGAGCACCAATTGTGTATGGTTCTGCCATAACAGCTTCGTTCCAATCTAGCGTCGAATCGACTGCGTGGAGTTGCTTTTCAGGAAGAACGAAATACTCTCTCATTCCACCGTCTTCATGAACTCCGAACACCGACAACTGTTCACATACATTCGGACGCCCTTTACGACATGCGTAACATTCGCCGCAGTAGCTAATCGGTTCTACGACTATATGGTCCCCGACTTTGAGTGTTGTTACATCTGTTCCTATTTCCACCACTTCGCCCGTCACTTCATGGCCAACAACACGCGGCAATGTCGCAAGCGGATTCGTTCCGTGGTAAATATGCATATCCGATCCACAAATTCCGACGCGCTTCGTTTTCACCAGTACATCCGTTGCAGAAACGATTTTAGGTTGTTCGACTTCATTGATGACAAGGTCATGCGCTTTTCTGACTTGAACAGCTTTCATCTTGTTCACCTTACCTTTCGATACCTTTTTCTTGTCGGATGAATGGCAATAGCTCTTCCAAGTAAGGAAGTCCTTCATTGTCTCCGGATACTGTCGTAACAAGAGCCCCGACGCCATTTGCAAGTTCCAAACTTTCTTCTGGAGAGAACCCATTCAAATACGCATAAATATAACCTGCATCGTACCCGTCACCTGCACCTACTGTGTCCACAGGATTGACTTTAAATGCAGCCTTTTCATACCAAGTACCCTCTGTAAGAATTCTTGAACCGTTTGCACCGTCTTTTATCACAAATTGACTTATTTTAAAACGCTCTGCACAAGCGACCAGCGCTTCATCAGAAGATTCTCCAATAATCAATTCAATTTCATCAAGCCCAGTCAGTAGAATATCAACATACGGGAATACTTTCAATAATGTCGCTCTCGCCTCTTCAATAGTCCACATTTTCAACCGTAGATTCGGGTCGAATGACACCGTAATCCCAATTTCTTTTGCAGTTTTAAGCACTTGTATTACTATTTCGAAGTTTTTTGGATCTATCGATAAAAACACGCCCGTAAGATGGACCACATCAATACCTTCAAACATGTCTTTCGTAATATCTTCTGGTTTCATCGTCAGTATTGGTGACTGATGGCGGTAATAAAACGTCTTCCCTGAACCGTCTTCTTGGATTTCTTTAAAGTTCAACGAAGTAGGATACCCTTCCATCAGCTCGACATTAGACACATCGACGCCTTCACCGCGTACAAAATTATAAATGACTCGTCCAAACTCGTCTTTCCCTAAACGGCTCACCCATTTTGATTTCAGGCCAAGGCGAGCACATCCAATTGCAAAATTCAATTCCGCCCCGCCTACTTTGCGAGAAAAATTTGATACAAATCGTAAAGGGCCTGTATCGGCCGGATTCATCGTAATAAGACCATCACCAAGTGTCAAAACACTAAATTTTGAAGTCACGTAATTCCTCCTCTTCTACCATTTCTGGTAGTTATCATCCATACAATTAACTCTATAAATCGGTTTAGTAAAACGGTTTAGTAAATTATACAATGAAAAGGCTTTCACATTCAAGTATTAGTATTTAGTATTCAACTAAAAATTAAACATTCTTCTTTTACTATAGCTTGCGCGTCCTTTAAGGATCTGACATTAGGTCAATTTCGGATGAATACGCCCTTAGTGATTACCAAAGTTAACCAGCAGATAAATGGATCACACACAAGGTGCAACATGTAGATTCGTTTTCGGATTGCTTTAGTTTGAACAACTTCTATACCATTATCGAGTTTTTTTAATTAGTAGAGATGCGACTTCGTCGCATCCCTACTAGTTTTTTCGTTAATCGTATGATGGTTGTTCATCCGTCGCTCTCCAAATTCACCGGTACAAGTTATGCCGAAGCTTTTCGGAACGATTGAATAGTTTGCTTCTCACCTGGAAAGATGCGGCCAAAGATACAATTTTGGCCGCTCTAACCTACTACTATAGTAATTCAATTTTCATTTATGGGATGTGTCACTTTCTTATATAGTAAAGCAGAGAATGCAGTTTACGACGTACTAGAGTGCCCGAAATTTCATCTTCGGGCACTTATACTCTTTATAAAGAGTAATCTATTCTTTTCTTTCAAAGCATCTGCATTTTTCACTTGGATATTGTAGGAACGCGACAGGCGATTAATCACAACAAGCTAACCGAAAAAGGTATTGCTAGAAGTGACGGAGTCACTTCTAGCAATACCTGCCCCACGGTTTAGGTGTAGTGATTAATTCGCCGAAAGCGGTTCGGAAATAATCATGTGAAAAATGGCGATACTCAAACTTTTCTCGCCAACATTTAGTATACTAACATCTAATTCTTGCACTCTAAAATACTTTTTAAAGTTTTTTAAAAAAGAGGTTTAACTTAAATGTAGCCGGGTATAATTAGATTACAAGGCAGAACTTCCGGAGGATGAACCCGGTAGACGAGTAACCTACAGGTGATTCTAACGATGAACTGCACAGCCTTGGCGGGAAATTTGCTTTACTGGCGATGTTTCACTTTTTCAGAACCGAGTATGTGGGTTCCAAGCTAATGTGTTGACCAAGCAGTAAGCGTTATGTTTTTGTTTAAAGTGCAATTAGATACTGACTTCAATAAAACAGATCGCTAACCGAACATCTTGCGTCTGCATGGCCGAATGGCTAATTGAGTCAGACCCATCAAACTGCACGGACGAGTTTTACGTACTAATCGTCAGTAATAACAGTTTGTGTAATTAAAAAACTATCAAATTTTCCGAGTGCACCCTTTTTATTAGGGAATGGAAAAAGCATGAACCTCTTAGTTTGAGGGTCATGCTTTTTCTTTGTGGGGACAAACAATAATCTGCGAAATGGTTGGTAAGACGCCGCTTTGTTGGTCCCTTCTTTATAAGTAAAAGTGGTAATTCACATAATGTACTAGTGCCGCCGAATAATATTTAATCTTCCAAGTTTGCAACAGTAATAATTTCAATTACCTGCGTAACAAGCAATTAATGATTTTTTAAACTCACACGATAGTTTGTACCTAACACTAATTTATAAAATAATCTTTAGCTATTGGGCTAATAATGGCAAAATCCCCTCCATTTTGTATAGGCTTCTGCATTAGAATCGACCGGCTTGTAACGAGTATTGAATACTTAACCTGTTGCTTTACAAGAATGCCTCCTGCTTTCATACATATCTGAAGTCCTTTTGAATTTAAAGCGCTTTTAAATCTGAGTTCAACAATTCCTAACCGCTTTAATCCTCCCATTTAATTTTGTTAATTCTTTTTTAACTAAGTTATATGCAAATTATGTGCCAACTCAATAACGGTATAGAACAACTGGACCTATCACTCAAGTTTATATGAGCGTTTCGCATTATCATTTGTGCCCCACTTCCATGTAGGATAAAATAGTCGATACTTATTTAATACCGTTATTTTTTTAATTGATCAGGTTTCGCTTTTAAGAACGAGCAATTTTTCATCTTCACCATTCACAACTGAAAGCTCGGTTATCATTTTCCCCTCATTATCCGGAATTGTTAGCATTATGAAGATTAATGACGGGATTGCAAAAACAATGTTTACCATTATCCCTGCAGATGCCGCCAATTCCATGTTACCCGTTGCTACGATTGCACCATAAACAGCTGTTGAAATCGCTATACCAAATGAAAAGCCAAGTGAGCTGGACATTTTATAAATACCTGAAGCAACACCAACTTTATCCTCTGGAGTATTTACCACAGCGGTATCCATTGACGGAGTTGCGTATAATCCAAGTCCAATACCTGAAAGCATGAAACCCAGAAAGACTGTGATTATATAAGCTGAGTCAGGTAAGAATGTTAACGCTGTTAAACTAATTCCAAGGGGAGTTATGATTGAAGCTGCAATCATTGGTTTTCTAGCCCCTATTTTTTGCATCATTTTCTCACCTACACGAATCATTATGAGCACAGCAACCAAGTTACCAATCGTTAATAAACCTGTTTGAAATGCTGTAAACCCTCTTGCCAATTGCACATACGTATTCGCAACCACAACTGTTCCACCGATCGCGCTTTGTAAAAAATTTGAGGTTACTGCTCCGGTATATGCTTTTGATTTGAATAAGGAAAATTCAATGAATTTACTCTTTTTCTTCATTTCAACTAGAAAGAATATAACGGTTCCAATTATAGTTACACTTATTAAAGCAATCGTAAGCGGACTCGTCCAACCAAACTCATGTCCACGTGTAATTGTTAAATTTAGTGCCAGCATAATGAAAATAAAGATGAGAAGGCCAGCAAAATCAAATTTTGAATGGCTTTTTTGTTCAGCTTTACTTTCTGGTATGTCTTTTAATAGGTACATCGCAATTAATGAGATAACAATGGATAGGACAAAAATCCATCTCCACCCCAGATACGTAGCAATGGCACCACCTACTAAAGCACAAGCACTGGCTCCACCCCATGAACCGAATGACCAATAACTAAGCGCACGTTGCCTGTCTTCCCCATCAAAATATGATTTAACTAAAGCAATGGTTGCAGGCATAATACATGCTGCAGAAATACCCTGAATGATACGCCCAACGATTAAAAGTGGAGCATTTTGTGCTAGAACAAGGCATAAAGAGCCAATAATACTTAAAAGCAATCCTAAAAAAGTCAGTTTCTTACGCCCTGTTCTATCTGAAATTCCACCAGCAGCAACAATAAACATACCTGAAAATAAGGAAGTTATACTAATAGCGATATTTAGAGTTCCGAGTGATATACCTAAGTCTGCTTGAATTGCGGGAATTATATTTACCATTGACGAAGCAAACAACCAAAATGTGAGGACGGCCAATACGATTCCAATAATCATTTTATTTGAACCTTTCTTCCCTACCTCCATTGTGAACCTCCTATAATTTCGTCTTAGTCCTTATTTCCATACTTATCCGCGAAGATACCCTAAATTGTTTCTTCAGAAATAAAGCGCTTTCAACGACTTACTATGGAGAAATATTTAAATTCCATGTTTACCCACAATTTTCTTTATCCAGGTTTATCTTTTAAGGTTCACGACCCGCCTAATTCGTCAACGTTCTTACTGAAACGAGTTCACAATGCAAACTAATGATAGTTGAAATGGGTAAGCCTAGGAATCACCAAGTGGTAAATGCGGTCCGTGCTGTTCCGTTGACCCTACAGGTAAATAAGTATTCTTTCCTTGGTACTAGCTTCGTATTCTATCCACGTCATTTGCTGTTCCTCTCCTATCCATAAGTTACTATTTGATGAAGACACCGCTTGGAGTGCTCACCTTAACTTGGCGGAACCTATCATGTCGGTATACTTCAAACCAATCCCTAGAAAATCCTCTACAGTACTATCCACCGCTTTCATTTCTAATTGCAGAATCCACTGAACTCCCTTCTTAACGGTATTGCAACCGCTCACAATACCTTTCCCAATTTATTTTCTACTTCTTAGAAACCTGGCTATATACGTTAAATACTCTGTATAAAAAAACTTAAGAAAATCCCATCTTTCTAGACTCGGTATAATGGGATTAGCACTTAACCATTCACAGACCAAAAGGATGCACATTTACTAACAGGATTAAATAAAGTTGATCGACCTATTCGGAAGAATCGGGTAATTTCACTTTGATTACAATTTCAGAATTTTCTGATTTATGGATCGCTTATTTATTAAGATACAGCTCGCTACCTCTTTTGACAATTGGAAGGTTGAGCTAATCTTTATTGGTAACAAAATACTTTTATATGCCCGATGCACAACAGAAAAAAGCACTATTTTAAAGCCTCAATACTCCGTCCCAAAAAGGTACCTTTGCAAGATCGCTTACGTAATTCATCAACAATAAATGTATCTAAATCGCATTATTCAACATAATACTGCGCCGGAATCTAATTACGCACTATTGACTCCTGATAGAGGGCCTCATTTATTAATGGTAAGTTAACACGCCGCTTTGTTAGACTCTTCTTCTAAGTGATAGTGGTGATTTACATAATGTACTAGTAACGCAAAATAATATTTAATCTTCTAAGTTTGCAATAGTGGTAATTTTCAGTACAATCATACTAAGGGGGAGAGTAAATGATCACCGTACAAGAATCATTAGGTTTGCCCGAATTACAAAAGATAATCGTCAGGTCCGGGCAAAGTGGGTTGGCTCGAAAAATTAGTTGGGCTCATGTAATTGATCATAATGATGTGGCACATTTTCTTGAAGGCCAAGAGCTTTTATTGTCATGTGGACAAGTGTGGCCAAAAGATAGAGAATTAGAAGAAAAATTTCTTAATTCATTACTAAGGCATCAAATCTCCGGTATTATACTTGCGACTGGCCGCTATTTAACACATTGTCCTCCTGCCCTATTAGAATTCGGAGAACAATACTCTATTCCCATTATGGAAGCACCATTTCAGGTACCTTTCGTACGGGTAACCCGTGCAATCCATCAGGAAATCATGGAACGCCAGTATAAAACTAGTGAATTAGTCCATCAGGTTCCTATAACTCTCTCGGAATTAATGCAAGTTGCAAAGGACAGTAAAGAAGTTTGCGAAATTCTTGCCTCCTTTCTCAAATGTACTGTTGTAATTACCGATGAAACAGATGAGGCATTGATAGTAGCGGGTCTAGAAAATGAACAACTAAACAAATTCACACTTAAAATGAAAAGTTTTGCTAAACAATTAAAAAACGAGCATCCATATGGTGATAGAGCCATTAGCGTAACTGAACGAAATATAGAGGCGATTCAATTACAGACCGTCTCCCCTTATGTACTGGCGGTTCCTGTATTTATAGAAGGTAATGAATATGGAACGCTTTGGCTTCTAAACAATGACAATATCTTAGATGAGTATCACACACTTGCACTGGAACATTCAGCCCACATACTCATCAATCTTTACAGGCTTCAGCAAGAAGAAAACGTCAAACGTTGGCAATTGCAATCTGAGGTACTAGGACTACTCATCGAAAATTTGGAAACGGCTAGTCTTGTCATTGATAGGAAAATGCATGAAATAGGTCTAATACAAACGGGACAATGGATGGCTGGACTTATCCTTTCAGGCAATGATAAGTTAGCCGAACAAACTCTTTTGGAATTAGGATTAATTCGAGGGGTCTGTAACAATTGGTTCAAGAAACAAGAAGACATTAGTGGTTTCTGTGAAATATACAACAATCAAGTAGTGTTGCTGTTTTCTTCAGGCTTGGAGAATGCCGAATTAGACAAGCGTTTAGCAATTTTAAGTCAACAAATCGTGAATATCAATGATCAACTTAACCCCGTTATTCTAATAGGCGATGCGCAAACGGAACTGATATCCTACGAGTTAAGTTACAAGAGTGCACAAACCCTAGCTGCAATAGTTCAATTTAAAACGAATTCAGGCCATATTTTCTTCACCTCACAATTTCGTCGCGAGATTTTGCTCTATGGAAATATGAGCCCCGCCGAAGCACACAATCTTCTCAACAAATTGTTACCAGAGGCGTTGCGTTTTGAAAAAGATGAAGTCCTTTATGAAACGTTAACTTGTCTTGCATTGCATAACTTTAACCGTGAAACAGTTGCAAAAACACTACACATTCATCGTAATACATTACGTTATCGAATTAAAAAAATTGAAGAACTCCTTCAAGACAGTTTATCTTCACGCGATTGTCAATTCTGGATCCAAACAGCTCTAAATATCGAGCCACTTTCTAGACAATATAAATCCACCTAATTTCCTGTTAATTAAAACGTGCCTACACGTATTGCGCAGGCACGTTTTCTATTGGATCCTTTTACTTACAAATAACTAGGGGTAGCTACTACATTTTTGAAATATACAGCTTCTCCATTGCTTTCTCCATCAAAAATAACCGTCGTATTCGGAGAAAATACCAATACATCTCCAACTTCTCCCACATACCTATTCCCCTCTATATCACGAACAATCATTGTTCCACTCGTTACAACTTTTATTTCAATGAAATCAAAGTCTGCAGAATAGTCTTCCGAAGGTTGTAGTGCAAAGTAACCCATTGTCAATTCAGCCTTTTCAGTTGTAAGTGGAACATCAACAATTTGCCCTTTCAGATTCGGAGTTCCACGTAGCTCGCTCAATTCATTAAGTTTATATGTCCCCGCTTTTATTAATTGAATACCAGGCTTAGCACACAATAGTTTCACTTCATTTTTCGTTACTGTTTTTCCAGACATTCTATTACCCCCTAATTTTTTTTGAAAAGTAACATGCATGAACATAATACGGTATATACATGGAGCAATAAGATCGGCAGCGAAGAAAACTGTTTTATACCAAGCGCTTTCTCTTCAGAGCTATCTGTCAAACACTAATCGTTTTCAACGACTACTAAATACCACTCTTTTTTCCCGCTAATACAGCTCCATTAATACGAATATTCAGTTATATGTTGGTATAAAAATATAAAAGCTAGCATAGCTGTTCATTTATCAAAGCCAACATACGCGTTCTACTTGTATCAATCTTGTTGAAATCGCTTACAGTGTCCCTATAATCCCGCTGTTTCCAACATTGGTTTCAAAGCCGGGCGATCGATTGAAAAAATGGATATATCATGCTCTGTTTCACCAGATACCGCCAGTTGACTTAACACTTCTCCCACAACACTAGCAAACTTAAATCCATGTCCCGCAAAACCCGCCGCAATCGAAATATGTGGATGTTCCGGATGCTTATCGATGATAAAGTGTCCATCTGGCGTTCTGGAATACATACAGATTGCGCCTCTCTTGAGCTTTCCTGCTGCCTGTGGCATGAACTTTTCCAAGAATTCGCGAATATGTCCTTCGTCATTCTCATCGGAGCCAAATTCACGATTCATCGTATCTGGATCAATTTTATCAATAAATTCATGTCTTCCAGCCTTTACGCCACATCCCCCGAAAGTTGGAAAACCATAATAGATTGCCTTTGATGTTTCAGTTGGAACTTCAACCATAAAGGTAGGAAATGCATTCGTATTATAAAGCGATTCTTCAGCTTCAAACCATGCTACTGGCTGACGTGTAGGCGTAATTGGTAGATTTAGGTTTAGGCTTTTGGCTATTTTCCCACTCCAAGCACCACCGCTAAGAATTAACTTATCCGCAGTAAATGTTCCCTTATTTGTAATTACTTTGACGGAGTCGTTAAAAACTTCGATATCTTCAACAGGATTGTTTACTGAGAACTCGGCACCATGATGTTCTGCCAGCTCCCGATAGGCTCTTATACAATTTTCACTGTATAAAAACCCCGAGTTATGTTCATGGAATGCAATATAGTCCTCAGGGACAGTTAGCCCCGGCCAACGTTCATTCATTTCTTTGCCCGTTAGGAGATCGATTTCCAGATTATATTCTTTTCCACTGGCAATCGCTTCATCAATAAATGCAGATTCACCTTTGGGACCAAAACCGATTGAACCTACTCGTGAAAATATTTTGTGATGGGTAATCTTCTCAAGTTCATCCCATAGCTCCTGAGATCTAAGTGCAAGCGGGACATACTCTCTTCCCTCGCCATATGCGTGCCGAATAATTCGTGTATCACCATGGTGGCTACCCTGTGCATGGGGCGGATCATGTGAGTCTATCAGTAGAGTTCTAACGCCTTGTTTCGCTAAAAAATAACCTGCAGCCATTCCCATTGAACCTGCGCCTACAATAATTACTTCATAATTCTTCACCATAATAATACTCCTCTCAATATAAAATAGGTTTTGACATCACTCATCGCAACCTCCATTGAAAAAATGCCTTTTACTAGGAGTGGACTAACTTTAAAATAGCCTTTCAATCATGTAAAAGACATTTGTTTTTAGGTGTATAAACAGAACATTAGTGACATATCAAGGGCAGTCGAAACCATAAGCCTGGTAGCGAAGCTGTCAGGCTTATGTCGAATGCATCCCCAAAATACAGCAGCGTTATTAAGGAATTCTTTACTTCAAATTATACAAATAAAAGTGTTATCTAACCGCAACTTTATTATTTTCAAAAGCTTTTACAGCAGCTTCAGCCACTTTAACGTCGTTAGGGACTGCACTTCCACTTACTCCTACAGCACCGACTACTTTACCGTCTGCTACTAGTGGAATTCCTCCACCAAATACAACGATTTTCCCGCTATTTGTAGTAGTTAGCCCGTAAAGTTCAGCATTTGGTACTGTAGCGTCAGCTAAATTTGCTGTCGGTGCTTTAAGTGCTACAGACGTCCATGCTTTATTTTCAGAGATTTCGATACTTGCAATCCATGCATCATCCATGCGGTGTTTTGCAATTAGATTTCCACCCTCATCAACAACCGAAATCACCATATTAAGACCTAGATTTTTTGCTTCCTGTTCTGCACCTTCAATAAGTTTTTTCGCGATTTCCAAGTTAATTTTTGTCATTTTTAATTTCCCCCTAATTTTAAGTTTTTAGTTTGCCTAGCATTGTTCATTTTTTCAAAGAACCATGTGGATCAATAACATACTTTCTGGCTGCCCCATTATCAAAAGCACGATAAGCTTCAGGTGCATCGTCAATTGAGATAACTGTAGCATTTACAGCCTTAGCAATTTGCGCTCTACCGCTAAGAATTGATTTCATCAGATATCTATGATATTGCATAACAGGTGTTTGTCCTGTTACGAAAGTGTGCGCTTTTGCCCAACCGAGCCCGAAACGGATTTTAAGCGTCCCAACTCTCGCGTCTTCATCGATTCCACCTGGATCACCAGTTACGTACAGTCCTGGAATTCCTAGTTTCCCAGCAGCGCGCGTAATATCCATAATTGAATTCAATACAACTGCTGGAGCTTCTCCTTTATCTCTGCCGTGCCCGTGTGCTTCAAAACCAACAGCATCAACAGCTGAATCTACTTCTGGAATACCCAGAATTTGCTCGATTTGTTCACCTAAATCATCATGTTGACTTAGATCTATTGTTTCACATCCGAAGCTTCTCGCTTGCGCTAATCGTTCCGGAATTAAATCGCCAACAATAACTGTTGAAGCTCCTAATAGTTGAGCCGAATGTGCAGCTGCTAGTCCAACAGGACCTGCCCCAGCTATATACACCGTAGATCCGGGACGTACACCGGCACTATATGCACCATGATACCCCGTCGGGAATATATCGGAAAGCATTGATAAATCCAGAACTTTTTCCATCGCCTGTTCTTTGTCCGCAAATTTAAGAAGTTGGAAATCTGCATACGGAACCATTACATATTCAGACTGACCACCAACCCATCCACCCATGTCTACGTAACCATAAGCTGATCCCGGACGATCCGGATTAACGTTGAGACAAACATGCGTATTTTGCTCTCTACAGGATACACAGCGTCCACAAGCAATGTTAAATGGGACAGAAACTAAGTCACCTTTTTTTATATACTCTACGTCGCGCCCTACTTCAATAACTTCACCCAAAATTTCATGCCCTAGGACAAGACCTATTGGCGCTGTTGTCCGACCGCGAACCATGTGCTGATCACTACCACAAATATTCGTTGTGACTACTTTTAAGATGACACCGTGTTCACATTTCCGACCGACGTTTCTCGGGTTTACACCAGGACCATCTCTTAGTACTAAATCCGGGAAGCTAATGTCCTGTACTTCAACTTTCCCTTCACCTGCATAAACAACGGCTTTATTTCCAACTGCTCTTGTTTTTTCATTACTAGTCTTAATAATTTCCTTGTTACTAACCATACCCATTTCCTCCTTTAAAAATATGTCTTTAAAGAACAAATACCCCTATCAATCTAAGTAAAATTACAACATGGGATTGTGTAAGTTAAACGTGATTTGATAGAATTCTGGTTATTGTCATAACTATGATGAAACGCACGCACATCAATTAATTTAATACTCTTCCACAATTTCTAGGTTTGAGTTAAATCCCAATCTCGAAACCGTCGGAATAGTTAATTATTTGATTAGTCTTAGCATATATCAATACATTGCATGTAACAATTGGATGCTAACGCTCAAAATACCAAGTGAGAATTAGAATTCATTGTGCACGATGTACAAGTCATGAATAAATAGGGAACAAAAAAGCATGATCCGAGTAGGACCATGCTTTTTTTGTAATAAACTATATACCTTATACGCTCACACTAGTTTTGCGAATAGTAGCCAGATATTTTACCTCTTTACTAGCATCGAATCGACCTTCCCACTTAGACATAACAACGACTGCCAATGCGTTACCAACTACATTGACAACTGTTCTTGCCATGTCTAGAATCCGATCGATTCCTGCGATGAAGGCAAGTCCTTCAAGTGGAATTCCTACAGTACCGAGTGTCGCAAGTAGAACTACGAAAGAAACGCCAGGTACACCCGCAATTCCCTTAGAGGTAACCATTAATACGACCATCAATGTAATTTGTTGCATAATGCTTAAATCGATTCCATACATTTGCGCAATGAAGATCGCTGCAAGTGCTTGATAGAGTGTGGATCCATCCAAGTTAAATGAATAACCTGTTGGAATGACGAAGGACACAATGTCTTTCGGACACCCGAATTTCTCCATTTTCTCCATGACTTTCGGCAATACCGTTTCTGAACTAGACGTGGAGTACGCCAACAATAATTCATCTTTCAGTACTTTCATAAGACTGAAAACACTCGTCCCACACATCTTCGCAATTGCGCCTAGAATTACCACTATAAAGAACGCCATTACTGCGTACACCAACACGAGTAATTTCCCAAGTGGAATTAAAGACTCTAACCCGAATTTCGAAACCGTCACCCCGATTAAGGCAAACACACCAAATGGAGCAAATTTCATAATGAGATTCGTAACCCAGAACATTGCATCTGCAGTCCCTTGGAAGAAAGAAAGTATCGGTTCTCCTCTTTTACCAATTGCTGCGACACCTAAACCAAATAACACTGAGAAGAAAATAATCGCAAGCATGTCGCCCTCAGCCATTGATTGGATAATATTACTAGGAACAATGTTTACAATAATGTCCATTATCCCATTACTCTCTACTTCTTCAGTTGTCTGTACGTATTGTGAAATATCCCCTTTTTCCATTGTGGAAATGTCCAAACCTACGCCTGGTTTAAATAGATTTGCAGCTAGTAAACCAACGATAATTGCAACTGTTGTAACAATTTCAAAGTAAATAAGTGTTTTTCCACCTAGTTTACCTAATTTTTTTAAATCCCCGGTTCCCGCAACTCCAACGATTAACGTAGAAACAATAATTGGAACTACAATCATTTTAATCATCCGGATAAACATATCTCCAATGGGCTGCAAATACCTTTCAACCGCAGGGTTTCCAAAGAAAATCGCCCCGATAGTAATCCCAAGGATCAATCCAAGGAGTATTTGGTACGCCAATGTGAATTTAAATTTAAATCTTTTCATAGGATCCACCTCTTTTCCATTGATGAAAATGCTTACTTATTAGTAAGCATATGAGGGGGTTACAGAATCCGACAAAAACCGACATTTAATTTTAATATATTCATTTTACCAATGCCGAAATGGAAAAATCCTCCTACTTAATGTAAAGCCATTGAAACTACTATGATGAAAAAAACAACTTCCCGCCAATTTGGTAGAAGTTGTTTTATCCATCTAATAGACTATAGACATTTTCCGACGGATTACCAAGGAATAACAAGCGCAGATGGAAGCCACCCACAATTCGCCGAAGAGCCTACCCTGGTGATTCCTCAGCACTAACGTTAGTTACGGACTTTTTCAGTGGCCTATTTTGATGTACGGAGTTTTGTTAGTCAGGATTGATTGTGCTTTTCAGCCGTATCGAGATACATCACTTGAAGGAATTTTTTTATATTTATTTTGACTTTCGTCAATTCATTGCTGTTTTCATCAATCTCTTTCATCCGCCGCCGTATTTCCTCAAATTCAAAGTAACGCGACGCATAGTACTCAAACTTTGGATTCATGTAATCGATTAAGCCAAGTGTTGCAAAGTTCGTGACTGCAGTAAGTATCGTTCTGCGGATCCGCTGCTCAATTGACTTACTTTCTTTCTTTATTTCTATATCATCAGTTTTATGTAAACTCGCTACCGTCTCATATAGGTCTTTCAAGGGTGGAAACTGAGTATCCGTCTGTTTACGATCCATTAAATGCTCCATCATTAAGACCATATCCTCACTACCTGGCTCACCGATAATGCCTAAATCATTTAACAACGCTAATACGATTTCTTTTATATTTTTCCTCTTAGGTTGAGCAATTGGCGTACCGATATGAGCTAACGATTCTCGGATGGACAGTAAAGACTTTCTTAGACGAGATGTTTCCGATAATTTTTTCAGGATACTCAGTACTTCAACGCGATTGATAGGCTTATGTATAAAGAACTCTACACCTTTTTCGTATGCTTCACCAACCATTTCTTTATTCACAATTTGCGAAATCATAATGAATTGGCCCTGAAACCCTTGCTTTCTTATTTGTTCCATCGTTTCGATTCCGTCTAATTCAGGCATTAGTAGGTCTATTAAGATGAAATCGGGATTTGTTGAATTTATAAGGGGAAGTGATTTTACTCCACTTTCTGCCTCACCAATTACGCTTCCCAGTTCGCCTTCCGTAATAATTTTCGCCAACATTTTCCGACTGGCTGTATCATCATCTACAATAAAATAACGCAACTCGATTCAACCTACTTTCTAATATTCTTCGTTGGAATTCGGAATCGAAAAACCGTTTCTTTGGCCGAAGATTCAACGCGAATCTGACCTTCAAGTGTTTGAATAATATGTTGCACATGAGACAATCCTATACCCGTTGCTGCGACACCATGATTATTAAATTTCGTCGTATAGCCCGCCTCAAAAATGATGGGCAAATCCGCTTCTAGAATTTCATTTCCAGTGTCTTTTAGTATGAAACAGGTATCGTCAATGTCCTCAAATATCGTTAATTCGATTTCACCGTGTTGGTCAATTGATTCTACTGCATTTGCGGTGAGGTTATTCAAAAGAGCAAGCAATGGGATTTGTTGATTTGTTTCAAAGTCAACAGTGAGTGATTGATGAAAAACGACTTTTTTCTTTAGCAGCATACTGTATTTTTCATTTGCAGTAACAACCAAGTTTAGCACTTCGGAAAGGTAGATGACATCATTTCTTTTTTCCGTAGAAATTTTTGAAATCCCGGAAAGAATGCGCTGAGCATCCTTTTTCACTTCGTGTATTTCTTGCGTAATTAGCAATGCTTGCACGCTTAAATCTTGAAGATTTTCCTTCTTCAATTTCCGATATAACTCATGGCTTGCTGCCGTAATTTGTTCGATATGATCTAATGACTTTTGCAGATAAAGACTTTCTGCATAAAGGTCTGCCCCCACTTCAAGCATTTCTGACATCTGTTTCTTTTGTTCCGAAACCGTAATCATGCTATAAAGTCCAACCACAATAAAGCTTCGAAATAAAGCCATCCCTCCTACCAAAGCCCACTCTTGACCACCTAAGTCAACATGTGTCGCTAATAAATAGCGCATTAAATGCTCCGCACTATTTCCAATGAATTCGAATAGGAAAGCCCATGCCCCTAAAAGCAATGGAGTTGCTTTGTATAATTCTATTTTAATAATGCTGAATCCAAGCGCGAATATAAAATAATACAAGAAGGAAGGAAAGTGAATTTGTAAACTTGTCATAAAAGAAACTGACTCATTCGTCAAATCGCCAATTAGTCGAAAACAAACGACTGTCATCCCCGTGATGAACCCCGTTCGAATCATAGGCACAATAGGACGAATGAGAAGTAGTAAAAAGAACGCTATACTGCCTAACCCGAAACGAAAATGCTCCCCGTTGAAAGGGGTTACTTTTATTTCACTGAAAATCGTGGTCAATAAAGCGATTAAAACGTAAGAAACGCTATTAACCCCGATAATTTTTTTAAGTTTAGTTATTGAAGACATTAATTTCTCCTTACCGACATGATTAAGCAACATATGCCCTGTCCAACTGTTTATTAATAATTATTATCGACCTATTCAATGAAAAATGGAAGGAAAGAATAGTTGGCTATTCGCGAAAATGCCTGCAGTATTCGAATTTTGACGTTTTTTTCATTATCTAGTTGTGATTTTCCCATTCTGGGAACACTACAATTGGGAGGAGATAAAATGGCAAGCAAAAATAAAATTTTAGTTCCTAGTGCAAGAGATGCGTTGGATCGACTAAAAGCAGATGTCATGAAAGCAGAAGGCTACGACATCGATACGTCTGAGCCTAATAACGTGAAATATGAAATAGCAAATGAACTAGGGATTCCATTGTCGAAAGGCTATAACGGAAAATTGACATCTGAAGAGGCAGGAAAAATTGGCGGCCCAATTGGCGGCAATATGGTAAAAGAAATGGTGAGGATGGCGCAAGAACAAATGTTGAAGAAATGAATCTAACGCTTGTCCCAGGCTACATGGGACAAGCGTTTTTTTGTTTGACACTTCAGTATTTTGGTTGAACTCCCTACCGCGTTCGTTGGACTACTCGGAAACCAGGCACATAGAAAAGCACCGACCAAATTGCGGCCGGTGCTTGTTATTAGGACTTCAAACCATCCTCTTCGTACTCTTTCAGAAGTTCTCCAAAGCTTTTGTTCTTCTCACGTTCTATCCGTTCGATGCGCAATTGCTCTTGGCGTTCTTCTTCTTTTGTTTCTTCAGTAGCTAACAAAGCCTTTTTTGCCGCTTTTAATTTTTCAAGAATGTCATCATCAAGTGCATCGGAAAATACCGATCCTTCATTGTTTCTCTTTTTTGGCTGTGGTACAGCTTGTTTACGTTTTTTAGCCATTTGTTTCACCTGCCTTCGTTCACCCGCGTTTAACGATTGTTGCGACGCCTTGTCCTCCGCCTATGCACAATGTAGCAAGACCGGTTTGCACATCACGACGTTTCATCTCGTGCAGAAGTGACACGAGGATACGCGCTCCACTCGCTCCGATTGGATGGCCAAGTGCGATTGCGCCGCCATTGACATTCAGTTTGGACTCTTCAAATTCAAGTTCTCTTCCAACTGCAATCGCTTGAGCCGCGAAAGCTTCATTCGCTTCAATTAAATCGATTTGGGATAGTTCCATATCTGCTTTATTGAGTGCTTTTTTAACTGCCTCGACTGGTCCCAGACCCATAACTGACGGATCAACACCTGCATTGCCATTCGCTACAATTGTTGCTAGCGGCGTCAAGCCAAGCTCGTCAGCTTTCTCTTTCGACATGATAACGAATGCTGCTGCACCATCGTTAATGCCTGATGCATTTCCTGCTGTTACACTACCATCTTTTTTGAATGCCGGGCGAAGTTTACCTAGCTTGTCAGCAGTCGTGCCTGCTTTGACGTATTCATCTTGATTGAAAATAATAGGGTCGCCTTTACGTTGTGGAATTTCAATCGCAACGATTTCTTCTGAGAAAGTCCCAGCTTCGATAGCGGCTGCCGCTTTTTGTTGTGATTTTGCTGAAAATTCATCTTGCTCTTCACGTGTAATCGAATAACGTTCACAGATGTTTTCCGCCGTCACACCCATATGGTAATCGTTGAATGCACACCATAGTCCATCTGAAATCATACTATCAATAATTTTCTGGTCACCCATTTTAAAGCCTTCACGACCGTTTTTCATTAAGAATGGCGCTTGGCTCATATTTTCCATGCCGCCTGCAACAATAATGTCTGCATCCCCTGCAATGATTGCCTGGCGAGCAAGATGAACAGCTTTTAACCCAGAACCGCATACTTTGTTAATTGTCAGAGCAGAAACCGCTTCTGGAAGTCCCGCTTTCATAGCAGCTTGCCGAGCTGGATTTTGTCCTAGCCCAGCTTGTAATACATTCCCCATGATTACTTCGTCAACACTGTCCGACGCCACTCCAGCACGTTTTAACGCCTCTTTTATGACCGTTGCCCCAAGATCTGTTGCTGGTACATCTTTCAACGAGCCAAGGAACGACCCGATTGCTGAACGAACTGCACTGACTATTACGACTTCTTTTGACATTTCTTTTTCCCCCAATTCTCTTTTTATGTTGCCTGTATATGCATCCCTTCATTACAATATACTAAAGGAGGGATGCTATGTTTAGTTTACCAAACATTTCTACAATAATCGAGGTTGGACCTCGCGATGGGTTACAAAATGAAAAAAAGTATGTCAATGACAATGACAAACTAGCATTTATTGAAGCTTTACAAGGGGCAGGTATTCAAGAAATGGAGCTGACTTCGTTTGTTTCACCGAAATGGGTGCCGCAAATGGCGGATGCACAAAAAATTGTTGAAAAGTCGAAGAAAGTCGGAAGACAATTCGTTCTTGCGCCAAATGACAAAGGTGCCGAGCTTGCGATTGAAGCAGGTGCTACTAGTATTGCCGTGTTCGTTGGGGTGAGCAATACTTTTAACATGAAAAACATTAACCGTTCTACGGATGAAAGCATCGAAGCACTCCAGCCCGTCTTTGAGAAATTAAAAAAAGATGGCATTTTTATCAGGGCTTGTATTTCAACCGCGTTTTATTGTCCGTATGAAGGGAAGATAGAGTTAGAGGATGTTGTTGCACTTTGCAAACGTTTTGTAGCGATGGGTGCGGATGAATTGAGTGTCGCGGATACTATCGGCAAAGCCAATCCCCGTGAAAGTTACCTATTGTTCAAGACATTGAAAGAGGTATTTCCAGACGTGTTGTTGACAGCTCATTTCCATGACACACGCAAAATGGCGATTGCCAATATTTTTGCTGCGCTGCAAGCAGGTATTGATCGGTTTGATACTTCTGCAGGTGGCCTAGGCGGCTGTCCATTCGCTCCAGGTGCAACAGGCAATGTAGCGACTGAAGATGTAGTGAATATGTTACATTCTCTAGGTATCGAAACGGGTATCGATGTAAAAAGGGTTTGTGAAGCAGTCCGAGTGATTGCGCCGCATGTGTCACGGCCAATTGACACAGGTATGTACAGATTGTTCGAAAACGGGCAATTGTAGAAGGAGTTGAGTGGTTTGAAACGGCGCGTTCTTTATCTCTCCGGTGTGATTTCCAGTGTTTTTACGGCTTTACTGACCATTTTCGGGGTTGTCGCAACGAATAAGCTAATGTTTTTAAAGTTGAAGGATTCCGATGTTATTTTGGAACGTGAAATCATTGCGAAACGATTTGATGAGAGATGGTATGAAACAGTACGTAAAGATAATATGTGGATTGAATCACCGAATGGGTATTTATTGAGAGCGATCTTTTTGAAGCCACTTGAAACAGCAAAAACGGTGATTATTTGCCACGGTGTTACTGAAAATAAAATTAATTCGATGAAGTATGCCCGTCTTTTTGAACGACTGGGTTACAATTCGGTCATATTCGATCATCGACGTCATGGAGATTCAGGGGGAAAAACGACGAGTTTCGGTTATTATGAAAAGATTGATTTACAAGCGATTGTTCATGCCGTACGTGAGCGGATTGGTAAAAGGGCCTTGCTCGGTATCCATGGCGAATCGATGGGAGCCGCTACGACATTATTGTATGCGGGTACGTATGAGGACGAAACAGATTTCCATATTGTCGATTGTCCATTTTCGGATTTCTCCGAACAAATTCTCCATATTTTACGAAAAAGTACACCTATCCGATCGACGATGGCTTTGCGGGTTGCAAATATTTTTCTCAAAATGCGTGACGGCTATACACTAAACCTGGTATCTCCTCGTGAAGTCGTGAAAAACATTACCAAACCCGTACTTTTCATTCACAGTATGGAAGATGATTTCATCCTTCCCTATATGACGCAGGAATTGTACGAGGCAAAACCTGGCGACAAAATGCTGAAATTGTTTCAAAATGGCATGCACGCCAAGTCGTTCAATGATAATCCAGTTCAATACGAAAAAACAGTGCAAGAGTTTCTAAGCCGTTTCGGTTTTTCGGATTAAAAAGAGAAAGTTCATTCGTCTAAGGATTCCGCTGGAACAGCACATGAATTTAGCCTAATCCCGTGGAATACACTTCATTGCTTAAGAAAAGGAGGCGATTCGTTCAAATTTGAACGAATTGCCTCCTTTTAGTTAACATACAGTCTATGGATAAGTACGTTTTTATTTTTTTGTTTCTTTCTTAACTTTTTTGTCTTTCTTGTCACTTACTTTGTTCATTTGAATCATCATTTGATTAATTTTTTTCTGGGAAGGTTTTTGTCCCATTTGCATCATCATCATACGTAACATGTCTTCATTAATTGGCGGGTTGTCTTTCAAATATTTCATCATATATTGACGTGCAATGAAAAATCCAAGGGCCAAACCTGCTAATAGCGCGACGATGATCAAAACAATCCACCATACAGTAGTCATCCGCTATACCTCCTCTATCTCTATTATTCGAGTTTACTCTACCATCAAGGATTATACAACAAAGCCGCAGTGAATAGCAATGGACCTAGCTATTAGATTTTATTTTTCTCGTTTTTCAGGCAAAAAAAAAGGCCCCTAAGTGAATATTTAGGCAGCCCCATTGGTATGTATGCCTACTCTTTCATAGGTATACATTTTCTTCATATGGACGAAATTCAGTTGTTTTAATTGGTTTAAGCCATCCCCACTCCCCATGCCCGTCCATGACTGCAAAGAAACGGTCGTCTGCACCCGACAAGGCTACAAATAAGTCCAAATCCAACATGCGCGATCCGTCACAAAGAACATTAAGTGAGTAAGTGGACAAGGAAATTAGTATGGAGCCTTTGACGGGGTGTGTCAGTTTATATTCCCCATCTCGCGTTTCAATCGATGAGAAACCTTTACCAAGGTTCGCGATAATTGCTTCATCAATCATTTCCGCTTCAAGTCTGTCACATAAGTAATGAACTTCCGGCATAGACTCAATCTCTTGTTCATCTTCTTTTAAAAGATCATATAATAACCGTTCGCGTCCAATGACGAATGGCTGGTACATCTCCTTTACCTTATAAATTCCATATGCTCTCAAAAACGCCACCCCCTACTAATAGATTACATTGATTGAGTCAAGAAAAGTGTCACATTGCGGAACGGAACGACACTATTACTGTCGGAAAATATGAATAACTGAATCTTTCGTCAAATGACAAAAAAAGCTGTACTGTCAGCCTGGTTTTTTTCCAGTCAAACAGTACAGCTTCATTTAAATTAGTTACTGATTAACATTTTAACTCTAGCTATTACATTCTCTTCAGTAAATCCAAATTCTTTGATGACAGTATCTCCCGGTGCACTTGCGCCAAATGTATCAATAGCGATGATTGCCCCTTCGTCACCAACATATTTATGCCAGCCAAGTGAGACGCCCATCTCAATACCAAGACGTTTTTTAACATCCTTAGGCAATACGCTTTGTTTGTATGCATCTTCTTGTTTCTCAAACAGATCCCATGAAGGCATAGATACTACCGCTACGTCTATTCCATCAGACAACAATTGCGCTTGTGCAGAAACTGCAAGACTCACTTCTGAACCAGTTGCAATTAAAATCGCATCTGCTTTGTCTTTGGTTGCTGGTGAAACGATATATGCACCCTTTTTAACGCCTTCCATCGCTAGTTCAGCCGATTTTGGAAGGACAGTCAAGTTTTGACGGGACAACACAAGTGCTGTCGGCGTATTTTTTGACGATACGGCAATGTTCCAAGCAGCTGCTGTTTCATTCGCATCTGCCGGACGGATAACAGAGAGTCCAGGCATTGCACGAAGGGAAGCCAAATGCTCGACCGGTTCATGCGTCGGACCATCTTCACCGACCGCTACGCTATCGTGTGTGAATACATATGTGACTGGTACACCCATCAGTGATGATAATCTAATTGCTGGACGCACGTAGTCACTGAACACGAAGAAAGTACCTCCGAATACTTGTAACCCGCCATGTAAAGCCATTCCGTTAAGCGCTGTACCCATTGCGAATTCACGAACACCAAACCATATATTACGTCCGCCATAATTAGATGGAAGGAAATCGCCTGCACCTTTAATTGTCGTTTTGTTCGAACCTGCTAGGTCTGCACTTCCGCCAAAGAACGAAGGAAGCTGTTTGGCAATTGCATTTATTGCTTCACCAGAAGCAGAACGTGTTGCGTGTGAAGAACCGGCTTCATAGGCGGGCAAAGATTTCTCGAAGCCTTCCGGTAATTTACGGTCAATTGCATCTTTCAATTGCTTCGCGAGATCTGAATGCTTTGCTTCGTAATCTGTAAATAGTTTGTTCCATTCCTGTTCTTTTTGCGCGCCTAATTTCTCTGCCGCCTCTTGGAATGTTTCATAGACACCTTCAGGAACATGGAAGTCTTCTTCAAATGTCCATTTGTAATATTCTTTTGTTAATTTCATTTCATCTTCGCCTAGTGGCATACCATGTGCATCTGATTTTCCGGATCTGTTCGGTGAACCATAACCGATGACTGTTTTAACTTCAATCATCGTCGGGCCTCCAACATTGCCTTTAGCTTCTTCAATTGCTGTTGAAACAAGGCCTATGTTGTTGCCATCTTCAACACGGATGTAATTCCATCCGTATGATTCAAAGCGTTTACGGATATTTTCAGAGAATGACATGTCTAGTTCACCATCAAGTGAAATATCATTGCTGTCATAAAGGACAATTAATTTATTCAATTGCAGGTGTCCAGCTAGTGAAATCGCTTCTCCCGCCACACCTTCCATGAGATCGCCGTCGCCGCAAAGCGCGTACGTGTAATGATCCACAACGTCAAAGTCAGTTTGATTGTATGTAGCAGCAAGGTGTTTTTCAGCCATTGCCATACCAACCGCCATACCAATCCCTTGTCCAAGCGGACCTGTCGTCGCTTCAACGCCTACCGTATGGCCATATTCAGGATGTCCAGGTGTTTTGGAGTTCCATTGTCTGAAGTTCTTGATTTCATCCATTGGGAGACCGTATCCACCTAGATGAAGGAGGCTATATAGAAGCATCGATCCATGTCCTGCTGAAAGTACGAATCGGTCGCGGTTAAACCACTGTGGGTTTGAAGGGTTATGATGCATATGTTTTGTCCATAGCGTATACGCCATTGGAGCTGCGCCCATCGGTAATCCCGGATGTCCGGAATTCGCTTTTTCGATTGCGTCAATTGAGAGTGTACGAATTGTGTTGATAGCTAGCTGGTCAATCTGTTGAGTCATTGTGTACATCCTTTCCCGTGATGTCTATTTATCTTCATATCCTAGTTTAGACAATCAGCGCGGTGATTGCAAAGTTCAATTTAGGTATTTGCCATTACGTGCGTTTTTCACCTTGTCGGGTGTCACGTCATTTCCTTCTGGATCAAGCACTTTGACATGCTCGATTGTGTCCCGCATCGATGAGCGAAATGTCTCAAGATATTCTTTCCGCAATTGTGTTTGTTCTTTAGCTTCTTCGATAGATAGACCTGTTGTTTTCGATTTCTTTGAGAGTTCATTAATTCGTTTGATTTTATCTGGTGATAGCATATTTTTTCCTCCATTTTGCGTTATAAATACAAACGTATACAAAAAAAACAGAAAGTGCAATAAATCAGACTCCCTGCTCTGTTTCATATTCTTTAAAGCGCCGATGGACAGTCGCTTTACTGATGTTATGACCGAGCCCTTTCAAGACGCCCGTAATTTCTTCATAAGTCAGCCCTTTTTCTCTCAAAGAGACAATTTCACTGATTGGCACTTCGATACGCTCTCGGCCTTCAACGTTTCCTCTGTTTTTCAAATTGCGTTCAGGACGATACCCCTCCCTGACAGCACGTTTCATGCCCCGTCTGATTTTGGCGTTGTGCACTTTCCGTTGATATTCTTCAACTACTGCCAAAATTTCAAGTAACATCGTATCCATTTCATTAAGTGCAATTGGCCCACTATCATTGCGTGAATAAACGGCTGTGTCAGTTTTCAACAACAGATGCAAAACAGCCATCCTAGCATTCCCACGTCCGAGCCTCGTCTCATCTTGTATCAGTACTGCATCTACTTCTTCATCGCGGATGTAATCCAGCATACTAAGCAATCCTTCTCGGTCAATGTCGTAACCGCTATGTTTGTCCTCGAATGTAGCAACAAGCTCTAAATTGAGTTCACTAGCCAAATCTTCAAGTTCCTCTTCTTGCCTCGTAAGTGATAGTTCCTGCGATTCTTTTTCTGTGCTCACTCGGCAATAAATGACGCACTTCTTTCGCGGCTCAGTCATCAGTACCACCGGCCAGTTGTACACTGTCGTCTTCATGTGTCTGTATAGTTGGCAAAAGCAAATCTTCTCCCTTCTTGATTGTTGCGGAGGACAGATTATTTAGAGTCATCACTTCTTTAATCCATTTCTCTGACGACATGTTTTTCGAGTGGTGAAATGCAAGGCCCCAGAGCGTGTCCCCTTCAGTAATTGTAATTGTAGTGACTTCAGCTTGCTTCGTTTCATATTTACCAACTCCTATAATTGCAAAACCTAAACATAAAATAACAATAAATATACCATAACCGTTGTTTTTAATGAAAGTCATCATTTTTCCCCCTTGCGAATGTTTGTTCGTATCACTGTTTTCATTATAGGAAATAAAAAACTGGATGTCAACACTTATTAGAACTTGTGTTTGCCATTACTATAGTGGGCTGATATAATGAATCTATTGAAATAACTCGAATTTCGGTGAGACTTTCACGATTTTTGATTGTTGTAAGAATTTTAGTTAAGGGGTGATTGTTGTGAAGAAAATCTCAAAAAGACAGGAAGACATTCTGACATTCATTAAATCAGAGGTAAAGAAAAAAGGGTATCCACCTTCCGTAAGGGAAATTGGGGAGGCTGTGGGGCTAGCTTCAAGTTCAACTGTTCACGGTCATCTAGCTCGTTTAGAAAGCAAGGGCTTCATTAGAAGAGACCCGACTAAACCTAGAGCAATCGAAGTCCTGGATCCTGAAGGGTTGGAAACGATGAAACCCGGAGTTCTACATGTCCCTCTTGTCGGTAAAGTTACTGCAGGTCTTCCGATTACAGCCATTGAAAACATTGAAGAGTACTTCCCTCTCCCTGAATCGTACGGCACTTCGGAGGACAACCTCTTTATGCTTGAGATTGTTGGGAATAGTATGATTGAAGCAGGAATCCTTAATGGTGATTATGTTATCGTTAAACAGCAACAGTCAGCTAATAATGGTGAGATTGTCGTAGCAATGACAGAAGACGATGAAGCGACGGTGAAACGGTTCTTCAAGGAAAAAAATTATTTCCGTCTTCAACCTGAAAATGAATCTATGGATCCAATCATTCTTGATAATGTATCGATACTCGGTAAAGTCGTTGGTGTTTATCGTACGATTCATTAAGGATAGACATGTAATTCCATGTTGAAGCTATCTGCAATGCAAGACAATCCAATACTCTCAGAAATGACAAAGAGCTATTCCTTTATTAAAAAGGAATAGCTCTTTGTCATTTCTCTATTAAGTTTTCCTTAACCAGTTTTCCAATGGATGACAACACAGCCACTTTCACATGCTCGTATGTGAGGCCGCCTTGAACGTATGCGGTATAAGGCGGCCTGATTGGACCATCTGCCGTAAGCTCGATGCTTGACCCTTGGATAAATGTACCAGCCGCCATGATCACATCGTCTGTATACCCCGGCATATAAGACGGCTCGGGTGCATAGTGGGCATTGATGGGCGAGTTCTGCTGAATTGATTGGCAGAACGCAATCATTTGACTGGCATTATTGAAAGATACAGACTGAATTAAATCAGTTCTTTTTTGCGTGTAATGCGGTGTTGTCTCGAGTCCAAAGCTTTCGAGGAGAGCAGCAGTGAAGAGCGCCCCTTTCACTGCCTGGCTAACAACATGCGGTGCTAGGAAAAATCCTTGGTACATTTCCCGTAAGGTATCAAGCGATGCCCCAGCTTCCGCTCCAAGACCAGGAGACGTCATTCGAAACGCACATTTCTCTACAAGATCTGCACGCCCGGCGATATAACCACCTGTTCTTGCAATGCCGCCACCTGGATTTTTAATGAGTGACCCTGCCATCAGATCAGCACCGACTTCTGTTGGCTCTTTCTCTTCGACAAATTCGCCATAGCAGTTGTCAACAAAGACAACTAGTTCGGGATTGATGGCTTTTACTTTACGAATCATTTCGCCGATTTCATCCACCATAAAGGACGGGCGATCTGAATACCCCTTTGACCGCTGGATTCCTATCATTTTTGTTTTAGCATGAATATTTTTCGAGACTTCTTCAAAATTGACCGTTCCATCATCATTTAGCTCAATGTGTTTATATGTAATGCCGTAATCCAGAAGTGATCCAGTATCTTTTCCTTTTCCTGATACGATGGATTCCAAGGTATCATAAGGTTTTCCTGTGATATAGAGTAGTTCGTCACCTGGGCGAAGAATTCCGAAAAGACTTATTGAAATTGCATGGGTTCCGGAAATAATCTGGTTGCGAACGAGACAGTCTTCAGTTTTGAATACATCAGCATAGACTTGTTCCAACACGTCACGCCCTGTATCATCGTAACCATACCCAGTTGTACCCAGCAAGTGAAAATCGCTAACCCTATTTTTACGGAATGCGTTCAGCACTTTCCGTTGATTGTAAAAAGCGGTTCTTTCAACACTTTTAAAAAAAGGTGCAAGTTTTTCTTCGATTCGTTCCGCATCTTCGAGTAATAAATCTTCTTGTTCAGTCACCATGATTGGTATTCCTCATCTCATTAAATAGTCACTATATATCTTATCAGTCTGTTCACGGAGGTCAATGTTTACAGAAGCGTTCATTGAAAAATCAGGAATACCTGTTAGAATTTTATGGGTCTATTGATTGGAGGGAGTACATTGGTATGGGACGTTTTTAGCTTGATTGGGACTGCGGCATTTGCTATTTCGGGTGCTATTGTTGCAATGGAGGAAGAATATGATATTTTTGGCGTTTATATCTTGGGGATAGTCACTGCTTTTGGCGGTGGTGCTGTTCGTAATATTTTGATAGGCGTGCCTGTTTCCGTTTTGTGGAATCAGGAGGTTCTCTTTATTGTGGCTTCCATTTTAATTACCGTTATTTTCTTTTTCTCAAGTGATCTCCTTGCTCATTGGAACAAATGGGGAAATTACTTTGATGCAATCGGGTTGGCTACGTTCGCCATTCAAGGTGCGATGTTTGCCATTCAATTAAACATGACGCTCTATGCAACTATAGTGGCAGCTGTTCTTACAGGAGCTGGCGGCGGTGTCATTCGGGACCTATTGGCTGGTCGGAAGCCACTTGTCTTTAAACGAGACTTCTATGCTGTGTGGGCTGCAGGCGCAGGTCTTGCGGTCGGACTCGGTCTGTATGAGTATGACATAGCCCTTTATGCACTGTTTGTATTAACCGCAGGGCTACGTATTATGTCGCTCATCTTCCAATGGAAACTACCAAACAGGAAATTATCCTAAAAAGGCGAAAATGGATTGTACCCTCCATTTTCGCCTTTTTTCATTCGAGCTCTTCTTTTAAAATGACTGGTTTCGATGGGACATATGTGGAAATCGCATGCTTGTAAATGAGTTGTTGTTTCCCGTCTGATTCAAGTAGAACGGTGTAATTATCATACGATTTTATAAGTCCTTTCAACTGAAATCCATTCAGTAAGAATACCGTTACAAATGTATTATTCTTTCGTAACGAGTTTAAAAAAGTTTCTTGCATGTTAACCTGTTTCATACGTCGAGTCCTCCAGTTGTCTTAACTATATTTCTATTGCCTACTTAACCTAATTCGACTTGGATGATTTAAATCCTTCATGATTGTCAAAATTTCCTTAACAATCTCATTTTTGTCTATGCTTGCGTCAAACCAGGCTATATCCAGCTTGTTGCGGAAATACGTCATTTGCCGTTTTGCGTAGTTGCGCGTATTTTTCTTAATCATTTCAACGGCTTCATCCAACGAGAGCATGTCTTCAATATATTGATGGAGTTCCTTATAGCCGATTGCCTGCACCGATTGTGTTCCGCGAATGCCTTCATGCCATAATCTAGTGGCTTCTTCGGTTAGGCCTTTTGCCATCATTATGTCTACACGCTGATTAATACGGTCATACAGCACGTCACGGTCCATTTCAAGGCCGACAATCAAATGTTCATAAAGAGAAGCGTGCCCTACCCCTTCTTCATGATCCCCTTTTGTCTTGCCAGTCACTTCGATAATTTCTAGTGCTCTGACAAGCCTGCGGTGATTATTTGGATGAATTTTTTCCGCGGTAGCCGGATCCAAACCTACAAGTTTTTCATAAAGCACCTGACCACCTTCTTCGGCCAGTTCCTGCTCGAGACGTTTCCTTACTTCTAAATCCGCAGCTTCTTCTGTAAACCGAAAATCGAAAAGAACCGATTGAATGTATAATCCTGTCCCCCCCGCGATAATCGGTGTTTTTCCTCGGTCGGTTATATTTTTTATCCACTTTCGGACCTGTGTTTGATATTCTGCAACAGAAAAAGGTTCGTCTGGCTCTAACACATCGAATAAATGATGGGGAACGCCTTCCATTTCTTCAACTGTGATTTTAGCAGTTCCGATATCCAGCCCTTTGTAGACTTGCATTGAATCACCGTTAATAATTTCTCCCCCAATGGCTTTGGCCAAACGAACACTGAGAGCCGTCTTTCCTGACGCTGTAGGGCCTACAATTGCGATTACTTCAGGATACTTATTCATTTTTCTCAATCCAATCTCCGACCGCTTTGAATACATGTTGTCGATTTGTTTCATGAAGCATTTCGTGTCTGCCGCCTTCAAATAACATAAGAGTCACGTCTTCCATATCTGCTTTTTCGTAGCGCTTCGCTACTTCCAAAACGCCTTTTCCATTGTTCCCCACGGGATCTTCATTTCCTGAAAAGAGGAAGACTGGAAGTTGTTTCGGGATTTTATTTATTTCATCTGAGGCATTAATTTCTCCAAGTCCTTTGAATAAATCTATGAAAAGTTGAGTTGTTGGGACAACTCCGCATTGAGGATCTACAATGTACTTCGCAACAGCTTCAGAATCTCTAGATAACCAATCAAAAGGAGTTTTTGGTTGGTCAACCGATTTATTGAATCCTCCGAAAACCAGTTTGTTCAGGAAGTGATTTTGTTGGTCAAAACCATTTTTCTTGCCTTGCAAATAAGCAACCCCCAGGCCCGCAAGACGGCTTGCACCTGGGTCTCCACCTGTCCCTGAAAATATGGCCATGTCTATTTCACTGCCATGCAGCTGAACATATCTTCTTGCAACAAACGACCCCATGCTATGACCAAATAGAATGAAACGAGGTGTAGGATATTGTGATCGAAAAGCGGAAATAATCTCGTATGTATCCTGCACAACACGGTCAAATCCAAGTACATCTGCAAAATAACCTTTTAACCCATTCATGGTAGCGGTTTTTCCGTGACCTCGATGGTCGTGCCCCGTAACGATGTATCCTCTACCCGTTAAATAATTTGCAAACTCTTCATATCTGCCAATATGCTCCGACATGCCATGAAGTAAATGGATATGCCCGACAGGCGTACCTGTGGGTTGCGCTATACATGTATTCAACCGAAAACCATCTGTCATTTCAATTGTCAATTCCTTAATGATGAACACCTTCTTTCACTTTGGCTTCAGCAAGTGGACAGTTCAGTTCGTTCAAATAGCGTACTCATTCGCGCTGACTCATATGAAAGGAGTTTCGCCATATACACTGTAACTGTCTCTTAAAACATTTCTACAATATACCGCCTGTTGAGTGGAAAACGAATCAATCTATATCAATATGAACACCTTTCGTCAAACGTAGTCTCTTCATACTGGATAGTTCATTTTTTCCACGCAACCTATCAACCCAAGGGTCTTTTTCGGCTACAGACTCACATAGTTGTTATAAACAACTTAACCTACCGTGTACAAGCTTTGTGGACCGACTGGATGTGCCTGCTACAAAATCCTGCATCAACCATAGAGCGACTGATAAACCGCGTATAACTGCATCCAGTGCAATCTCCTGTCCTGGTAATTCCTACATCAAAGTTTAAAGATGCGCGTAGCCTCTACAGCTTTTTTCCAACCCCTATACAGCTGATCCCGTTCTTCAGTTTGCATTGTAGGTGAATATGTTTTCTCTTTTGTCCATAACGTTTCGACATCTTCGAGTGTACCGAAAAAGCCTGTTGCGATTCCCGCTAGATAAGCGGCACCAAGCGCTGTTGTTTCTTGATATTTTGAAAGTTCGACATCCGCTTGCAGCAAATCACTCTGGAATTGCATTAGAAATGCATTTGCCACACCGCCACCATCCACTCTTAATATACCAATATCCATGCCGGCGTCCTTTTCCATCGTGAGCAAGACATCTTTAGACTGATAAGCAAGTGATTCCACAGTTGCTCGGATGAAATGTTCTTTTTCTGTACCGCGCGTCAAACCGAAGACAGCACCCCGCGCATCAGAATCCCAATAGGGGGTTCCAAGTCCGACAAAAGCCGGAACGACATAGACGCCGTCTGAGGATGCTATACGTGTTGCATACGCTTCCGTATCCGATGCCTTTTTAAACATCCGCAGTCCATCCCGAAGCCATTGAATTGCAGAACCGGCGACGAACACACTGCCTTCAAGCGCATATGTTACTTTGCCGTCTAGCCCCCAGGCAATCGTTGTTAAAAGACCATTGTCTGACCGCACCATTTCGTCGCCCGTATTGAGGAGCATGAAACAGCCAGTACCATACGTATTTTTAGCCATCCCTTTATGGAAACATGCCTGCCCGAAAAGAGCACATTGCTGATCACCCGCTGCGCCTGCAATCGGGATTTCAGCACCAAAAAAGACTGACTTGGCTGTTTTGGTGTAAATTTCAGAAGAGGAACGGACTGCAGGGAGCATCGATTCAGGTATTTCGAGAAGATTGCATAATTCAGTATCCCATTGCAGTTCAGCAATATTATAGAGCATCGTCCTGGATGCGTTGGAATAATCCGTTACATGGACCGCCCCGTCAGATAACTTCCAGATGAGGAAAGAATCGATTGTTCCGAACAATAATTCTCCTTTTTCAGCCCGGGCACGTGTACCTTCTACATTGTCTAGAATCCATTTCACTTTTGACGCTGAAAAGTAAGGATCTAATTTCAAGCCTGTTTTATGTTGGATTGTTTTTTCATGACCCGCTTCTTTTAACGCATCAACAATTCCCTGCGACTGTCTTGACTGCCAAACGATTGCGTTGTACACGGGCTGTCCCGTCTTTTTATCCCAAACGACGGTTGTTTCCCTCTGGTTCGTAATCCCGATGCTGTCAATGTCTTCAGGCTGTTTACCACTTTCCGTTAAAACCGATGCGATTACAGATAGGACGGATCCCCAGATTTCGCTGGCATTGTGCTCAACCCAGCCTGGTTTCGGAAAAATTTGTTTGAATTCCCGTTGCGAGGAATGGACTATTTCTCCTTGCTTGTCAAAAAGTATTGCCCGTGAACTGGTAGTGCCCTGATCGATTGCGAGTACATACTTCTCCATTTCCCTTCCCTCCTTCACATTCAATTTACATAACTCGTTTAAACATTTTTTCAATTTCGTACGTCGTAAAATGAATGAGTACAGGTCTGCCGTGTGGACAAGTGAACGGATTTTCGACGTTCCCTAAATCATTCAGAAGTCTTTCCATATCAGCAATTGTTAAGTGGTGGTTTGCTTTGATGGAACGTTTACAACTCATCATTATGGCCGCATCTTCACGCAGTTTGCCGATATCGATTATTCGTGTATTCAGTACTTGCTCAATTATATCTTCTATGATGATGGACTCTTCTCCTGCCGGGAACCAAGAGGGATATTCTTTTACTGCATAAGAAGACGGTCCAAACTCTTCTAGAAAAATGCCGACGTCTTGCAAAAGGGTGATATTTTCTTCTATTTTTGTTTTATCATCCGCTGCGTAATGAAATATGAGCGGGATTAGTAACATTTGTCTTTCGCCATTATCGGTTTTACTTAATTTGTCGCGGAAAAACTCATATTTTATTCGTTCTTGTGCAGCATGTTGGTCAATCATGAAGAAACCATCTTCATTTTGTGCAACGATATACGTTCCATGGACTTGACCAACGGGAACGAGTGCCGGAAAGTTTTTATCTTGTTCAGGTTTTGCTACATCGTCTTGTACAAGTGATGGTTCATTGACCGTCCAAGGTACTTGGTCCTCAGCTTCCACTTCTTGTGATAAATAAGGCTGATACGCTGGTTTTTCGAGTGGAGTCATCGATGGTTCGGTGACTGGTTTAGGTCGTTCGGTTCTGAATTCATTCCACATATTTACTTGCTCTGATTGAATTTTTTTAGCCGGTTCTTTTTTAATGGCATCCGGGACAATTGTGTTTTTTCGAATGGCCTTCTGAATGGCTTCTTTAATAATCACGAGCAACTCGCCTTCTTTACTCATGCGTATATGTTGTTTGGAAGGATGCACATTGACATCAGTCAAGTAGGGATCCCCTTCAATATTGATAACTGCGATTGGGGATCGTCCGATTGGCAAATAGGTATGAAACGCATCTAGTACCGTATGATTGATGGCTTGGCTTTTTACCCATCTGCCATTAACAACTATAGTCATATAGTTTCTTGAAGCACGTGTCATTTCCGGTAATGTTATAAAACCAGAAACTTTGTAATCCGCATTCTCGCCTTCAAAGGGCACCATTTTACGAGCGACAGCCATACCGTATATATCAGATAGAACCCGATGCTGATCATTGCTTCCCGCTGTTTGCAATAACACTTGCGTGTAATGCGTCAGTTTAAATGAGATTGCGGGGTGACTGAGCGCAAGTCTATTGACAAGGTCAATGGTATGTCCTAATTCCGTCTGAATTGTTTTCATGTATTTAAGGCGTGCAGGCGTATTGAAAAACAACTGGGAAACAGTAATATCTGTCCCTTTTCGAAACGCTGCAAAATCATGTTTGACGAGTCTACCGCCATCAATTTGCACTTCTGTGCCTTCCGTTTCACCGTCAGAAGTCCACATCATTATCTTAGACACCGATGCAATACTCGCAAGTGCTTCCCCGCGGAAACCAAGTGTCCGGATTCGGAACAAATCATGATCCGTCGTAATCTTGCTTGTCGCGTGCCGCTCAAATGCCTGAACAGCATCAAGTCTTGACATTCCATTGCCATTATCGGTCACACGAATGTTCAACAAGCCTGCTTCTTCGAGTGCAATTTCAATCACCGTGCTTTTTGCATCAATCGCATTTTCAACTAGCTCTTTTACGATAGATGCAGGTCGTTCTACGACTTCGCCCGCAGCGATTTTATTGGACAGTGTATCGTCCATCACTTTGATGATATCTATCGGTCTCACCCTTTCTTAGTTCCGAGCTTTTCTTTCAACCCATGCACATATTGCAACGCTTGAAACGGCGTCATATTCATTAAATCCGCCCCGGCTATATCCGATAGCACATCCTGCTCTTCTGTTGAATGGTCATTTTTCTCTTCATTGTTCAAGTCGAAAAAGTTCAATTGGATCGGCTCTTCGCGAACTGTTTGGTTTTTCACATTTTCAAATGTATCTAGTAATGCTTTTGCTCGACTCAGGATTGTTTCAGGAAGGCCTGCAAGATCCGCAACGTAAATTCCGTAACTTTTGTCTGCCGGACCTGCCATCACTTTATGGAGAAAGACGACTTTACCATCTTGTTCCATTGCAGCGACATGGACATTTTCAAGTCGGGATAGTTCGTTATCCAAATTGGTCAGTTCATGGTAATGGGTAGAAAACAGCGTATTTGCTCCAATTTCATCGTGAATATGCTCCATCATGGCCTGCGCCAATGCCATACCATCATATGTAGAAGTGCCACGCCCAATTTCATCGAAAAGGAGGAGGCTCTGCGCCGTTGCATTAGCGATGGCATATTGTGATTCCATCATTTCCATCATGAATGTACTCTGTCCTGAAGCCAGGTCATCCGCGGCCCCGATTCTCGTGAATATTTGATCGGTGATTGGCAGTAATGCTTGATCACAAGGGACGTAACAACCAATCTGTGACATAACGACAATGAGTGCTACTTGTCGCATATACGTACTTTTACCCGACATATTAGGACCAGTGATAAGCAACATATTCGCTTCATCACTCAATTTACAGTTATTAGGAACATATAGAGAATGGTCCATCATTTTTTCAACGACGGGATGACGCCCATTTTTAATTTCTAACGATTTCCCATCATGAAATACCGGTTTCACGTAGTTGCGTTTTTCTGAAACCGCTGCGAATGAAAGAAGGACATCCAGTTCGCTCAGGACGCTTGCGAGATGCTGGATATGCCGAATATGCGTTTTCATGGAATCGCGAACCGCACTGAATAATTGATATTCAAGCTCTTGTCCATCTGCTTCCGCGTTTAAAATAAGGTCTTCTTTTTCTTTCAGTTCAGGGGTTATGTACCGTTCTGCATTTGCCAATGTTTGTTTTCTTTCATATCGCTCTAAGTCTGCAAGATGGATATTGGATTTCGTAATCTCGATATAGTAGCCGAAAATTCTGTTATACCCTATTTTTAAAGATTTAATGCCTGTACGCTCGCGTTCTAAGCGTTCTAGTTCTGCAAGCCATGTTTTACCATTCCTTGAAGCATCCCGGTATTGGTCTAGTAATGGATTATATCCATCTTTGATAATGCCGCCCTCTTTAACGGATAATGGAGGATTTTCGGCGATTGCGTTTTCGAGTATTTGCAATGCTTCATCACAACCATCAATTCTTTCAGAGAACTGATGAAGCAATGACCGATCGGATTGATGAAGTGATTCTTTGATAGCGGGAACTCGTCTCAAGGAATTCCGAAGTTGCGCTAAATCCCTTCCACTTGCGCTCCCCATTGAGATTCGTCCAGCAAGCCGCTCCAAATCGTAGACCTCTTTTAGGCTATTTTTCAATTCATCCCTTAGGAAAAACTCTTCAATTAGGTCAGTTACCGCATTGAGCCGATTTTCTATTTCTCTTTTTTCGGCTAACGGTTGATGGATCCACATTTTCAATTTACGGGCGCCCATCGCTGTAACTGTCTCGTCAAGCAACCAGTAAAGCGTACCCTCTTTACTTCCGCTCCGAATGGATTGAATGAGTTCCAAATTACGCATTGAATTAGCATCAATCGATAGTTTTGCTTGTTTTTGCAAAAATTCAAATGGACGTATATGATCGAGTGCTGTTTTCTGCGTGCGCTTCACGTAGGAAACAAGCATGCTGCAAGCCCCTGTGACATCGAATGGAACTGCGTCGAATAAATCCTTCGTCTCGAACTGCTCTTCACCGTACTCTACAGACAACATAATATTGCGTTTCGCCATGCTACCACCGAGCGTGAGATGCAGTCTTTCATCGACAACGACCTCTTTCATGCCAAGTGCTTCAATTTCGGCAATTAGCGTCCGCTCATCGCCTTCTACACACTCTACTTTCCCTTCTCCAGTTGCCAAGTCGAGATAAGCCAACGCATACCTGTTGCCGCCTATACTATCAGCAGAACCGATGAAGTGATTGGTATTCGCGTCAATTGTTTTTCCTTCAGTCATTGTACCGGGGGTAATGATTTTAACGACTTCTCTTTTTACAATCCCCTTCGCATGCTTCGGATCTTCTGTCTGTTCACAAATAGCCACTTTATGGCCTTTACTAATAAGTGTCTCGATGTAGCCTGCAGCCGCGTGATAAGGAACGCCGCACATCGGTATTCTGTCACGACTCCCAGCATCCCGGCTCGTTAACGTAATTTCAAGAATTTGAGATGCTTTCTCGGCATCCGAGAAAAACAATTCATAGAAATCGCCTAATCTGAAAAACAAAAATGCATCTTCATGCGCTGCCTTTACTTTTAAATATTGCTGAATCATTGGTGTATGTGTTGTCATTCTCTTACCTCACTAGGTTTACTATTTTTTATTATTATACCAAATTTGGGCTACGAAGAGCCCAAATTCTGCGTGATTTTTATGGTTTTCAAAAATCTAAGCAAGCCGTATTTACAACGAAGGGTCCAGGTTCCGCCTAATTTTGTGGTCTTCAAAAATCTAAGCGATCAGTTTTCCCTTTTTCATCTTAACGTAAAAAAACCAAAAAAAGCCGGTAGTGTTCTCCGGCTCTCAAAATGAGGATGATTCTTTTCCTTTTTTAGCATCATGTCCAGAAGGGCCACCTTGACCACGTGCTGATTTATGTCCCTCATCATGTGAGGATGATTCATCATTGACTTTCCATTCTTCTTCAAAACTTTGCGGATGAATCGTAATTAATACTTTAGTTTCTCCAACGACTTCTGCCATTAATTCGCGTTCAATCGTGATTTGGAACTTCTCACCGCTCTCCGAAATGACCGCTTCTGTACAATTCGGATGCTGGATGACATCTACAATTACCTCTTCGTGACCTGACGTCGGTTCATCTCTATAATGTAGCCGAATCTTGTCTCTGTAAGGAATTGACTCTGTAAATACAGATGTTTTTGAATGATCCTGATGGGAATACCAAACGTTGACGTCGAACTTACCACTCACTTCGATGTATTTACCAACCTTCTTCGCCTGATGTGTATGGTTGATGACCCAACAGCCGAGTATACTCGTGGGACTATTCGGCGGCTTAAGTGACACCGTCGTTTCGGTCCGCTTCTTCCCCTTGGCAATAACCGTCTTCGTCACAATCTGGCGTAAATTTTTCAGTTTAATTCCTCCTCCATTCGCTTCAATCCATTCTATGCAAGAGAAGCCCAGAGAGTGAAAAAAATCGGCAGAAAATTTATTTCCGCCGATTGGTATGATTGATTATAGTTTTTCATATGTTGTGTTTTTTACATAAGAACCTGTTTCGCCTCGTCGCACATCGCCATCTGTCGCTTCGATGATTTCATCTGTGACTGTATTTGCAATTGTATTCGATACGAGTTGAAGTAAATCATTCACTTCGCCTTGTGATTGTTTGAATTCCTGGACGATAGGAACTTCATCGATATCTGCTTGAATCTTCTCGATTTTACCTTCAATAATACTTAAAGCTTTTTCTTTACCATACTGTTGGAAATTGACGGCCTGTTTTTGCAATGACTTCAGGCTCGCAATGTTTTCACGAATTTTTTGGTTTTCATTAATCTGTGCTTCCGCACGTTTGAAAAACTCAACTTGTTCCGTGTTAGCAATCATGTGTGCAATTTCGCGTGCTTTTGCAATAATTTCATCTTTTGTATATATCTTTTCCATTATGACATCACCTTTTCCTTTTCTACAACGCCGATGAATTCACCGTCGAGTGACCACGTTTTGGCCTCTATTATTTTTACGTTTACAATTTTTCCAATTGCCGATTGGGGTGCTTTGAAATTCACCAGTTTATTTTTCGATGTATATCCTGCTAGCACTTCTGGATTCCGCTTGCTTTCCCCTTCAACCAACACTTCCACGACTTTTCCTTTGTAGGGTTTCATCGCTTCCGCGGATAATTCATTAACAAGATTATTCAACCGCTGCAGACGTTCTTTTTTCACTTCCATTGGGATATTGTCAACCATTTTTGCAGCTGGTGTACCTTCCCTTGGTGAATAAATATACGTATAGGCGATATCGAAACCGACTTCTCTATATAAGGACATCGTCTCTTCAAACTGCTCGTCCGTTTCATTCGGGAATCCAACGATAATGTCCGTTGTTAACGTTACATTCGGAATCGCTTTTTTAATCTTCGCGACTAGATTAAGATAGTGTTCGCGTGAATACTTGCGTGCCATAATTTTCAATATATCACTTGAACCGGATTGGACGGGAAGATGGATGTGATCGACTAAATTTCCACCCTTAGAAAGCACTTCGATTAAATGGTCATCGAAATCACGGGGATGGCTTGTTGTGAAACGAATTCTCGGAATATCGATTTTTCGTAAGTCGTCCATCAAATCACCGAAACGGTAACCGATATCATCAAAGTCTTTCCCGTATGAATTGACGTTCTGTCCGAGCAATGTTATTTCCTTATACCCTTCTGCCGCTAACTGTCGAACTTCTTGAATGATGTCTTGTGGTCGCCTGCTGCGTTCCTTGCCTCGTGTATAAGGAACGATGCAATAGGTACAGAATTTGTCACAACCGTACATGATGTTAACCCATGCCTTGATATTACCATGTCTGACCTTTGGAAGGTTCTCAATGATATCCCCTTCTTTTGACCAAACATCGATTACCATCTCTTTTGACATGTATGCCTCATGTAAAATGTTGGGAAGTCTATGAATATTATGTGTACCGAAAATCATATCAACTTGATCATACGTTTTTAGGATTTTATTCACAACTGATTCTTCTTGGGACATACATCCGCAGACGCCAATCAGGACGTCAGGGTTCTTCTGCCTAAGAGGTTTGTAGTGTCCAAGTTCTCCAAAAACCTTATTTTCAGCGTTTTCTCGTATGGCACATGTATTGAGCAATATAAGATTTGCTTCTTTGACATTTTCTGTAGCCTCATAACCTAGCCCCATTAAAATACCTGCAATTACTTCTGTATCATGTTCGTTCATTTGACAGCCGAACGTTCTGATAAAAAACTTCCGATTGTTTCCCATTCCTCGGAAACGTTCGTCAATTTTGAAATCATCGTGATAGGCAATTTCTTCTTTGCCACGCTTTTTCGCATCTTTCAACGATGGTGGTGCGTAGACTGTCTGAAAGTATTGGCTATAGTCCTTTTCTGGCGGTTTAACATGAGCCGGTTCCAAAAGCCCGGCATTCAGGCGCTGTTCTTCACTCATCCAAATTGCCCCCTTTCCAACGAAAATGTAGGAATTTAAACATATTGTTTCATTATATCTAATTATAGACCGGCTATACAAGAGTGAGCCTGCTTTGTCGATTGATTGTCACAGTTCCACTAAGCTTTTTATTTTTAAACAACTAAAAGACCACAGGAAAATAGTGGCTTCCTGTGGTCTCAACTTTTCTAATTTACATATTGCGCTGTCGCTTTTCAACGAGCAATTTCAAAGCTGTTCGTCCCTCACCATTAATTTCGATATCTGTGAAGGCCGGTGCACAAATGAGATCACCACCACTAGGAGCGACGAATCCTCGTGCAATTGCAATTGCTTTTATAGCTTGATTTAATGCACCTGCACCTACTGCCTGCATTTCTGCGTACCCCTGGTCCCGTATAACTGCGACGAGTGCTCCAGCAACGGAATTGGGATTCGAGCGAGATGATACTTTCAATGGATTCAACATAATTCCTCCTTATTTTTCGATGTCTATGGAACAGATATCTCCATAAACCATCCTATGACTCGGAGGTTACGTTTAGACGCGAATCATCCTTTGAAAGGTCGGTCATCATTGATAGAAACACGTTCAACTTTTACAGCATGCCCTTTTTCATCATCCAATTCCACAAAAAGTCCATTTAACTGGGAACGTCCCGATTTAGGAACTTCAAAACGGACTGGTAAATTGGTTTTGAAACGATAGAGGACATCCTCTTTTTTCATGCCTAGTATTTCATCATACGGGCCCGTCATACCTGCGTCAGTCAAATAGGCTGTACCTCCTGGTAAAATGCGATCATCCGCCGTCTGAACATGCGTGTGCGTCCCTACAACTACTGACACTTTCCCATCAAGATGCCAACCCATAGCTATTTTTTCACTCGTTGCTTCAGCATGAAAATCGACGAAAACAAGCGGGGAGATTTCTCTCGCATCTGCTACCAGTTCATCCGCCTTTTCAAATGGATCCCCGTGTGGAGGTAAAAATACCCGTCCGTGTAGATTAATGATGGACAATGTAACGCCATTACGTGAAATCGTTGTCATCCCTTTACCGGGTGCTTCATCTGAAAAGTTTGCTGGACGAATTAGATAATCAGTATCATCTATAAAATCATATATTTCTTTCTGATCCCATGTGTGATTCCCCATTGTTATGACATCCACACCTGCGCGTAACAACTCGTCAAATATTGATTTTGTAATGCCTCTTCCAGCTGCTGCATTTTCACCATTGGCAATAATGACATCAGGGTTGTACTTTCTTTTTAAGCGCGGTAAATAATCAAATATCATATCCCTACCAAGCGAACCGACAATATCACCTATGAATAATACTTTCATTTAAAATATCTCTCCCAATAAAAAAGAAGTTCCCGGACCGAAATCACGGAAACCCCTTTTTTTACTATTTTGCGTATTCGACCGCACGTGTTTCACGGAGGACCGTTACTTTAATATGACCTGGATAATCGAGTTCTTCTTCAATTCGTTTCCGAATATCTCTCGCTAGACGATGGGCTGAAATATCATCAATCTGATCTGGACGAACAATCACTCGGACTTCGCGTCCAGCCTGGATTGCAAATGATTTCTCCACACCCTCATACGATTCAGAAATCTCTTCAAGCTTCTTCAGTCTGCGAATATAATTTTCAAGTGTCTCACTACGTGCTCCCGGTCTTGCAGCTGATAATGCATCTGCTGCTGCTACGAGTACTGCAATTACCGATGTCGCTTCTGTATCCCCATGATGGGAGGCGATACTGTTTATAACGACAGGGTGTTCCTTGTATTTCGTTGCTAGTTCTACACCAATTTCTACGTGACTGCCTTCAACTTCATGATCAATCGCTTTTCCGATGTCATGGAGTAGTCCAGCCCGTCGTGCGAGTGTAACATCTTCTCCAAGTTCAGCTGCCAATAATCCCGCGAGATAAGCAACTTCTGTCGAGTGCTTCAGAACATTTTGACCATAACTTGTACGGAAACGGAGTCTTCCGATGATTTTGATAAGGTCAGGATGCAAATTATGAATTCCGATATCGAACGTTGTCTGCTCTCCAGTTTCACGGATGAGCTCATCCACTTCACGTCTAGATTTATCAACCATCTCTTCGATGCGTGCCGGATGAATCCGTCCATCTGCCACTAATTTCTCAAGTGCCAGTCGTGCAGTTTCACGACGTACCGGATCAAATCCTGACAAAATGACAGCTTCCGGTGTATCATCGATGATCAGGTCAATTCCTGTCAACGTTTCGAGCGTTCGAATGTTTCGTCCTTCACGGCCAATGATGCGGCCTTTCATCTCATCATTCGGCAGATTAACGACCGATACAGTCGTTTCAGCAACATGATCTGCAGCGAATCGTTGTAAAGCAATAGATAGAATTTCACGCGATTTCTTATCTGATTCCTCTTTTGCACGTTGTTCAGACTCTTTCGTCATGACAGCGATGTCTGTAGCAAGTTCTTTTTCTACTTCACTTAAGATGAGCCTTCTTGCTTCATCTCTTGTCAGTGATGATATCTTTTCAAGTTCAGTTTTCTGAACCGTTACTAATTCTTCCGCCTTGCGTTCCATCTGTTCTATAAGCTGTTGTCTTCCTGTAAGCGCTTCTTCTTTACGCTCCAGACCTGAGTCTCTTTTATTGAGAGCTTCATCCTTGCGATCATGATTTTCTTCCCGTTGTAAAAGACGGCTTTCCTGCTTTTGCAGTTCCGCCCTTCGTTCACGGATCTCTGATTCCGCATCAATTCTCAGTTTGTGAGTTTCATCTTTCGCTTCTAGTAGTGCTTCTTTTTTAAGAGACTCTGCCTCACGCTTCGCCTCTTCGACGATTTGTTCTGCCGAGTTCTTGGCACCAGTCACTTTTGAATCATTCACTTTCTTACCAAAGATATAGGTAACAACTGCACCGACGAACAGACCGAGCAAAGCGAAGATGATAAATTCTACTAACATCCAGCTCACCTCCTCCTGCTATTCTTTTCATTTTCAGTCGGCTCATATATCTACGTACAATATACTGCCAAAATCATTTAAAGGGTATGAAATTATACAATTCTAATTGTATCTATGTAAATTTGACATGTCAAGGATACGGAGGTCTTCAGAACGCATTATTCAATGAATTAATTGCAGTTTTTATTCCTGCATTTTACAACTACCACAGGTTTTATAATTGATAATGCCATTGAATTTCTCATTTTCAGTTTCAAAATGGTAATCTCCCATTCCCATGCCCACAGCATAAAAAAACCGATTGTCCAAAGTAAAGGACAAATCGGTTATTAAACGCTGTTATTCTTTATCAAGAAGTAGTTCTAGCTCTTCGTCTTCTTCGTCTATGTCATTGGCAATAACGACATTTTTTGCACCATCGAGTCCATATGACTCACGAATTTTGCGGGAGATTTCCGCACGGATATCCGGATTTTCCTTCAAGAACTGTTTCGAGTTCTCGCGTCCCTGCCCCATTCGTTCACCTTCGTATGAATACCATGATCCACTTTTTTGAAGTACTTCGGATTCTGCACCAAGATCGACAATTTCGCCTTCTCTTGAAATTCCTTCTCCGTACATAATATCAACTTCCGCCAATTTGAAAGGCGGTGCAACTTTATTTTTAACAACGCGAATTCGTGTTTTATTTCCCATAATATCATTGCCTTGTTTGATAGCTTCTCCACGTCGTACATCTATCCGAACAGAAGAGTAAAATTTCAATGCGCGTCCCCCAGGTGTTACTTCCGGGCTACCGAACATAACACCCACTTTTTCACGGATTTGGTTAATAAATATCGCAATCGTGTTGGATTTATTAATAGCACCTGAAAGTTTGCGTAAAGCTTGGGACATAAGACGGGCTTGCAATCCGATGTGCGAATCACCCATCTCCCCTTCAATTTCTGCTTTAGGTACGAGTGCAGCAACGGAGTCCACTACAAAAATATCGACAGCGCCACTTCGTACGAGTGCTTCAGCGATTTCAAGTGCTTGCTCTCCCGTGTCAGGCTGAGAAAGTAGCAACTCATCGATGTTAACACCCAATTTTTGTGCATAAAGCGGATCGAGCGCATGTTCAGCGTCGATAAATGCCGCTGTTCCTCCTGCAGCCTGCACTTCTGCGATGGCATGAAGGGCAACTGTCGTTTTACCCGAACTTTCAGGTCCGTATATTTCAATGATACGCCCGCGTGGATATCCACCTATACCGAGTGCAAGATCCAGTGTAAGGGAGCCTGACGAAGATGTTTCAAGTTCCAGGTTTGTTTTTTCACCCAGTTTCATAATGGATCCTTTACCGAATTGCTTTTCAATTTGTTTTAACGCAATATCTAATGCCGCTTTACGGTCGCTCAAATTATTTCCTCCCTGAAGGTGATGTTCTGTTTTTCTTACTACCCCTACTATACTCCTTTAATGAGAAATACTCAATATAAAAGCGAACATTTATTCGACTTTTTTTATAAAATGTAGTTTCAAGTGAGAATAGAGGGGTAAATCGGATTTTTAAATGAGAACAGGGGCTAAACTTTAATTTTGACTTTCTTTAGCCGTGAGATATTTAATAAGATAATAGGTTGCAAATCTTGCTGCTCGGAGACGATTTACGTTTCTTGAACCCGACAAAAATAATTTGTGTGTTTCTGTAATTCCATTGGAGGAGGCGATACCAATCCAAACGGTTCCCGCTGGCTTACCATCATGTGGATCCGGACCAGCAGCACCCGTGAGTCCAATACCAATGTCTGACTTGAACTTTCGTTTAACGTTCTCTGCAAGAGATGCCGCACATTCCGAACTCACAACGCCATATTCCTCCAATAGTGACTGCTCAACACCGAGCTGTTCCATTTTGGTTTTTTCATTGTAGACAACAATGCCGCCTTCTAGTGACGAACTGATTCCTGGTTCCATAGCGAGTTCGGACATGAATAGGCCAGTAGTCAAACTCTCCGCTGCCGCCAATGTCCAACCGTTTCGGATTAGAAGTTCAGCAGCTTTGGAAGACAATGTATCTTCATTTACCCCATAGATGAAATCGCCCACTAGAGAACGGATTTCCTCTTCTACAGGAGCAATCATTTGTAGCGCTGCATCGTTCGTTGCCGCTTTTGCAGTAATACGCAATGTCACTGCATCCGCTGTTGCCAACGGTGCAATTGTTGGGTTTGTTTGTTTTTCTAAAATGGACTGGATCCGGTCCTCAAGTTCCGCTTCACCTATACCATAAAATTTCAATACTTTAGATGTAATGACTTCATGCTTCCCTGTTAGACCTAACAAGTATGGAATCGCCTCATGCTCAAACATCGGTTCCATTTCATGTGGTGGACCTGGTAGGAGAACATAGCGTATACCCTCTTTCTCTACCGCCATTCCCGGAGCCATGCCATTCCGGTTAGTCAATACTTTAGCGCCTTTGAAGACCAATGCCTGTTTTTTATTATTCTCTGTCATTACCCGACCGCTACGTTCAAAATACTGTTGGATATGACGAAGCGCATCATCATCGCTGACAAGTGTCGTACCAATATGCTTCACTATTGTTTCTTTTGTCATGTCGTCTTTCGTCGGTCCAAGTCCCCCGGAGAAAATTAAAATATCTACTCGTTTCCTTGCAATTTCAATCACTTCATCTAAACGCTCAGGATTATCACCGACGACCGACTGATAATGGACGTCAATGCCTATTTCGGCAAGTTTCAATGAAATGAATTTGGCATTCGTATTCGTTATTTGTCCTAACAGCAATTCAGAACCAATTGCAATTATTTCTGCTTTCATATCCATCCACCTCCTTACATTGACTCCAACAGAATTTTTCTGTTTTTATAGAAGTAGTCAATACCTGACCAAACTGTAAACACCAATGCGATATAAAGCATAATTACACCGAAAGGAAAGCCAATCGATTCGAAAAATATATTGTTCAACAATAGTGAAGTAATCGCTAGAATTTGTGCCACTGTTTTAATTTTACCAAGTTGGTTAGCCGCTACAACTTCCCCGCCGCCTGCGAGGATAAGTCGTAAGCCTGTCACAGCAAATTCACGGCTGATAATAATAATCACAATCCAAGAAGGTGCTATACCAAGCTCAACGAGTATGATAAGAGCCGCTGAAACGAGTAACTTGTCTGCAAGTGGATCTAGAAATTTCCCCATATTTGTAACGAGATTGTTTTTTCTAGCGATATAACCGTCGAGCCAGTCCGTTATAGAGGCAATGATAAAAATGAGTCCTCCGATTAAATGTTCTTTCATCATTTCAGTTCCAGCCACTGCGATATCGCCCATGCCAAAATCGATAAGCATGAAAATCATGAAAACTGGAATAAGTAGGACACGTGATACTGTTATTTTGTTAGGTAAATTCATTAAGAACACTTTCCTTTCAAAGAAAATAGTCATCTGAAGTAGATGACTATCATTCTTTCGTGTATTTGATCATTATGTTTTGCGGAACAGTATCCTGTGGCGTTACACCATATTCAAGTAGTTCGCCATTCACATAGATTTCAGTTGATTTAGGACGTCCTACCCGAATTCGGACGGATTCTGTTGCCGTCACATCGAATTCAATCGTTTCCCCAGTGTTCATGATGCGTGCGGGTGTCATCCACTCTTTACCTGTATTGTCTTTAACACCTATCCAAGAACCTCCGTTTAAACGAATTTCAAGTTTGAACGCTTCAGCATTAGTAAGTTCATAATTCAACGTTTCCCCACTTGCGCTTTCAAAAGCTAGAGCCTGTTGTGGTTTTTCAGGTTCCGGTTCTTCTTCCACTGGATCTTCGTCTGTCGTATCATTTTCAACCTTAGATGGATCCGGTTTGCTATTCTCCATCGTTACCGGCTGATCGGTCTCTATGATATCAACACCAGGCGAAGTATCTGATGTACCTTTGGAAAGGGTCCAGACAACAACCAAGATGAAGATGATAAACAAAGCAACGATAATTTTCGGCATAATTTCATTTAACCGGGTATTGCTTTTCAAGCCCCTTCTACGAGTTAACGTCGTTGAAGGTAACTGTCCTGCCTCATCTTCAGCCGATACGGCAGGAGAACTGTCCTTATACATAGTAAGCATTTCATCCGGGTCGAGACCCACTGCTTCTGCATATTGTTTTATAAATGCCCTTACATAAAAAGAGCCGGGCATCATGCTGTAATCTTCATTTTCGATACCGGAAAGGTACCGTTTCTGTATTTTCGTGATTGACTGTAAATCTTCCAACGTAAAACCTTTATCCGTTCTCGCCTGCTTGAGACGGTCACCTAATCCAGTCACCAAAAACACCTGCCTATCAAAAATTGAATAAACCCGAACCGTCCGTCGACCCATTGCCCGACATCATATGGTTCTTCTCCATCATTTCATATGTAATTTCTTGCTCTGGATCTGTTCTCAATTCGATAATGTAATCGAAGTCCTCAATGCTATATTCAGAATGCTTAACAAACATATCCGGATGCTCTACAACTTTAATAGAAGGCATTCGCATCATCTCTCTGACGAGTTGCATATGACGCTCATCATCTGCACGGCGTGTAACAATTCCATCCAGAATGAAGATATTATCCTTCGAAAACTCATCGCCTGCCAAGTTTTTCCGAAGTGTTTGCTTTATCATTGTTGAAGATAGAAAAATCCATTTTTTGTTCGCACAGACACTAGCTGCGACAACCGATTCAGTCTTTCCTACGCGTGGCATTCCACGTATCCCGATTAACTTATGACCTTCCTGCTTAAATATCTCCGCCATAAAGTCAACAAGAATCCCAAGATCGCTTCGTAGGAAACGGAAAGTTGTTCTTTCATCCGCATCACGCTGAATATAACGCCCGTGTCGGACCGCTAGAATATCGCGCAATTTCGGTTCACGGATTTTTATCACCTGAATGGTCTCCATCGTCTCGGCAATTTGTGCGAATCGTGCGATCTGATCATCATCTTCGGTCCGCAGCAGCATACCACGGTGTCCGCCGTCAACTCCATTGATTGTAACAATGTTCACGCGTAGCATTCCGAGTAGTGATGATATATCCCCCAGAAGACCAGGACGGTTTACCTGAATTTCATATTCGAGATACCATTCACCCATCCGACACACTCCCCTTTGTCCATTTTTCAAACAATCTACTACTATATGACGCACAGAAAGCAATATAGTTCTATGATAGCGGATTCTAGGCATTATGAAAAGGAAAAAGAGTAAAAGAAAAAGGGGATTGTCGAACTCCCCTTAGATCAATCACGCCTCGGCGTGATTGCGTCCAGATTTTGAATTGAGCTTGCTCAATTAACTCCCTTCAAAATCTCTGACATCCGCCGGAGGCTTTAACAAGGAGAAATGGAACTCAATTTCTCCCCATTCAGCAAGGGTTTGATCCCCCGCTGAATTGCTGACTTCGTTCGCATTCATTTCGCCACTTATAGAAGTGGATGACTTATGCTGAATGAAGTTAAATCAAATATACCAACCGCCATTTACTTTCAAAATCTCACCCGTTATATAATCCGCCTTGCCGCTCAATAGAAAATTAACTGCGTCAGCGACATTTTCTGGTGTCCCGCAACTCATTAGCGGGATCGTATCGATAATCATTTGTCGTTCGTCCAATGGAATGTCAGCATTCATCCGCGTTTCAATCCATCCGGGGGCAACTGCATTCACTCTTACTCCTGAATAGGCCGCTTCTTTTGCATATGCTTTAACAAATGCATGTTGCGCACCTTTTACGGCCGAATACATCACTTCTCCCGCCGCCCCCGTATTGCCCCAAATCGAGCCAATCACAACGACATAGGATCGATCAAATGCTCGCAGTTGAGGCGATAACAGACTGATTAGCCTTGCCGGGTTTTGGACATGAACTTTCCATAAGGCATCCATGTCTCCAACAGTTGTTTCCGTTAACAATTTAAGCATGGATTGACCGTTCGATACGACAACTGCACCTGCACGAGGAACTTGTTTGGCCAGAAGGTCTGCTCCGTCGATTGCACTAAAATCTGCTTGCACTATTTGAAAGTCCGCTTCCGGATAAGCCGAAATCAGTTCCGACTGAAGAAGAAGCGCTTGTGCTGTATTTTCATTGTAGTGAAGGTATAACGACCATCCTGTAGATGCCAGATTCCGACTGATTGCTCCGCCAATCCCACCGGATGCACCAAGGATGACACAGTATTTCCTGTCTGTCATTGTGCTTTATCGGCTGGGATAATTGAATAAACAGTATGACCGCTTTCATCTGAAAACGTATGGAATGCTTCTTTCAATTTTTCAAGCGTTAATTTTTCAAGTATCGGAACAACGTCAAATAGATTCATGTTATTGAACGTGTACCGTGTAAATTGATTGGCGATAAATTCAGGTGAATTTAAAGAACGCATAAATTGGCCTATTTTTTTCTTTCTCATCCGATTAAGTTCCACATCAGTAATTGGCCACGCCTCTGCCGCATCACGTACCGTTTTTCGAATGGCTGCTTCAAGTTCTTCTGGCTGATCGGTATCCGAACCAACCATTGCAAATCCAAATCCTTTTTCCATTGTAAAATCATAAGAGAAGGATTCATCGATAAGACCGTCTTTGTATGATTCCGTAAAGAATTCAGAAGATCTGCCAAATAGGATATCTAGAACAAGGCCTGCTGAGAGTTCTTGAATCAGCATCTCTTCCCCTTCGATGTCCGTATTGTTGCATTTCATCCCCATATTGAATTTCGGTTTAGACACATCCATTGCGAGTGTACGATTCGCTATGGCTGCCGTTTCCTTTTCAGTTGGGAAGCGGCGTTCAATTTCGGCTGGCTCATCGAATGTTTTTGAGTCTTGGTTCTTTTTGATGAATGCCATCATCTCTGCAGGATCAACAGCTCCGACAATAAACAGGACCATATTTGACGGATGATAAAAAGTTTCATAGCATTCATACAAATGTTCAGCAGTGATATCTTGAATAGTCGCGACCGTACCTGCGATGTCTATTTTTACGGGATGTTCATAGAAAAGATTCTCAATTGTACCGAAATAAAGGCGCCAATCGGGTTGATCGTCGTACATGGTAATTTCCTGTGCGATAATCCCCTTTTCCTTATCGACCGTCTGTTCAGTAAAATACGGTTCTTGAACAAAATCGAGGAGAACTTCCGTGTTGTCGTATAACTTATCTGTAGAAGAAAAAAGATACGCAGTCCTCGTGAAAGAAGTGAACGCATTGGCAGAAGCTCCATTGACACTGAACTTCTGAAATACATCTCCATCTTCTTTTTCAAACATTTTGTGTTCGAGGAAATGAGCGATACCATCCGGAACAGTTACTTCTTCCGTTTTACCACGCGGGACGAAAGCCCGGTCAATTGAACCGTATTTCGTCGTGAATGTCACGAATGTTTTTGAGAATCCCCGTTTCGGTAGAATATAGACATCCAGTCCGTTGTCGAGCGTTTCGTTATATAATGTTTCCTGCAAATTATCGAATTGAATTTTTTTCATATTAATTAGCCTCCTTGCCGGATAACAGATAGACGATTTCTAACGTAATTTCAGAAGCCATCTTTTTAATATCCTCTTTTGTTACGGATTCCCAACCGGATATAATTGTTTGCGCTGTGAAATGTTCATCAAGTTCTTTGTATTGATCAAACACTTCAATCTGCCCTCTTGCTGAATCGAATGCACTCTTAATACCGTTAGCGAGCAACGCCTTCGTCTGTTCGATTTCAAGGTCTGTAATATCTCCGGCTTGTAGTACCTTAAGTTGTTCCTTGATGAGGTTTACGGCTTTCTCTTCAAGTTCAGCATCGATTCCTGCAGTCACATAGAGAAGACCATATTGCGAAGAATACGAACTGGAAGCATAATATGCCATGCTTTCTTTTTCACGAACATTTACGAATAACTTACTATGAGAAAAACCACCGAAAACACCATTTGTCATTTGCATTTTCGCATAGTCAGGATGATGGAAAGTCACAGGTGTACTGAATCCAAGGTGTAATTTCCCTTGCTTCATTTCCTGTTTTTCCTGCACATGTTTAACTTCATCCGATTTCACAACTGGTTGTTTTACATCCTTTTTGCGTTCATACGCTTTTCGGGCGTTGAATGTGAATGTTGTTTTTATTTTTTCTATCATTGCGTCTTCGTCGATATCACCAACAACGTAAATATCAATTTCATCTTCATTAATCATGTTTTCATACGTCTTGTAAAGATCTGCAGCTGTAATTGCATCCACATCCTTATCCGTTCCGTAGGAAGATGAAGACGCTGCGCTATTAGGCCGAAGCAGTTCGAGCATACGTTTTTGAGCATATCGCGACTTGTCATCATAAACCGAACGAATCCGATCTTTGACAGACCTCTTTTCACGGTCGACAACTGTTTCATCAAATTTCCCATCCACTGCGTTTGGGTCAAATATGACAGTTTGAATTAGGCCAAGAACTTCCTCAAGAACGCCGCCTTCAGATAAATACTCATCGTTCACACATTCTGCAGCCAGGGAGACAATATGTGTTTCCCCGCGCTTTCCTGCATCCGTGTACAATACCGTTCCATACAATTCGTCTAATGCATTTCGGAATTCAGTTTGTGTCCGGTAACGACCATTTGAATCTTCTAAAACATTTGCCAATACAGCACGAAGAGCGGATTTTTTATCATCAAGAACCGATTTCCACTTCACAGAGAAGTTGACGGTTTTGAATTGTTCTGACTTACGGATATATAATGTGACGCCTTCTTGTAGCACTACTTTTTTGAACATATGAACACCTCTGTTTTAGTTAATATGCGGAATCCTAACTTCACTATACATTCCGTGAGTCGAAAGATGCAAATATACCGGCGGAAGTATTGTCATTTACTCAAAAAAACTGCCTAGAAGTCTGTTGTAGCAGACTATCTAGGCAGTATCATTTTTATCGATTTCCTTTAATATACGGTTGTCCGCTTGCTTTTGGCGCATTCGACCTTCCGATAAAGCCTGCAAGTGCGAGAATCGTCAACGCATAAGGCAAGATGTATAAATAAACGGATGGTACATTTTCCATGAATGAAATACTAGATGAGCTGATAGCAAGTGCCTGTGCGAATCCGAAGAACAATGCAGCTCCCATCGCACCCATTGGATGCCATTTCCCAAAAATCATTGCAGCCAGTGCCATGAATCCTTGTCCATTAATCGTTGCATGACTGAAATCATTCGTCATCGTCTGTGAATAGATAGCTCCACCGATGCCCGCAAGCCCACCTGAAATGATAACTGCAATATAACGAATTTTGGTTACTTTGATTCCCATTGTATCGGCAGCCATTGGGTGTTCTCCGACGGATCGTAGACGAAGACCAAATGGTGTTTTATAAATGATGAACCAAGCTAAGAAAGCAAGTGCTATAGCGAGTATCGAAGACCCATAAATCCCTTTAAAAAAGAGTGGTCCGATAAACGGAATTTCATGTAAAATCGGAACGTTGAAGCGCGGAATACTATGCTGTATGAAATCCGTCTGTCCTTTGTCGAAAATCATTTTTACCGAGAACAAAGCAATCGCAATTCCGAGCATGTTAATAGCGACCCCTGATACGACTTGGTCAGCACGGAATGTAATCGAAGCGACTGCGTGCATAATAGAGAATATTGCAGAAACAACCATTGCGACTAGTAAAGCAATCCACGGTGTCCAAGCCCCGAATGTATCCGCATAAAACAGATTGAACAAAATACCGATAAAAGCACCCATAACCATAAGACCTTCAAGGCCAATGTTAACAACACCCGCACGTTCTGAAAATACGCCTCCGATTGCAGTGAAGATGAGAGGAGCGGCATATGAAATGGTTAACGGAATGATGAAATATAGTATCTCTAGGAAACTCATATCATTTTGCCTCCTTTTTCTTTTTCATCTTGCTCAGAAGAACTCGGATGATATAACCTGAAGCGACAAAGAATATGATTAGTGCAATAACGATGGAAACGATTTCAACAGGAACTCCTGCTTCATTCGGCATATTACCAGCACCATATTTTAATGATCCAAACAATGAAGCACCGAAAACAACACCAAGCGGCGTATTTGCACCTAGTAAAGCGACGGCAATCCCGTCAAATCCAATACCTGTAAACGCACTACGTGTCACCATATTACCGAACGTTCCAAGTGCTTCCATTGCTCCACCAAGTCCAGCAAATGCACCAGAGACTACCATCGAAAGAATAATATTCTTCTTTACGTTCATCCCTGCATACTGAGATGCATGGTCATTGAAACCGACCGACTTAAGCTCGAAGCCTGTTTTCGTTTTTTCCAAGATGAACCACATGACTACAACCATCGCAAGTGCAACGAAAATTCCATAGTGCATAGTTGAAAAATCAGTCAGATTGGATAAGAATTCTGAACGAAGTGATGCGGTAGGATGAATTTTTTCTGTCTTGTAGCCACCATCGGAAACTGCTTTTATTAACGCATTAACTGTATGAAGTGCAATATAATTCATCATAATTGTGACGATAACTTCGTGCACGTGAAGTGTTGCTTTTAATATTCCCGGTATCAGTCCCCAGAGCGCTCCTGCGAGTGCCGCCGCAAGAAGCGCAAAAGGTAAGTGGATGATTGTAGGTAATTCAAACGCCATACCTACATAAGCTGCTGCAAACCAACCTACAATTAGTTGACCCTCCACACCGATATTGAACAGTCCTGTGCGGAATGCAAAAGCAACAGCTAGACCAGCTAGTAAATAAGGGCTTATTTGACGGATTGTTTCCCCAATTGAGTACATATCTCCGAAAATACCATTCCATAATGCGATATACCCGGCAATCGGATCGTATCCGCTAAACCACATCACGACTGCTCCTACTAGCAGACCCAGTATAATTGAGATGATAGGTACCAGTATATTTACAAACCTATTCGACATGGTTATCATCACCTTCTTTCAGCTCGGAGGTAGCTTGATCCTTAGATTGGCCTGCCATCAGAAGACCTAGTTGCTGTTCAGTTGTCTCCGTGGGAATAACCGTATCGACAATTACACCATCATAAATAACTGCAATCCGATCAGAAACATTCATAACCTCATCAAGTTCAAATGAAATTAGAAGAACGGCTTTCCCATTATCACGCTGTTCGATTAATCTTTTATGGATGAATTCAATTGCTCCGACGTCAAGCCCACGTGTTGGGAGTGCAGCAATTAGTAAATCTGGATTACGAACTATTTCTCGTCCAATGATAAGTTTTTGCTGATTTCCTCCAGACAACGCACGGACTAACTCATTCTCCCCTTGCGTCCGTACGTCAAACGTTTCTATGATGTCATTCGCTTTATCAGACACGAGTTTATAATTCATGATGCCATTTTTGGACAAAGGTTTTTTATAATACGATTGCAATGCCGCATTATAACCAACAGTGAAATCAAGGACGAGACCATGCTTGTGTCGGTCTTGAGGAATATGGCCCAAACCGATTTCAGTTATGTCACGCGGTTTTTTTCCTGTGACATCCTTTGAATCCATCAAAATTTTTCCACTTTTCACTTTTCGCAGACCTGTAATAGCCTCTATCAATTCCGATTGGCCATTGCCGTCAATTCCTGCAATACCTACAATTTCGCCTTTACGGACAGATAGATTCAAGCCTTTCACTTTTGGAATACCGCGGTAATCTTCAACAACAAGATTTTCAATGCGAAGGACTTCCTCTTTTGGATAAGACGGTCCTTTTTCAGTTTTGAATGTTACTTGACGTCCAACCATCAGTGTTGCCAACTCTTCAGGATTGGTTTCGGCAGTTATGACCGTACCAATCCCCTGTCCTTTACGAATAATCGTAACCCGATTGGACACATCCATTATTTCTTGAAGTTTGTGTGTGATGACGATAATCGACTTACCTTCACCAATCAACTTTTTCATAATTGAAATCAGTTCAGTAATTTCTTGAGGTGTTAGAGAGGCTGTCGGTTCATCGAAAATCAAGATTTCCGCCCCACGATAAAGCGTTTTTAATATTTCTACCCGCTGTTGCATACCTACTGATATGTCCTCGATTTTTGCATATGGATCCACATCAAGCCCGTAAAGCTTTGAAATCTCAGCCACTTTTTTCGCAGCGTCTTTCACATTAATCATGCCCATTTTTTTAGGTTCATTTCCCAGAATGATATTTTCAGTAACAGTGAGATTTTCAACCAACATGAAATGCTGGTGAACCATTCCTATTCCTAAACTGTTTGCGACATTGGGATCTGTAATTGCAGTCGCTTTCCCACGTACACGGATTTCTCCGCCGTCAGGTTGATAAAGGCCAAACAGCACATTCATCAATGTTGATTTCCCTGCACCATTCTCTCCTAATAAAGCATGTATTTCACCTTTTTCAAGTTGAAGAGTAATATCATCATTCGCAACAAAATTACCGAATTCCTTTCGGATATTCAGCATTTCAATTACATATTCCACTGGGTTCACTCCCTCGCATATACGTATATAAGTTTAAATTAACACAAGAAAAAATTCCTTTTACGGAATCCTTTATTCTATTAATTTAAATGGAAATCATGAAGACCGAATTGAATCGACCTTCATGATACCTTTTCAGACTTATTTCTTAGTGAATTCCGGAACTTCGATTTCACCATCTGCGATTTTCTTAGTAAATTCTTCCACTTCGTCCATTACTTCTTGTGGAATTGCTCCACGTGAATCTGCAAGTGCGATACCATCGTCAGCAAGTCCGAACGTAGTTATTTCGCCGCCTGGGAATTCACCTTTAGCTGCTAATTCAGCAGTGTTTTTAACTGCGATATCAACACGTTTAAGCATTGAAGTCAATGTAATGTTATCGTCGCCTACTTTACCTTCATCATACTGGTCAGAGTCAACGCCGATTACCCATACATATGCATTTGGATCTGCTTTTTTACGTTCTTTTGCTTCAGAGAATACACCTGTACCTGAACCGCCGGCAGCGTGGAAAATAATATCTACGCCTGAAGAGTACATACGGTTTGCCGTTGCTTTACCAAGTTCCGCTTTTGCAAAGTCGCCTGTGTACTGAACGTCAACTTTTAGTTCAGGTTTTACTGCAGCAACTCCCGCAAGGAATCCAGCTTCAAAACGTTCGATTACAGGAATTTCCATACCGCCAATAAAGCCGATTTTATCGGATTTCGTCATACGAGCAGCTGCAACACCTGCAAGGAATGCGCCTTCTTGCTCTTTAAACATAAGACTTGCTACGTTTGGAAGGTCAGAAACCTCGTCTACTAGTGCGAAATTGTTGTCAGTACGCTGTGAAGCAACCTCTTCAATAGACTCTTTCAACAAGAAGCCAACACCTACGATTAGGTCGAAATCACGTTGTACAAGTTTGTTTAAGTTAGGAAGGTATTCAGCGTCTTCTTTTGATGCTAAGTAATCAAAACCGCCATCGCCTTTTTCTAGCTTGTTTTCTTCACCGTATTCTTGGATTCCTTTCCAAGCAGATTGGTTGAACGATTTGTCGTCCACTCCGCCTGTATCAGTTACCATTGCAATTGAAAAAGTATCTTCATTCGTACCGCCTGTAGACTTCGTACCCTCTTTTTCTTTATCCGTTCCGCATGCACCAAGAATTGTACCTGCAGCAAGAACCATTGATAAAGCTAGTCCAAATTTACGTTTGCTCAATTTTGGAACCCCCCTGTTTTTTATTAGTAGGACGTATGAACGTCTTATACCCTTTTACGAACAACATGAAAACTGAACTTATCAGCCCGAAAATAGTTTTTAGAGTAGAGGACCATTTCGCCTTCCTCACTGTAATGATGCTGTATGAGGACAAGTAATGGTACATCTATCCCACATCGGAGAATGGATGATGCCTCATCATCATACCCAATTGGTTCAATGTGTGCCACTGCTTGAGCGATATGGATCGCGCCAGATTTTTCTATTGCATCGAAAATAGACTCATTCAATAGTTCTTCCGTTCCTGCTGGAAGATTTTTTGAAAGTACCTGATCAATACAAAAAACAACTGGATCGCTATCTGCAGTCCTAACTCTTTTAATCGTAACGAGATTATCATTTTCACCGCACTCAAATCTCGCTTGACTCTCTTCACATGGAATGGATTCTGAAACATCCATGAAAATCGTTCCTGGTTCCATCCCCGCATCGCGAATCATTGATGAAACGCTGGATAATTGTTCAATGCCTGATGAAAATAACGGCTTCGGCTTTACGAATGTACCGACACCGTGCTTTCTGAGAATGACTTTGTCCTCTTCCAGCACACGAAGTGCTTCGCGGAGTGTTGCACGGCTTACACCAAGCGTGCGGGCAAGTTCAAACTCAGAAGGGAAACGCTCATTTTCTTTAAAGATACCCAGTTCGATGTCTCTCTTCAGACGTTCAATCACTTGCACATATAGATGCCTTTGATCCGTCTTTACCATCATTACATCTCCCCCTGCGAGGTCAGACCTCTGATGTTAAACGTCAACTACTAATCATCCATACTATATCACTTTTGTCTTATAAAATAAACAACACGAATGAAATTATTATTAGTTCGGATTTTGCGGTTATTTTATTGGACCTATTTTGATTCCTTTTTCATGAGTGGATATCCGTATCGTCTTTCCCCATCAAAACTTGACGTGGTTTACTACCTTCGGGTGGCCCAACAACGCCACGCATTTCCATTTGATCGACTATACGCGCAGCTCTCGAATAACCCACTCTGAATCGGCGTTGCAATAATGAAACTGAAGCAGTTTGCATATCTGTTACAAGTTGGACAGCATCATCATACAAGTCATCCGTTTCTTCATGCGGTGCCACTTCTTCTATTTCTGTCGGAATCATTTCTTCTTGATATTGCGCTTTCTGTTGTTCAATAACAAAATCGACAATGGCCTCTACTTCACTGTCCGTAACGAAGGCGCCTTGAATTCTAACTGGTTTTGCAACACCCGCTGGAAGAAAAAGCATATCGCCTCTGCCGAGCAGTTTTTCTGCCCCGCCACTATCCAAAATTGTTCTAGAATCGATAGATGACGATACTGCGAATGCGATTCGTGACGGAATGTTCGCTTTAATAATCCCTGTGATAACATCTACACTTGGCCGCTGTGTCGCAATGATCAAGTGGATTCCTGCTGCACGTGCCATTTGTGCAAGACGGGTAATGGAATCTTCCACATCACTCGATGCAACCATCATAAGGTCTGCAAGTTCATCTACGATGACTACGATATAGGGCATGCGTGGATGCTTTTCTTCATTTTCTTCATTCCATACTTCGATATGATCGTTGTACCCTTCAATATTTCTTGTTCCCGTATGTGAAAACAGTTCGTATCTTCGTTCCATTTCAGATACAACTTTTTTTAGTGCTTGAGATGCCTTTCTAGGATCTGTGACGACGGGTGCAAGTAAATGTGGAACGCCATTGTAGACATTTAGTTCCACCATTTTAGGGTCTATCATCATCATTTTCACTTCATGCGGTTTCGCACGCATTAAAATACTGACGATTATCCCATTAATACAAACACTTTTACCACTGCCTGTTGAACCTGCAATGAGAACGTGAGGCATCTTGTTCAATTCTGCAAGCATGGCTTGCCCTGTTACATCGCGTCCCAGCGAAATCATTAATTTTGAATCAGGACGGTTGTTCTCTTTCGCTTCGATAACTTCTCGAAGACTGACGACAGCTACGGAACTGTTTGGTACTTCAATTCCAATTGCAGATTTCCCTGGTATCGGCGCTTCAATTCGGATACCACTTGCTGCCAGTGCCAGTGCGATATCATCTGCAAGGCTTACGATACGGCTTACTTTAACACCTGTGTCCGGCAACACTTCATACTTCGTGACAGCTGGTCCAAGATGTACTTCGGTAACTTTTGCTTTAACCCCGAAGCTAAGGAACGTTTTTTCAAGCTTTTGTGCATTCGCTTGAATGGAGTTGTATTCTTCAGATTGATCAACCAGTGGCGTCTGTCTCAGTAAATTTACTGGAGGCAATATATACGACTCGTTCTCTTCTTCTCCTGTGACACCTTTTATATAAGTACTAATTTCACCAGTGATTTCTTTTTCTTCTTCAACGACTGCTGCCTGCTCATCGCTGGGTGCTTTGTCAATTCGTTCACTGAATGCCGAAATAATTGGTTGTGATACAACTTCCTCAATTTCCGCTTGGGAACTCGGTATGTCTATTTGCGGCGGTTCATCAGCAAGTTCAGTTCTCTTCGATTTTGAGCGGGTCGTTCTTGGTGCAGTCCGGTCTTTTTCGACTGCCTGCGCTTTTCTTGTAAATGTACCTTTCATATTTCCGGCAAGCTTAGGCAAACGTTCAGCAAGATAGGGAACGAGCGCTTTCCCAGTTATGAGTATGAGACCAATGATAAACAACAAGACTCCAGCGACCGTTGCTCCAGCTGAATCGAACAAGGAAAAAAACATTGTGAAAAGAAATGCGCCTGCCATTCCGCCGCCAAGTGCTCCACTCCTTGACGTAATACCATCATTCGTAATAAGCACTTTCCATGTTTCCCTTAGTACTGAATCAGTCATAAGGACACGACTTTCATACAATTCTTTGAACAAATGGACATGGCTAAAGAGAATCAGACTTGCGAGTATGAAAAGGCTACCTGCGACAATTCGATTTTTCCAGCCGCCCATTTTCTGCTTAATCATAAACATGAGTGCCTGAATAATGAGTAAAAGCGGAATCGCGACATGCCAATTCCCAAAGATGAATCTTGATAATGAGGACAAGCCTCTTCCGGCAACTCCGAATTCAAATATGATGATGATTGCTAGTCCAATCATTGCGATGCCCATCACTTCATATAATAACGGTTGCGATTCAGTGGTCTTTTTTTTCCGTGCATTGGATTTCTTTTTATTGTTCGCCTTCTTTTTCGCCATTTGCTTCCGCTTCCTCCTTTTTACAAAAAAGGGTTTCCCGCCGGTCAGACGGCAAGGAAACCCTTCGAAGCGTTTTTATCGATTCAATTTTCTTGAATCAGTATTCCATGATGATAGGAATAATCATCGGTCTTCTCTTGGTCTGTTGATACAGATAAGAGCTTAGTGTATCGCGTATCTCTTGCTTAATGTTTGTCCATTCAAACGTCTCTTTATTCACATACTTCTCTACAATTTTTCTAACGAGTTTTACTGACTCATCAAAAAGCTCTTCGGATTCACGCACATAAACAAATCCGCGAGAAACAATTTCTGGTCCTGAAGCAATGCGTTTCTGTTTGCGATTCAATGTAACGACCACGGTGAAGATCCCGTCTTGTGATAGTAATTTACGGTCCCTTAGAACAATATTTCCAACGTCTCCAACACCGATTCCATCAATCAAAATATTCCCCGCTTGTACACGTCCACTCATGCGCATTTTATCATTTTTATATTCGACGATATCGCCTTTGTCTGCAATAAATATTTGCGCCTTTTGAAGTCCTGTTTCCTGAGCCAGTTTAGAGTGAGCGATTAGCATCCGGTATTCACCCTGAATTGGAATGAAGTACTTCGGTTGCATCAAGTTCAACATCAGTTTCAAGTCTTCCGAGCTACCATGCCCCGAAACGTGAACATTCTTACTTGAAGTGAGTACATTTGCACCTGCTTTCGCAAGGTCATTCATAGTCTGGAACATGGATACTTCCATTCCTGGAGATGGTGTGAATGTGATTAGAATAGTATCCGATTCTTTGATGCGAACGTCTCTATGCTGTTTACGGACAATTTTTTCAAGCGCTTCAAGCGGCTCGCCTTGGTTTCCTGTCACGATCACTACGACACGGTCATCATCATACTTTTCAATTTCCTTAACTGGAATGACGATATCATCCTCAATTGTTAAATAACCAAGTTTCATGCCGACTTCGAAATAACTCTCCAAGCTTTTTCCGACGACTGCCACTTTTTTACCTGTTTCAAATGCCGTGTCGAAAACTTGTTGAATCCGGATGAAGTTTGACGCATAAAGCGCGACAAGAATACGGCCTTCAGCTCCGTGGAACGTTTTAGATAGGCTTTTTTCGATAACGGACTCGGAAGTTGTATAACCCGGGCGCTCCGCTTCGGAAGAATCTGACATGAGGATGAAAACACCTTCCTCACCAAGTAAGGCCATCTTTGCAATATCTGGACGGTACTTGCCTTTAGCGGACTGATCAAATTTAAATTCTCCTGTATGGACAATTGCTCCCTCACTCGTGTGGAAAACGATTCCAAGCGAATCTGGAATACTATGAGTCGTATTAAAGAATGTAACATGCGTACATTTGAAATTCATGCGACTTTTGTTTGTAACTTCAAAAAACTTGACGTTGGAAGGTGCTGGCATCGCTTTCAGATGTTCTTTTGCAAGCGCAATTGTCAATTTAGATCCATAGACAGGTGCTTGTACTTTTTGCAACAAGTACGAAATTGAGCCGATTGCATCTTCATGGCCGTGCGTTAGGAAGATTCCTTTCACACGTTCTTTGTTTTCTACAATATAACTTATATCTGGAATGACGATGTCAATTCCAAGCATTTCTCCCTCAGGGAACATAAGCCCAGCATCAACGATAAATAGTTCTTCATCGACTTCGACCACGTACATCGCTTTCCCGATTTCCCCAACTCCACCGAGTGGGATGACTCTAATTACTTCATTTTTTGGTTTTGTCACTTTGTTTCCTCCTATTAATAATTCCCGTCCATAACGACTAATTTTCATTATACGGGAGAGTAGCAATCTGTACAAACAAAAAAAGCCGGTATTCGCTACCGGCTTTGATTAATTAAATATATGAGACTGCTTTTTATAGTTATCCCATACTTTATCAAATTGGATATCTACTTCTTCAAAAGGAACTAACGGGAGTCTTACCCCTCCGGTTTCAACACCAATTTTCTTCAATGCATATTTCAGAGGTACTGGATTCGGATCGGAAAACAGTGCGCGGAATAATGGAACCAAAGCCCTGTGCATTGCTCCTGCTTGTTCTGTTCTACCCTGTTTAAACGCATTAACCATCTGTTGCATTTCGTTTCCGACGACATGTGCCGCTACCGATACGACCCCTTTTCCGCCGATTGCAAGAAGCGGAAGTGTGAGTGCATCGTCACCGCTATAAACTGAGAACCCATCGTCCGTTCCCGAAATGATTGCTGACATTTGCTCAAGACTACCGCTTGCTTCTTTTATTGCGCGGATATTCTTCACTTTTGACAGTTCAATAACAGTCTCCGGAAGCATATTCACGACGGAACGTCCCGGAATATTGTAGAGCAGTACAGGCAGTTCTGTTTCGCCTGCAATTGTTGAAAAGTGTGCGTACATCCCTTTTTGATTGGGCTTGTTGTAGTAAGGCGTGACAAGCATAATACCATCCGCCCCAAGTTTTTCGGCCTGCTTTGTCAGCAGTATGGATTCAGCAGTACTATTCGTTCCAGTTCCCGCAATTACCGGTATTCTTTTATTTACTTGTTCAATTGTAAAAGCCAGCATAGCTTCCTTTTCTACAGTCGTAACGGTTGGCGACTCACCCGTTGTACCATTGACGACCAGTGTATCTGTTCCATTTGCAATCAAATGCTCTATCAGTTTAGCTGCTCTATCGTAATCGACTTCACCTGTAGATGAAAAAGAAGTGACCATCGCTGTAGCAATCTGTCCAAGTTCCATTTATGATCAACCCTTTACTGAGATTTGTTATTTAATCAAAGCTTCTGCGATTTGTACTGAATTCAATGCTGCCCCTTTTAGAAGATTGTCCGATACAATCCACAGGTGGAATCCTGCTGGATGATTTGGATCTTTCCGTATACGGCCAACAAATACTTCGTCTTTTCCTTCTGCGAATAATGGCATTGGATACAGTTGTTTGGAAGGATCATCTTGGACAACAACGCCTGGCGCATTTTCCAGTAAAGTATGAAGTTCTTTCACGGATACATTTTCTGAACCGATTTCAATATAAACGGATTCGGAATGCCCCGTGACGACAGGCAAACGAACGCATGTCGCTGAAACAGAAATTTCTTGATCACCAAATATTTTTTTCGTTTCATTCATCATTTTTAATTCTTCAAGTGTATAGCCTGACGGATCGAATGAATCAATCTGTGGAATTGCATTAAAAGCAATTGGATAGTGACGTTCCGCTGATGCAGATGGTAAGACAGCTGCTTCAATCTCTGAACGTTTTTCAAACTGCTGGCTTTGATTTTCCAATTCATCAATCGCTTCGGATCCTGCACCTGAAACCGCCTGATATGTCGAAACAATGATTCTGTTCATACCGAACTTTTCACGGATTGGCTGTAGCGCAGTTACCATCTGAATCGTTGAACAGTTTGGATTCGCAATGATTCCGTTATGGTCATTTAAAGCATTCGCGTTCACTTCTGGCACTACTAGAGGAATTTGGTCTTTCATTCGGAATGCGCTCGTATTATCTATAACGACCGCGCCTCTTTTCACTGCTTCAGGTGCAAATTTTTCTGAAATCGATCCTCCTGCACTGAAAAAAGCGATATCAATGCCTTCGAATGATTCCGGTACTGTTTCTTCAACGATATATTTAAGGCCACCTGCAGTAATTTCTTTTCCCGCAGATCGCTTCGAAGCTAATAGTTTAATTGTTTGTACAGGATAATCACGTTCCAGTAACTTTTCAAGTATTTTTGTACCAACTGCCCCCGTCGCGCCTACTATTGCTACATTCACTTTTTTCATCTCTATCTCCCTTTCAGCTTATACAGATGTATAAATAACCAGGACGTGTATAAATAAGTCTTATTTCCTCATCGCTACATTATGTAGCATATTTAATGGAAATACTTTAGTCCTTAACATCGTTAGCAGTTCATTGGAGGAATTATATCATATAAAAGAATATTCTGCCCTGTATTTTTATATTTTTTTATGAATAATCAATAATGGTTGGAGTTGTCTTTTTTCGAGGGCTGCAACAGTTGCGGGTACCATAAGTGTAAAATCAGAGATAAGTGAATTCGGTTTTTTGATTGGATCGTCCTGTCCGAACGGAATAAAAAATACATTTTTCATATTTACCAGCTTCATGAGGTTCATCGCATTTAAACCGAGTGCATCGTTCGTTGAAATTCCAATGAGTACTGGACTATCATTGCGCAACGTAGCTTTTGCCGCCATCAATACAGGCGAATCCGTGGCAGCATTCGCAAATCTACTCATTGAATTTCCTGTCATCGGTGCGATAATCATGCAATCGACAGGGGTACTTGGACCGAATGGTTCTGCTCCAACAATGGTAGAAATTACTTTTTCTCCCGTCGCCCCTTCGATACGTGCAATCCATTCTTCCCCTGTTCCGAAGCGCGTTGCAGCGGTTAAAACTGAGTGAGTGATAACTGGTATAACGGTCGCTCCAGCGTCTTTTAGTGAATCGATAACCGGAATGATTTCTTCATACGTACAATGTGAAGCTGTAATGCCCAGTCCTACTCTTTTTCCCTTTAACATGGAGTTCCCCTTTCATCTTCTATAGATCCTCTCTAGCGCATCCGCTAATGCGGCTGCGGCGTCAACAGGAAAATGTTTTCCCGGTAATCCTAGGAGTACTGTATAGTATTCAGACGAAAGCCGTTCCTTTAGGCAACCCGGGGCTGATGCGAGGTCGAAAATATGCATACCCGGGGCTTCTGAAAGCTCCAACCATTTTGCGGGAATCGTATTAATGAGCGTACCCTCTAGCATTGACCACTTACTCGTTAAACGTTCGGTCTTATATCCATGAATGGATGCTTCCCCCAGTTGTTCATCGGACCTAGCGACAACGGTAATATGGGCTCCTAGGGATGCCAGTGCATGCGCAGTCGCCTTTCCAACTTTACCAAAACCCGCTACGCTGAAAGATCTACCGGAAATGCATCTGCCTGTGCGTGAATAATAGTCGTGGATGAACCCCTCCGCAGTGAGTAGTGCATTTTGCCAGATGAACTGTTCTTCCTTAAGATAGGTATGGATTTTAAGTCCAGCCTCTTTGAAGGGCATCAGCCATTCATCTGATGCCCTTCCTGTATACAGTTCTGTATCTTTTCCTAGCAATGCGGGTGGTAGCGACCCACCCATTTGTAAAATCGGAAAAACGATATGCTGCGGTTTAAGTTCTTCAATCTGTTCACGAAGTTTTTCAGATAATACATCAGTCGCACTATGGTGACTGATGAATCCTTTCTCAGACCATATTCGACTACAAGCTCCTAATCTATTATCTGTCCCTATAAAAAGCCACTTATTCTCTGTCATCGCTATCCAACATTTCCATACTATGCGTTTTTCCAAACAGAATGCGGTGTTCTCCAATTAAGACAATCTCATGCCAAGGTATGAATTCATCGGAAGTTTCTTGACGGTTTTTGAATGAAAAACGACCGAATTTCTTCTTTATTTCAAATCCGATAATATCACCTGTTTTCCCATTAAAAATAAGGTCGGTATCCGCCAAAAAACCATAGCGAACACCGTCCTCAACTTGAATAAGCTCCTTTTGAGCAAGTTCTGATAGTAGCATCGTCAATTCCCCTTTCTTTCATCTCCATTCATCATATGAGTTGAACAAGGAAAAACTGACTGACACGAAAATCATTTTTCATATTCTTTTATAATGTCTTTTGGTGCAATTATTGAAGTTGCTCGCTTTCCTGTAAAAATATCATTTGCCATTCTATAAACCTGATTCAATTCGACTTTGTCAATCAGGGAAACGACTTCATCGGCTGTTTTATGTTCTTGCAAAATAAGCTCATTTTTACCATTGCGATGCATCCTAGCTTCTGAACTTTCTAACCCTAGAAGGAATCCACCTTTTAGCTGCTCTTTCGCATTATATAATTCTTTTTCAGTAATGCCTTCATTCAAAACTGAATGGATAACTTCATCGATTGTCTCGGATAATATCTTTAGGTTTTCGGGTGATGTCCCGCCGTAAATCATGAAAGTTCCAGCATTTCGATAGGCCGAGAAATAGGAATGGATTGAGTAAGCCAGGCCACGCTCTTCACGGACTTCCTGGAATAGGCGCGAGGACATCGAGCCACCAATTATACTGTCTAGAACTACTAATTCATGAATCCGTTTATCATCTACAGGAAGACCTGGAAAGCCTAGACAGATATGTGCTTGTTCAATATCTTTAGCTTTAAGCGAAAGACCTTCATGAAATGTTGGAATCGTAGAAAAAGCCTGTTCTTCAACCTTTTCAGTCCGTTTGAATGAACCAAATTGGACTTCAATGAGCCTGATTAGTCGTTCATCATAGTTTCCTGCAAGAGAAATAACAATCCGTTCGGGCGTATAATTGTTCTCCATAAATTCTTCTATCATTTCACGGTTAAATTTGTTGATTGTTTCTTCATTGCCGAGAACCGGTTTGCCGATTGGCTGTTCTGGATACATGGTTGCCCAAAGTCTTTCGTCCACATCATCATCAGGTGCGTCTTCAACTGCCGCGATTTCATCAAGGACAATCGATTTCTCTTTTTCTATTTCCACTTCATCAAACTTCGAGTTGAAAAACATATCCGTCAAAATGGAAAGTGCGCGTGGTGCCTGGTGTCCAAGCACTGTCGTATAATAGCACGTCATTTCTTTGGATGTGAATGCATTGACGTCACCACCGATACGGTCAAATTCCTCTGCGATCATCCGTGCGCTTCTTGTTGCCGTTCCTTTAAAGAGCATATGTTCAATGAAATGGGCAATCCCTGCTTCTGATTCCATTTCATCCCTTGAACCCGTGCCGACCCATATACCGAGTGCTACCGAGCGTACATGAGGCATCGTTTCATGGATGATTCTAACGCCATTCTGGCATAGATGTGTTTTTATCATTTCTCTGATTCCCCCTTTTAAACTTAATTCTATTATAGCTGTTCCTAGTATAATTAATGAAAGAACAAAAAGCCTCCATCTTCACTTGAAGAGGGGCTTTTCAATCTGTAATTGTAATTCGATTCAGTTATTCGCTTTTTCTGCTGCTTCTTTTTCTTCAAGTATAACAACTTTTCTAGACAAGTTAACTCGTCCTTGGTTATCAATTTCAATTACTTTAACAAACATTTCATCATTCAGTTTTAGAACGTCTTCAACCGCTTTTGTGCGTTCTTCTGCAATTTCCGAAATATGAAGCAGTCCATCTTTCCCAGGGAAGAGTTCGAGGAATGCACCGAATTTTTCAACTCGTTTCACTTTCGCCATATAATATTCGCCGACTTTTGCTTCGCGAACAATATTTTCAATCATTGCTTTCGCTTTTGTATTCATGTCATTATTTGGAGAAGAAATGTAAATCGTACCATCTTGTTCCGTATCGATTTTGACATTTGTCTCTTCGATAATTTTATTGATAACTTTCCCGCCTGGTCCAATTACGTCACGAATCTTATCTGGGTTGATTTTGATGACAATAATTTTAGGTGCGTATTGCGAAAGCTCTTCACGTGGTCCTGAAATTGCTGTAATCATATGATTCAATATTACCAAGCGCCCTATTTTTGCTTGTGTCAATGCTTCTTGCAAGATTTCTCTAGATAGACCTTCGATTTTAATATCCATTTGAAGTGCAGTAATTCCTTTTTCAGTTCCTGCTACTTTAAAGTCCATATCGCCGAGATGATCTTCCATCCCTTGGATATCAGACAGGACAGAGTAGTTATCCCCTTTTTTCACAAGTCCCATTGCGATACCCGCAACCGGTGCTTTAAGTGGTACCCCTGCATCGAGCATCGCCATTGTTGAAGCACAAATGGATGCTTGTGAAGAAGAACCGTTTGACTCGAGCACTTCTGCTACAAGACGGATTGTGTATGGGAAGTCAGTATCATTCGGGAGAACTGCTGAAAGTGCGCGTTCTCCAAGTGCACCGTGTCCGATTTCACGACGACCTGGTCCACGAATTGGACCTGTTTCACCGACACTGAAATTCGGGAAGTTATAATGGTGCATAAAACGTTTTGTCTCTTCCAGGCCGAGGCCATCAATGATTTGTACTTCCCCAAGTGCTCCTAGTGTACAAACACTAAGCGCTTGCGTTTGGCCGCGCGTAAAGAGACCAGAACCGTGTGTACGTGGCAAAATGCCTACTTCTGATGCAAGTGGACGAATTTCATCGAGACCACGGCCATCAGGACGGATCTTATCATCTGTAATAAGACGACGCACTTCTTCTTTAACGATGTGCTCTAATACGCCTTTTACTTGTTTCATTGTCGCATCGTCCGCTTCGTTTTCTTTGTAGCGTTCAATGACTTCGTTTTTCACAGCATTGATAGCATCTTCGCGTGCATGCTTCTCAACTGTCTGGATTGCATTAACAAGATCGGTTTCGCAGCTATTTTTAATATCAGACATAATTGTTTCGTCCAATGTGAATAGTGCAACATCTGTTTTTGCTTTGCCAACTTCAGCAATAATTTTTTCCTGGAACTCAATCAGTTTAATGATTTCACCATGACCAAACATGATGGCTTCAAGAATGATGTCTTCAGCGACTTCTTGTGCGCCTGCTTCAACCATGTTGATAGCATCTTTCGTACCAGCGACAACAAGGTCAAGCTCACTTTTTTCCAATTGTGCCGGTGTTGGATTGACGATGAATTTTCCGTCGATTAGTCCAATTTGAATACCAGCAATCGGTCCTTCAAAAGGAATGTCAGAAATCGACAATGCAAGTGAAGAACCGAGCATTGCTGCCATTTCAGATGAACAGTCTTGATCAACTGACATAACCATTGAGATGACTTGTACATCATTACGGAATCCATCTGCGAATAAAGGACGTATTGGACGGTCAATCAGACGGCTTGTTAAAACAGCCTTATCAGATGGACGTCCTTCGCGCTTAAGGAAGCCACCGGGGATTTTCCCAACCGCATACATACGCTCCTCGTAATTCACTGTAAGCGGGAAGAAATCTAACCCCCGTGAATTTTTAGAAGATGTTGCAGTTGAAAGTACTGTTGTTTCTCCGTAGCGTACGAGTACTGCTCCATTCGCCTGTTTTGCAAGTTGTCCCGTTTCAATTGTTAACGGTCGTCCTGCCCAATCAAGTGTGTATACTTTTTTTTCGGTCATAATTGAACCCCTCTCCACATCTCAGCCTGAACTGTTTACGTGTATGTATTAATAGTAGTGTAAGTGATAGCGCTCAGTGAACACAAGTTTTTATCATCATTAACCGTCGTCATGGCACATTTGTATAGTATACCACTTTATTGTCGTTTCTAATATAGAACAAGGTAATTAATGAAGTTTTGATTTTTTGTGGAGATTTGAACAGGTCGAAACACATTGTGCCAGTTACTGACACCAAACACTTTAAAAAACACAAAAAAAAGCGGGCACAAGGCCCACTTTCGATAGTCATCTTATTAACGGCGAAGGCCGAGTTTAGCAATAAGATCACGGTAACGCTGAACTTCATTGTCTCGTAGGTATCTCAAAAGTCTTTTACGAGTTCCGATCATTTTGTAAAGACCACGACGTGAGTGGTTGTCTTTCTTATGAAGACGGAAATGTTCTGTCAGGTTATTGATCTCTTCTGTAAGTACTGCGATCTGGACATCTGCTGACCCAGTATCAGTTTCATGAATTTTGTATTCACTGATCAATTCATTTTTACGCTCTTGTGTTATAGCCATCTTCTTCACCTCCAATAGTAAGATATCCCCGGTTCCCGAGCAAGCGTTGGTGATTCGCGATGCCAAGGAATGGTTTGTGCACATTGGCACGTATTTATAGTACCATGCCTATTTTTGAAATGCAACCATCATTGATGCGCTTCTAGAATGTCTTGTGCGCTAATTTTATCTTTGGCAATTTGTTCAACTAGCAGATCGATAGAACCGAATTTTTGCTCGTTGCGGATATGCCCAATCCAGTCTACAGATGCTTCTTTGCCATAAAGATCTCCGGTAAAATCGAGTACATGCACCTCGATGACAGCGGGCCTACCGCTCGGATCATGGAACGTCGGTTTAACGCCGACATTGCACACTCCCTTATAAGTTTTTCCTTCCACAATAAACCACACTGCATAGACACCATTTGCAGGTAACACTGTACTACTCTCAGGCATGACGTTGGCTGTTGGAAATCCAAGGAGTCTTCCCCTCTTCTCACCATCAACGACTATGCCCATAGTCCGAAAAGGTCTACCTAGAAGCAATTTCGTCTCTTCAACATTACCTTCAGACAAAAGCTTCCGAATTCGTGTTGATGAAATCTTTTCCTCGTTATCCGTCACTTTATTAATAACCGTTGTACCGAATGCTTCGTCTGCCAATGCAGCCATTTGTTCCATCGTACCTACACCCTTTGAACCAAATGTAAAGTCAAATCCTGCAGTGACATGCAAAACATTGAGTTCCTTCAAGAAAATATCAACAAATTGCTTAGGCGAAAGCGAGGCAAGCGCCCAGTCAAACGTTACGATGAACAAAGCATCAATCCCCATAGCACTAAGCAGCCGAACTTTTTCCTGATGCTGCGTGATATAACCTACCTTATTCTCACCATCACCAAATAGATGAGAGGGGTGTGGATCAAATGTCATAACTGCCGAACGGATGCCAAGTTCTTCAGCCTTTCTCTTCGCTTCGTTGATCACTGTCTGATGACCTTTATGCAAGCCGTCAAAGAAACCGATTGCAAGGGAATAATGCGAGTCGTTATCAACCATTATTGTTCCTGGATAATGTAATTTGTAAATGTCCATTGTAATCGCTCCCCTTACCTGTTCAATGGAAACATTTTTTCAGGCTTCATAAGACCAAGCTTGGTAGGATGCTTCCTGTAAATTGCGAGTGCCTTACCTTCATTCATAAATACGATTGCCTCTTCACTTTCAAGCAGTGGATGCTCAGGCAGCACTTGTCCATTTTCTACTTTTTCGAGAAGCTCTTTAGTGACTTCAATGGCAACGAAATCGCTCAGTGCATCTTCCAGCGGGCGAAGTATCGTGGAAATTTGTCCTTCTTCCTGAAGTGACCTGACTTCATCCAACGTACGACAATCGTCCTGCACATACGTCCCTGAAGATGTACGGACGAGGGCTGCCATATGTGCAGGAAAGCCCAATAGCTCGCCAATTTGTACCGCAAGTGTTCGGATGTATGTTCCTTTCCCGCATGCGACCCTAATACGGAATGAAATCGATTCTCCTGCGTACCATTCTACAGGGTCTAACAATTCGATTTCATGTATAAGAACTTTTCGCTCTGGCCTTTCAACCTCTATTCCTTTTCGTGCATATTCGTAGAGTTTGCGGCCGTTCACTTTCACAGCGGAGTACATGGGTGGAATTTGAGTAATTTCGCCTGTTAATTTTGTGAGAACTGCTTCAATTTCGGCCCTTGTAATATGTTTTGGCGATAAGTCTGAAGCTACAATCGCTCCATCCGCATCTTCCGTTTCCGTTGAAGTCCCTATGGAAACAAGTGCCACATATTCCTTCCCAGAGTCCGTTACGTATTCAGCTACTTTTGTCGCTTGCCCGATACAAATCGGTAATACACCTTCTACGCTCGGATCCAGTGTACCCGTATGTCCCACTTTTTTAGTACCAAGAATTTTTCGCAATTTGAATACACAGTCATGCGAAGTCATCCCTTTTTCTTTCCATAAAGGAAGTATTCCATTCATTCATGTCGCCACCTTAGAAGTTACATTCAATATGTAAAAATAGGAAGTCGGAAAGTCCTTAGGGACACCGACTTCCTACTCATTTCTTATTGATTGTCCTCGTTCTTCACCTGTTTAAGAAGTGATTCAATCCGAGTTCCGTAGGCTACGGAACTATCGAATTCGAATTTAATCTCAGGTGTAATGCGAAGTCTGATACGTTGGCCGATTTCAGTGCGAATAAATCCTTTCGCCTGATTGAGCCCTTTCAACGTATCTTCTTTTTCCTTTTCATGTCCTAGAACTGAAATGTAAATAGTCGCATGTTGAAGATCTCCGGTCACCTCGACATCGGTTACTGTAACAAAACCGATCCGTGGATCTTTCAATTTTTGGCCGATGATTCCACCAAGTTCTTTTTTCATTTGTTCTGCAACGCGATTAGCACGCATTGACATGGGCGGTCACCCCAATCCTGTATTAATAATGGTCAAGCGTCAAGTTGGATAATTCCCAGTCCGGATTTGACTCCAGGAACCGTATCGCTCGTCTAACTTCACGCTCAGCTGCATCTTTTGATGAAGCCACGGCAACTAGAGCGATTGTTGTACGTTGCCACAAATCTTGATGATCTATTTCTGCAATGGAGACATTATAAGCATTTTTCACTCTGTCTGTCATCCGTTTCAAAACTGACCGCTTGTCTTTTAGAGAAGCAGCCATCGGAATGAAGAATGAACATTCCGCATAGACAATCATACTCGTTTAATTTCTTCCATAATGAATGCTTCAATGACATCACCAACATGTATATCATCAAAGTTCTTGATTGTAATACCACATTCGTATCCTTTTGCCACTTCTTTTGCATCATCTTTAAAGCGTTTCAAAGTATCAATTTCACCTTCGAAAATGACGATGTTGTCGCGAACAATACGAACGCTTGAATCACGAGTAATTTTACCACTCGTTACATAGCTTCCCGCAATCGTACCGATTTTAGACACTTTAATTGTTTCGCGCACTTCAATTTGTCCGATAACTTTTTCTTCGTATTCAGGGTCTAGCATACCCTTCATTGCCAATTCTATTTCTTCAATTACTTTATAGATAACACGGTGTTGTCGAATGTCTACGCCTTCTTCGTCCGCCGCACGTTTCGCATTGACGTCAGGACGAACGTTAAATCCGATAACGATAGCATTCGAAGCAGCAGCAAGAGATATATCAGATTCATTAATCGCGCCGGCACCTGTATGGATAATTTTCACGTTAACACCTTCGACTTCAATTTTCATAAGTGAAGAGGCCATCGCTTCAACCGTACCTTGTACGTCCGCTTTAACGATTAAGTTCAATTCTTTAATTTCACCCTGTTTCATATGATCGAACAGGTTATCGAGCGTGACACGCGTTTTCTCAACACGTTGATCTTGCAGCGCTTCACCGGCTCTTGTTTCTCCGATTTGACGTGCTGTTTTTTCATCTTCAAAGACAACAAAACGATCTCCGGCTTGTGGTACGTCGCTTAGCCCAGTAATTTCGATTGGTGTAGATGGTCCTGCTTCTTTCACACGGCGGCCGATATCACTCACCATTGCGCGAACACGACCGTATGTGTTACCTACAACAATTGGGTCTCCAATATGAAGTGTTCCGTCTTGTACAAGAAGCGTTGCAACGGCTCCGCGTCCTTTGTCAAGAGATGCTTCAATAACACTTCCGCGTGCACGGATTTTTGGATCCGCTTTGAGTTCAGCAACTTCAGCAACGAGAAGGACCATTTCTATCAACTGGTCAATCCCTTCACCTTTCAACGCCGAAATTGGTACGAATATTGCATCGCCGCCCCAAGCTTCAGCTACAAGACCCTGATCTGTCAATTCTTGCATAACACGATCGGGATTTGCAGAAGGTTTATCCATTTTATTTACTGCAACGATAATCGGAACATCAGCCGCTTTTGCATGGTTGATGGCTTCAATCGTTTGTGGCATAACACCATCATCCGCTGCAACAACTAGAATTGTAATATCAGTAACTTTTGCTCCACGTGCACGCATTGTCGTAAATGCTGCGTGACCTGGTGTGTCAAGGAAAGTTATTTTCTTGCCATTCTCTTCAATTTGGTATGCACCAATATGTTGAGTAATTCCACCCGCTTCGCCTTGCGTAACTTTTGTATGTCGAATCGAATCCAGAAGTGTTGTTTTACCATGGTCTACGTGACCCATGATTGTTACAACTGGTGGACGTTCAATTAGTTCAGTCGCAACTTCTTCATGTTCTTCAAAATATGTTTCAAGATCAGTTACATCAATACGAATTTCTTCTTCTACTTCAACTTCGTAGTCTGCGCAGATAAGTTCAATCGCATCTTTGTCTAGTTCTTGGTTGATTGTAGCCATAATACCAAGCATGAATAGTTTTTTAATAATAGCGGATGGCTCACGACCTAGTTTATTCGCAAGTTCTGCTACTGAAAGCGACTCATAGTAAGTAATTTTTTCCGGTAATGGTTTCTCTACCTTCGGAATCGGGTTGGCCGGACGATATCTTCTGCGCCCTTGGTTTATCCCACGTGCTGGTGGACGTCCACCACGACCTCCACCTGAGCGGTTTGGTGCTCCGCCTGCCGGTCGGCTTGGTCCGCCAGAACTTGGACGGTTTTGGCCACCTGGTGCACCTTGCGCCGGACGGTTGCCACCTGTCGAACCTTGCGCCGGACGGTTGCCACCTGTTGAGCCTTGTGCTGGACGGTTGCCACCTGTCGAGCCTTGTGCTGGACGGTTGCCACCTGTCGAGCCTTGTGCTGGACGGTTGCCACCTGTCGAGCCTTGTGCTGGACGGTTGCCACCTGTTGAACCTTGTGCTGGACGGTTGCCACCTGTTGAACCTTGTGACGGACGGTTGCCGCCTGTTGAGCCTTGTGACGGACGGTTGCCGCCTGTTGAGCTTTGTGCTGGACGGTTGCCACCTGTAGAGCCTTGTGACGGACGGTTGCCGCCTGTTGAGCCTTGTGCTGGACGGTTGCCGCTAGCAGATTGTGCAGCTTTTGGCGTTTCTTTTCGTTCAGCAGCTTTTGGATATACTTTAGGGGCATTTGGTTTATTCACATTGCCTCCAAATTTACTATCCAGTTTCGTAATTACATCATTATCAATTGTTGACATATGATTTGACACACTCACATTTATCTTTCCTAATTCATCAATAACTTCTTTACTCGACCGATTCACTTTTTTCGCATATTCGTGTACTCGAATTTTCGTCATTAGTCCACCCCCGGTTATATTCGTTGAGTAGCCCGGATATTTTTCTGGCAAAACCAGCATCCGTTAGGGCAAGTACTACCCGTGACTCTTTCCCAACTGCATGCCCGAGCTCTTCTCGATTCCCGAAGACATGCTTCTCAACGTTGTAAAACGTACTTTTATCAGTTAACTTTTTCAATGTATTTTTAGAAGCATCTTCTGAAACAATTACTAGACGCGCGTTGCCGGAACGGATTTCCCGTACAACCAAATCTTCACCCATGATAAGCATCCTTGCTCTAGCCGCCATTCCAAGCATTTGATAAATCCTTTTCGGATCTGTCATTTTAATGCCTCCCGACGGATAGCATGAAGAAGATCATCGTATACCTGTTCAGGTACAGCTGTTCCAAGCTGGCTTTCAATCGATCTGTTACGACGCGCGGATTCAACTGCTTCTTCGGATTTAGACACATATGTCCCACGGCCTGACTTCTTGCCAGTGAGATCGACTGAAACTTCCCCTTCTTTTGGGCGGACGATACGAATCATTTCCTTTTTCGGGAACATACCGCCAGTCGCCGCACATTTACGTAAAGGAACTTTTTTCATGTTTGTCATGTGTGCTCATCCTTTCTTTTCAGTTTTCGTTGTCCGTATACAGATCGATTGAATCGGTACTACTAATTTCTGTAGCATCATCCTCAACAAAATATGGATCGATTTCAGTTGACTCTTCTTCTAACAGACTCTCTTCAATCGGCTCTTTGAAAGCTGGCGGATAAATTCCTAGTTCACGTGCATCCGTTTCACTCTTAATGTCGATTTTCCAACCAGTCATCTTAGCCGCGAGTCTCGCGTTCTGTCCGCGCTTACCTATTGCAAGTGACAATTGATAGTCAGGAACCACAACAGTGGTAGATCGATCTTCTTCGTTTACCTGAACATCAATTACTTTCGAAGGACTAAGTGCATTTGCCACAAATATAGCCGGATCCTCGGACCATTCGACGATATCAATTTTCTCGCCATTCAGTTCATTTGAAATCGATTGTACCCGGGCACCTCTTGCACCTACACATGAACCGACCGGATCTACTGCATCATTATTCGTATGAACTGAAATTTTGGAACGGTCTCCCGCTTCTCGTGCAATCGATTTGATTTCTACGATTCCTTCAAAGATTTCAGGCACTTCAACTTCAAACAATCTACGGAGAAGTCCGGGATGTGTTCTTGAGACAAACACTTGCGGACCGCGTGATGTACGTTCAACTTTTGTAATATACACTTTGATTCGGTCATGGGGCTGATAGGTTTCAGTCGGAATCTGTTCACCAACCGGCAATACAGCCTCCACTTTACCGAGGCCGACATATAAGTTACGAGCGTCAAGCCGTTCAACAATACCGTTGACGATATCATCTTCTCTGTCGACGTACTCCTCAAAGATGATACCGCGCTCGGCTTCCCGCACTCGCTGTGTGACAACCTGCTTAGCAGTTTGCGCAGCAACGCGACCAAAATCGCGCGGAGTTACTTCTTCCTCAACAATATCTTCAAGTTCGTAAGCAGGATTGATTTTATGTGCATCTTCAAGACTGATTTGTAAACGATCATCTTCAACCTCTTCGACGACATCTTTTCTGGAATAAACTTTCATCGTCCCTTTATCAAGATTCAAGTCAACTCGCACGTTCTGCGCCTGATTGAAATTTCGTTTATATGCAGTTACTAGTGCCGCTTCAATCGCTTCTACCAAGACATCCCTTGAAATACCTTTTTGTTTTTCAAGGGCAGTCAATGCATCGAGTAGATCACTACTCATATTAATCACTCCTACTATTCAATTATGCGGAAAAGTCAATTGCCAAACGGGCAAATGCGATTTTTTCCTTGTCAATAACGACCGTCAATTTTCTTGTTTTAATACTTACTTCAACTTCTGCGCCTTCAGGACCGTATGCTAACAGATAACCTTCGAATTCTTTCATGCCATCGATGGCCTCGTACGTCTTAATGAATACGAATTGTCCAATTGCTTTTAGGAAGTCTTCTTCCTTCTTCAACGGACGCTCTGCACCAGGTGATGATACTTCTAGGAAATAGTTTTGTGGAATCGGATCAGTACGATCAAGTTCTTCACTTAACTTTTCACTCACCTGAGAACATTGCTCAATATCGATGCTCCCGTTAGGTGTATCAATATAGACTCGTAGAAACCAATCTCTGCCTTCTTTTATAAATTCCACGTCGACAAGTTCCAAGTCCAGTTCTGCAACAATTGGAATAACGAGTTTTTCGACTTCTTCCGTAATATTGCTCATCTTACCCCTCCCGAAATAGTAATCAAATACGCCTCGGCGTATTTGCGACCAGATTAAGTAGAGAAGTCAGTCTAGAAACGTCGCATCTCTGCGACAACCAGGGGGATTGAAACTCAATTCCACCTAGCCAACCAACCTGTATCATGCAGCTACGTGCACGATTAACTTCCCTACAAAATCCGTGGCATCCGCCGGAAGCTTTAACCAAAGCCGAAAATGAATTTAGACTCCCCTCCGACTTTGGTAAAAAACAGTACAGAACAACAGAAAAGAGCGGGAAATCCCACTCTTTTTGCGCAAGACTATTACAAAAGTTGTTCCCATCATACCATAGGATAAATGATGTAGCAAATAATGTGCTAGAAGAGGGAAAGTTGATTCGCCTCAGGCATTCCTTCCAAACAACCTAAAGTGTCCATATACTCGACAATTGTCTTCGAAACACGGCCACGCTGCTGGAAATCCTCTTTTGAAAGAAACTCTCCATCTTTCCTGGCTTCTACGATCGAATTAGCTACATTAGTCCCAAGAGACGGGACGGCATTGAACGGAGGAATTAGTGTGTTACCTTCAATTAGGAATGTCGCTGCATCAGATTTGTATAAGTCAGGTCTCGCCAATGTAATTCCGCGTTCCCACATTTCAAGTGCAATTTCAAGTACGGTTAATAAGCTTTTCTCTTTTGGTGTTGCGTCCAGGCCTTTAACGTTAATCTCTTTAATTTGTGCTCGTATGGAGGCAGAACCTTTCGTCATCGTCAACAAATCGAAATCAGTCGCCCGTACTGTGTAATACGTTGCATAGTATAGTATCGGATGATGCACTTTGAAATATGCGATGCGCAGTGCCATTAGTACATAGGCCGCTGCGTGCGCTTTCGGGAACATATATTTAATTTTTTTACATGATTCAATGTACCAGTGCGGCACACCCTGAACCTTCATTTCCGCCTCAAACTCAGGAGTAAGTCCCTTACCTTTACGAACAGATTCCATAATTTTAAATGCCATCGAAGGTTCTAACCCTTGATAGATTAAGTACACCATTATATCATCCCGGCAACCGATAACATCGGAAAGTTCGCATGTCTTATTTTGAATCAATTCCTGTGCGTTGCCTAACCAGACATCAGTTCCATGGGATAGCCCTGAAATCTGAATCAGTTCCGAAAATGTTGATGGTTTTGTTTCTTCAAGCATCTGGCGTACAAATCTCGTTCCGAATTCAGGTACGCCTAGCGTTCCTGTTTTACATCCGATTTGTTCCGGCGTGACACCAAGTGAAGTCGTACCACTGAATAATTGCATGACTCCTTCATCATCCGGTGGAATCGTCAATGGATCAATTCCCGAGAGATCTTGCAACATCTTAATCATTGTTGGATCATCGTGACCTAGAATATCAAGTTTCAACAAGTTGTTGTCGATTGAATGGAAGTCAAAATGAGTCGTCTTCCAACTTGAATTCAAGTCATTCGCAGGAAATTGGATAGGCGTGAAATCAAATATTTCCATATCATCAGGAACAACGATTATTCCACCTGGATGCTGCCCTGTATTCCGTTTAACTCCTGAACAACCTTGTACGAGTCGGTCTATTTCTGCTCCACGGAAATTCAAATTGTTGTCATTCATATAACCACGGACGTAACCATAAGCAGTCTTTTCCGCAACCGTACCGATTGTCCCTGCGCGATAGACAAAATCTTCGCCAAAAAGTTCCTTCGTATAGTTATGTGCCTTCCCTTGATAATCACCGCTGAAATTTAAATCGATATCCGGAACTTTATCGCCATTAAAACCTAGGAAAGTTTCGAACGGTATATCTTGACCATCTTTTTTGAAAGCGGTCTTGCATGCTGGACACATTTTATCAGGTAAATCGTAGCCTGAACTGACGGACCCATCATCGAAAAACTCCGCAACTTTACACGTAGGACAAACATAATGCGGCGGCATTGGGTTCACTTCAGTTATCTCCATCAGTGTTGCGACTAGTGAAGAACCAACGGATCCCCGAGATCCCACAAGATACCCGTCATCCAGTGATTTCTTTACAAGTTTATGGGATATTAGATATATGACCGCAAACCCATGACCAATGATTGACTTTAACTCTTTTTCAATGCGTGCCTCGATGATTTCGGGTAACTGCTCACCGTATATTGCATGTGCCATCGAATATGTCAATTCTCGAACGTCATCGTCCGCCCCTTCAATGGTCGGCGTGTATAAGTCATCTTTAATCGGTTTTACCTCACCGATTCTCTCCAAAATGGCATGTGGATTATCAATGACTATTTCCTGCGCGATTTCTTCTCCAAGAAACGCGAACTCCTCAAGCATTTCATCGGTTGTCCGAAATTGGACCGCAGGTAGTGAGTGCCTGTTCATGGGATTGGCTCCCCCTTGCGATCTAACAAGCACTTGACGGAAAGTTGCATCCGTTTCGTCAATATAATGGACATTCCCCGTTGCACATACCGGGAGACCAGTATTTTTCCCGAGTTTGATCATTTTTCGCATGATATCTTCCATGTTCCACTCATCGCGAATCAATTCAAGTTCTAAGAGATGTGAGTAAACCGGTTTGGGATGGACTTCAAGGTAATCATAAAACTTTGCAATCTCCTCTACCTCATCCATCGGTTTCTGCATCAGCCCCTCGAACACTTCCCCTTTGTCGCAACCAGAGCCGACGAGCAAACCTTTTCGATACTTGACGAGTAAAGAACGCGGAATGCGTGGAACCCGGTAAAAATAATCCATATGGGAATAAGACACGAGTTTAAATAAATTTTTCAACCCTTCGTCATCCGTTGCTAATAGTGTACAATGCGACGGCCTCGCTCGTTTGTAAGAATCACCTTTACCAATATGGCGATTAAAATCATCCAAGTATTCGATGCCTTTCTCTTGCGCATCCTTCAACAAACGTAAAAATAGATGGGCAGTTGCTTCGGTATCATAAATGGCCCGGTGAGCCTGTGTCAGCTCGATTCCAAACTTTTTCGCCAACGTACCCAACCGGTGATTCCCCATTTCCGGATAAAGGAAGCGAGCGAGTTCAAGCGTATCTATGACGGGATAAGCAGCTGCTTCTAAACTAGATTTCTTACATGCTTCGTAAAAGAAGCCCATATCGAATTTTGCATTGTGTGCAACAAGAATTGAATCTCCTATAAACTCAATAAAATCCTTCGCGACATCCCCGATTTCCGGTGCATCTTTTACCATTTCATCTGTAATACCAGTAAGTTTTGTAGTGGTAGATGACAGGGGATGATGCGGATTTGAGAACCTCTCAAACGTTTCAACAATCTCACCGTTTTTCAATCTGACCGCAGCCAGTTCGATAATGGTGTCATATACCGCAGAAAGCCCTGTCGTCTCAACGTCAAATACAACATATGTATCTTCTTCAAGCTTCCGGTGTTGTTCTTCAAAAACAATCGGTACTCCGTCATCCACTAAATATGCTTCCAGTCCAAAAATAACTTTTACGCCATTTTTCTTTCCTGCAGAATAAGCTTCCGGAAATGATTGAACGTTCGCGTGATCTGTAATCGCGATGGCAGGATGTCCCCATTTTGCTGCTTGTTCAACAAGAGCTGTTGCGGAGACAACTGCATCCATCTGACTCATCGTTGTATGTGCATGTAGTTCAATGCGTTTACGATCCTTTGGTGCTTTGTCCTGTCTTATAATAGGTGATACTTCCATAACATCTTGAGCCATCATAATAAGGTCGCGTACGAATGTATCGTTTTGAATACCTCCACGCGCACGAATCCAGGCTCCTTTTTTCAAAGTCTTCATCATTTCTGCATCTTCATCATCCCGCGAGAACATTTTCACAAGAATGGAATCCGTGTAATCGGTCACTTTGATTGTCAGGAGTGACCTTCCGCTGCGCAATTCACGCACGTCCGTATCAAACACATACCCTTCAATTGTCACTCGGCGTTCTTCATCTTGAATTTGTTGAATTTCCAACATTGGCTCGTCAGGTTTGATAGGTGTACCAAGTCTGAATGGTCCAGAAACATTACCATTTTCCTTCTTGGTTGTTTCACGCAGTTTCAAATCAGCTAACGCTTTTTGACCATACGCTTCTTCTTCTGCATCACGTTGTGCAACAAATGCTTTACGCGCATCTATGGCACCACTATCTTCCTCTGTCAATTTGAAATCGACGGCAGGTCTTGGAAAACCGAATGAAGTGTAGACATCCGAAATGATAGAAGCGTATTTACTTTTCATCGTTTGCAGTTCCATATCACTTGTACAAAGTAGCGTCATTTTACCACCTTGCATAACCGGCTTTTGGCTTATCAGCCGCTCTCTAATCGGTGGCGACATGTCGCTCATTTCTTCAATAATAAACGGCCAATAGTCTGTGATTAACTTGTTGTCCACATCTTGGGTTTCAGACGATATATGAATCTTGACCGTTGCGATAGCAGAGAATGTTTCATTGATGCGCTGAGAAAAAATTGTATATATATCTACCGGTAGTGGCTTATTTAAAGTTATATTGAATTGCCACACTCTTGATTTCCGATGAATGTTCACACGGTTCAGTTCTGCATTTTCAAAGTGGATGACAAATTGGTCATCTGTCATTCCGATTTGCTGTAACAATATATATAATTTATTTAAAGCGTCCATAAGCCTCTCCAATCTTTCATTAGTGAAAAAGAAGGGAAGTACCGATGTGCGGCCTTCCCTCCTCTAACTTATTCCGCTGTGAAGTACGCCTGTAGTTTTTCGGTAAGTTCTTCTTTTTGCCATTCAGTCGATTCACCAGTTTGTCTGAATTTAACTTCAACAATTCCTTCAGAAGCTCTCTTTCCAACTGTAATCCGGACTGGCAAGCCAATCAAATCTGAATCAGCGAATTTGACTCCCACACGTTCAGGGCGATCATCATAGAGAACATCATATCTGTAAGATTCCAAAATAGTATATAATTCATCGGCCAATTCTTTCTGACTGTCATCTTTGACATTCACAGTAATGAGATGGATATCAAATGGGGCAATCTTCTTAGGCCATTTCAAACCATTCTCGTCATTGAACTGTTCTGCGACTGCTGCAAGTATACGGGATACACCAATACCGTAACAACCCATAATATACGGTTTAGCCCTGCCGTTCTCATCAAGGAATGTTCCTTCCATCGGTTCGCTGTAAGTCGTCCCTAGCTTAAAGATATGTCCAAGTTCAATTCCTTTAGCGAACTTAATTGTACCAGTTCCATCTGGAGAAATATCTCCTTCGTGGATGAATCGAAGATCCGCATAGCGATCAACTGCAAAATCGCGTTCAGGATTGATGTTCGTTAAATGGAATCCATCTTCGTTCGCGCCGCAGACACCATTCACGACGGACGCAACTGAGTGATCTGCAATTACTTTAAGATCAATTGGCAATTTAACAGGACCGATTGAACCAACTTCACAAGAAAGAAGTTCTTGAACCTCAACCTCGCTAGCAAGTTCCACAAGTGTTGCACCAAGCGCGTTTTTAAGCTTGATATCATTAATTTCATAATCCCCACGGCACAGCACTGCAATTAGTTCATCATCTGCTTTAAAAACAAGCGTTTTAATGATACGCGATGCGTCAACGTCCAAAAACGTAGCTACATCGCTAATCGTACGTTGTTCGGGAGTTGCAACTTTCTCGACCTCTTGTAAGTCTTCATCAATCTTTTCATATGCCATATTAACTTCAGCCATTTCAACATTGGCTGCATATGATGATGCGTCACTATATGCAATGGTGTCTTCACCGATATCAGATAGCGCCATAAATTCATGCGTATCTGTCCCACCGATTGAACCACCATCCGCTAAAACAGCACGGAAATCGAGGCCTAGTCTTGTGAAGATGTTCACATAGGCTTGTTTCATTTCCTGGTATTTCTCGTCAAGACTTTCTTCTGTCGCATGGAAAGAATACGCATCTTTCATGATGAATTCGCGTCCTCGAAGAAGGCCAAAACGTGGACGCTGTTCGTCTCTAAACTTTGTTTGAATCTGGAACATCGTAAGCGGTAACTTCTTATAGGATTTCACTTCGTCACGGACGAGGGAAGTAATCACTTCTTCATGCGTTGCTCCTAGAGCAAATTCTCTATTATGACGATCTTTCAGTCTAAACAACTCAGGTCCGTAATTAAACCATCTTCCCGTTTCCTGCCAAAGTTCGGCTTGTTGCAAAGCAGGCATCAATACTTCTACGGCTTCAATCGCTTCCATTTCTTCGCGGATAATCGATTCAATCCTCCGAATCACTTTAGTGCCAAGTGGAAGGAAGGAATATACCCCACTCGTATTTTGGCGGATAAATCCTGCACGTAAGAGTAATTGATGTGAAATAATATCAGCGTCAGAAGGTACTTCACGCATTGTTGGTATGAATGTTCGTGATTGTTTCATCTATGTTTCCCACCTCAAGTAATGTTTTTGAAATCCTGATCTATTGGCTAGACGTCAACGCCCTGAATTGCTTCAGAGCTGTATGTCTACTTTTACTACTTTCATTAGAAGAAAAAGCGCTGTATATCATTCCAGGTTACAACGAGCATTAGTACCATCAGGAGCATAATCCCGACAAAATGTACCATTCCTTCTTTTTGTTTGTCGACTGGCTTGCCGCGAATGGCTTCCAGTAAGAAGAACAACAACCTTCCACCGTCAAGTGCTGGTAATGGTAGTAGGTTCATAATTCCAAGGTTAATGCTTAAGATTGCTGCCCAGTTCATGAGTTGGTATACGCCGTATTGCGCGACTTCCTCCGTCGCTTTGTAAATGCCAACTGGACCCGATAAAGCGTCAATTGTGAACTTACCTGTTACAAGCATACCCAGTAATTCAAATATCCTGACAAACCAAGTTACCGTTTCTTCCGCTCCATATTGAACTGCTTTCAGCGGATTTTTAATCACCGGGCTTGTATAGCGCACACCGATTTGGCCGATTTCTTCTCCCGACTCTTTAACTTTAACTGTGTCTGGCACAACATCCAGCGTCAGCAAATCGCCGCTTCGATCCACTTCAAATTGGAGAGGCACGCCGGCACTCTCTTGAATGATAGCAGCAAACTCCTGCCATGTGCTAATTGGATTGCCGTCAACTGCTTTGACATAATCTCCATCTTGCATTCCAGCTTTTTGCGCGGAACCCTCACTTATGACGTCCGAAATAATAGGTTCATATGTTGGAACGCCTTGTAACAAACCGATTGCAAGGAATATGAAGAAAGATAAAATAAAGTTAAACATAGGACCTGCAAATATTGCCATCGCACGAGCGCCAACAGATTTCGATTCAAATTGACGGTCGTATGGGGCAATAAGTGTCTTCTGCCCCTTCTCAAAAATGATAGCCTTTCTAGATACGTTATAACGTACTAGCTGCCCTTCATCATCATATCCTTCAATGAATAGTTCTTTTTCCAAATCTGAGGATTCTGTTTCCAGAAACAGAACATCCGGATTTGCAACATTACGGTTCAAATAAATTTTCTCAACTTCATTAGAAGCATTAATCAGGAGACCTACGCGATAACCCGGTTGTAATTCAACCGTATCGAAATCTTCTCCTGCCATTCTGACATAACCGCCAAGCGGCAGAAGTCGGATTGTATATAAAGTTTCACCTTTTTGAATTCCAATAATTTTAGGGCCGAATCCAATTGCAAATTCGCGCACCATGATTCCCGCCTTTTTCGCAAACAGGAAATGTCCTAGTTCATGAAAAAAGACCAAAGAACCGAATATGATGATAAACGCTATAACGGTTTCCATGAAAAACCACCTTCACTGACCTTATTGGCCTTTTCTAAAAAACTTATTCTATCATAGCATACACCATTTTCCGAGTCAGTGAATCCGTTTCTAAAATCGATTCTAGTTCCAGAGCAGAACTTGTTTGATGCGTGTCCATCACTCGTTCAATAATGTCTTCAATCTGTACAAAAGGTATGCGTCCATTCATGAACAGCGATACCGCTACTTCATTCGCTGCATTCATGGCTGCTGGCATTGTCCCACCCTCTTTACCGGCTGCATAGGCAAGCGCCAATGCTTTGAAACGGACCAAATCCATTTTTTCGAAATGGAGCTTGCCAATCTCCTCAAGACGAAGCGGTTTTGCGTTTTGCATTGGGATTCGATCTGGAAACGTTAAGGCGTACTGAATAGGAACTCGCATATCTGGTGACCCCAGTTGAGCCATAATACTTGTATCTTCGAACTCAACCATGGAATGGATGATACTTTCCTTATGAAGTAAACAATCTATTCTTTCATAAGGCATTCCAAAAAGATGATGGGCTTCGATTACTTCAAGACCTTTGTTCATCATTGTCGCTGAATCTATTGTTAATTTGTTCCCCATAGACCAATTCGGATGAGCAAGTGCCTGTTCTAAGGTCACATTTGTAAGTTCATCTCTTGTAAGATTTCTGAAACTCCCTCCTGACGCTGTCAAAATAAGCCGAGAGACACGTTTAGGATTTTCTCCATTCAATGCTTGGAAAAGCGCTGAATGTTCACTATCTACCGGTAAAATGGGTACACCATGTTTACGAGCTTCATTCATAACGACATCCCCGGCTGCTACAAGCGTTTCCTTGTTGGCGATAGCAATTGTAATTCCCGCACGTATTGCTTCAAGTGTAGGTTTGAGTCCCACACTTCCAATAACTGAGTTAACCAAAATGTCAGCGCCTGTGTGCCCTGCGATTTCAATCAAACCCGCTTCGCCGTATAAAAAGTGACTACTCGGGAATTCAGCTTGCAACTTCTCAGCATCTTCTCGTCTTATTACCGATACCGTTTTCGGTTGAAACGCAGAAACAATTTCCCGTACCTTATCAATATTCAAACCAGCCGAAAAAGATACGAGCTTAAATTTCTCAGGGTTCGAACCGATGATATCGAGCGTCTGTAAACCAATGGATCCTGTAGCACCTAATAAACTAATATTCTTCATCATAAGACATCCTTTCCGTTAACCCACGAAGTGTAAGAAATGAAGCAATGGCAAAACGAAAAGGAGACTGTCGAACCTGTCTAGGATCCCACCATGACCAGGCAGAAGTTGTCCTGAGTCTTTCACCTCGAAATGCCTCTTTAGTGCCGATTCGACAAGGTCACCCAGTTGTCCAATAATTGAGGCTATAATTGTCACTACAATAAGTATTATGTAAGTTGAAGCTACCGGGAAGAAGTATTGAAAAATGAATGCAAAGACAACTGCGGACAATACTCCGCCAATAAAACCCTCAACGGTCTTATTCGGGGATATTTCTGGCCATAGCTTACGCTTCCCTATTTTTCTGCCTATGAAATAAGCACCCGAATCAGTTGTCCAAATCACCATAAGTGCATATACGACATATTCGATTCCATAAACCCGTGTTTCAATCAAATAATAAAACCCGATTCCAACGTATAATGCGCCCAAAACAGAAAACGCTGCATGGTCGAACGTAAACCGATTTTTAACAATGACAGTATAGATTAATAAAATAAGTACAATGGCAAATGTCAATTCGATTTTTGTATAGCCAATCATTTCAAATAGATTGTCACTGGTAACTGCAGGCATTAATAATACTGCTAGCGCTATCCATGTCAAAAAACCTTCAATTGAAAATAGATGTATGTCTTTCATTCGCAATAGCTCATATAGTCCAATTGTTGCAATTACATATACCGCAATTGTGAATGGTATTCCTCCCATGATGACTAGCGGAACGAATAAAATTAACGCAACGATTGCAGTCAGTATCCTTTGTTTCAAACGTCCCCATTCCCTTCCACACTTCCAAACCGCCTATTTCTCAGTTGGAATTCTTCGATTGCATTCAACATGCATATGTCATCAAAATCTGGCCATAACACATCAGTGAAAGAAAACTCAGCATATGCCAACTGCCATAACATGAAATTAGACAATCTTACTTCACCGCTAGTTCGGATTAGCAGGTCTGGTTCCGGTAAATGGGCAGTCATTAGATGGGAACCGATGAGTGTTTCATCAATATCTTCAGGTTTAATAGAACCGTCCGCAATGAGTTCAGCAATTTCTTTTACAGATTCAACTAACTCGAGTCTGCTTCCGTAGTTCATGGCGAAATTTAAAGTCAAACCGTCGTTGTGTTTCGTTTCTTCAATCGCTTTGCTAATTGCATCTTTTGTATGTGTCGGCAACATATCAAAGTTCCCAATCATCTCAACTTTCACGTTTTGCTCAATTAGTTCTGGGAGATATGTGCTTAAAAACTCACCAGGTAACTTCATTAAGAAATCTATTTCGAGTTTCGGTCGTTTCCAGTTTTCTGTAGAGAATGCGTAGAGTGTAAGTACTTTAATGCCCAGATCATTTGCAATACGCGTTATTATACGAACTTTTTTCATACCTTCATGGTGACCTGCAACTCTTGGTAAATTACGTTGTTTTGCCCATCTTCCATTTCCGTCCATAATAATTGCTACATGGGCAGGGATTGGCCTACTTTGAATTTTGGCAATTTTGTCCAATAACAAGCCCTCTGGCACCACTGTTTTTTTCCGAAAAAATTTATCCAGCATATTGTTTCCTCCACTCAGCTACTGTCAGAGCAAGTTCATACTCTATCGTAACAAATTAGACGGTTAATTTCATTTTTTATTGCTGTTCAAGGAACAAACGCGGAAATACCTATTCTGAGATTATAGCCAAAAGGCGACTTAAGGAAGGCTGTCTAAGTTCGCGACAAGGAGTGATAAAGTTCAATCTTTCCACTCCATAACCTGCGTACTGCAGGCAATCGCGGCGTCATTTACCATAAGCCTGGACTGACTCATAACCTAATCCTCGCCTCTAGATGTTGGAATCTAGATATGGAATATCGCCTATTTAAGGTTTTCCACGGTCCGTGAACTTTATAGTTTCCTTAGCAAAAGAAAAAGACGTCCTGAAATTAGGACGTCCAGAAATATAGAAAGTTCTTCTATCAGATTTCCATGATTTCATTCTCTTTATCTTTCGCGATTTCATCGATTCGCAAAATCTGTGAATCCGTCAGCTTCTGAATTTCATCACCATATCTGTGTAATTCATCTTCAGTAATTTCACTGCTTTTTTCAAGCTTCTTGAAGCCTTCATTTGCGTCACGACGAACATTACGTATTGCAACTTTTGCTTCTTCAGCTTCTTTTTTCACAGACTTCACTAGTTCTTTACGACGATCTTCCGTCAATGCTGGAACTGCAAGGCGAATGACAGTCCCGTCATTCGAAGGTGTAATTCCGATATCTGATTTCATGATTGCCTTTTCAATATCAGCCAATATTGTTTTGTCATATGGTTGAATGACAAGAAGGCGCGCCTCAGGTACTGAAATCCCAGCCATCTGTGATACCGGAGTAGATGCACCATAATACTCAACCGTTAATCTATCCAGCATAGAAGCGCTTGCACGCCCTGCACGAATTGATGCCAGTTCTCTTGTATATCCACCAATTGCTTTTTCCATACGGTCTTTCGCTTCGTTCATAACTTCGTTTGCCATTATATATTCCTCCTGACGACCGTCCCGATTGGCTCACCAAGGACAGCTCTCTTAATATTTCCATTTTCCATAATAGAGAATACTACGAGCGGGATATCGTTGTCCATACATAGGGTTGAAGCTGTTGAATCCATAACTTCAAGTCCTTGGTTAATGACATCCAAAAATGATAGTTCTAGGTATTTTACTGCATTTTTATCTTTCGCTGGATCAGCGGAATAGACACCATCCACATTGTTTTTTGCCATAAGGATAACATCTGCTTCAATTTCAGCCGCACGTAGTGCTGCTGTCGTATCTGTAGAAAAGTAAGGATTCCCTGTACCCGCGGCAAAAATAACGACCCGTTTTTTTTCGAGATGTCGAATAGCTTTCCGGCGTATGTATGGTTCCGCAACCTGTCTCATTTCAATAGATGACGATACGCGCGTTTCAACACCGATTTTTTCTAGTGAATCCTGTAGAGCGAGGGAATTCATGACTGTAGCAAGCATGCCCATGTAATCCGCCGTTGCGCGGTCCATCCCCATTTCGCTGCCAACTTTACCACGCCAAATATTTCCGCCACCGACAACAACAGCAACTTCGACATCGAGATCGACAACTTCTTTCACTTGCGTTGCAACAGTTTTGATAACTTCTGGCGATAGACCGAAACCTTTATCACCTGCAAGCGCTTCTCCGCTTAATTTCAAGACGATACGTTTATATTTTGGGATGCTCATTTGTACCCTCCATCTACTATTTTTCTTAAAAAATGAGGAACACACGCGTGTGTTCCTCATTTTACTTTATAATGGATCAGTTACCTTTAACTTGATTCATAACTTCGTCAGCGAAGTTATCTTCAGGTTTTTCGATTCCTTCACCAACAGCGTAACGAATAAACTCTTTCAATGTTCCGCCAGTTGATTTTACGAAGTCCCCAACTTTTTGATCGGAATTTTTGACGAATGACTGATCAAGAACACAGATCTCTTCGAAATATTTTCCGATGCGGCCTTCGACCATTTTCGCTACGATATTTTCAGGTTTACCTTCATTAAGTGCTTGTTCTGTAAGGATTTTACGTTCGTGTTCAACTTCCTCAGCAGAAACTTCATCACGTGAAACGTATTTAGGATTTAATGCAGCAATATGCATCGCAACATCTTTTGCAGCATCTGAATCAGTTGAACCTTCTAAGAGAACAAGAACACTGATACGACCACCCATGTGCAAGTATGGACCAAATGCATCGTTGTCTGTTTTCGTACGGATTTCATAACGGCGTAGTGAAATCTTCTCACCAATTTTAGCAACAGCATTAGAAATGTGATCTGCTACTGTTAATCCGTTTGGTAATTTCGATTCAACCGCTTCCTCAACTGTTGCAGGTTTTGTAGCAAGAATGTGCTCAGCAAGTTCATTTACAAGTGTTTGGAAACCTTCGTTTTTAGCTACAAAGTCAGTTTCAGCATTCACTTCTAAAATAATCGCTTCGTTGCCGTCAACAAGGATGTATGTTGTACCATCTGCTGCAATACGGTCCGCTTTTTTAGCTGAACTAGAAAGACCTTTTTCACGTAAGAAGTCAATTGCTGCTTCCATATCACCATTTGTTTCAGTTAACGCTTTTTTACAATCCATCATACCTGTACCTGTTTTTTCACGCAGTTCTTTAACCATTTGTGCTGTAATTTTCATTTTTCCATTCCTCCTATATTAAGCCGTCAATTCCGAAAAAAGACGATAAGGGTATAAGCCGCTTATCGTCTTTTCATTTACTGGATTTACTCTGCAGCTACTACAGTTTCCTCTTGAGTCGCTTCTTCGTCTTCGCCTTGTCTAGATTCGAGCAAAGCGTCAGCCATTTTACTTGTTAACAGACGTACCGCACGAATCGCATCATCATTCGCAGGAATGATGTAGTCGATTTCATCCGGATCACAGTTCGTGTCAACAATTCCGACTAGAGGAATTTTTAATTTAATTGCTTCTGCAACCGCGATGCGCTCTTTGCGTGGGTCAACAACAAACATAACATCTGGAATTGCTTTCATATCACGGATTCCGCCAAGGAATTTCACAAGACGTTCGTGTTGTTTTTTAAGTTGTCCAACTTCTTTTTTAGGAAGTACGTCGAATGTACCGTCTTCTTCCATTTTCTCGATTTGTTTCATGCGTGCAACACGTTTTTGGATTGTACCAAAGTTTGTAAGTGTTCCACCAAGCCAGCGTTGGTTAATATAAAACATTCCAGCGCGTTCAGCTTCTTCTTTAATTGCATCTTGTGCTTGTTTCTTAGTACCGACGAATAGAACTTTCCCGCCATCAGCACCCACTTGACGCATGAATGCGTAAGCTTCTTCTAATTTCTTCACCGTTTTTTGAAGATCGATGATGTAGATACCGTTACGTTCTACGAAAATAAATTTCTTCATTTTCGGGTTCCAGCGACGTGTTTGGTGACCGAAGTGCACCCCTGCTTCAAGCAGTTGTTTCATTGAGATTACTGACATTTGTTATTCCTCCTGTTTGGTTTGATTCCCTCCGTGTACTTCATCCGACAGAACGACCTCTCGGCACCATTTCTGACGTCCGTGCACGTGTGTAGTAATACCACTTGCTAATATAACATAGGACTTTTACATTTGCAACAAGTTCATCGGAATTTCAAGATAAGTTCTATTTCCGTAAGTCCTTTACCTAGTTTCTTTGCAATTTCCTCATCAGAATGACCGGCGTCATGCAGGATGAATATCCTCGCCCTGTCGTCTTCTACTATCGGTTCATCCGCATCAACTTCTTCGAGTGTAATCTCTTCTTCAAATAAAGTTTGCTTCTTCGTTGATTCGCTGAAATGTTGGTGCCATAATAAAAAATATTAGAAAAAGCGAGAGCCCCACGAGTACTTGGTTTGGAGGCATTTGGTTTGTAGCTAATGCTGTTCTGACGAATGATAGAACAATTATGATTCTCTCAAAAGAAGTCATCAAAATTTAAATCTCTGGAGCAAATGATAAAACCGTCAGCAACAACATCATTTTAATGGATGTCGATACGTCGGATGGGTCACTAACCGAAAAAAATTTAGTGATGTCATTCATCTCGGTTACGCCCCTTTTCTGTCAAGCGGCCGATTTGTCGTTTTCTTTTCTCTCTCCTCAATCTTCGATCTAATGGGGCTGCTAAAAATCGTTGAGTATTCCGAATTTTAATAATGTGATTTTTTTATTTTCTTGCTACTTTAACTAGTAATTGATTGGGTATTCCAGTCGCCGAATCTATAGTATCTGTATTGTAAAATTCAATAAGTTTATTAGTTTTTTCAGGGTCCTTCGTAAACGAATCTGACACAGGCTTATCGGGATTCGGCCCTGCGTCAGCGTAAGCAGTCAATAATGTGAATTGATTCACTAAAAAAGTGATTATAATGAGAGCTAAAAATGCTTTTGTACATTCATTAATTTCATGCTTTGGTTAACCTAATGCTTTTTCAACTGCTTCGACGATGCGGTCTGCCTGAAATGGTTTAACAATGAAGTCTTTCGCACCTGCCTGAATCGCATCGATAACCATACCTTGTTGTCCCATTGCCGAACACATAATGACCAGTGCAGAAGGATCTTTCTCTTTAATCGCTTTTAGGGCAGTTATTCCGTCCATTTCAGGCATCGTGATGTCCATCGTAACGAGATCAGGCTTTAATTCTAAATACTTTTCAACCGCTTGTGCACCATCCGCCGCTTCACCGACAACCTCAAAATTATTTTTCATCAAAATATCTTTAATCATCTTACGCATGAAAGCTGCGTCATCTACTATTAATATACGTTTAACCATTTTCATTCCCCCCCGTTAGTTATCTTAAATTATTCAAACGATCTATTTGGCTTAATTTATCTGTAATCCGTACACCGAATTTCTCCCCAATTACAACAACTTCACCTTTTGCTATATGGCATCGTTCACTAGAAAATCAACTTGCTGGCCAGCCCGCAAGTTTGTCAAGTTCAATGATAGAACTTCTCGACATCTCCAATATCTCTTTAACAAAACGTTTTGTTCTTCCCGGTTCAACGGTAGCCTGTAACGGAATGACCTAAAACATATTCAAGTTATTCGTTTCCGAACTTTTCAATAGAACGAGTCGCAGACATCAGGTCATTCATTTCACGCAACAGGTCAACATTTGACATCGAAACATACCCATCCTCATGCGCATCAGGGGGAGATGAATCATAAACAAGTTTAAAGGGCGTTTCGGCATCTTCTATAATAGTTGAAACGAAATAGATTTACTGCGGTAGGGCTGCCATTCTCCCGCGTGTCGTATAGACATTCGCCATATAGGGGATATAACATCCATCCTAAAACGTCGTGTAGTCAATGCTGATGCAGAGGTGTTCCAGCTGTTAAATATAGTCATTGTTAACAACCTTCTTTAATACTGACTTTAATCGCTTTGTAAACCAAAGTGTCAACATTCGCTATTTTTCGCAATATCACCTTTCCTTTTGTACGGAATAATCCGAATACTGTTCTAATCACGAAATCGTCGTTCCAAATAAACTCGATTTCCCCGAGTCTTAATCTATATATTCCCCAATAGTGTGATAATAAGTCTTTATAATTCGGGTTATATTTTAGTATAAATATAGCCACTACTATTGTAGCGGATTTTGTAAATTCTTGTCTATCACTATAAGATTAACACCATTAGTTCATTTAGCTCTATTTACAATATATAAGTCGTTATGAAGGTAATGATCGTTCAAAAATAATGGTTACTATGGATTCTTTTTCTTTTTCTTTTTCTTTTCCTTTTCCTTTTCCTTTTCCTTTTCCTTTTCCTTTTCCTTTTCCTTTTCCTTTTCCGAATTTTAATACTCCCCTTCGGCAAGCTTGTTTATTGCAAATAAAAAAACACCTCTCTCTTTCAAAAGAAGTGTTTAAATACTATTTGCTTTAATTATGATTTTTGTTTTTCAAGTTCTTCTAGGAATTTATTGTTAAGAACTTTAATATAAGTTCCTTTCATACCAAGTGAACGAGATTCGATGACGCCGGCACTTTCAAGTTTACGCAAAGCATTTACGATAACCGAGCGAGTGATTCCCACGCGATCTGCAATTTTAGATGCCACTAGCAAACCTTCGTTACCGTCAAGCTCATGGAAGATGTGTTCGATAGCTTCGTGTTCACTGTAAGAAAGTGAACTGATTGCCATTTGAACAACTGCTTTACTGCGTGCTTCAATTTCGATTTTCTCAGATTTTTCACGTAAAATTTCCATACCTACGACTGTTGCTCCATACTCTGCAAGAATCAAGTCGTCATCTTGGAAGTCATCTTTAAGTCTTGCGAGGATAAGCGTACCAAGGCGCTCACCACCACCGACGATAGGTACAATTGTCGTCAAACCGTCTTTGAATAATTCTCGGTTTTCATTTGGGAATACTGAATGAGTATTGTGGACATCAAGGTTAGAAGATGTCTCTCTCACGTCAAACAAGCGATTCGTATATTCTTCAGGAAATTTGCGATCGATGAACATTTGTTTCATGCGTTCATTGTCAATTTTATGATGAATTTCTAGGCCAAGCAACTTCCCTTTTCTACTAACGATAAAAGCGTTACATTCGATTACAAAGCTGAGTTTTTCAGCCATTTCTTTAAAGTTTACCGGTTTTCCTGCTGATTCTTGTAGCATTGCGTTAATTTCGCGTGTTTTTGATAACAAATTCATTTTTATATTTCCTCCTCAAGGTAATTGCTGTCGTTTAATGAATATTCTAAAGGTTTTCAATCATTAAATAAACTAATACGTTTCGTTATAGGATAAATTGTGACAAATCTTTGTTTTTTGCGATATCTTTCAACTTTTCGTCGACATATGCAGGTGTTATTTTTATTGTTGCAGGTCCAATATCAGATGCTTCAAACGATAATTCTTCAAGTAACTTCTCCAAAATCGTATGTAAGCGTCTAGCTCCGATATTTTCTGTCGAATCATTCACTTCAAATGCGATTTCAGCAAGCCTACTGATTGCTTCATCCGTAAAGTCTAAAACGACATCTTCTGTATTAAGCAGTTTTTCGTATTGCCGGATTAATGAAAAGTCTGGCTCTTTTAAAATACGGATAAAATCATCTTTAGTTAGTTTTTCAAGTTCAACCCGGATTGGAAATCGGCCTTGCAGCTCTGGAATGATATCAGAGGGTTTTGACATGTGGAAAGCTCCCGCAGCAATGAATAGGATAAAGTCTGTTTTAACAGTTCCGTACTTAGTAGTGACGGAAGAACCTTCAACGATTGGTAAAATATCTCGTTGTACACCTTCTCGTGAAACATCAGCTGAAGAACTACCTCCACCCCGACTTGCGATTTTGTCCATCTCATCAATGAAGATGATCCCTGACTGCTCTGTCAATTCAATAGCACGCCGAGCGATTTCATCAGTATCAATGAGTTTGTCGGCCTCTTCCGCTTCGAGTGCAATACGAGCGTCTTTTACTTTCAAATTCCGCTTCACTGTCTTTTTCGGCATAAGTGAAGAAAGAGCATCTTGCATATTTGCACCCATTTGTTCCATACCCGAGCCTTGCAAGCTGTCAAACATGGATGGCTGCTGAGCAGAAATTTCAATCGTAACCATTTGCTCTTCAAGTTCACCCGCTTTAAGGCTTGCGGCGATATCAGAACGTTTACGCTTCACATCGGCCATTTCTGCATAATCCGGCTCTTCTTGTTCTGTTTTTTGCCCGAACAGCATTTCAAAGGGATTTTGTATATTACCCATTTTCTTTTTTTCAGGAACGAGAAGTTCAATGAGACGCTCTTCGGCAAGGATAGATGCATTCTCTTTCACAGCTTCGCGTTGTTCTTCCCGAACAATCCGCACACCTGCTTCAGTTAAATCTCTTATCATCGATTCAACATCACGTCCGACATAGCCAACTTCTGTAAACTTTGTAGCTTCAACTTTTAGGAACGGCGCGTTGACAAGTTTCGCAATGCGTCTAGCGATTTCAGTCTTCCCAACACCGGTCGGACCAATCATTAGTATGTTTTTTGGAATGATTTCATTTTTCTCTTCATCCAATAAAAGACTTCTTCTGTATCTGTTACGAATTGCAACAGCCACTGCCCTCTTCGCTTTATCCTGCCCAATAATATATCTATCTAGATGCGCAGTTAGTTCTTTGGGTGTCAGCTCTACTTTATTTTTCATTCAAGCACCTCCACAATAATATGGTCATTCGTAAAGACACATATTTCTGCAGCCGTCTCCAGCGCCGCTTGTGCAATTTCAGCAGCGTTCAGTGATTGACCGCTATATTTTTTCAATGCTCTTCCGGCAGCAAGTGCATAATGACCACCAGAACCGATTGCTAAAATTCCGTCATCCGGTTCAATCACTTCACCAGTACCCGACACTAGAAGTAATGTTTCGCTATCCATGACAAGCAACATCGCTTCAAGTTTACGAAGAATCCGGTCGCCCCGCCATTCTTTAGCAAGTTCTACTGAGGCCCGTTGAAGATTCCCATTGTACTCGGTTAGCTTTGCTTCGAACAATTCAAATAGTGTAAAAGCGTCTGCTACGGATCCCGCGAAGCCTGCCAACACTTTACCGCCAAATATTCTACGTACTTTTTTTGCCGTATGCTTCATAACGACTGCATTTCCTACTGTTACTTGCCCATCACCCGACATGGCACTTACACCATTATGACGAATTGCAAAAATTGTAGTTGCATGGAATTCCATCAGATCATCCTCCTATGCTCGCGGATGCGTATTCATATATGTTTTCCTTAAGTGCTCTTTTGTTATGTGTGTATACACTTGCGTTGAAGATAAGTGACTGTGTCCCAGAAGTTCCTGAACAGTCCTCATGTCAGCCCCTCCTGCCAAGAGATGAGTTGCAAAAGAGTGGCGAATCATATGTGGATAAATCTTTGAGTGGAGTGATGCGCGTTCCATCATCATGCTCAAGATATGACGCACACCTCGGTCAGTCAAAGGATCGCCCCGCAAATTGACGAACAACATGTCATGTTCTTTTTGTTTCATCAAATCCAGTCTGCTTTTCTCACGATAAGCATCGAGTGCGGATTGCGCAAAACTACCAAACGGAACATATCGTTCTTTGCGACCTTTTCCCATGACCAGAACGATGCCAAGATGGTCATCTATATCCTGTATCTTGATGGACGTTAGCTCACTAACGCGTATGCCTGTTGCATAAAGTAACTCCAAGAGTGCATAGTCACGTAATGACTTCTTATCCTGCCCATCACAAGACGAAAATAACAGCTCCAGTTCTTCTTCATAAAAAAAAGCCGGAAGTCTATCTTCCTTCTTCGGATGGTGGAGTGAACGGAATGCAATATCATTAATCTCATATCTGGCATTCGCAAACTTGAAGAATGAACGGATTGAAGATACTTTTCTGGAAATCGATGCTCTCGATAAACCCTTGTCATAAAGTTCCGTCGCATAAAGCCTTGCTTCGGGATATGTGACATCATTTAAATCTGTTATCCCCTCAACTTCTAGAAAGGACAGAAATGCATCTACATCTTTTTCATACTCTAATACTGTATAAAAAGAATAGTTTTTTTCCAGGCGTACATATGAAATGTATTCATCACGAATGATAGAAGGTTGTACAGTCATACATTTCACTCCTCGAATGAAAAAGTCCTAAAGCTGATAAACTATTCTGAGTCATTTGAATAATAACACATTTCACACAAAACACTATAGCAAATTGATGAATAGACGTAAAATAATGACTTCTTAAGGAATTCAAAAGTCATCCACGATTCACTATACAATAAATATCGTTAATTCGGCAACTATCTACCACCAAGATGTCTGACCTCTTGCAATTTGTTCTACTTTTAGACACAATTTGTTCATATCCACAAAAAAAAGAAGCCCGGATCACATCCATGACTTCACTAATCTTAATAAATTAAAATCAACTTAGTGTGACTGTCTGAAATTCACTAATTGCATTCAGAGCGCGCTCTGCATGCTTTTCTGCTCTTTCAACTTTGGTTTTAACGCGTTTATCAAGTTCTGGGAAGAGACCAAAGTTAATGTTCATCGGTTGGAAATTATTCGGGTTAGCTTCCGTGACGTATCGCGCCATGCTACCCAGTGCTGTTTCGTGTGGGAAAGTGATAGGTTCATTTCCAAGTGCCAAATTGGCGGCATTCATACCTGCTATGAGTCCCGAACCAGCCGATTCGACGTAACCTTCTACACCAGTCATTTGGCCTGCGAAAAATAGATTACGATTCGCTTTCAATTGATAAGTCGCATCCAACACACGGGGTGAGTTAATGAAAGTGTTCCGATGCATAACACCATAACGAACGATTTCAACATTCTCCAAGCCAGGAATAAGATTGATAACTTCCTTTTGTGCGCCCCATTTCATATGTGTTTGAAAGCCCACGATGTTATATAATGTACCCGCCGCATCATCCTGACGAAGCTGGACAACTGCTTTTGCAAGCTCTCCAGTTTCCGGATGTTCAAGCCCTACTGGTTTAAGTGCACCGAATAAAAGTGTTTTGGCACCTCTTTGAGCGATTACTTCAACGGGCATACACCCTTCGAAATAAATCTCTTTTTCAAATTCCTTAAGTGGTACGATTTCCGCTGCGACAAGCGCATTATAAAATCGTTCAAACTCTTCCTCATTCATCGGACAATTTAAATAAGCGGCTTCACCTTTATCATATCTAGATTTCAAATATACTTTATCCATATCAATTGAATCTTTTTCAATGATAGGTGCTGCTGCGTCGTAGAAATACAGATAGTCTTCGCCTGTTAGTTTACGTATCTCTTCAGCTAGTGCAGGTGACGTCAAAGGACCCGTTGCAATGATAGTAATTCCTTCTGGTAGTTTAGTCACTTCTTCATTAATAACCTCGATGAGCGGATGATTTCGAATCGTTTCTGTTACTTTTCCTGCAAATTCATGACGGTCAACCGCCAATGCTCCCCCTGCAGGAACCGAGCAAGCATCTGCAGCTCTAATAATCAGTGAATCAAGCATTCTCATCTCTTCTTTAATAATACCTACTGCATTCGTCAGATTGTTTGCGCGCAGTGAGTTACTGCACACCAGTTCAGCAAATTTGTCTGTATGGTGCGCTGGCGTCTGTTTTACCGGACGCATTTCATATAAACGAACATTTACACCACGACTGGCGATTTGCCATGCAGCCTCACTCCCAGCGAGGCCTGCGCCTATCACATTTACGATGGGTGTCATACCTTCACCTTCTCTTCTAAGTTGTTATTGTCCAGGCTCCAGCGCCTAGAGGCTCGGGTCATAAGTCGGTCCGGCTATGCAGCAAAGAACGCTGCTTCGCCAGCCCGTCTTATTCCTGTCGCCTCTGAACAGGCGCTTTCGCTTTTCTTTATTGTTTAGTTCCAGGCGTCAGATGCTCGGCCATAAGCATACCGGAAAGTTCACCGGTACGTCGTCGTTCTGGCTGTGCAGCAAAGAACGCTGCTCCGCCAGACCGTCTTATGTCTGCCGCATCTAAACGACACCTTCCACTTTTCGTTATTGTCCAGGCTACAGCGCCTAGAGGCTCGGGTCATAAGGCAGCCTGGCTATGCAGCAAAAAACGCTACTTCGCCAGCCCGTCTTATGCCTGTCGCCTCTGAGCAGGCGCTTCCGCTTTTCCTTATTGTCTAGCTCCAGGCGTCAGATGCTCGGTCATAAGCATACCGGAAAGTCACCGGTACGTCGTCGTTCCGGCTGTGCAGCAAAGAACGCTGCTCCGCCAGACCGTCTTATGTCTGCCGCATCTAAACGACGCCTTCCACTTTTCGTTATTATTGCGTATCTTCTTTGTAGTCACATTCTGTACATTGAATCTGAACGCCTTTTTTCGATTTCTTTTCAACTAACGTGTTTTCACATTTTGGACAAGGTCTTGAAACAGGCTTATCCCATGAAACATATTCACATTCGGGATACTGATCGCATCCGTAAAATATACGTTTCGTTTTACTTTTTCGTTCGACGACCTGTCCTTCTTTACAAGTTGGGCAAGTGACGCCGATGGGTTTGATAATCGCTTTCGTATTACGGCATTCCGGAAAATTCGAACATGCCATGAATTTCCCATAACGGCCTAATTTGTATACCATAGCCGAACCGCATTTCTCACAATCTTCACCCGCAGGCTCGTCTTTGATTTCAATTTTTTCCATCTCAGCATCTGCAACTTGCACATGCTTTTCAAAATCCCCATAAAAATTATCAATTACTTCGACCCATTTTGTCTGGCCATGTTCAACGTTATCAAGTTCTTTTTCCATTTGCGCTGTAAATTCAAGGTCAATAATATTTGGGAAGTATTGATTTACTGCCTGATGGACTATCCCGCCAAGCTCTGTCGGAATAAATCTCTTCGCATCCAGTGTCACATATCCGCGTTTTTGAATTGTGTCGAGTGTCGGTGCGTACGTGGACGGACGACCTATTCCCTGCTCCTCGAGCGTTTTAACCAATCTTGCTTCCGAATACCTCGGAGGCGGTTGAGTAAAGTGCTGTTTGGGATCAATTTCACTGAACTTCACTTGTTCCCCTTCTTCGAGCGGCGGGAGAATACGGTCTTTCTCCTCTTCTTTATCGTCATTACCTTCAACATACACTTTCATAAATCCTTGGAATTTCACTTGTGATCCATTTGCCCTGAAGCGGACTTCACCGTTCACAAGGTCAACAGCGACTGTATCAAGTACCGCTGGAGCCATCTGACTAGCAACAAGTCGCTCCCAAATCAGTTTATAGAGACGCAGTTGATCGCGGGACAACACCGTTTTCATCGCAGCTGGTGGTCGCATGACTGACGTCGGGCGTATCGCCTCGTGTGCGTCCTGCGTTTTTGCAGTACTTTTTGCTGCTGGCTTAGATGTTGCAACAAACTCTTTTCCATACATTGTTTCGATGAATGATTTTGCTTCTTCTTTAGCACTATCGGCAATTCTAGTTGAGTCTGTTCTCATATAAGTTATAAGACCGACTTGTCCTTCTTTTCCGAGGTTGATACCTTCATATAGTTGCTGGGCAAGCATCATTGTCTTTTTCGCTCGGAAGTTTAGCTTTCTAGCCGCTTCCTGTTGCAAGGACGAAGTTGTGAACGGTAGTGCCGGATTTCGTTTGCGCTCTTTTTTCACGACTTTCCCAATATCGAATTTATCTCCTTCTAATTGACTTAGAATGGCATCGACTTGTTTCTTGTCTGTCAGTTTTACTTTTTTCTTTGAATCGCCAAAAAACTCCGCTTCAAATGAAGTATCATCTTTTTCAAATTGAGCCGAAATACTCCAATACTCTTCAGGTACGAACGCATTGATTTCATTTTCTCTATCGATAATCATACGAAGTGCTACAGATTGAACGCGTCCTGCGGAAAGACCTTTTTTAACTTTCTTCCAAAGGATCGGACTTATGTTATAGCCTACCAGGCGGTCCAATATACGACGTGCCTGTTGAGCATCTACGCGATCCATATCGATGGGACGTGGATTTTTAAAGGATTCTTTAATCGCTTCTTTTGTTATTTCATTGAATACAACACGGCAATCTGATTCAATATCTACGCCAAGTTGGTTTGCTAAGTGCCAAGCAATTGCTTCCCCTTCTCTATCTGGGTCAGCTGCGAGAAAGATTTTTTTAGCTTTTTTAGCTTCTTTTTTCAATTCTTGAAGAATCGGGCCTTTGCCACGGATCGTAATGTACTTCGGTTCATAATTATTTTCGGTATCTACACCCATCTGGCTGCGCGGTAAATCGCGTAAGTGACCAAGTGATGCACGCACTTTATATTTCTTTCCGAGATAACGCTCGATCGTTTTCGCCTTTGCGGGTGACTCTACAATTACTAGGTAGTCTGCCATTAAGTGTCTGCCTCCTTAAAGAGGTTCCATATTTATTCCTCAAAAGAATATCTGTTGCAAAATGTATACCAGATTTCGAATTAATGCAAACTTTTTAGAGGAAAAGGTGTTTTTTCAATTCTTAAAAACTAGCGATTCGACGATTTGAAATCCATTCCAGACCGGTTTTGCGCCCTCATCTAGCAACTTATTCGGCCCCGCCGATAATGGTGATGTGATAGGACCGGGAACGGCATAGATATCTTTCCCATGATCAAGCGCATGCTCGACTGTGCTCATCGTTCCACTTTTATCTGCGGATTCTGTTACTACGACTGCATCTGCTAAACCGCTTATGATTCGATTCCGCATCGGAAATGTCCAACGTTCAGGACTTACGTAAGGTGGATACTCTGTGACTAGCAGATGTTCAGCCGCTATTTTCTCCGCAAGCAATCGATTTTCTTTCGGATACAGGTGTAATAACCCATGGCCCAGTACAGCTATGGTTTTTCCACCAAATTCAATTGCAGCTTCATGAGCCATCGTATCAGCACCCATCGCAAGTCCAGATACAATAACAGCCTTATTTTCTACGAGTGGTGGCACAATCAATGACATTGCTCTTTTTGAATAAATTGTTGCTTTTCGAGATCCAATAATTGCAACATTAAGGGCGTTGGCAAATAGCGTTGGATCACCTTTAATATACAGTACTGCCGGGGGATCGATAAGTATTCGCAACTGGTCAGGGTAAAGGGGGTGTGAGAATGGAATGGCGGTGATTGCATGCCTTTGATATAACTTTTCGTAGGGGGTCGACATATTTTGAAACAAATTACCTTTTAATTGGCTCGCTTTTGACGTAGTGATATTCAAAATTTGAGCAAGTTCAATAGCCTTGTAAACATATAATCTATCGAGATTGGGGTCTATCTCGTAAAGGCTGTTTAATCTGTTCAAAGGTACCGGAAATACATAGTGAAGCCCTAGCAATCGCTTTTCAGCATCTGTCAGTTCCATTGAATTCCTCCCTTATTAGATAATAAAAAAAGATGCAGCGCATAAATCAGCACGCTGCATCTTTAATATTAGTGTGTTTTACAACTTTCGTACAGACCTTTTTCTTTAATAACTTTAATTAACGTTTCACCGATCACAGAAGGAGTGTCTGCAACTTCAACCCCAGCAGCATTTAGCGCTTTGATTTTGTCTGCAGCTGTTCCTTTACCGCCGGAAATAATGGCACCAGCATGGCCCATACGTTTTCCTTCAGGAGCTGTTTGACCACCGATAAAGCCAACAACAGGCTTCGTCATATTCGCTTTAATCCACTCAGCTGCTTCTTCTTCAGCAGTTCCGCCGATTTCACCGATCATAACAACCGCATATGTCTCAGGGTCTTCGTTGAATTCTTTTAGCACATCGATGAAGTTTGTTCCATTGATAGGGTCTCCGCCGATACCAACAGATGTTGACTGTCCGATTCCAGCATTCGTCAATTGAAGTACTGCTTCATACGTAAGTGTACCAGAACGTGAAACAACGCCTACATGACCTTTTGTATTAATGTAGCCAGGCATGATACCGATTTTACATTCGTCTGCCGTAATAACACCCGGACAGTTTGGACCGACAAGACGTGTTTTCTTGCCTTCCATGTAGCGCTTCACTTTTGCCATATCGAGTACTGGGATATGCTCTGTAATACAGATTGTCATATCAAGTTCAGCTTCTACTGCTTCCAAAATTGCATCTGCAGCAAATGGAGCTGGTACATAAATAACAGAAACGTTTGCGCCTGTCGCTTTTACAGCTTCTTCAACTGTATTGAAAACAGGAACTCCCGCTACTTCTGTTCCGCCTTTACCAGGCGTTACTCCGCCAACAATTTTCGTTCCGTACTCAAGCATTTGTTCTGTATGGAAAAGTGCCGTAGCACCTGTAATTCCTTGTACGATAACCTTTGTATCTTTGTTAATAAAAATACTCATCGTTTGTCCCTGCCTTTCTTAACCTACTAGTTCTACAATCTTTTTAGCACCGTCTGCCATTGTATCAGCAGCGATGATGTTCAAACCTGATTCATTCAAAAGTGCTTTACCTAAGTCGACATTTGTACCTTCTAGACGAACGACAAGTGGTACTTGAAGACCAACTTCTTTTGACGCAACAATAACACCTTCAGCGATAACGTCACATTTCATGATACCACCGAAAATGTTGACGAAAATCCCTTTAACATTTTTATCAGAAAGGATGATTTTGAATGCTTCAGTAACTTTTTCAGCTGTCGCACTGCCACCAACGTCTAGGAAGTTAGCAGGTGATCCGCCGTAGTAGTTGATTGTATCCATTGTAGCCATCGCAAGGCCTGCGCCGTTAACCATGCAGCCAATACTACCATCTAGGGAAATATAGCTAAGGTCATACTTCGAAGCTTCGATTTCTTTTGGATCCTCTTCATCAAAGTCACGTAGTTCTTGAATGTCTTTGTGACGGTATAGTGCACTGTCGTCAAAGTTGAACTTCGCGTCAAGAGCAAGTACATCGTCACCAGCTGTTACAACTAGCGGGTTAATTTCAACGATGGATGCGTCTTTTTCTACGAATACTTGATAAAGTCCAAGCATAAATTTCGCAGCTTTGTTTACAAGGTGTGTAGGGATGTTCATGTTATATGCCATGCGGCGTGCTTGGAATCCAGTTAAACCGATAACTGGGTCAATGACTTCTTTGAATATCTTTTCAGGTGTCGCTTCCGCAACTTCCTCGATATCCACTCCGCCTTCTTCAGAACCCATAAGTGTTACGCGATCTGTAGCACTATCAAGGACTAGTCCAAGATAATATTCTTTCTTAATGTCGGAACCTTCCTCGATAAGTAGACGTTTAATCTCTTTACCTTCAGGACCTGTTTGGTGAGTAACAAGTGTCTTACCAATCAATTCTTTTGCGTAAGCACGAACTTCATCAAGATTTTTTGCAATCTTAACTCCGCCTGCTTTCCCGCGGCCACCTGCGTGGATTTGCGCTTTTACTACGATAATGTCTGTACCTAGTTCCTTCGCAGCTTTTACCGCTTCCTCAGGAGAGAAAGCAACAAGACCATTAGAAACAGCTACCCCGTATTCTCTTAGTAACTGTTTACCTTGATATTCATGGATATTCATCTTACATCCTCCATTCGAACTTCTAACTCTTTTAATTTACTGCCTCATCCATTGTAGTAAACTTGTCAAACATTGTCCATAGTTGTGTGTCGAATGTTTGATTTTGTCGAAACTTTCTCAAATCATTTACCAATTCCATGTTTACGGTCAATCTGATAAATATACGCAAAAACCTCAGATACCGCTTTATATAACTCTTCCGGAATGGATTCATTGACGTTCAACTGTCCTAGTATTTCGACTAAACTTGAATCCTCCTGAATTGGAATGTTATTGGCAAGTGCCCTTTCCAATATACTTTCAGCAATTTTACCCTTCCCTTTCGCAACCACTTTTGGTGCTCCCTCTGAGAATGGTTCATATGAAAGGGCAACAGCCTCTTTTCGTACATGCAATTCTTCAGTCATATGCGAAAGTCAACTCCTTGTCCATCAACTTTTGATGGACTCTTCTGTTTAGGTACAATTTTTTCTTCTTCCGTAAACTTTTTAAAGAAGACTCCTGATAGTTTATAACCCGCTGACTCGAGTCCTTCCTTCAACTTTAGCTGAAGAGGTGCTCCAATTGTCTTGAGCGCATCATCCGCATTAAAAATAGTTACCGATACAATCCGATTTTGAACTTGCATATCGATTACCGTCTTTTTTATTGATGCAAGATCAAGATAAAACAAGATCCTTGCAAATTCAGGGTCAATTTTCCCGTCCTCTTTCATGCGTCCGTTCCACTGTAATGTCGCCTCAATACGCTTACCAAAAAAATCGAGCGGTACTTGCATAACGAGCTGATGCTGGATTCCGTTTTCCCCGGATTGCAATAAAGGACCATTCATCCTCATTACGACAGTTTCTGCGGCCTCACGAAGAGTAACGGATGCAGAGGGATTATGCATAAGCGCAAGTAATTGTGGCTTCAAAGATTCAGCAAGACGTCCAAAGTCAGGTTCTTTTCCGAGCAACCCGGCTTCGTAGTTAAGTCCGAGTGAGCGCATCACTGTTTCCAAAGCGTCCTTCACGGCCTTCCCATCAATCAATGATGCAACATTAACTTCAGCTGTTTGTATCGCTTTTTGAATGTCTGGATTGACGGACTGTTCTGCCGCCCGTAAAAGTACAGATAGTTTTTCCGTTCCTAGCCGTCCCAGTAATGTTAGTAGTGCTTCTATAGGGTCCTCTGATGGAGTGCTAGATTGGAATGGATTAGCAATTGTATTTTCTGCATTTACACGTATAAACCCCTGACTGAATTCCTGAACGAATTTTGTCATCGACTCGACTGGTGGCTGTGCATTTACAGCCCGGTCGATAATTGCCGAAAGTAAGTTTTTTTGCTGTAAATTCATTCCTGTATCGGATAAAATCAATGCTTTCAAACTAGCTAACGGAACCTGTTGATTTTGTTGTTTTGCCTCCTCAACTTGTTTAAGGAGTGTCACTACTTGCTGCACGATGGGTATCGGCAACGAGGTAGGTTGAGGTGTGGTGGCAGCCTGCCCAGCCATATTTGTAGCAGGAATACCCTGTGCTCCAACTTGGCCAACTCTTTCAGCTGATAGTAGTGAAATGAGGACTTGTGGTAAATTTGCAAGGGACGTCCGTTCTGGTAATATACCTGCACTTTTCATTAATTGCAGTGTAGCAAAACGGTTTTCAACAGGTGCGGCATGATCAAGTAGCGTCACAATGGATTGTCCTAGCAGTGAACCGCCTGTTGCCTGCGCAAAAGGCTTAGCCATCTTTTCAAGCGCTGTGAGTATGGCGTCTTTAACTTGTGGTGCTAATGCGTTATCTAGAACCAATGCATTTTTCAATAACTGCAATACGCTATGCAGGCCTTCTTTCGTCTCAACGCCTAAAAGTGATCTGAAGTTATTTTCTGTAAACGGTAATTTCAGTTCATGCATTTTCTGAATGGATGCTAGCGCCTCATTCCGAGCAGATGTCGGTACACCTTTCAGTAATTCTTCCGATTCTAGCAGATACCCTCTGTTCATCGGAATTCTATTTTTCAAGACAAACGTTAATAGGGATTGCATTTCTTGCGTCTTTGGAACTTGCATTGCGTCCATGAGTGCACCAAGTTGACGAGCTTGCCCTTCTGTCGCTTGTAGGGGTCCTGATATAATTTTAAGCTGTAACTCAGGCTTTACCGAATTTACTTGAAAGTAATAGGAGTCGCCCGCTTTCATTGGCACTTCAAGTTTTGCGAACAGCTTTTGTCCGCCTATTTGTACTTCTGCCATTTGTCCTGGGAAAAGTTGTTTTATTTGCCCATGAAACATCTGGCCTTCATTTAAGACGAATGGTCTATTCGGTGCATCTCCTACCATCGCTTGTCCCGACATTGATACTCCGGCAGTTGGAAAACTCATTCGTTCTTCCTCCCGTCTTTTAACATTGATTTCACAGGTTCAAAACTGGCACGATGATGTTTGCTTGGGCCATGTATTTGAAGCGCCAAAACATGTTCTGATGTTCCATATCCGGCATTTTTATTAAATTTATAAACAGGAAATTCGTTATGTATTTCATCCATAATTGCATCTCTCGTCGTTTTTGCAATTATCGAAGCGGCCGCAATTGCCAAGCTCTTTGCATCGCCTTTTATAACAGACTCTGTCGGACAATTTACAGCGAGTGACATTGCATCCGCAATGACAAAATCAGGTTTGATTGACAACCCTTTTACAGCCCGTTCCATGGAGTCCCTTGTCGCAGCGTAAATATTTGTTTCATCGATGGTTTTAGCTGATTGAATATGCGCTGAATAGGAGATAGCGACACTTCGAATCTTTTCCGCAAGTCGTTCCCGTTCCGCCTTCGGAATGGCCTTTGAATCATCCAATCCGATGAGTTCAGGCGTTTCTCGAGGTAAAATGACCGCTGCAGTGACCACAGGACCCGCTAACGGTCCTCTTCCCGCTTCATCCACCCCAGCAACCATAGCACCCTCAAACGGCGCGTAAGACTTGTCAAATGCTTTTTTCTCTGCATGCGCTTGCTCTATCACTTTTCTTTTTTCATAACGACGCTTCCAACGATTAAGTGCATTTTGCACACCCATTCTTGAATCCAGTTCCAGTTCTTCCATCCACAATTCCGGTTCTCCAACCGTTTTTAGCAGTTCTGTAATATCCTTTATGGTTTTCAACGTGATCACCTTTCATTCATAAGCGGTTTATCGATTCATTCCTTTTGTATTATATCGGTTGCTATTGAGTGGTATCCACAGGTCAACTATATAAAGTACTCTAAACAAAGAAAAAACCGATTGCCGCGGAAGTAAATTCCGTGCCGGCATCGGCTTAATCCATTTGCGGTTGAAGTGATGTAAAGTCGAATGTCAGTTTTCCAAGGTATTCACTTCGGATATCGCGCACGATTAACTCCGCTACCTTATCAAGATCTATTTCTCCACCAGTTGTATAAACTTTACGAAGAGATCCGATCTGTTCAAAGACCGGAAGAATTTCTTCTCCTACCATTGTCAAACCATATCTAGCTGACAGCCGATCGGGATAATTTGCTTCAAGAAAACGTAGGCCGTATACAGCCAAATCTTCCATATTGACGATTGTATCTTTAATAGCTCCTGTCAGCGCAAGTTTGTAGCCAACTTCTTTATCTTCAAATTTCGGCCAAAGAATACCAGGTGTGTCCAGAAGTTCCAGTTCTTTTTCGTATTTAATCCATTGCTGCGCTTTCGTAACGCCTGGTGTATTGCCCGTTTTGGCAATGTTTTTCTTTGCAAGTCGATTGATAAGGGTCGACTTTCCGACATTCGGAATCCCAACAATCATCGCTCGCATGGCGCCTGGACGAATGCCCCTAGAACGCAATCTTGCAAGTTTCGGTTCCAATATCTCTTTAGCAGCTTTAATAACAGTCTGAAGCCCTTTTCCTTCAAACGAATTGATGGCAACGGCACGTAATCCGCGCGTTTCGAAATAGTGAATCCAGCGTGCGGTCTCCTTTTCGTCTGCGAGGTCCATCTTATTCAAAATTAACAACCTCGGCTTTTGATGAATAACCTCGTCAATCATCGGATTTCTTGAAGAGAGCGGAAGCCTAGCGTCGATTAACTCAAAGACGATGTCGACTAGCTTCAATTTTTCAGTTACTTCGCGTCGTGCTTTTGCCATATGTCCGGGAAACCATTGAATTGTCATGCTGTAAGTTCCTCCTGTCAGTTGATAATTCCGAAATCTTTAACCGGCCAGAAGACGATTTTTGTACTACCGATAATTTCATCGATTGAAACAGCTCCAATATGTCTGGAGTCTTTACTTTTTCTTCTGTTGTCCCCCATGACAAATACATGGTCTGCAGGAACCGTTGTACTTTGAATTTTTTCTTCAAGAGTGAAATTTTCAGTTAGCGGACTGTCTATAATTTCTGACTTGTATTGATCGAGATACGGCTCCTCGAAAGGCTCTCCATTAATGTATAAAATGTCGTCCTGATATTCCACTTCATCACCAGGAAGTCCGATTACTCTTTTTATATAATCTTTTTCTTCAGGCGCATGGAACACCACGATATCAAAACGCTTCGGTTCACCAATTGTGTATCCAATCTTATTTACAATCATCCGATCACCATTTTCGAGCGTCGGCATCATCGATACCCCATCAACAACAATCGGCGTAAAGAGGAACACCCTGATAATTGCAGCAAGACCGAATGCGATTAAAAGCGCTTTCGCCCATTCCCACGTTTCATTTTTCTTCTTTTTCTCTTCATTCATCGGCTGAGCCTCCTGCGTATTTCTGTCCTTATTGTACAGTCTATTCAATTTTGAGGCAAAAAGAAAGGAGGCCGTTTGTTGGCCTCCTGGATTTTGCTTTTGTTTATCGAAGTTCTTTGATACGTGCAGCTTTTCCGCGCAGACTGCGAAGGTAGTACAACTTCGCACGGCGTACTTTACCACGACGTGTTACTTCAAGTAGAGTGATTTTTGGTGTATTTACAGGGAATGTACGCTCAACACCTACACCGTTGGAAATTTTACGGACTGTGAAAGATTCACTGATTCCGCCTCCACGACGTGAGATAACAATTCCTTCAAATAGCTGAATACGCTCACGCGTTCCCTCTACAATTTTCACGTGCAAACGAACTGTATCTCCTGCACGGAATGATGGATGATCAGTACGAAGCTGATCTTTAGTAATTTCTGAAATAATATGTTGCATAATTTAACCTCTCCCTATCCACAGAAGTTCTTGCACTAATTGCCTTTGCAGCGGAACATCAGTAATTATGTACTCACATAGAAGCACATAGTACATAATACCACAAAGGTCAAATCGATGCAAGGTCATCTGTCTACTTTTTCTCGATTAAGCTGGTTGAGTAACTTGCGCTGATTGTCCGTAAGCGGCGCGTCTTTGAGCAAATCTTTTCTCCGTTCAAACGTGCGAATAAGCGACTGCTGTTCACGCCATTTATCGATTTCTGCATGGTTGCCGGATAACAATACATCTGGTACTTCCATTCCTTTAAAATTAGAGGGTCTTGTATATTGGGGATGTTCAAGTAAGCCTGTTGAAAACGAATCCAGTACAGGAGAATCCACATTGCCAAGGACATTCGGTAACAGCCGCACTACACTATCAATCACAGCCATTGCAGCAATCTCGCCCCCTGTCAGAACGAAGTCCCCGATGGATAACTCGTCCGTCACAAGATGCTGGCGTATCCGCTCATCGTACCCCTCATAATGCCCACATATGAACACGATATGTTCCTCACCAGATAGTTCTTCCGCTTTCTTCTGTGTAAATCGTTCTCCCTGAGGACACATCAGAATAACACGCGGAGGCTTTTCAAGTCCTTCTGAAATCGCTTCGACTGCCGCAAAAAGCGGTTCCGGTTTAAGGACCATTCCCGCTCCTCCGCCATATGGATAATCATCAACTTTATGGTGCTTGTTTGTTGAATAGTCCCGAAAATCAGTTACACCAAAGGTTACTGCATCATTTGACTGCGCCTTTTTCATGATCGAGGAATGGAGAACGCCTTCAAACATTTCTGGAAACAGTGAAAGGACATCGATTTTCATCATGAAAGAAGCCCTTCCATTGGATCAATGATGATTTTTTTATTGTCTATATCTATTTCTTTGACGATGTCTTCAATGTAGGGGATATAGTGCGGCTTCCCTTTTTCGGGTATTACCGTCCATACATCATTCGCACCCGTTTCAAGAATCTCCGTTACTTTTCCGATGTCAGTACCATCGGTCGTGAACACTGAACAACCGATAATCTCGTGATAATAGAATTCGTTTTCATCTAAATCACCAAGCTCATTTTCAGGTATTTTAAAAATACCGCTACGATACTTTTCGACATCATTAAGATTTGGATGATTTTCAAATGTTAACAGATCAAAGTTCTTATGTTGTCTGTGACTGGCAACAGTCAAATAGATCGGGGCTTTACTGTCCGGCATGAACAAGGCCAGCTTGTTTCCAACCGTATAGCGCTCCTCCGGGAAATGAGTGCGTGAAACGACACGAACTTCTCCACGGATACCGTGTGTATTAACAATTGTACCAACATTAAACCATTGCATATATTGCACCATCCTTTATATGAAAAGCGAAAATCGCCTGATCAAACACAACAAGCATTAGACAAGTCAGAGGATAGGGTCTACGTTCGTCGTAGCGTATCGCAACAAAGTGAGATACGGTTCATCCCTCCCAACTTACAAATGAACTAAATATTTGACGCCTAACCTAAAGTGTTCTGTGTCTACAAACTATTATTTCCTTACATTTTATAATTATTCAATTAATAACTCAGACAAAAAAGGAAGGAACCTGAGCTCCCTCCCTTGCTATATCAATCTATAATATCGATATAAACCTTTTTGCCGTGGTGACTGCCTGCTGCTGAATAAACAATGGTGCGTATCGCTTTCGCAACACGTCCCTGCTTTCCGATAACTTTTCCCATATCTTCGGGATTGACGGATAGTTTATAAATGACACGGTTATCATGTTCATCCATCGCTACCCGGACATCTCCAGGATAATCGACTAACGGTTTGACGATTGTTTCAATCAGCTGCTTCATGTGCACCCCTCCTGATTATTTACCGTGTTTAGCGTTATGGTATTTTTCCATGATGCCTTTATCGGAAAACAGGTTACGGACTGTATCAGAAGGTTTAGCACCATTCTGTAACCATTGAAGAGCTAGCTCTTCGTTGATTAATACTTCAGCCGGTTTTGTAAGCGGGTTGTAAGTACCAACTGTTTCGATTTGACGACCATCACGTGGTGAACGTGAATCTGCTACAACAATACGATAGAAAGGAGTTTTCTTTGCTCCCATACGTTTAAGACGAATTTTTACTGACATTTTTACTTGCACCTCCGAATAGTTTCACACAAGATAGTATATTATCAAGCTTTCTGTTGTTTGTAAAGTGTTTTTTCTTAACACCTTGAATTTTATTTGAAAAACGAATCTAATCCAGGCATTTTCATCTTCTTTTTACCTTTTTGTTGCATGCCGGACATTTGTTTCACCATTTTTTTCATGTCTTCGAATTGCTTTAATAGCCGATTGACGTCTTGAATGCTTGTTCCTGAACCTTTTGCAATTCGCTTGCGGCGATTTGCATTAATGATTTCAGGTGTATTGCGCTCATTTTTCGTCATCGATTGAATGACCGCTTCAACGCGTCCCATTTGACCTTCATCTACTTTGGCATTTTCTAGACCTTTGATTTTATTGGCGCCAGGCATCATTTTCAATAGTTCGTCGAGTGGCCCCATCTTCTTCACTTGCTGAAGTTGATCAAGGAAATCATCCAGTGTAAATGACTGTGTCCGGAACTTTTCTTCAAGTTCTTTCGACTTCTCTTCGTCAACGTTCTCCTGAGCCTTTTCAATGAGAGACATGACGTCTCCCATACCAAGAATTCGCGACGCCATACGCTCCGGATGAAATGGTTCAAGCGCATCCATTTTCTCGCCCATTCCGACAAACTTAATCGGTTTTTCTGTAACAGCACGAATTGAAAGCGCAGCTCCGCCTCTGGTATCCCCATCAAGTTTTGTCAGAATAACACCTGTAATACCTACCGTATCATCAAAACTTTTGGCAACATTGACAGCATCTTGACCCGTCATCGCATCGACAACTAAGAATACTTCGTCTGGAGTACTGAGTTCACGGATATCCTTAAGTTCCTGCATCAGAACTTCATCGACATGCAGCCTTCCTGCTGTATCGATGATAACGACATCATGGTGTTCTTTCTCCGCCTCTGCAAGCGCCTGGCGGACAATTTCAACAGGTGAAATGTCTGTTCCAAGTGTAAATACAGGCATTGTCAATTGTTTTCCGAGTGTTTCCAACTGCTGAATTGCAGCCGGTCTATAAACGTCTGCCGCAACAAGAAGAGGCTTTTTATTGTGACGTTTTCGAAGAACACTCGCCAATTTTCCAGTAGTGGTCGTTTTCCCAGCACCTTGCAAACCAACCATCATAATAACTGTCGGTGATTTTCTCGCAAATTGGATTGGGTTCTGTTCGCCACCCATCAGATTCGTCAATTCATCTTTAACGATTTTGACAACTTGCTGACCGGGTGTAAGACTTTTCATAACGTCTTGTCCGACAGCACGTTCGCTGACGGTTTTCACAAACTCTTTGACCACTTTTAAGTTGACGTCAGCTTCAATTAGCGCAAAACGTACTTCACGCATCATTTCCTTAACGTCAGTTTCATCAATCTTTCCTTTGCCCTTAATCTTCTGTAGCGTCCCTTGCAGGCGCTGGGCTAATCCTTCAAATGCCATGCACAGAGCCTCCTACTCATTATCTTTTATTGCGATTAATAATTCCCTGATTGTTTCCGACTTTTCATCATTATCATCGGTTACGAGCTCTTCAAGAGAATCCACAATTTCTGCTCGCTTCTGGAATTTCGAAAATAAGTTCAACTTCATTTCGTAGTCTTCGAGCATTGCTTCAGTCCGGCGGACGTTGTCATAAACAGCTTGACGTGATACGCCGTATTCCCCCGCAATCTCGCCAAGTGAAAGGTCTTCCAAATAATAAAGCTGCATATAAAGTCTCTGTTTATCAGTCAAAAGCGACTGATAAAAATCGAAGAGGAAGTTGATGCGTGTCGTTTTTGCAAGCGTCATAGGCTCTGCCTCCCCGCTTGTCTTCCTAAGCCATCATAATATGATGTCAGAGTACTGTCAAGCTATTTTACTTGTCTGTTGCAGTATCCTCTTGTTCAAGGCCGTCAGCAAAAAGACCATACACATACTTTTCCGGATCAAAGGGTTGTAAATCATCCACACCCTCGCCTAGACCAACAAATTTAACTGGGATATTCAATTTCTTTCGAATAGCAAGGACAATACCGCCTTTTGCAGTACCATCTAGCTTCGTCAAGACAATTCCAGTAACGTCTGTCGCTTCCTTGAATGTCTCGGCTTGTATTAATGCATTTTGCCCTGTAGTCGCATCCAGAGCCAACAGTACTTCGTGTGGAGCACCTTCAACCTCTTTGCTAATGACGCGGTGTACTTTCTGAAGTTCATTCATCAAATTGACTTTGTTTTGAAGTCTACCAGCAGTATCACAGATAAGGACATCCACTTTACGATTTTTAGCAGCTCGGATAGCGTCGTACATGACTGCAGCCGGGTCAGATCCTTCTGATTGGCGAATCACTTCAACCCCAGCACGTTCTCCCCAGACAACTAGCTGATCGATTGCACCTGCACGGAAAGTGTCACCAGCAGCAAGCATGACGGTCTTTCCTTCCGCCATTAGACGTGCCGCCAACTTGCCGATTGTGGTCGTTTTTCCGACCCCATTGACACCTACTAATAACACAACAGTCAAGCCTTCTTCCTGTATATTCAAGCGATTGTCGAGTTCTTCGCCGGCTTGATAAATCTCAACGAGTTTTTCAGAAATAACCGATTGAATTCCCGCAGTGTCTTTAATATTCTTACGTTTTACTTCCACTTTCAGTAAATCAATTAGTTCCATAACAGTTTCATATCCGACGTCAGCCTGTAATAGCAACTCTTCCAATTCTTCAAAGAACTCTTCATCAACCACCCGGAATCGGGCAACTAAGTCATTTACTTTAGATGTAAACTGATTACGTGTTTTAGATAATCCATCCTTAAACTTTTCTGTTACTGATTCGTTCGCACCTGTAATCTTTTCTTTAATTTTTTTTATAAAAGACAACTATAGCCTCTCCTTTACATTATCGCTTCTGCAGGCACATCGGAAAGTTTGACCGAAATGACTTTGGAAACTCCTGATTCTTGCATTGTAATACCGTAAAGCACATCGGCACCTTCCATTGTTCCTTTCCGATGTGTAATTACGATGAATTGTGTCTTCTCAGAAAACTTCTTCAAGTATTTACTGTAGCGTAAGACATTCGCTTCGTCGAGTGCCGCTTCGACTTCATCGAGAATACAAAATGGCACTGGCCGCACTTCAATGATTGAAAATAACAATGCAATCGCTGTTAACGCTCGTTCGCCACCCGATAACAGACTTAGATTTTGCAACTTCTTCCCTGGCGGCCTGGCTACAATTTCCACACCTGTTTCCAGTAAATTATCAGGTTGCGTAAGATGTAAATCAGCGTCCCCGCCGCCAAACATTTCCTTGAACACATGTCTGAATCGGTTCTGTACTGCATTGAATGTCATTGAGAACCGCGTCGTCATTTCTGCATCCATTTCAGACATCGCTTCGTGAAGAGTCGTTTTCGCTTCAAGTAGATCATTGCGTTGTTCGTTTAAGAAGATATGACGTCCCGATACTTCTTCAAATTCTAAGATGGCTCCTGGATTAACGGTACCCAGTAAGGACAATTCTTGTTTTAAAGATTCAACGTTAGACCTAGTTTGCAATTCATCAAAGTCATCTGATAAATCCATGTTAGGATATAAACCATATTCATCTAACAAACGCTGAGTGACCGCGTCGTATTTCACTTCCACGCGGGATAACGAAACAGAAACTGAATTCAATGTGGAGATAACGTCTCCGGCTTTGGCTCGAAGTTTTCGGAGTAATATACTTTTTCCCTCGAGTAAATCAGCAAGTTTTGCACGTTTTTTTCTGCCTGCAAAAACTGCTTTTTCAATTGTGTTTTTTTCAGCAGTCGTTCTATTAATCTCCATTGCAATTTGTTCAGCGGTTAATTCACCACCACTGTCGCTTCCAGTGTAATACTGCATTTCATCTTGCAATAGAGACAGTTTCTGTTCAGCCTGTTCGGATGCGAGCACCGTTTCTTGTATAGATGTTAGCTGATGCGTCTTCTGTTCACGTAAAACCGCTACTTGCTCCCGAAGTGCGTTATAACGGACTGTCAAGGTAGCTTCTTCATTTCTACGGTCAGAAGCAAGTCGTTCAAGCGTTTGCACCTGCATTTGAATTGAAGTTAATTCTTTTTTCACGTGTGTATGTTTTTTTTCTAATTCTGCTTTCTTTTCCAACAGTGCCGAACCCGTACTTTCTGCACCTTGTCTCCCCATGTCGGTCAAAGTAAATTCTGCTTCAGCAGAATGGATTGCAATACCAGTCTCCCGAATACTCGATTCCATAGCCACAATTTCAGCTTGTAGACTAGCAGTTTTCTTACGATAATCATCCACTTCGTGCAGTTTCCTCGCAACTTCCATTTTCGTGTCGCCGATTTTCTTTGTAGCGGATCCGATTGATTCCGCCATCTGATTTAGTTGTTTCTGCAAGGTTTCAAGTTCCGCTTTTCTTGTGAAAACAGAAGCCTGCCCCTTGGCACCACCACCAGTAAGCGAACCTCCTGCATTTACGATATCTCCGTCGAGCGTCACTACACGGAAGCGATAGCCTAGTGCTTTCGCAATAGCTGAAGCCCCCGCAAGTGTTTTCGCAACAATTGTATTACCAAGCAAGTTTTCCTTGATGATTAAGTACTTAGCATCACTTTGCACGAGTCGATCTGCCGTCCCTATGTATTCCGGATGCTGTTCAACCGAGGCCAGTGCAGCTGATTGGAGCTTCCTGGATTTCATCACGTCTTTTGGTAGGAAAGTCGCCCTTCCCGCATTCTTCGCTTTTAAATAAGCAATTGCCTTTCTTGCCTCGGATTCGGTCGATGTCACAATATGTTGCATTGCTCCACCAAGCGCGGTTTCCACTGCTTTAATATACTCTTTTTCTACAGATATTATTTCTGCGACCGCACCATCTATCCCTGTCAATTTACCGGATTTTTTCGCAACAAGGATTTCTTTTACGCCCGAATAAAATCCTGAAAAGTCCGCTTCCATACTTTCAAGTGCACGCACCCTGCCATGCATCTCGTGCTGTCTGTTAAGTGCATTTTGCATCAGTTCCTGCTGTGAACTTAGTTCCCCTTCGGTCTTCCGCAAAGCTTTTGTCATTGCGTGAAAAGCCGTATTCACTTTGTCCATTTTCTGTTTTAACATGGACAACTTGTCCGATTTTACAGACCTTTCTTCGGTAAGGTTTTTAATACGTTCTTTCAGCACTGATGTCTGTTGGATAATCTTTTCAGAAGATGTTTTTTCACCTACGAGACGCTCCTCCGCATGCTTCAAATCGTTGCGAATGGTGGCTTCCTCGTTTAGCCTATCGATATAAGCTGATTTCAACTCATCGATTTCTTTTTCAGTCTCTTTGACTGAACGTTTGAGTATTTGGGAAATCCCATCCATCTCAACATTTGTTTTTGCGTATTCTATTTCTGTGTGTTTCAGTTTTTCACGGGCTGTTTTAAGTTTTAATGAAAGGGCTATCACTTCTTTTTCCGTAGCAGCCAATTCAAATCGGGTTCTTTCAATCTGCTGGTCTGCATTGCGGCGTTTTTCAAGTGATAACAGCCGTCTACCTTCCCATTTCTCTGACTCTGCACTCGTTACTACAAGTTTTTTTTGTAAAATATCTAATTGGTCATCCATGACCCCAAGTTCTATTTTCGCTAATTCAGATGCTTTTTCAGCTTTTTCAGAGTCTGCTTCTAACAACTCTTTCTTTTTCTGTATGCGCACAGCTTCTTCTGTTTTTTCACGAATAGAACTGTAAAGATTTCCCGCATCGAAAGTCAATAGAGATACGTCGGCTTCACGCATCTCTTCTGATAGGACTTTATGTCTTTTTGCCGCTTCTGCATTTATCCGTAGAGGCTCCATTCTGGAATCGAGTTCTTTCAGAATGTCAAGAACCCTGTCCAGATTATCTTCTGTTTCAAATAGTTTTTGTTCTGCCTTCTTTTTCCTCGTCCTATATTTCAGAACGCCAGCCGCTTCATCAAAAATACTTCGCCTGTCTTCAGGTCGGCTATTTAGAATTTCATCTACACGACCTTGTGAAATAATTGAAAATGCTTCTTTTCCAAGTCCAGAATCCATAAATACATCATTGATATCCTTTAACCGGCATTGCTGTCCGTTTAATAGATAGGCGCTGTCTCCTGAACGAAAAACACGTCTGCTGACACTGATTTCCGTATAATCAAGTGGAAAGAGGCCTTTACTATTATCTAGTATGAGCGTCACCTCTGCAAAGTTAAGTGATTTTCTTGAATCACTCCCTGCAAAGATGACATCTTCCATCTTCGATCCCCGTAGAGATTTCGCAGATTGTTCGCCAAGGACCCAGCGAATGGCATCCGTAATATTACTTTTTCCACTTCCATTTGGACCAACTACCGCTGTAACTCCTGGGACAAAGTCGATTGCAATCCGTTCCGCAAACGATTTAAATCCTATAATTTCAAGTCTTTTCAGAAACACGATTAAATCTCTCCTTCAGCCTGCCGACTCTTCAAATCTTGAATTGCCTGACGGGCTGCTTCCTGCTCGGCCTCTTTTTTTGATTTGCCAAGGCCAGTGCCAAGTTGCGTATCGCCTAATTTGACGACAGTTACAAAGTTTTTTGCATGTGCCGGGCCTTTTTCTTCAATGATTTCATACTGAAGTTGACCGCTATTCGTTTGCTGCACAATTTCCTGCAAACGGCTCTTATAATCCATCACATGCGAAAAAGCACCGATACTGATTTTTGGGAAAACGACTTTTTCAAGGAAAGGTATAACTGCTTCCATTCCTTGGTCTATATACAATGCTCCAATATATGCCTCAAACACGTCAGCGAGTAGTGCAGGGCGCATTCTACCCCCTGTCTGCTCCTCGCCTTTTCCAAGGAGGATGTAACGTCCAAACCCAAGTTCATTTGAAAACTTCACAAGTGAAGGTTCACAAACAATAGCTGCTCTCAGTTTCGTAAGTTCTCCTTCGCTCATATTAGGCTCAGTCGAATAAAGGAATCGGGAAACACCCAATTCAAGCACTGCATCTCCCAAAAACTCAAGTCTTTCGTTATCCGTGAAGTTTTTTCTCCGATGCTCATTCACATAAGATGAATGTGTAAATGCGTTGTAAAGTAATAGATTATTTTTAAAGTAGATGTTTAATTCTTTTTGCAATTCATCGAACTTGATTCGAACTGCAGCCGGTAGGGATGCATTTGTATTTTTGCCTCTGTAATTGTTTGTATTAGTCATTATCGATTCTACCTTTCAGTGCATAGTGCATATAATTTTACCCTTTTCAAGGCTACAGTGCAAAAAAAATATGGGAAAACCGAAAAGAGACGCTTGCCATCCTCTTTTATAGAGAGGACGGAAGTGTCTCAACCGGAATGTACATTAGTTAACTTTCTTTTCGATATGCGAAACTGCGTCACCGACAGTTGCAATCTTTTCAGCTTCATCATCCGAAATTTCCATTTCGAATTCATCTTCTAATTCCATTACTAGTTCTACGACGTCCAATGAATCTGCGCCGAGATCATCACGGAAAGAAGCTTCCATTTTAATTTCACTTTCATCGACGCCAAGGCGGTCGACAATCACTTTTGTTACACGTTCAAGTACTGTTGACAAATTTGTCACCTCCTCTCAAGAAATGTGGAAGGCGTCGTTTAGATGCGGCAGACATAAGATGGATTGTCCGAACGGCGTACTTTGCCCGGGAAGGATGCATTTCAATCCTTCCTAGGACGAGCCAGCTTATGACCGAGCATCTGACGCCTGGAACTGGACAATCAAGAAATGCGTAAGCGGCCTGCTAGAGGCGACAGGCATAAGACGGATATAGGAAGGCAGTCTAACTGCGCGACGTCCTGTCGCAACGACTGCATGACCTGCATCCTTCCTAGCTTGACCGACTTATGTCCCGAGCCTCTAGGCGCTGAAACTGGACAACAAAGAAATGTGTGGCTGGATGTTCGATTTACCTTTATTACATTACCATACCGCCATCGACATGAATCGTCTGGCCGGTAATATAAGCAGCATCTTCCGATAATAGGAAGAGAACAGTGCGTGCTACATCTTCCGGTTTGCCAAGCTTAGCAAGAGGGATAACCGATATCATTTGGTTTTTCACTTCTTCGCTTAGTGCATCTGTCATGTCGGTTGTAATGAAACCCGGCGCGACAGCATTGACATTGATATTGCGCGAAGCGAGTTCCTTAGCAGCAGTCTTTGTAAAACCAATGACACCAGCTTTTGCAGCGACATAGTTTGCTTGTCCGGGATTTCCAGAAACGCCTACAATCGATGCAACGTTGACGATTCTTCCTTCGCGTTGCCTCATCATCTGACGCGTGACACCTTTCGTACAAAGGAAGACACCTTTTAAGTTAATGTTGATAACATCATCCCACTCGTCTTCCTTCATGCGCATGAGCAAATTGTCTCTAGTTATTCCTGCATTATTAACCAGGATATCAATTCGACCAAAAGTATCTACTGTTTTATCAACCATATTTTTAACACTGTCCGCATCAGAGACATCCGCTTGGACAGCAAATGCTTCTCCTCCGAAATCAGTGATCAATTTAACAACTTCATCTGCCTTGTCTTTACTGCCGCTGTAGTTTACAACAACACGAGCACCTTCTTTGCCTAGAAGCAATGCAATTTCACGACCAATGCCACGTGACGCCCCTGTGACAATTGCCGATTTACCATCAAATCTCCCCATTACGACCACCCTTTCGATGCTTCAATTACAGATTGTAACGTTTCTTCATCATAGACTGGTAATACCGTGGCGCTCCGATCGATTTTTCTCACGAGTCCACTCAACACCTTACCCGGACCACACTCTATAAAGTGTGTAACACCAAGGTCTAGCATTGTGCGTACAGAATCTTCCCAAAGGACCGGCGAATACAGTTGTTTGACAAGTAGGTCTTTTATTTCATCCTGTTTGTTAACAACAGAAGCGTTGACATTCGCAATAACTGGAATAGTCGCATCATGCATCTCAACGCCATCAAGCGTTGCACGCAATTTTTCCGCCGCAGGTTTCATGAGTGATGAATGGAACGGGCCACTCACATCCAGCGGAATTGCTCTTTTTGCTCCCGCTTCCTTCAATTGTACACACGCTTTATCGACGCCAGTTTTCGTTCCTGAAATAACAATTTGGCCTGGGCAATTCAAGTTAGCCGGTTGAACGGCAAATCCATCTGCTGTAATGGCATCTGTGACTTCCTTCAACTTCTGACCATCAAGACCGAGAATTGCCGCCATAGCACCTTCACCTGCCGGAACGGCTTCATTCATATATAATCCACGCTTATGCACAATTGACACACCATCTTCAAAAGACATTACGCCTGAAGCCACAAGTGCTGTGTACTCCCCAAGGCTATGACCCGCCGTATAGTCCGGCAAAACACCTTCTTCGACTAGACGCGCCGCAATCATAGAGCCAACCGTTAGAAGTGCCGGCTGCGCATTGTAAGTCAACGTTAGTTCATCTTGAGGTCCTTCTAGAATAACTTTACTCAGTTGGAAATCAAGCACACGGTCTGCATTGTCTAAAAACAGTTTGCTTTTTTCAGCGGTTTCCACGAGTTCTTTTCCCATACCAACCGATTGTGAACCTTGTCCAGGAAAAATGAATGCTACTTTCGTCATTGCTTTTCCACCTCTCCAATCGTTTTACGTATTGTTCCGCAAACGTCATACTGCACCATCGTCCTCGCTTGGCGAATTGCATTTAATATGGCGTTCGCATTAGACGAACCATGTGCTTTTATGACGGGAGAATTCAAGCCAAAAAGGCCTGCTCCGCCGTATTCGGTATAATCCATTTTACTTTTCAATCCGCGTAAATCATCTTTTACTAGTCCAGCAGATAGTTTTGATTTCAAAGAGGCGTTAAAAACGCCTTTCAACATGGAGAAGAATGCGGATGCAGTCCCTTCTATTGTCTTAAGAACCATATTACCTGTGAAACCATCTGTAATAACAACGTCTGCCACGCCCGTTAATAAATCGCGAGACTCGACGTTTCCGATGAAGTTGATTGGCGCTTTCGAAAGCAAGTCAAAAGCCGCCTTCGTCAATTCATTCCCTTTTCCTTCTTCCGTTCCGATATTTAATAATCCAACACGTGGATTTTCGAGACCACGTACCTTTTCAGCGTATATGCTTCCCATCACTGCATATTGTTCTAGATGGGATGGTTTCGCGTCCGCATTTGCGCCAAGGTCCAGCATGACGAATCCTTTTCCATCAATAGTAGGTAGTGTCGGCGCTAAAGCAGGTCGCTCAATACCGTCAATCCTGCCTACGATGAATAATCCTGCCGCCATTAAGGCACCTGTATTTCCTGCTGAAACGCAAGCTGAAGCTTCGCCGTCTTTGACAGCTTGAGCCATCCTCACCATTGATGCATCTTTTTTCCGACGAATGGCACGAACTGGCTCATCGTCTGGTTCCACTTTTTCTGTACAGTGAATGACTTTTAGACGGGCGTGTTCCTTTAGGAAAGGCGCCATCGCCTGTTCATCACCATAAATATGTATGTTTATATCATCAAATTCAGTTAGACTTTCGAGTGCCCCGGCAATAATTTCGCCTGGTGCATGATCTCCACCCATTCCATCTACAGCTATGATCATTTTAATTCCCCCTGCTTCCTATCAGTCGTCCGGTACATGTGAAATTCGCCAGTGAATACCGTTTCGTCATTGACCGTCGATGCGACCACGACTAATGTCCGCTTCTCTCCAAGACTTTCTTTTTTCACTTCTGCACGTGCAACTACTCTATCACCGGCTCTTACCGGCTTCAGAAAGTCAATGGTCGACTTCACAGTCAAAGCAAGATCATCATTCATAACAGCAACAGCAAGTGAGTTTGCTTGGGCGAAGAGGTGATGCCCTCGCGCAATACCGTTGCGCTGAAAGACATGATCCTCAGTCACATCGAATATCGACAATGCCCTCTTATCGAGCTCCATATCAATAATATCTCCAAATACTTCATCGGAATGAAGAGACTTCACTTCCTCTTTCATCGTTCGAGACGCCACAGTTTTCAAACGCTCCCGTAGCTCTGGAATACCGTTCTCAAGCCTGTCCAACCGGATTGTTTGAACGCTAACAGTAAAATGTTCTGACAGTTCTTCATCTGTCAGAAACGGATTTTCATCAAGCAACCTTCCAAGCAGTCGCTGCCTTTCCCTTTTAGGCACTCTCAATCGTTTCACCTTCCGGATTAGCACTTGGTACTAATAGCAGTATATAAAAATAAAAAAAAGAAAGCAAGTATAGAAATGCGAAAGTGGCCGTTTAGATGCAGCAGGCATAAGACGGATTGGCGAAGCGGCGCCTTTTGCCGCATAGCCGAAGTGGCTTATGACCCAAGCATTTGGGAGTCGGAGCTAGACAGCATTGAAATGCGAAAGTGGCCGTTTAGATGCGACAGGTAGGAGGTCTTGAAGAGAATGGCGCTCTTTGCCTTTTATCCTGTAGCCTGAAGCGACTCGAAGGGCTGACGCCTGATGTTGGACACCACCGAAATGCGGAGACGACCGTTTAGATGCGACAAGTAAGAGGGATGTAGTTCAATCCCTCCATGCTGGAGTTAGACTTCAATCAATTCTATCGCCACTCAATGCACCCGACTGTTCCAAGTCTAATCGGAGGGAGCTGTATTCGGGGTTTTCCCAGAAATGACGTGACTCCAAAAGTCTCTCGGCATCTTTTCTTGCCGTTTCAAGCGCCCTGTAATCATGTACAGGATCAGCCACCTTGAACTCGGGTATACCACTTTGCTTTTTCCCGAAAAAATCGCCGGCACCTCTTAGCTCAAGATCTTTTTCCGCTAAGACAAATCCGTCATTCGTTTCCGTCATCGTCTGCATCCGTTCTTTTCCTTCTTCCGACTTCGGATCAGCTAGCAGAACGCAATAAGATTGTTCAGCCCCGCGCCCTACCCTTCCCCTCAACTGATGCAGCTGAGCAAGTCCGAACCGCGTCGCGTCGTAAATAAGCATGAAAGTAGCATTCGGCACGTTAACGCCAACCTCAACGACAGTTGTAGAGACAAGTACATTGATTTTGCAATCACTGAAATCTCGCATAATGGCATCTTTATCATCAGAATGGAGGCGACCATGCATAAGGCCGACTGTGTATTTACCGCTAAAATATGTAGATAATTGACTATGGACATCCACCGCATTCTGAACATCCAATTTATCGGATTCTTCGATAAGCGGACAAATGACATACGCCTGATATCCGGCATTCAACTCTTTTTCCATTTTCCGTAAAACAGGTTGCAAGGAGTCTTCTTTTAGCCAATGTGTTTCAATTTCTTTCCTGCCTGCTGGTAATTCATCTAAAATTGAGACATCCATTTCACCAAATGCAGTTATGGCAAGTGTCCGCGGAATTGGGGTTGCCGTCATGAACAAAACATCTGGATTCAATCCCTTATCCCGTAAAACACGCCGCTGTTCAACACCAAAACGATGCTGTTCATCCGTAATGACCAAGCCTGGATTTTTAAAAACTACATCAGGTTGAATCAGTGCATGCGTACCGATTAGTAGATTCACTTCACCCGACTCGAGTTTTTCAAGCAAATTTTTACGTGCTTTCGCTTTCGTTGAACCTGCAAGGAATGCCACAGTGACGCCGTGTGGTTCAAGCCATCCAGCAAGCGTCGTGGCATGTTGCTCTGCCAGGATTTCTGTCGGAGCCATTAGTGCACCTTGAAACCCGGCGGTAATAGCAGCATACAAAGCGATTGCTGCTACAACTGTCTTTCCGGAACCGACATCTCCTTGAAGTAGACGGTTCATCCGAGTTGGGCTTTTCAGTTCTATGCATAACTCATTGACAACTCTCTTTTGGGCTCCTGTCAATTCAAAAGGTAACGCCGCAATAAAGGTCTTAACCTTCTTTAAATCGTAATTGATGATTTGACCCTTCTCTGCTTCTTTCCGAGCTTTTTTCATGCCTAGCATTTTCAGCTGGAACATCAGTAATTCCTCGTAAACGAAACGTCTTCTTGCCTGTTTTACCTCTGCAGTGCTCTTTGGGAAATGAATCATCTCAAGAGCCTTCTCGATTCCTGGCAAGCGATAAAGTTCACGAATATCAGCGGGTAGTGTTTCCGTATGAATGCCTGAAGCTGCATCCATTGCACTGCGCATGATACGTCGAAACGTCTTCTGATGCATAACGCCTTTTAAGCTGTATACAGGCTCAAAGTCAGCTTGTTCCGTTTTGGGACCATCTTTGAAATTACTCACATTTATCACTTGTCTGCCACGATCCCATTTCCCGGTAACTGTAACAATCATTCCAGGTGCCAAACGATCTTTTAAATAGTGCTGATTAAAAAAAACCGCCTTCACAAGATGCCTTCCGGCAAGAAGGCGGACTTGTAGACGGGATCTATTTTTACCTAAAAAAAGTACAGATGGTTCACTTTCGACTCGACCTTCAATAGTAACCCGCTCATTATGCGGAGTTTCGGTCAAATCTTTCAACTGGAAGTCTTCATGGCGATACGGGAATGTCATGAAAAGGTCTTGGAGCGTGGAAATCCCAAGCGCTTCAAGCTGTTCACGGGCTGCTTTCCCCACCCCTTTTATCGTCGTGACAGAATTATGATTTGACAGTGTCACGATCGGCCTGTTCATTACCAAAAATTTTCGCTTCCAGTGCTTTTCCAGTCGGCGTAGCGGCCAGTCCACCTTTTCCTGTTTCTCGAAGTGCTGAAGGCATCGATTTACCTATTTTGTGCATCGCTTCAATCACTTCATCAGTCGGAATACGGCTTACCACACCCGCTAGTGCCATATCCGCACCAACAAGTGCTTTAGCTGCACCCATTGCATTACGTTTTACACAAGGCACTTCAACAAGTCCAGCAACTGGATCACAAACTAAACCTAGCATGTTTTTCATGACGATTGAAAATGCCTCTGCACTTTGTTGAGGAGTTCCGCCCGCCATTTCGACGATTGCAGCTGCTGCCATTGAACCAGCAGAACCCGTTTCAGCTTGACAACCACCTGCAGCACCCGATATCGACGCATTATTTGCGACGACAAATCCGAAAGCACCCGACGTAAATAGATAATTAATCATTTGTTCCCGTGTAGGGTTCAACTTATTTTTCACCGCAAACAATGTTCCTGGAACGATTCCCGCTGCGCCTGCGGTAGGTGTCGCACAGATTGTACCCATAGCTGCGTTCACTTCATTTGTGGCTACCGCTTTACTAACAGCATCCATTACGAGGTCTCCGGTTAGTGATTTCCCAGTCGCCATGTATTTTTGAATAAGGACTGCATCGCCGCCAGTTAGCCCAGAAGCCGAATGAACACCTTCCAGACCTCTTTCTACAGCTTTTTCCATCACAGTCAGGTTGTTATCCATCTGGGCGATGATTTCTTCTCTAGAGCGCTTTGTCATAAGTACTTCCTGTTCAATCATAATTTCTGAAATAGGCTTATTTTGCGACTCGGCAAGTGCAACGAGCTCTTTTACATTACTGAATAAAATATCCATCTATGTGTTCCTCCTCGTTTACTGTTATTAGTTTGCCAACGTTGATACTTGCGTTACGTTAGGTAGTAATTCCAACTCATTAATCAGTTCAGCATTTATCATTTGGTCGACTTCAATAACCATAAGTGCCATTTCACCTTTTTCTTTCCTGTCCACTTCCATATGTGCAATATTAATATTCAAATTAGCAATTGCATTGGAAACGCTCGCTATAACACCTGATCGGTCATTATGAACGATTAGTAGCGCTGGATAATGACCAGATAATCTAAGTGGGAAACCGTTAAGCTCAACGACTTCCATGGTGCCGCCTCCTATGGATATCCCAGTCAGTTCCATCGTACCTTCACTATCCCCAATAATTAAACGGGCTGTGTTCGGGTGTACTGCCTCTTCCTCTTCTGGAATAAATTCATATGTCAATCCCAGTTTTTCTGCATCAGCAAATGCTGATTTTATACGTTCATCGAAAGTATCATAATCTAATAATCCACCAATAATCGCTATATCGGTCCCGTGCCCTTTATACGTTTCTGCAAACGATCCGTATAAGTGGACTTTAGCCCATTGCGGTTGTCTGCCGAAAAGAGTTCTTGCTACGCGACCGATTCTTGCAGCACCTGCAGTATGTGAAGATGATGGTCCAATCATTACTGGTCCTATAATATCAAAAACTGATCTGAATTTCATAAATGAAACCTCCTTATAGTCAAGAACATACTGTTATTCATTTTACACGATAAATCTTTAAAAGACAAAAAATGTTGTTCGCATTACATCCATAAAAAAAAGCAGTGCGGCATTGCAGGCGCACTGCTTTTTACTTGGTTATTCAACAGAGATGATATATGGATATAAAGCCTGTTTCCCATTGAATAGTTCAACTTCTGTATGGTCAAAGTTATCCTCTGCAAAACTTGCTATAGCAGTTGCTTCTTCCTTACTGACATCTTCACCATAAATAATTGTAACGATTTCATCGTCTTCATCGATAAGCGTTTTTAGTAGTGTTTTTATAACATTCTCTAGAGAAGGTTCCGATGTAATGATTTTACTTCCTGAGATTCCCATAAAGTCATCTTTTGTAATTTCAATGCCATCGATTGACGTATCTCTCACTGCATATGTCACTTGTCCCGTTTTTACAGATGATGCTGCTTCCAACATCAGGGTAGCATTAACACTTACTTCCGCTTCCGGATTAAATGCTAGAATGGCTGCAAGTCCTTCTGGCACCGTTTTTGTAGAAACAACGGCAGCTTCTATACCAGCGAGTTCGGCTGCTTGCTCAGCTGCCATAATGATGTTTTTATTATTCGGTAAGATAATGACCTTTTCAGCACCCACTTCACGAATCGCCTTTACGATATCCTCGGTAGATGGATTCATCGTCTGCCCGCCCTCAATCACCACGGAAGCACCTAAACTTTTAAATAATTCAGAAATCCCGGCTCCCATTGCAACTGTAACGACCGCATAAGGATGTTTTACCGTCTCTTCTTTTATCATATTTTGCGCTGAATGATTTACTCCCACGATTTCAAGATGTTGCTGGCGCATATTTTCAATCTTGATGTTGATGAGAGAACCAAATTTTTGTCCATAACTCAGTGCATCACCAGGTTCTTCAGTATGAATATGTACTTTTGCGACTTCCTCATCGGAGATAACTAAGAGTGAATCACCAAATTGGCTTAATCCATTTCGGAAGTCTGATTCATCATATGGATTTGTTTGCAATTTATCGTCTTCAAACTTCACCATAAATTCCGTGCAATATCCAAATTCAATGTCTTCCGTATTCATGTAACCTTGTACGCTTCGATGATGTTCTGCACTAACCAACTCATCCATCGATTCGACAATTGTTCTTTCAGGGAGCGCTTCACCTTTCAATACTGCAAGGAAACCTTCATATACATAAACTAAACCTTGTCCACCGCTATCTACAACGCCAACTTCCTTCAAAACAGGTAGCAAGTCAGGTGTACGTTCGAGTGAAGCAATAGATTCCATTACTATCGCTTCCATCACTTCAATGAAGTCATTTGTATGCGTAGCTTTTTCCACTCCGGCATTTGAAGCATCTTTAGCGACTGTTAAAATTGTTCCTTCAACAGGCTTCATAACTGCTTTATAAGCTGTTTCTACGCCATACTTCAAGGCAGCTGCGAATTGTGTGCCGTCGACATCAGATTCATTTTCAATTGCTTTTGCAAAGCCTCTGAATAACTGTGAAAGAATGACACCCGAATTACCACGTGCTCCCATCAGTAATCCTTTTGATAGCGCTTGTGAAGTTTGACCAATGTGCGCAACCGCATTTTCTTCCGTCTCTTTTGCTCCTGATGTCATTGATAAATTCATGTTGGTGCCGGTATCTCCATCAGGTACTGGAAAGACGTTTAGTGAATCGACATAATCGGCATTTTGATAAAGATGATGAGAACCCATTTTTATCATTTCCGCAAATTTCAAACCATCTATGGATTTCATAGAACTTTTTTCCTCCTTCAACCTACAGGTTTGTCACTCGGACTCCCTGAACAAAAATATTAACAGACTTCACAGTCATGCCGACTGTCTTTTTCAATGTATACTTTACTTTTGATTGGACTTGGTATGCAACTTCTGTAATTTTTGTACCGTATCCAACAATTACATACATATCAATATGCGTATCTTCACCAACATTACGGACGATGACCCCACGCGCAAAGTTTTCTTTTCTGAGGATTTCGGTAAGGCCATCTCGAATCTGATGCCTTGAAGCCATACCAACAATCCCATAACATTCGATAGCCGCTTCCCCTACTACTTGGGTAATGACGTCATTTGTAATGTCAATTTTGCCGTATTCGTTCTTCACTTCGATTGACATGTCTAATCCCCCTTGAATCCTTTTTCACTTATCCCATTGTACTATACCTGAAATTATAATAAAAGAAAGCACATCTAAGAGTTTCAACGTGTAAAGGTATTTACCTTGAAAGATGTCGCAAAAAAGGGTTGCAACGTGCCTATTCATATGATACATTATTATGGTATGCGAATAAAGAAGTAAGTCATCTAATCATCATTCGCAAGGAGGTACTATTATGTCTAAAGAATGTGTTATTACAGGACGCAAAGCCCGTACAGGCAATGCACGCTCCCACGCATTGAACTCAACTCGTCGTTCATGGGGTGCGAACCTTCAAAAAGTCCGTATTCTCGTTAACGGTAAACCTAAACGTGTATGGGTCTCAGCTAGAGCCCTTAAATCAGGTAAAGTTCAACGTGTATAATGGACTGTAATTCTAATTTGGGTGCCATCCATATCGATTGGCACCCAAGTTTAGAGGAAATAAAACGCCGAGCTGAATTTCTTCAGCCCGGCGTTTTTTCTTTTTTCCTTTTTTTACTCTTGTTGTTACTTGCAGTTGCTTTCGGTGATTCATCTTTTTGGAAAACAACCATGCACTTCCTCACTATTCCACTCACAAACTTCGGCATTGTAAAAGTATAAACCCGCAATTCCCCACTCCTTTCAGGAATCTGAACTCCTTACCATTAAGCATATGCCTTTGTAGAAGGAGATAGTACAGACTTCTGAAACTGGTTCATTGCTCGTGAATAAGGTCATGCCTGTTTCGAGGGTAGCATTAGTCGTTTCATATTTGAATCCGGTAAGCGTTAGACCTTCAACGGTTCCCCCAAATGGAAAAAAGGATATGTATGGATAGCGGGTACCCGGCTTCACTTGATGCTCTCCCGGAATAAGTATCGAAAGCTCATTCGTTCTATTATGAATTGAAAATGTTGTTTGCTTATTAGCCATCTGAAGCCGGTACATCAGATGAAGGGCAGATTCCATATGATCTAGCCTTCCACCTGTAACACCTGTCAAAACAATATGTTCAGGTTGATAGGATAGAGCGCGATTCACTGCGAGTTCCAAATCCGTCTCATCCTTCTCAGAACGAAATCGGCCTATTATCTGGACCGATGTAGCAATCAAATCGTATTCAACTTCAGAAACCGAATCAAAATCACCGATTGCTTCAAGAGGAGTAATTCCTCTATTTAGTAAGTGAAGTGCTCCTCTATCCGCACCGATGAACACCGTATCTACATGACGGAATTTTTCCAAATCGGCTATCTCAGAAGCTGGTCCGCCTGCACAAACGACTGCATATTTCATTTTTTCAGTGCTCTTTCACCTGCTGCTTTGATACGATGTAATGCTTCCGTAGGATTTGGCGCATTATAGATGGCTGATCCCGCAACAAAAATTGTAGCCCCAGCTTCCACGCAAGGAACAATTGTTTCTTCATTAATGCCTCCATCGATTTCTATTTCAATGGGGAGCTTATTTTCACGAATAATATCTGCCAACTGTTTCACTTTTGGAATAACGGAGTGAATGAACTTTTGGCCACCAAATCCCGGATTAACCGTCATGAACAAAACCAAGTCGATTTCATCAAGAACATGTAGAATCGTTTCAATCGGTGTGTGCGGATTTAAAACGACCCCGGATTTCACGCCCGTGGACCGTATCAACTGTAGTGTACGATGTAGATGGGGACACGCTTCTACATGTACTGTGATGTAATCTGCCCCCGCTTTAGCAAATTGCTCAATATATGCATTCGGGTTTTCAATCATTAAATGAACGTCAAGCGGCAATTTCGTTATAGGTCTAAGCGCTTCTACAACAATTGCTCCCATTGTGATATTCGGAACGAAGTGACCATCCATCACATCTATATGAATGAGTTCAGCTCCTGCTGCTTCTACTTCTCTCACTTCCTCAGCAAGCTTTGAAAAATCTGCCGCTAATATTGAAGGTGCAATTTTAATCATGTTTTTCATACCTCGGCTTTCGGTCAAGTATTTCTTGCATGAACTGCAAGTAGTGATCGTAGCGGTGACGTGGAATTTCTCCAGTCTCCACCATTTCTTTTACTGCACATTTAGGCTCTTTCAAATGCAAGCACCCTCGAAATCTGCAGTTTGGTGAAACTTCATCCATATCAACAAAATAACGGGATAGTTCCTCTTTCTCAATATGATCGAATTCGAGTGAACTAAACCCTGGAGTATCTGCAACAAGGCCACCTGACATCTCAAGCAATTCAACATGTCGCGTCGTATGTTTCCCACGTCCAAGTGCTTCGGAGATAACGCCCGTTTTCAAATCGAGTTCAGGCAATATTGTGTTTAACATAGTTGATTTACCTACACCTGATTGGCCAGCAAGAACAGTCGTTTTTTCCGCCAAGTATGGGTTCAACAAGTCCACCAGCTTCGGATCGTCAATATATGTCTCGATTACATCATAGCCAATCTTTTCATAATACGCAGCATGCTGGGCTACTACTCTCAATTCTTCTTCATTCGCTAAATCTTTTTTCGTTAAGCAAATAATCGGCTTCACATCAAATGATTCGACGACAACGAGGAACCTATCTAGTAAATAAAGACTGAATGCTGGCTCCACAATCGAGAATACCAACAGCGCCTGGTGAACGTTCGAAATTGGCGGACGAACAAGCTCATTAAAGCGTTCATGCACCTCAGTTACAGTCGCATCGTTATCTTCAACCCGCACATAGGTAACAAAATCTCCGACTAACGGATGGACGCCACGGTTTCTAAAAACCCCACGCCCTCTACATTGTATAATTTCTCCGTTATTTTCAACATAGTAATAGCCACTAATTGCTTTTCTGATTTGTCCTTCTGGCATTCTTTCACCCCTTCTATTTAGCGTCGCGTTAAGGGACTTCTTTCTCAATGATCATTGTCGAATCCCGTGTAACTTTATACGCTCCGCTTTGTCCTTCTTCTAATTTAAGAGTAATTTGTTTTTGTATTGTTTTCGTAATGGGGAATTCTTCGATAGGGCTGGTCATCGTATTATCTTTGTCTTGAACATAAATACGGATCATCTGCTCAACCGGTTTAGGTTGGATTTCATTTTCAGTATCATTCTCTACGTCAGAATCGACTTCTTCACCTGATTCAGGTTCATTTACTTCAGGATTAGGTTCAATTACTTCAGGTTTATATTCAATTGTCACAGTTTCTACATATAACCTAGTCGATTTTTCCTTCTGTCCTTTTGATACAACTACTTCCACTTTTCCACCTTTTTCAATGCTACTTCCCGCAACTGGATCTTGAGAAATGACTTGCCCTGCAGGTACGGTGTCGTGATACTCTTGTTTCCCAGCCCCAATATTGAATCCTGATGTTTTTGCATATTCCTTCAGTTGGTCGTTATCGAACCCTACTATATTACCAACGGTTCGCATATCTTTCCCTTTGCTAACAGTAAACACTAAATCTGTTTCACTCGGAACTACATCCGTACCCGGTTCATGACTTTGTTCTAAAATGGTTCCCTCAGGCTCATCAGAAAATTCTTCTTCCGATTTTACACTTTTAAAATCGAAGTTTTCCAGAAGTTCAGTAACTGACGAGTATTCTCGTTTCCTATAATCGAGAAGGGTCATCTCTTCTTTTCCCGTACTAATATAGAGGGTAACTGATGAACCTTCTTCCCTTTCTATTCCAGCCTCAGGCATTGTTCTAATCACATCTCCTGCATCGACATCATTAGATGGCTGCGCAGTTCTTTCATCGACCTTAAAACCCTTTTCAACAAGCAAGTCTTCCGCGGCTTTTTCTTCCATTCCAGCTACCTCCGGAATTTCGACCATTTTAGGTCCTAGCACGCCCGGAATCTGAGATAAAAGTAATAACAGAATTATCACGCCGAAGACGCCTCCCACGATGAATGGCCACTTTTTACGTTTTTTCTTAGGCAATGGAGGTTGTTCTGGCTCAACCGGCTCGATTTTCTTCGTTATTTCAATATTATCAAATTTTGGTGCTTCGTTTACAATCGGAATAGCCCGTGTATGATCATCGTCAAATACAATTTCGAATTTCTTCTCATCGGCACGTTCTGGTAATAGTACAGTGCCTAAATCATCATACATTTCATCCGCTGAATCATAACGATATGTGGCATCTTTCATAGTAGCCTTTAAAATAACGTTTTCCACACTTTGTGGAATCGTTGGGAACAGCTTCTTTACAGATGGTGTTTCTTCCTGTAAATGTTTCAATGCAATCGCTACTGCTGTATCGGCCGAAAACGGTAATTCGCCTGAAAGTAATTCATAAAATACGATCCCCAACGAATAAATGTCTGATTTCTTTGTTGCCATTCTGCCACGTGCTTGTTCAGGTGACAAGTAGTGAACGGTTCCAATGACAGAGTTTGTTTTTGTATGGGCTGTTGCGCTCAGTGCCATCGCAATTCCGAAATCAGTAATTTTCACATCCCCATCTGAATCCATTAGAATGTTCTGGGGTTTAACATCTCGATGGATGATTCCATTATGATGGGCATTCGCCAAAGCAGACACAATCTGCTGCATAATCGGTAAAGCCTGTTCAGGCGTTAAAGGACCATTATCTTTAATAAACTGTTTCAAAGTCTGCCCTTCAATATACTCCATCACAAGGTAGTGAAGTTCGTCTTCTTCACCAACATCAAATATGTCGACAATATGAGGATGTGTAAGACTAGTTGCGGATAGTGCCTCACGTTTAAATCTTCTTTTTAAAGCCTCTTCATTGGCAAAATCATAATTGAGCACCTTGATTGCGACATCGCGATCTAAAATGACATCATGTGCAAGGTAGACTTTTGACATACCACCCTCACCGATGTTTCTAACAATTTCATATCGCCCGCCAATTCTTTTCCCGATCATGGATTAGTCGCCTCCACTCCGGTCGGATCAATCAAAATGACAGTTATATTATCTTCTCCGCCCATGTCGTTCGCGTAGTTAACAAGATCTTCCGCCTTCTTACGTAACGTAGAATTTGATAGCACCATTTTTCGTATGGAATCATTGTCGATTTTATTACTAAGACCGTCCGTGCAAATGAGTACGAACATTCCATCGTCCAGCTCAAACGAATAAAGGTCCGGTGTTATTGTTTTTTCAGAACCAATTGCTTTCATAATCCAGTTCTTTCGTGGATGGGACGCTGCCTCCTCTTCGGTAATTTCACCGCTGTCAAGGAGTGCATTGACGTAGGAATGGTCCCGGGTCACTTGCCGTATTCCTTTATCTTCGATTGTGTATACACGACTGTCTCCGGTATGCGATACAAGACAAGTACGACCGCGAATTAAAGCCGCCTCAAGTGTAGTACCCATTCCTTTATACTCTTCATTTTCAGACGCTTGTTTATAGATTATCTCGTTCACATGAATGATGGCCTTCTGAAGCCACTCCGCCCAGTTCTCTTCCGCATTAAAAGTTGAACTATCCAATTTCATGAATTGTTCTCCAATAACTTTGACCGCAGTCGAACTAGCATAGTCACCTCCACGATGGCCACCCATACCATCTGCAGCTACAGCAAGAATAATCCCCCCAGGAAGTGTGTATACCGCTGCACTATCTTCATTGACCGTTCTTTTCTTACCAATGTCAGTCAAGACTTCAAATTGCAATGTCCATCTCCCCTTTTCCACTCGAGTCCCTCTACTTATTTAACTTTCTTTCGGAAAGCTGCAACAAAAAATCCATCGCTACCAAAATGTTGCGGTAGCACTTGTAGTGTATTGTCTTCAATCGCTAATTTCTCATTACCAATCAATTGTGTCAACGGAATCTTTTCCATGTCTGGATGACGTGTAAGGAAACGTTCTGCCATCCCCTGATTTTCGGAATATTCCACAGTACATGTACTGTAGACAATTACCCCATCCGGTTTTATCAATTCGCGAGCCGTGTCGAGAAGGTCCGATTGAATAACTGTTAATGCATCAAAGTCTGCTTTCGTTTTATTGTATTTGATTTCGGGTTTTCTACGAATAACACCGAGACCACTGCAGGGAGCATCGACGAGGATACGATCGAACGAAGCCAAGTCATAAAGATCCGTCAATTTCCGACTGTCACCGCTTAATGCTTTGATGGATGATAAACCAAGTCTGGTTGCATTCGCTTCAATAAGCTTCAGTTTATGTTCATGAAGATCATGTGCGAATACTTCTCCTTCGTCATTCATCTTTTCAGCTATATGGGTCGTCTTACCTCCAGGCGCTGCACACATATCAAGTACTTTCATGCCAGGCGATAAATCTAGAGCCAGGATTGGAAGCATTGAACTTTCGTCTTGGATAGAGATAAGCCCTTTTTTATAGGTTTGTGTATTGGCGAGATTTCCACTCTCGGAAATGATGCACTCCGCAACTACTTCACCTCTTCTAACTTCGATTCCTTCCGACTCAAGTAAGGCAATTACTTCTTCCGTAGTTGCTTTTGCTGTGTTGACACGCACCGTCATCGCCGCCGGATGATTGTTTTCATGCGCCATCACAGCTGCTTCTTCCTCACCAAATTGTTCAATCCATCTCTTAATAAGCCATTCGGGATGACTCGTTTCTATCGATGTCTTCAGACTACTGTCTTCCATATCATCCAGTGAACGGACACCTTTTCGTAATACTGAACGAAGAATACCATTCACTGTTGGTGCAATCCGTTTGTGACCACGTCTTTTTGCAATTTCCACTGCCTCATGGACAACCGCATGCGGAGGGATTTTCGTCAAATAGACAATTTGGTATAACGATAACCTAAGAAGTTCTCGTACCCAGCCGTCCAGTTTTCCGTGAACAAAAGGTTCAAGATAGTAATCGAGCGTCATCCGATGTTGGAGTGTGCCGTAAGTCAATTCTGTTAACAGGCCACGATCTTTGGTCTCAATACCATACTTTTCAATTGTTCTGTGAAGCAACAGATTGCTATAAGCCTGATGTTCATTTATTTCCATCAATATTGAAAGAGCCGCATCGCGGACATTGCCATTCCATATTTTCTTTTTAGGTCTAGTATTCACTCGAAACGATCCCCTTTACTCCATTTAGATCCGGTCCCTCGAATGAATTCATCCGCAGGCATCCGTTTTTTTCCGGCTGGCTGAAGATCCGTTAAAGCTACAGCTATATCATCGCCGGCTTTTACAATAATGCGATTGCTCTCAATTTCGATAATTGTACCAGGCAATGCATTGTCGTTCGATTGTACTTTCTCACTCCACCAAATTTTAACACTTTCTCCTTGGAAAGTAGTATAAGCAACCGGCCACGGATGAAGTCCACGAATTTTATCATAGATTGCTTTTCCATTTTGGGACCAGTCAATCCGTTCCTGCTCGCGGGAAATATTGCGTGCAAATGTTACAAGTGATTCATCTTGAACAGTTTGCTTATTTGTTCCATTCAATATGGAGGGCAACGTTTCTTTAAGAAGCTCCGTTCCTGCCACCGATAATGCTTTGAACATACTCCCCGTGTTGTCCGTATCTGAAATGGGGACAGTCACTTGAGAAATAATATCGCCTGCATCGAGTTTTTCAACCATATACATAATTGTGACACCCGTTTCTGTTTCACCGTCCATGATGGCTTTGTGAATCGGTGCTCCACCGCGGTATTTTGGCAGTAATGAGGCATGTACGTTAATGCAGCCGAGTCGTGGAATTTCCAACAGTTCTTTAGGTAAAATCTGCCCAAATGCTGCAGTTACAATCAAATCCGGTTTGAGTGCGATTATTTCCTCGAGCTCAGCTGAACCTTTCAGTTTTTCAGGCTGAATGACTGATAGTCCGAGTCGAAGTGCCTCAGCTTTAACTGGAGGAGGTGTTAAAATTCTTTTTCGTCCAACAGCTCTATCCGGCTGAGTAACAACCGCTGCGATTGTATGTCCTTCTTCATAGAGCATTGTCAGAACTGCTACCGAAAATTCGGGTGTTCCCATAAAGACAATCTTGGTCATTGATTTCCACCTCCACTATTTAGTGACTCATCTTCTTCTTCTTCAAGTACCAATTCTGATGGGTCAACAATACGAATAATTTTAGAGTTGAATAATACGCCATTTAAATGATCTATTTCATGTAGGATGGCACGTGCCTCATAATCTTCTGCCTCTAGCTCGTATAGATCTCCGTTTCGTTCTTGCGCCTCTACACGTACAAAAAATGGTCTTTCCACTTCGCCGAATAAGTCAGGGAAACTAAGACAGCCCTCTACCTCTATTTCAGAGCCTCCGATTGCAGTCACAACAGGATTTATCATTTCAATGACTTCCTGCCCTTCGCCCATATCGACAATTGCTACACGGACAGCTTCGCCAACTTGCGGTGCTGCAAGACCAATTCCATCTGCATCCACCATTGTGTCGTACATATCATCGAGTAGCTTATAAAGCTTCTTATCAAATTTATTTACTTCTTTACATTGTTGTAGAAGAACCGGAGCCGGATGCTTCACAATTTTACGTATAGCCAAAACTATTCCTCTTTTCTATCTATGGTGTCTGAATCAATTTCATAATAGAGGATTTTGTCTTAAAATCCGAACAAGGTTGATTGTAACGAGAGGCGGACGCTTTCCGTTACAATCAACGAAAATCCATGCAAATGAATATTTGATTAAGAAATTTCGTTTACGTTAGAGTTTTCAATCAAAATAAACAATTATGATATTGACTCATCTAAAAATTTTTATATTGGGGATAATTCAACTTAGAGATTCCTCGTTAAGCTTTTGATCAGTCCAGCTACGAGTGCCAGATGCTCGGGTCATAAGGCAGTCAGGCTGTGCGGCTAAAGAACGCCGCGTCGCCAGCCCACCTTATGCCTGTCGCATCTAGGCGGCACTCTACGCTTTTGTTTAGTCCAGCTACGAGTGCCAGATGCTCGGGTCATAAGTTGGTCCGGCAGTGCGGCTGAAGAACGCCGCGCAGCCAGCCCCCTTATGCCTGTCGCATCTAGGCGGCACTCTACGCTTTTGTTTAGTAAATAGACGCGGGTTCTACGTCAACCGTCATTGTCAGACCTGATTTTATCCAATCCGTACGGTAGTATTTAATGAGCTGTTGGAGCGTTTCTGTTAACTTGGGCTCTTTTTTATATTTTATCAAACATTGGTAGCGATATCGATTGTTAACTCGACTAATGGCGGCTGCAGTCGGTCCAATGACGACAGTATCTGCAGACAAATTGGCTTTCAAATAGCGTGCACCTTTATCCGCAAAGTCAGCTACTTTCAATAAATCCTCATGTGTGAACTGAACGAGTGTGACGAAATAGAAAGGCGGATAGCCATATTGTCTTCTCGCGGCCATTTCCATATTGTAAAACGGTTCATAATGTTGGGCTTTGGCCAAATCGATTGCATAATGTTCAGGAGAATAGGTCTGAATGAACACCTCTCCAGGCAATTCATGACGTCCGGCACGTCCACTCACCTGCGTCATCAGTTGAAAGGTTTTTTCTGCGGCACGAAAATCGGCTAGATGCAGTGTTGTATCCGCCGCGAGGACTCCTACTAGTGTGATATTAGGGAAATCAAGCCCTTTAGCAATCATTTGCGTACCGAGCAGAATATCGGCATTCCCTTCACTGAACTGCCTGAGCAACCGTTCATGTGAACCTTTTTGTCTTGTTGTATCTACGTCCATTCGAAGGACTCGTGCTTCGGGAAACAGTTTTGCAATTTCTTCTTGGGCTTTTTGAGTCCCTGTTCCAAAAAAACGTATATGTTCACTTTTACACTCTGGACAAACTTGTGGGACGCGTTCTTCATGACCGCAATAATGACATTTCAGCTGTTCATGTGCACGGTGGTAGGTGAGCGAGATATCACAGTTTGGACATTCGACAACTGTACCGCAATCTCTACAGAGAACGAATGATGAAAAGCCGCGCTTGTTAAGAAACAGAACGATTTGTTCTCTTTTCTCCAATCGTATGCGGATTGCCTCGGCAAGTGGCAATGAAAACATCGAGCGGTTACCTAACTTCAATTCTTCTCGCATATCAACTACATTTACTGTAGGCAGGGCTTGATCTCTCGGTCGTTTAGTCAGCGTCAGCAGTGTATATACACCTTTTGATGCCCGCGCATATGACTCCAATGAAGGCGTTGCACTGCCGAGAACGACTGGACAATTGTAATATTTCGCGCGTCTAATGGCTACATCCCTAGCATGGTAGCGCGGGGTATCATCTTGTTTATAGGTTGACTCATGCTCTTCGTCTAAAATAATGATGCCTAAATTTTCGAAAGGTGCAAATACCGCCGACCTTGCACCGACAACTACTTTTACTTCCCCACGTTTTATTTTTCGCCACTCATCGTATTTTTCACCTGCAGACAACCCGCTGTGCATAACTGCGACTAACGCCCCGAAACGAGCAAGAAATCGGGATGTCATTTGCGGTGTTAACGCAATTTCCGGTACAAGGACGATTGCCTCTTTGCCTTTATCCAACACACGTTTAATAGCCTGTAAATACACTTCAGTTTTACCGCTACCAGTCACTCCATGAAGTAGGAAAGACTCAGCATGTTGTTCATCTGAAGCAGTCGAGATGTGATCAAGGGCAATTTGCTGCTCACTCGTCAACTGCTCCGGAATTGCCGTATCTTTTAATTGTGGTGCATCAGGTTCACGATAGACTTCCGCTGATTCCTCAAAAGCTGCCCCTCTTTCAATAACCGCTTTTAAAATAGCTGGTTGAATACCTGATTGTTCCATTAGTTGTTTCGCACTGATTGTCTTCTCAGCGCGTTCAATCATCCACTGAATCAATTCCGCTTGTTTTTTCGCTTTTAGATGAACGGAATCGTACAATTCAAGGAGTTTCTTTTCATCTGCCATACGAATCATTCGCACTTTTTTCACAGCCGTTTGCTGACCTACGGCTGTATCTACCGAAACAATTCCTTGACTCGCATAGCTTTTTAATATTTTCATAAGATCGGATGTGTCTACTTCTTTTAGCTTAATTCGCTTCCTACCCGATAGAAAAGCAATAAAATCTTCGTCGACGATACGTGCGGGCTCCTCGACGACAATGAACTTTTCATATTTGGCACGCATTGCGGAAGGCAGCATTACCTGTAGCGCATCTATTTCATAGGACAAAGTTTCTACTGCAAGCCATCCGGATAATTCGAGCAGTTCATGGGAAATGACAGGATCCAAATCAATAAGCTCATCAATTGGTTTCACTTTTGACAAAGCAAGGTCGCTTTCCCCTTTTAGCTTTGTTACATAACCAAGCACTTTCCTAGGTCCGAATGGTACTTTTACTCGTACTCCGGGTTCGATTACGGATTCCATTGATTCTGGAACGAGGTAATCAAACGGCCTGTCAATTGGATAAGCCGCCACATCTACAATGACTTCAGCAATCATTGAGTTGTTCACTTTCTTCTTGAATTATATTTTCCAGAAGTAGGAGCGCCAATTCTTTTTTAGGCATTGCAAGGAAAGGTTTTTGCATTCCGTATTTTGACAAGAGTGTTACGACATTTGTATCTCTTCCGAATCCCGCTTCTGGATCTGTCACATCATTAATGATTATGTAATCGAGATTTTTACTTTCCATTTTGCCCAAACCATAGTTGATTACATTTTCAGTTTCCGCAGCAAAACCGACAAGAATCTGATCTGTTTTCATTGTCCCTATCGTCTTCAATATATCAGTTGTTCTTTCAAGCTCAATGACGGAATCTCCCGCTTGCTTTTTTATCTTTTGAGCGTGAATCTCTCTCGGACGGTAATCTGCGACGGCAGCAGCTTTTATAACAATTGACGCATCATCGAATTGCCCAAGGACTGCTTCGTACATCTCTGCAGCACTTTCTACATCAATGACAGTTACACCAACCGGCTTGTCCAATCCGACAGGTCCTGAAATTAGAACGGTTTCAGCACCTAGCGCCACAGCTGCTTCCGCCATCGCATAGCCCATTTTACCGCTTGAAAAATTCGACACATATCTTACCGGATCGATTCTTTCACGTGTAGGACCAGCTGTAATTACAACTTTCTTTCCTTCAAGAGGTAGGTTTTTTTTCGTAGCAAACCGATTTTCTATCAGGTCCACAATCTTTTCTGGCTCTTCCAAACGCCCTTTCCCTACATAGCCGCATGCCAAAAAGCCAACGGACGGCTCAATGAATTTGTAGCCATCTTCGTGCAACGTTTTAATATTTCGGATAACTGCTTTATTTTCATACATGTGAATGTTCATAGCTGGAGCAATCCAAACTTCTGCCTGAGTAGCCAAAAGAGTTGTTGTTACCATATCATCGGAAATGCCATTCGCCAGTTTACCTATAACGTTCGCTGTTGCCGGAGCAACAACTACTAAATCAGCCCAATCAGCCAAGTCGATATGCGCTATAACACTAGACTCTTTCTCATCGAATGTATCAAAGTAAACATCATTCCGTGACATCGCTTGGAATGTCAAAGGTGTAACAAATTCTTTTGCAGACTCCGTCATGATGACCCTCACTGTTGCCCCGGCCTGTGATAGCTTACTAACAAGTGCAACAGCTTTATAGACCGCGATTCCGCCAGTTACACAAAGGAGGATTTTTTTATTTAACAACTTCATCTCTTCCCTTCTAAAATGACAAACTCCCAAAGAAAAACACATTTCTAAGGGAGTATCACATTTATCTATTTAGACACTAATTTTAAACCTGGAACTTTTATTACACTTCATCTTCATAAACGATAGAATCGTCCGATTTCTTTTTCGATAAAACGCCAGCAGCAACTTCTTCAAGTGCTTTGCCTACATTCTTTTTAGAGTCATAAGAAGAAAGGAGTTTAGTCCCTTCCTCCTGCATTTGACGTGCTCGTTTTGAAGCGAGTGTTACGAGTGTGTATTTTGAATCAATTTTCTCTTTTAACGAATCGATTGATGGAGTTAACATGATTTATTCCCCTCTCAGCATACCTAAATATAACTTTTCTACACGTTCTCTGCGGCAATGTTCTGCGATGACAATTGCATTAATACGTTCGCAGGCATTTGTTACTTCGTCGTTTTCCACGACGTAATCGTACAAGTTCATCATTTCAAACTCATCACGCGCTTTCAATATACGCGATGCAATAACATCGGCTTTTTCGGTTCCTCTTCCAACTAACCGATCTTCCAACTCCGACAAACTTGGGGGTGCGAGGAATATAAATAGCCCGTCTGGAACTTTTGACCTTACCTGTGCTGCTCCGACGACTTCAATCTCAAGGAATACATCTCTCCCTGCATCGAGCGTTTCATTGACATAATCAAGCGGAGTACCGTAATAATTGCCTACATACTCTGCGTATTCCAGAAGTTTACCTTCCTCGATTAACCGTTCAAATTCATCTCTAGACTTGAAAAAGTAATCAACGCCATCCACTTCGCCTTCACGTGGACTTCTCGTTGTCATCGAGATAGAGTATTCGTAGTTTGTATCCGGTTGTGTAAAAAGCTCTTTTCGAACCGTCCCTTTGCCCACACCAGATGGTCCGGACAGGACGATTAGAAGCCCACGTTTTTTATACATGCGATCCCTCTTCTTATCTAATCTGATTTACGGTGATTATTGGCATAATCAAGCCGATGTTGCACTCAATTGATTGAAACAATCTGTTCATATTATACCATATAAGGTCGTTGTAGTGCTAAAATGGGGAAAAACGATTTGAAAGAGGAATCCGTATGGCATTTGATGGTTTATTCACAACGGCAATGGTGCAGGAACTACAAGTCTTACAAAATGGACGTATTTCTAAAATCCATCAGCCTAACGCACAGGAAGTTGTATTTCTAATACGTGCAGATGGCAAAAATCAAAAACTTCTAATTTCAATTCATTCATCTTATTCACGTATCCAACTGACAGAAGAAGCAATTACAAACCCATCTGAACCTCCTTTGTTTTGCATGGTTCTTCGAAAACATCTGGAAGGTGGTTCGATTACATCTATCGGTCAATTCGGCACAGACAGGATTATCACAATGGATGTCAAGGCAAAAAATGAAATTGGGGATGAAATTAACAGAAGATTATACATCGAAATTATGGGTAGACACAGTAACTTGCTGCTTGTCGATCCGGAACGTAATATCATCATCGAAAGTATGAAACACTTGCCGCCATCGGTGAATAGTTACCGGACGATATTGCCCGGACAACCTTTCATACCCGCACCACCACAAGATAAATTAAATCCATTTACAGTCACTGAGCAACAATTTAATGAATTGTACCCTGATTTAGAAAGCGCTCGTGATGTTGTCCAGAAATTTTCTGGTTTTTCTCCGATTAATGCGGAAGAATTACTGTTCAGGTTCAAAGAAGCGAAGGCCGACAAATATTCAGTGTTCACAACTCTCCTCGCTTCATTCAATGGAGTAGGAAGCACACCAAACATTTCCGAAGTCGGGACCAAAACCATTTTCTCTGCAACTGAACTGACATACGCGGACAATAAGCTTGCACAATATAATACGCTCGGTGACTTGTTGGATAAAGTGTATTTCGCACGGGCTGAAAGAGAACGTGTCAAATCTCAAGCCGCAGACCTAGAACGTTGGCTAGACAACGAAGTAGCCAAATTGAATCTAAAAGTGAAGAAGCTTATAAAAGAAAAAGAAGCTGCCGGGAAGCTAGATACGTTTCAGCTTTATGGAGAGTTACTTACTGCAAATAGCTACGCCATTGAAAAAGGTGCAACGGAAGCAACTGTCTCCAACTATTACGATGAAGGCACTACCGTAACAATTCCGCTAGATCCTAGGAAATCTCCGATTGATAACGCGCAACGCTTTTATTCACGTTATTCAAAAGCGAAAACGGCGCTTATCATGATTGCAGAGCAACTCGAAAAAGCAGCAGAGGATATCGCTTACTTCGAAATGATAAAACAACAAGTACTGCAAGCATCCCCTATAGACATCGCAGAAATACGTGAAGAACTAGCGGAACTTGGCTTTTTAAAGGCTCGTAAGTCAAAAAAGAAGCTTAAACCGAAAAAACCAGTGCCTGAAACATTCATTTCATCTGCAGGCCTGAAAATTTCTGTTGGTAAAAACAATAAGCAAAATGATTATTTAACATTTAAGCTTGCTTCTAGAGAACAAACTTGGCTTCATACAAAAGATATACCGGGATCACACGTTGTTATCCATGACGCTAATCCCGATGATGAAACGATTCGCGAAGCAGCAATTCTATCTGCATACTTCAGTAAAGCTCGCGGTTCTTCAGCTGTACCAGTTGACTATACGGAAGTGCGCCATGTTAAAAAACCAAATGGTTCGAAACCTGGATTCGTCATCTACTTTGAACAAAAAACGATATTAGTAGACCCTGATGAAGATATAGTGATGAAACTTAAAAAATAAAAAATGCTAATTCATATGGATATTCCATGTGGATTAGCATTTTTTTACAGATTGAGCATCCATTACTAAACGGATACCCCGTACCAAACTACTTTTGCAATTATCTCAAAGTTATTCTGATTATTGAACGGCACTACATAATCGTAAAAGTTTTCATTTGTTGACTCGGGACTTAACACAATCACTTCTTGCTGTTCAATTTTTCTGTAACGTCTGACAGCGTATTCATTGTCAACACAGTAAACAGCAATATCTCCGTCTTTTATGTCATCTTGCTCAATTATTTTTGCTACGAGTGGAGAACCATCGGGAAAAAGTAAATTCATACTATCTCCTATTACTTTGAACGCTACCAGGTTCTCGTCTTGCGCGTATTTCCCTAAAAAACTAGTTGGTAGTTTAATAAGTTCTGCATCATCGCATTCTATTCCATCTGTATGAGAAAGTACACTGGCTTTAATTGAAGGCATACATCCTAAGGCTACTGTTTTAGCTAGGGGGAAAGAGTTCCCTTTAAAGAAATATTCCATCGGAACTTCAAAGTAATTCGCCAATTGTTGTAATGCCCCCGCCCTCGGAAATTTATTGCCCTTTTCCCATTCCGAAATCGTGGCTTGACTCATTCCTATTGCGTCTGCAAGTTCTACCATTGTTATTCTATTTCTATCTCTTAATCGTTTCAACCGTCTGGAAAATAGGTCTTGTACAAAATTGTTCATGAATAGGACCTCCATTTACATCTCATACTAATTGTACATCATTTTGGAAGTGATCTTAATTTAATTCCGGAAATATAGCTTGTAGTAACTATTCCCACGACACTTGTCTTTTTATATCACTTTTAGTAATATATAATCAGTATAGAAAGGGTGAACTATGTGACATCTGAAAATGAAGTGCCATTTTACCTAATTCAAACACTTCATTCCTTACGACTGAAATATGGGATGAATTCTCCTGAACTCGCAGAAAAAATTGGTGTTAGTACAACTACATACGAAGCATGGGAAGAAGATTCTTCTAACATTTCATTTACTCAAATATTGAAATTGGAAGAAGTATTTCAAATGCCTTCGAAATATATTTTTTTCGGGAAAGATATTACTCTAAGTAATCCACGAAAGTCAAATAAATAGCTAACACAAATATTAACTGAATTGTCCCACATTAAAATTAGTCTGTCAAAGAACTACATCATGAACCTTTCCTTTTAATTAAAACGTTAAGTTGTCTTAGACTATTTCTTTAAGGGGTTGCACCATAATATGGACATTAAAAACTTTCAAGGTGACGTTAAGGTACTTATTTCAAGTATCATGCATGAACAATCGAAGCCATTTCAAACTAGCATTACAGAACTTTTAGCTTCAGCTAACGAAAATAAACTTGAAGAAGCTCTTTTAAAACAATTAGTCCCTATGTATGAACTATTAGAGATTTTAAATAAAGAAAATAAAATAAATAAACAACAGTATAACCAGCGCAGAATAGCCTTACTAAAACTTTCGCAGCTCGCAGAAGAAGTCAATATCAACCATAAAAATACCTAATAAATCTTTTTTTACAATAAATAAAGTTCACTTTTCTAGTAAATAAAAAAATGCTATTCCACATGGTGATAATCATGTGGAATAGCATTTTTTATTTTAATAGACCTGCTTTTAAATTACCATGCCAAGTAAGTAAACTTGCCATTGAATCTTTATTGATCGCACCATTGTCTTTTGCCACTTCAGCAAGTGCGCCGAAATCAGTCAGACTCTTATACGTCAATCCCGCCTTAGCAAATGTTTCATCTGCACTTTGAAGTTCATATGTAAATATCGATACAATTCCAGTCACTTCAATTCCTTCAGAGCGCAAAGCTTCAGCAGCATTTAGGCTACTACCCCCTGTAGAAATCAAGTCTTCTATAATGACCGCCTTATCTGAATCGGCAATCTTTCCTTCAATTTGACGACTACGTCCGTGTCCTTTTGCTGTTGAACGGATATAGACCATCGGCAGTCCAAGAATGTCCGCAACCCAAGCAGCGTGTGGAATTCCGGCTGTCGCCGTTCCTGCGATGACTGTTGTTTCAGGATAATTTTCACGAATCAATTCCGAAAGCCCTTGAGCTATTTTTTTACGGCCAATTGGATCTGACATCGTCAAGCGGTTGTCACAATAGATGGGGGATTCAATACCTGATGCCCATGTAAAGGGTTCGTCAGGACTTAATTCTACCGCTCCTACATTTAACAGGATTTCAGCGACTTCTTTTTTTATCATTTCTATTTTGTCCCCTTCCAAAGTTCATTTATTTGTTCATAAGCCGCCCTTGGATCAGTCGCACCCGTAATCGCTCTACCTACGACGATATGGGTTGAACCGGCGAGACGCGCTTCATCGGGCGTTGCAATTCTTTTCTGATCATGTGCTCCGCCATCTGAAAGACGTATGCCTGGCGTGACTTTGAAGAACTTTTCTCCGCAAACATTCGCAATGGCTGTTGCCTCATGGACCGAACAAACGACACCATCGAGTCCTGCCGATTTTGACAGTTTTGCATAGTGGGAAACAGAATCTTCTAGTGAGACATGAATCAACTGCTCTTCACGAACTTGCCGCTCATCCGTTGAAGTAAGTTGTGTTACACCAATTAATGAAGGACGTGCTATCCCTGAAGGGGTCCCCTTATCAAGACCTTCAAGTGCCGCTTCCATCATTGCCTTGCCGCCAGCAACATGAACGTTTAACAGGTCAACGCCGAATCCAGCAAGCACTTCCATCGCAGACTTTACTGTATTTGGAATATCATGCAGTTTCAAATCTAAGAACACATCATATCCCAGTTCTTTTAAGCGAGCCACAACTGCAGGACCTTCTTTATAATAAAGCTGCATGCCCACTTTCACATTGATGTCTCCGTCAAATGCTCGGAGAAATTCAAACGTTCTTTCGGACGAATCAAAATCAAGTGCAATAATTGGGGATGATTTCATAGACGGTGGCTCCTTCCGATCAGCTCTGAAATATGACCTATTCCTAGCTCATCTAGCTTAGCAGGCAATTGCTCTATGATTTGCGGACAAACGAATGGATTGACGAAGTTCGCTGTGCCTACCGCTACGGCACTTGCACCCGCAGACATAAAGTCGATAATGTCAGCCGTTTCCGTGACACCGCCCATTCCGATTATCGGAATATTGACCGCTTTACTTACTTCATAAACCATTCGAATGGCTACCGGTTTAACTGCAGGGCCGGACAAACCGCCTGTACCGTTCGCAATAACGGGCCGACCTGTTTTCTGATCAAGACGCATACCAATCAGCGTATTGATCATCGTAATTCCATCCGCTCCTCCTGCTTCGACCGCCTGTGCAATATCCTTAATATCAGTGACATTTGGAGATAGTTTGACATAAACCGGAACTGCAGATACTTCTTTAACCGCTCTTGTCAGTTCTCTTGCAATTTCTGGATCTGTTCCAAAAGTGATGCCACCCGCCTTAACGTTTGGACAAGAAATATTGAGTTCAAGCGCTTTGACGTTCGGCGCCTGGGATACAGCTTTCGCTACTTCCACATAATCAGCCGTTTCTGTGCCTGCAACGTTTGCGATAATTGGAACATCAAACTGCTCCAACCATGGTAATTCGCCTTCTAAAACACCCTTCAATCCCGGATTTTGCAATCCAATTGCATTCAACATACCAGATGCTGTTTCAGCTACACGCGGCGTTGGATTACCGAGCCTTGTTTCAAGTGTAGTTGCTTTGATCATAATCGCACCAAGTATTGACAAATCATATAGCTGACCATACTCTTTACCAAACCCGAAACAACCGGAAGCAGGCATAATTGGATTTTTTAACGACAAACCTGGTAATTCAATAGATAATCGATTCATATTGCCACCACCCCTGCCGGGAAAACAGGACCATCTGAACATACTTTAATATATGCTTTTTCGGACCCTTCCGTTGTTTGACAAACACATGCGAAACAGGCTCCAATGCCGCAACCCATTCGCTGCTCGAATGATAGAAATCCTTTTTTCCCTACATACATCTTTTGCACTGCTTCAAGCATCGGCATTGGACCGCAGCTGTAATACGTCGAGAACTCATTATCAAGTTCTGACATAACATTTGTTACAAATCCTGCCGTTCCCTGTGAGCCGTCAACAGTCACGATATGTGTTTCACCAAGCTGGTTGAATTCCTCTTCATAGAATACAACGTCCTTTGATTGGAAACCTAAGACGTGCGTGCATTTCACACCTTCAGCTGTTAATTGTTTCGATAGCTCATATAACGGAGGTACACCTATTCCTCCCCCGATTAAAATAGCTGTCTCACCAGACGCCGTTTCTTTGACTGGAAAACCGTTGCCTAGAGGACCGAGTACATCAATTTTATCATCAGTTCGTTTCTCTGAAAGAATTGTAGTCCCACGGCCTTCAGCGCGATAAATAATGGTCATTTCCCCAGCAATGTGGTCTATGGAAGCGATTGAGATTGGACGTCTTAACAGTGGTTCAAATGAATCAGATACTCGAATGTGAACAAACTGGCCCGGGGAAGAAATTTCCCCGACCAACTTACCTTTTAACGTCATTTCAAATATATTATGAGCTATTTGTCGTTGTGAAGTTACCGTCATTCGATCTTGTAAGATCATATAGTCTCCTCCACTTTCCCCATTTCCTCAGTTTGGAATGTCATCGATTCAATGACACGCAACATTGCATCTGCTGTATCAAGTGAAGTGAAACAAGGAATTCCATTTTCAACTGATTCGCGGCGAATTCTAAAGCCATCACGTGCGGGCTGTTTCCCTTTAGTCAGTGTATTGATAATAATTTGAGCTTTTCCTTTTTGAATAACATCCAGAAGCGTTGGTCCTTCTGAACCGATTTTCCCAATTGTTTTCACTTGGATCCCTGCGTTTTCTAAAACAGAAGCTGTACCTGACGTTGCCAAGATACGATAACCTATATCCGTAAAGCGCTTCGCTATGCTGACTATCTCTTCTTTATCTTTGTCCGAAACAGTCATTATAACGGAACCATATTCTTTTATTTCCATTCCTGCCGCAACAAGACCTTTGTACAAGGCTTTTTCAAGTGTAATGTCTTTACCCATAACTTCTCCAGTTGACTTCATTTCAGGTCCGAGTGTGATATCAACACGGCGTAATTTCGCAAACGAGAAGACGGGTACTTTGACGTAGACGCCTGACGGTGCCGGAGCAAGTCCATCTTTATAACCTTGTTCGATAATTGATTGGCCCAGAATTGCTTTTGTTGCAATGTTAGCCATCGGAATGTTTGTAATTTTACTTAGGAAAGGAACCGTTCGGCTTGACCGTGGATTCACTTCAATTACGTATACTTGCCCTTCCGATATAACGAACTGGATATTGAGAAGTCCAATTATTCCAAGCCCTTTTGCAAGGCGAGTCGTATAATCAGCAATTGTTTCTAGCTGAGAAGCCGATAAGTTTTGCGGCGGGAATACGGCAATCGAGTCACCGGAGTGAACGCCTGCACGTTCAATATGTTCCATAATACCTGGAATTAGTACATTTTCTCCGTCACATATTCCGTCGACTTCAATTTCAGTTCCTGTCAAGTAGCGATCGACGAGTACGGGATGGTCAGGACTCGCTTCAACAGCATGCTCCATGTAATAAAGCAGTTCCTCTTCGTGGTAAACAATCTCCATCGCACGTCCTCCTAAAACATAGGAAGGCCTTACGAGTACGGGATAACCGATTTCATTTGCAATCGCGACAGCTTCCGGTACAGAGACAGCTGTTTTTCCAAGTGGCTGCGGAATTCCAATTTCACGCAATGCACTTTCAAACTTATTACGGTTTTCCGCACGGTCCGTATTTTCCAACGAAGTTCCTAAGATTTTCACTCCGCGTGCTTCAAGGCCAGCTGCCAAGTTGATAGCTGTTTGTCCACCGAATTGTACGATGACTCCTTCAGGCTGCTCAAGATCAACGATGTGCATTACATCTTCGATTGTCAGTGGCTCAAAGTATAATTTGTCCGAAATCGAAAAGTCTGTCGACACCGTTTCGGGATTGTTGTTAATAATGATTGCTTCATAGCCCGCTTCTTGAATTGCCCAAACAGAGTGGACCGTTGCATAATCGAACTCGACACCTTGTCCAATACGAATCGGGCCCGACCCGAGAACTATGACACTCTTTTTATCCGATTTAATCGATTCATTTTCATCCTCGTACGTGCCGTAAAAATAGGGCGTATCCGATTCAAATTCGCCAGCACAAGTATCGACTTTTTTATAAACTGGAATAAGGCCATGCTCTTTCCGCCAGTCGTATACTACTCGCTCGTCTGTGTTCCACAGTTCTGCAATCGTTACATCTGAGAAGCCCATACGTTTTGCTGTACGTAAAGTTTCATAATGGAAAGGATTTCCCTTTACTTCGACTTCAAATTGCACGATTTTTTGAAACTTGCGAAGGAAGAATGGGTCAATTTGACTCCACTCGTTAATCGTTTCAACTGTAGCGCCCCTACGGAATGCTTCGCCGATGAAGAACAAACGCTCATCACCCGCACGACGAATTCGTTTTTCAATCCACTCGTCAGTCATCGTCGTTCCATTTTTCAATGATAAGCCGAATTGGCCAGTTTCTAGCGAGCGAACTGCTTTTAAGATTGATTCTTCGAATGTACGACCAATTGCCATTACTTCGCCAGTCGCTTTCATTTGCGTGCCTAGGTTCCGTTTAGCAGATTCGAATTTATCAAACGGCCAGCGTGGAATTTTTGTCACGATGTAATCGAGCGTTGGTTCGAAACATGCGTATGTCGTCCCTGTTACTGGATTCATCATTTCGTCGAGCGTGAGTCCAACCGCGATTTTTGCTGCGATTTTTGCGATTGGATAGCCCGTCGCTTTAGACGCTAGCGCAGAAGAACGGCTAACGCGAGGATTCACTTCAATAATGTAATAGTTGAAGCTAAATGGATCGAGTGCAAGTTGGACATTACATCCGCCTTCGATTTTCAGCGCTCGAACAATTTTCAATGACACATTGCGCAGCATCTGATTTTCTCGATCTGTCAATGTTTGAAGTGGAGCTGCAACAATTGAATCACCTGTGTGAATCCCAACAGCATCTACGTTCTCCATATTACAAACAATAATTGCATTGTCCGCAGAATCTCGTACCACTTCATATTCAATTTCCTTGTAGCCTGCAATAGACTTCTCTAACAAACATTGCGTAACTGGACTGTATTTTAAGCCGCCTGTGACGATTTCATCGAGATCTGAATCGTTATAACAGATTCCTCCGCCAGTCCCACCCAATGTAAATGCAGGACGAACGATAACCGGATAACCGATTCTTTCAACAAGTGCATACGCCTCTTCAAGGTTGTGGATAATATCACTATCAGGTACAGGTTCACCTAATTCGTTCATCAGTGAACGGAATAAGTCACGGTCTTCTGCTTGGTGTATTGCATGAAGCTTTGTCCCGAGAATCTCAATGTCGAGTTCATCCAAAATACCTGAATCGTGTAGCTCAATCGCCATGTTAAGACCCGTTTGTCCACCTAGTGTAGGTAGAAGTGCATCCGGACGTTCTTTTCGAATAATACGGCTAACAAATTCGAGTGTAAGGGGTTCAATATATACTTTGTCTGCAATCTCCGTATCCGTCATTATCGTAGCAGGATTCGAGTTGATAAGAATAACGCGATAACCTTCTTCTTTCAATGAAAGACATGCTTGTGTTCCGGCATAGTCAAATTCCGCCGCCTGTCCGATAACAATGGGACCTGATCCAATTACTAATATAGTTTCAATATCTGTACGTTTAGGCATTGAAATTCTCCTTTCGGCTGCTCGTATTCATTAATTCCATAAATCTGTCAAAAAGATGTTTTGAGTCTTCCGGTCCTGGTGATGCTTCTGGATGAAACTGAACGGAAAATGCAGCGTATTTTGTGCTTTTCACGCCTTCAACAGATGAATCATTAAGTGCTCTATGTGTCACTTCAAGACCAGTACCCACGAGTGATTTTTCATCTACTGCATAGCCATGACTTTGAGATGTCAGTTCTGTACGACCCGTCGTTAAATCTTTTACTGGGTGATTGCCACCCATATGGCTGTTTTTCAATTTCACTGTCTGTGCTCCGCAAGCTATGGAAAACAGCTGATGACCAAGGCCGATCCCGAAGATTGGGGCTTTTCCTAACAAATCTCTAATTGTTTCAACCGTGCCCTCTACATCTTCCGGATTACCTGGCCCGTTTGACAACACAATACCATCTGGTGATAAAGCAAGGATTTCTTTTGTCGAAGTGTTATAAGGTACTACAATCACGTCGCAATCTCTATCGTTTAATTCACGTAAAATACCATGTTTCATGCCGTAATCGATTAGGATAACACGCTCTCCACGGCCAGGGCTTGGATACGGTTTCTTCGTTGAAACGCGGGCAACTAGATCTGTAGGCAAAGTATAAGATACGGCTTGCTCAACCATTTCTTGCACGTTCACTTGTTCCCCAGCAGCTGTCAAAATACCTTTTAGTGACCCTTTGTCTCGCAACAGCCTTGTTAATTTACGAGTATCGATACCTTGGATTCCAGGAATACCTTTCATCGTCAGCAGTTCGCAAAGTGTCATGATACTGCGGAAGTTAGACGGTTCTTCTGCCAGTTCACGGACAACTACGCCGCTTGCCGCCAGTTCAATTGACTCGTAATCGTCTCGGTTAATACCGTAATTACCGATAAGTGGGTAAGTCATAACAATAATTTGTCCTGCACCTGATGGGTTCGATATGGTTTCTTGATAACCTGTCATTCCTGTTGTGAATACTGTTTCACCGATTGAGGCTGCATCGGAACCAAAAGCAGTTCCTTCAAAAATTGTACCGTCTTCTAAAATTAGCATTCTTTTTTTCATCATTGTCCATCCTCCCAGACTACTTTTCCACCGAATATTGTTTTCACTGGCCATCCTGTACATGTCCAACCGTCAAATGGCGTGTTCTTGCCATTTGAGACAAATGTCGTCCGGTCTATTTTTTCTTCTTTATTCAAATCGAGGAACACTAGATCTGCAGTAGCGCCGACTTCGATTTTCCCATATGGCAACCCGAATACATCAGCGGGTTTTTTTGTCATCCAATCGATGAGTTGTTGCAATGTCCATATTCCTTCTTTAACAAAGTTCGTATAAAGAAGCGGGAAAGCTGTTTCAAACCCTGTAATGCCGAATGGTGCTTTTGCAAAGCCTGCTGCTTTTTCTTCAGCAGTATGTGGTGCATGATCTGTTGCGATGAAATCGAGCGTGCCATCAAGCAATCCTTCTCGCAATGCGATTAGATCCTCTTTTCCACGTAGCGGTGGATTCATTTTCCAATCTGCGTTATCTCCTGGAATATCGTCTTCTGATAGAAGAAGGTGATGCGGACTTACTTCTGCAGTAACATGTATACCTGCTTTTTTCGCATCACGTATAACCCTAACTGATTCTTTCGTACTAACATGACAAACATGATAATGAGCGCCTGCCGCTTCAGCCAGTAAAATATCCCGCGCGATATGGACCGATTCCGCTATTGAAGGGATGCCAGGGAGACCGAGCTCCTTATTGCGTTTCCCCTCATGCATTGCGCCTCCGTAGATGAGCGTATTGTCTTCACAGTGAGCAACAATTGCCATTCCGATTTCGGCAGCATCTTGCATTGCTTCATACATCATTCCTGCCTGTTGCACCCCAACACCGTCATCTGTGAATGCAAATGCGCCATACTCTTTCAATTCCGCAAGATTCGTGCGTTCTTTTCCGGCTTCCCGAATTGTAATGGAAGCGTATGGAAGGACTCGAATTAGTGATTTCTGAGCTATCAACTCATTGACGAAAGTCAGATTTTCTTTTGTATCCGGAACCGGCCTAGTATTCGGCATTGCACAGATTGTCGTGTAACCGCCTTTTGCTGCTGCTAGCGTACCACTTTCAATTGTCTCTTTATGCTCCCCGCCTGGTTCCCGTAGATGCACGTGGACATCAATGAATCCTGGTGCTAGTAAAAGTCCTTGTCCATCGATGATTTGTGCACTCCCGGCATTTAGCTCCTGACCTATTTCCGAGATTTTATCATCTGTCATTTTTACATCTGTCGTAATAAGTTTTCCGTCTTCGTTAAGCATCTGAATCCCTTTAATCAGTTTCTCCATGTTAATTCCTCCCTTTCAAAACTATCTCCAACACAGCCATACGTATGTAAACACCATTTTCCATCTGTTTAAAGATCCTAGATTGGTTGCATTCAATAAGTGATTCTGAGATTTCTACTCCTCTGTTGAAAGGTCCTGGATGCATGATGATGGCATTTTCCTTCATCATCTTCGCACGAGCTTCTGTCAAACCATATCGTTCATGGTAACTTTCTTCAGTAAAGATTGAGCCTACTCCATGCCTTTCATGCTGAACACGCAGAAGCATGACCACGTCACTCGTACTAATTACTTCGTCCCACGAATCAACGCTCTCAAATTCTCCTGCCCATTTAGCTGGGCAAAGGAAAGTCACATTGGCTCCGAGTTTTGTCAATGCATCTGCATTGGATCGAGCAACCCGGCTATGTGTAATATCCCCTGCAATTAGAACATTCAGACCTTTAAACGAACCGAACTCTTCCTTGATTGTGAACAAATCCAACAATGACTGCGTCGGGTGCTGACCTGCCCCATCTCCGCCATTTATAATGGATACATTCGTTCTGCCAACCAATTGCTTATAGTATCCGTCTTCAGGATGACGGATAACAAGTGCATCCACACCGATTGCTTCAAGCGTTTTCACCGTGTCATAAAGAGTTTCACCTTTTAGTGTGCTTGAGAAATTTGATTCGAATGGCAGTACTCCAAGGTTAAGTTTTTGTTCGGCCATTTCAAAACTCATTTTTGTCCGCGTACTAGGTTCAAAAAACAAGTTACTGACAAAGTATTTCCCGGGCAATTCCCGTGCTCCAAGTTTTTTAAATGTATCTGCACGATCAAGGATAGTCATGATTTCAGCTTCACTCAGATCTTTCATGGATAGAAGATGTTGCATTCAGTTTATCCCCCTTTTATTGGTAAGCGACTAAACTCTATATCAGGATTTTTTAAAAAACGAGCCTTCCCGATAAACGGAAAGGCTCGTTAAGTATGACTATCCTCATCCTTCACTCAGATGGGCGTCTACGAACCTTTTCCTGACTCTCGGGCAGTGTTAAAAGGTTTTCTATTTAGTTTTATCGTCCATGCTATCATTCGTTCGGCCTGGTAGCACTAAGTTGAGCAGTACACCTACAATTGCTGCAAGTGCCATTCCTTCAATTTGAAACGTATCATTGAATTTAACGGATGCTCCTCCAATACCAATTATGAGAATAACAGAAGCAATTACCAAGTTTCGCTGATTTCCGAAATCGATTTTATGATCCACTAGCATGCGTAAGCCAGACGAAGCGATAATTCCGAATAGGAGAATTGAAACCCCGCCGAGTACTGCTGCAGGAATTGTAGCGATTAACGCCATAACTTTACCTAGGAATGAGAAAGCTATTGCGAAAACTGCTGCTCCTAAAATTACATATACACTGTAGACACGTGTCAGTGCTAGAACACCGATATTTTCACCGTAAGTTGTCTTTGGTGGACCTCCGACAAAGCCGCTTATTAGCGTTCCCAGTCCATCACCCAGTAAGGAGCGATTCAATCCCGGATTTTTTATATAATCTCTTCCAACAATTCTACCGAGAACGAGCTGATGGCCAATATGTTCTGATATCGTTACGATTGCAATTGGCACCATCAGAGCTAACAGCGTGGGCGTAATGATGAATTCGTAATCTACTCCGGGTATAAGCATTTCTGGAAATTCAAACCATTTTGCTTCCAAAACTGCTGTAAAATCCAATATCCCGATGAATGCCGAGTAAATGTATCCTACTATGATGCCGATAAGTATTGGCATCAAACTAACAATTCCCTTAAAGAACATGATGCAGATTATTGCAGCTGCAAGTGTCACAATTGCCGCGGAAAAATGAAGCAGGTTGTATACCTTTTCATCCCCGACCTGAATCGTACTTGCCATGCTAACTGCAGTCGATGATAGTGCAAGTCCTATAACGATGATGACTGGTGCCACTACAATTGGAGGTAAAACTTTCATAATCCAAACATAGCCTGTTTTCCATATTAGCAGTGAAATGATACCGTAGACCAAAGCGACAAACATACTTCCAATCATCGCGCTACCAATGCCACCTGTTTGGGTCGCTACTTGAATCGGGATGATAAAAGCGAATGATGAGCCTAAGTACGCCGGGACTTGGAATCGTGTAACAATGATGAAAACGATTGTCGCAATCCCGCTTGTTAGGAGAGCAATTGCTGGACTTAACCCCACTAGTTGAGGAACTAGTATTGTCGCTCCAAACATAGCAAACATATGTTGTAAACTAAGAATAATCCACCTGGCAGTTGCTGGTTTTTCATGGACATCTAAAACTTTTTCGTTCATAGTCATTTTCCCCCGTACGATGTACTTTATTTACTTTCTAGTCTTCGGGAGATATTCCCAATCGCTTTTATTTAGAATGAATCGAAACGCTATCTTTGCCGTCGGTCTCTTGTACACTGACCACGACCTGCTCATCGTTCGATGTAGGGATATTTTTCCCTACAAAGTCGGGTCGAATCGGCAATTCACGATGGCCTCGGTCGACAAGTACTGCAAGTTGAATTGTCGCTGGTCTACCTAAGTCCATAACTGCGTCCATCGCCGCACGAACCGTTCTGCCCGTGTATAAGACGTCATCCACTAGGATCACTTTCTTATTTGTCACATCATGCTCAATGTCGACTTGCTGCACGAGAGGTTCGTTGTTGCTATGTTTAAGCATTAAATCGTCTCGATATAATGTAATATCAAGTTCACCCGTTTTAATTGGCTTTCCTTCAATAAGCTCGATTTTCTCTGCAAGTCTCTTGGCGAGGTATGCACCACGCGTCTTGATGCCGACAAGAATACATTCATCAATTCCTTTGTTGCGTTCGATAATTTCATGAGCAATTCTCGTAACTGCCCTGCCAATTGCTTGTTCATCAAGAATATTTGCTTTTTCTGCCATTTGAACATCCTCCATTTCCCAATTTTCACTGTCGATTGTCGATTATAATACCATCCTGAAGCCAAGAGGGTTAAGTGGTTTCTTTTTTTTATAAAAAAACCCTCCCAGCCAAGGACGGCGGGAGGGTATACGTGCAGAAATAAATGTACATAGAAACTGCGCGCAGCAGTTTGATTGTACTTCCGTGCAACCTTCCCAGCCTCTCTGGACTGATGTTAAAGGTATCGCTATTCAATTGCTTCATTCAGTATACAATTCACTCTTCTGTCTTGTCAACACTTTTTCTGACTTTATCAACTAATTCTTTAAAGTCTTCTGGCAGAGGACTGTTAAACTCCAAATACTCGTCAGTTACAGGGTGCTTAAAGCCAACTGTACCTGCATGCAATACTTGTCCATTAAACTCAAGTGTTTTTTTAGGTCCGTATTTCGGATCTCCGACGAGTGGATAACCGATGTATTTCATATGAACTCGGATTTGATGCGTACGTCCCGTTTCCAATTTACATTCGACTAATGTGAAATCACCAAATCGTTCAAGTACTTTAAAATGCGTTACGGCATGTCTTCCTTTATCGATAATCCCCATGCTTTGACGCTCGCGTGGGTCACGGCCAATCGGAGCATCAATCGTTCCATTATCATGAGGTATATGACCATGGACAAGTGCAGTGTATACACGCGTTACTGTCCGTTTAACAAGCTGGTCGACCAATGATACGTGCGCTTTATCATTTTTTGCGACCATCAACAGGCCTGAAGTATCCTTATCAATTCTGTGGACAATACCTGGACGGAGCACACCATTTATACCTGAGAGATCCGTACAATGATGCATTAGTCCATTAACAACTGTTCCTGACGGATGACCCGGCGCCGGATGGACAACCATTCCGCGCGGTTTGTTGACAACGAGGACATCTTTATCTTCATAGACAATATCAAGACTGAGGTTTTCTGCAACGACGTCGAGTTCTTCCGGTTCAGGTTCATCCACCGTTACCGTATCCCCTAGTTTTACTTTATAATTTGGTTTTACTTGCGTACCGTCTACAAGAACAAAGCCATCTTTCAGCCATGTTTGAATTTGTGTACGTGACCATTCTGGGTTGACTTCCGACAACGCTTTGTCAATACGACTTCCCTTGTGTTCTTCAGTTATTTCGATTTCAATTATTTCCATACCTACACCTTTTTCTTGTTCTTTTTTTCATCCATAATTATATGAATGATGATGATAACCACGCCGACTGTCAATGCCGCATCCGCCACGTTAAAAATGGGGAAATCATAATTGATAACCGGAATCATGACATCGACGAAATCGACAACTTCCTTGCGCCATAGACGATCAATGAAATTCCCAATTGCCCCGCCAAGCAAAAACATTAGACCAATACCAAAGAGCGGTTGACCTTTCGCTTCTTTATGAAAGTAATAAATGATGCCGCCTGCAACTACTACTGTGACAATATAAAATAACCACATTTGACCTTCGAGCATTCCCCATGCCGCTCCCCTGTTGCGGTGAGATAAAAGCCCCAAATAAGGTTCTGCAATACTGATTTTTTCACCAAGTTCCATATTTTTAACGACAAGCCATTTAGTAATCTGATCTAAAACTATGACCAATGCCGCCAATCCGTAATAAATGAACAATCCAAATACCCCCGTCCGACAGATTACGTACTATTTTACCACATAGACACCTATATGAGCGCGTTTCAACGCTAAAAAAAGCCGCTGCAGCAAGCTTAATAAAAAGACTGCAGCGGCGGCTTTCAATTTAACCCGTCTTACGAATAATGCTCTATCACGACTTCTGCACAACGCGTACATAGTGTTGGATGTGTTTCGTCAGTTCCGATTGTTTCGGAAATTGTCCAGCAACGTTCACATTTTTCACCATCTGCCTTTTCAACAAGAACACTTACCGTATCCAGTTTCAAAGTACCTTCAGGCATGTTTGTAATATCACCTTCAGCAAATTGCGATACGATGAAGAATTGTGCGAAATCGATATCGTCCGCCGCGAATACATCTTTCAGGTTTTCAGGGACAGCAACCGTTACTTTCGCTTCAAGCGACTTCCCGATCACTTTATCATTCCGCGCTTCTTCAAGCGCCTTCAGAACATTATCCCGGACAAGCATCAAGGTAACAAAACGCTCACGCAATGCTTGTGCTGTTTCCCCAAGATCTTTCGCGTCAGGCATATCTGTAAGCTGAATACTTTCTTCCTTCTTATGTTCAACAAATGCCCACAGCTCATCTGTCGTATGCGGAATAATTGGTGTCAATAATTTCAACAGCGAAATCAAGGTTTCATACATTACTGTTTGCATTGCCCGACGATGTGGATGATCTGCACCTTCGATATATACAACATCTTTCGCAATATCAAGGTAGAACGAGCTCAATTCACCCGTACAGAAGTTATTTACTGCATGATATACATTTGCAAATTCGTAATTATCATATGCTTCACGTACTTCTTTAATCATATCCTGCAACTTCACATAAACAAATTTGTCTACTGTACGCAGATTTTCAAATGCGACTGAGTCAGTTGCCGGATTAAAGTCCGATGTATTCCCGTGAAGGAAACGGAGTGTATTACGAATTTTTCTATATACTTCAGAAACTTGTTTGAAATTTGAATCCGACACTCTGACGTCCGCTGTATAGTCAACAGAAGATACCCATAGACGAAGAATATCTGCACCCAGCTGATTCATCACTTTCGCAGGAACGATGACGTTACCGATTGATTTACTCATTTTACGTCCTTCGCCATCCAGTGTGAAACCATGGCTTAGCACGCCCTTATAAGGCGCATGGCCATTAATCGCAACACTCGTCGTAAGAGATGAATTAAACCATCCACGATATTGGTCAGATCCTTCAAGATAGAGATCAGCCGGATAGACAAGATCATCTCGTTCTACAAGTACACCCTGATGCGTCGAGCCTGAATCGAACCAGACGTCCATGATGTCTGTCTCTTTTGTGAATAGACCGTTTGGACTTCCAACATGTGTGAAACCTTCTGGAAGTAAATCTTTTGCATCGCGTTCGAACCAGATGTTAGACCCGTTTTCACGGAACAATTCTGAAACGTTGGCAATTGTTTCATCCGTAATGATTGGTTCTCCATTTTCAGCATAAAATACTGGAATTGGTACTCCCCATACACGCTGACGTGAAATACACCAGTCGCCGCGGTCGCGAACCATATTATACAGTCTCGTTTCACCCCATGATGGTGTGAATTTCGTATTTTTTATTGCGTCAAGCAATTCTGAACGGAACGATTCAATTGAAGCAAACCATTGTGAAGTCGCTCGATAAATTACCGGTTTTTTCGTACGCCAGTCATGTGGGTACGAGTGAGTGATAAATGATAACTTTTGAAGTGAGCCCACTTCTTTGAGCGCTTCAGTAACTGCTTTGTTTGCATCTTCATAAAAGAGCCCTTCAAAGCCAGGTGCCTCGTCCGTCATAACGCCACGGTCATCAATTGGTGAAAGCGCATCAATTCCGTATGACTTAGAAACATAGAAGTCATCTTCCCCGTGACCCGGTGCTGTATGGACACACCCCGTACCAGCTTCAGCTGTGACGTGTTCACCGAGCATGATAAGTGAGTCGCGATCATACAATGGGTGTTTGGCAATGACACGGTCTAGCTCAATACCTTTTAGTTCACGTTCAACCGCATAATCTTCCCATCCGAGCTCTTCAGCTACAAATGTAAGTAAGTCTTTAGCGATTAGGAATTTTCCTTCTCCTGTTTTAACAATGACGTATATAAATTCAGGATGGACAGAAATTCCCAGGTTTGCAGGAATCGTCCACGGAGTCGTCGTCCAGATTAAGAAATTAACATCTTCATCAATCACACCAAGTCCATCTTTAACAGGGAAACTAACATAAATAGATGGAGATTTCTTGTCTTGGTATTCGATTTCTGCTTCAGCTAGTGCAGATTCACTCGAAGGAGACCAGTAAACCGGTTTTAGTCCTTTATAGATATAACCTTTTTTCGCCATTTCTCCAAAAACTTGAATTTGACGCGCTTCAAATGATGGCTTCAGCGTGATATATGGGTTATCCCAATCGCCCCTAACACCAATCCGTTTAAACTGGCTACGTTGGCTGTCAATCTGACTAAGTGCATATTCTTCACACATCTTGCGGAATTCAGCTACAGTCATTTCTTTTCTCTTTACACCTTTGTTAACTAATGCCTGCTCAATCGGTAGTCCATGTGTATCCCAACCTGGAACGTATGGAGCATGGAATCCTGACATTGACTTGTGGCGGACAATCATGTCCTTCAACACTTTGTTCAAAGCATGGCCCATATGGAGATCGCCATTTGCATATGGAGGACCGTCATGTAAAACAAAAAACGGGCGCCCCTCAGTTCGTTGTTGTACTTTTTTATAGATGTCCATCTCTGCCCATTTCTCTTGCATTAAAGGCTCTTTGTTAGGTAAGTTTCCTCGCATTGGGAACTCTGTTTTCGGCATAAGAAGTGTATCTTTATATTCCATATTGTTTTCCTCCTTTAAAATTGAAAAGCGTAATCAGTTCGCACATTTAAAAAGCGCAGAGTACCCAGAATCCAAGTTTAGCCAACGACTTTCGTAGATTATCCTTTGGCGAAAAATTTCATGATTTTCCGAGCAACAAAAAAAATCCCCACCCCTAAAAAGGGACGAAGAATTAATCTCGCGTTACCACCCTACTTGCAGCAAACAGATTTGCTACCACTCAGACACCATAACGGGGTGTGTCCGGGATTACGTAAATCATTCCATAATCCGGCTCAAGAGTGATCTTCATTTCCAATTTGTTGACCGGGCTTCCACCATCCCCGGCTCGCTGTACACAATTTCGGAAAGTACTTTCTCCTTCAACGCCTGTTCTAAATATATGCATATAATTATATGTGTGCATTAAGACCAAAGTCAAGTTTACTTACGAATCTAGGTCAGCAACCATTTCTAAGCGTTCTGCGTCGATTTCATATTCTAGCAAAACATCCCAGTCATCTGACTGGATAAGGTCAAGTTGCGCTTCAATAAGCATTTTAAACCGCGCACGGAAAACCTTGGATTGTTTTTTAAGATCTTCTACTTCCACAGAAATCTGACGTGCACGTGAAAGTGCTTCATTAACGATTCGATCCGCATTTTTTTCAGCTTCTTTGATTATCAATTTCGATTCTTTCATTGAGTTACGTCGTACATCCTCCGCAGCTTCTTGGGCGATAAGAATTGACTTATGAAGCGTTTGTTCAATTGTGTTAAAGTGGGAAACTTGTTCCGTTGATTGTTGTAAACTGGCTTGTAATGTTTTGTTTTCCGCAAGAACGTTTTCATAGTCTTTCATGATTTGTTCCAGGAATTCGTTTACCTCATCTTCATTATATCCACGGAACTTGCTTGCAAACTCTTTATTATGTATATCAAGTGGTGATAAAGCCATTTAAAGCATCTCCCTTTTAACGTATTCATTCTCTATTATACATGTTGGAACATCAGATGACAGTTCTTTTTTTAAACTATTGTCTGATAAAGTGAAACTTCAATTAACAGAGAATTTTCATTCCATTGATTGTAAAAGAACTCAGATTACGAACGCCGCGTGATGGTTAAGTCTTAAAGTAGGAGGCATACTGCCCGTTAATGAAGAATAATTCATTCTAACTTCCCAACGACGAGTCTGATTTTATCTTTGCGGGTTCTTCCTTCAATTGCAATCACTTTAAAACGACCTGAACCTCTAATTGATATCATATCCGATTCTTGTAGTTCAAAAGTGGGTTGATCACGTATAGCCCAGTTCACTTTCACTTTTCCACTATGTATAAGTGAAGCAGCTTTCGGGCGTGCAACATTCAATAGAGCAGCCGTTACAACATCGAGTCTTAAGGAGCTGACAATATACATTTCCTCTGTCCATGTATCTGTCGTGTCTATCCAATCTTCAGAATTATGACTTTTTTCAACCGTCACTTTCGCTTTTCCAATCGATATAAAGTTCGCAGTCATATAATCATTTAACTCGTCCACAACCGCAAACTGTACCTCATCATTATCCACTCGAATGTCTCCAAACTTCGAACGATCAATGCCTAATGACATCATCGAACCAAGAATATCCTTATGATCTAGGGACAGAAACTTTGAAGCGTATTTGACATTGAACATGGCGATACGATAATCATCCATTTCAGGTACAAAATAATCAGGGTAAATAAGTACTCTTCTACGTTCCGCATCAGGAAATGCGCCACTCGATCCGACAACTAAACTAGAACTTCCCGCGAGCGATTCAACAATACGTAGCTGCCTTGGATCTAAGAATCCTGTTAATTTAGGTGAATACGTATCCTCCACTTCACGAATCCAGCCTATTGCCGTTTCGATGAAAGGTTGTTCGTCTTTTCTAAAGTGTTGCAATATTGTTTCCATTTGTTTCTCTCCTTATAAAAAATCCTCACATAAGTGAGGATAACATAATCATTTTATATACTTCAAAAATCCCCTTTGAGATTAAGCTCAAAGCGAATAAACCTACGATTGGTGAAATATCAATCATACCTAGTGGTGGAATGAACTTTCTGAAAAAACCTAAATAAGGCTCTGCAATCTTTTCAAGCATTTTACCAAACTTAGTTTCACGTGAAGCTGGTACCCAAGACATAAGGATATATATAATAAGTAGTATTGAGTAAATTTGAATTAGCCATGCTATACCTCTATAAAGTAATGTTATGATCTCTGCCATTCTATTCCGTACACCTCATTCAATTTCTATCTTTCAAAATAATCGGATATTGCGCCATCAACTTCTACATTTTCAGGAACGCATAGGAAAATATCCGTCCCAATCCGTTGAATGTCTCCGCCTATTGCATAAACTGTACCGCTCAAGAAATCGACAATTCGAATTCCCTGGTCCCGTTCGATTCGCTGTAAATTCACTACAACAGCGCGTTTATTTTTCAAGTGTTCGGATATATCTTGGGCTTCTGCATAAACACGTGGTTCGATAAGAACGACTTTTGAAGACTTCTGGAGACTTTGCAAACTGACGACCGTAGCAGATTGCTGTGGTTCTCCGGTTGTTTGTTTTCGGGCAGGTACTCTGCGAGGTTGCTCTTGTACTGGTCGCTGTTCTTCACGAATCGGTTGTTCTTTAATGTCGCTTTCTTCATCTTCCAGATAAAACCACTTCTCAAATTTGTTTTTGATGCTCATGTTTCTCCCCCGCTTTCTGCTCCGACTAGTGCGGTACCGATTCTAACATGGGTTGCCCCTTCTTCAATAGCGACTGTGAAATCGTTCGACATTCCCATTGATAGTTGAGTACAAGGTGCATGTGTCAGTTCTTTAACCGAGATGCTGTCTCTGAGTTCCCTTAATGAACGGAAAACTGTACGGATTGCATTCATATCCTCAGTGAATGGAGCCATTGTCATAAGGCCTATAATTCGGATTTTATCAAAAGCCGCAGCTTCATCAATGAAGCTTTCAAGCTCATCTGGCATGACACCAGATTTTGTTGTTTCACCAGAGACATTCACTTGAATAAAACACTCGATTGTATGGTTTGCACGCTTTTGAATCTCTTTTAGTAAACTAAGTCTGTCTACTGAATGTAGGTAATCAATCTTGTTTATGATATCTTTTACTTTTCGACTTTGAACATTACCAATAAAATGCCATATCGCATCATTTTGAATTGTTACCTGCTTCTCAAGAAGAACTTCGGGACGATTTTCACCCAGATGTTGAATACCTGTTTCCAAAATTTCAGAGGTTTTTGCTACCGAAACTTCCTTTGTGACGGCAACGACCGTTATTTCCGACCTTTTTCGACCTGCTCGATCACACGTAATTTGTATAATTTGTTCAATTTCTTCTATCCGACTTTGAAGGTTTTCCATTATTATCACTACTTTTCATATATCTTTCATTTCATTGTACCAACCTAGCCCGTACATATCAATTATAAATCATTTTCCTGATACCTTTTTACCTACAAGTACGATATCTTTTCCTATTGTTGTAATGTCTTTTAGATTGACACTTTTAGTATCTTTGTCTTTTCCTTCAAAAAAACTGCTTCGATCTCCACCTCCGACAAGCAATGTTTCGACTTTTCCCGTAACAATATCAATTGTGGCATCTTGAACAAAACCTAGGAACGAACCCTTAGTTGCATCAATAACCTCTTTTTTTTGCATTTCTGAAAACTTCATAAAACCCCTCCTATGATTGAATATATGCACACGAACAAAAAAATAACGCAATGCAATCGCTGCATTGCGTTACTATTATCAATTTTGTTCCATTCCTTCTCGTATCGTTTTAACTGCACTCTTCTCTAATCTTGATATTTGCGCTTGAGAAATGCCCAGTTCTTTTGCAATTTCCGTCTGCGTCTGTCCCAAATAAAATCGTTTGGATAGGATGGATTGCTGCCTCTCATCCATTGATGATACCGTTTCTTTTACAGATACATATGTCAACCACCGCTCTTCTGACACGGTTTTGTCTTGTATCTGATCCATCATGAACACGGGATCCCCACTGTCTCCATTCATAGGTTCATGAAGTGACATGGGATCTTGAATTGCGTCTAGTGCAAATAATATATCGTCCGCAGGAATCCCGGTTGCTTCTGACAAATCTGAAATTCGCGGTTCTCTTTGATTGTCGTTAATGAATTGTTCTTTGGCTCTGATGGCCTTATATGCAATGTCTCGTAGTGATCTTGATACCCGTATTGAATGATGGTCACGCAAATGTCTTTTTATTTCTCCGATAATCATTGGGACTGCGTAAGTTGAAAATCTGACGTTATGTTTCAAATCAAAGTTGTCAATCGATTTAAGTAAGCCAATGCAGCCGACTTGAAATAAATCATCCGCCTGTTCTCCCCTGTACGCGAACCTCTGAACTAAGCTAAGGACAAGACGCAAATTACCAATAACAAGTTCTTCTCTTGCTGAATGATCTCCACTTTGAAGCCTGACAAACGTTGCTTTCATCACATCATTTGTTAGTAATGGCAATTCGGACGTATCAATTCCACAAATTTCTACTCTAGTACGTACCATTCGCTTTTCCTCCGCATTCTGTAGATGACTGTACAAGATAGTCTGTCCGCAGTTGTCCAGAATATGCGGGAATCCGCTTCGCCAATTTCAACCATTATGCAATGGGTTGATTTAAACTTTCACGTAATTCCGAGATTATTTTCTTTTCAAGTCGGGAAATATAAGATTGTGAAATCCCAAGCAGTTCTGCAACTTCTTTTTGTGTCATTTCCACTTGTCCCGTCAAGCCAAATCGGCATTCCATAATATAGCGCTCCCGTTCGTCAAGGCTCGTAATCGCTTCAATCATGTGTTGGCGTTCTATTTTCTTTTCTACGTCATCAATGATAATGTGCTCATCTGTGCCGAGTATATCCGACAATAGCAATTCATTTCCGTCCGCATCAGAATTGAGTGGCTCATCAAAAGATATTTCTGACCGCGTCTTATTCGTTTTACGGAGATGCATTAAAATTTCGTTTTCAATACAACGAGATGCGTAAGTAGCCAATTTGATATTTTTGTCAGTTTTAAATGTTTCAATCGCTTTTATAAGTCCGATCGCACCGATGCTGATAAGATCCTCGATATGTGTGTTGGTGTTATCAAAGCGACGTGCAATGTAGACAACGAGGCGAAGGTTTTTTTCTATAAGCCTATCACGCGCGTTCATATCGCCTTCCATGAATGCTTTGATTGTTTCAGCTTCTTCTTCCCGTGTTAATGGCTTTGGAAGAGATTCGTGTCCTCCAATATAGTATGTGCCATTTTTCTTTTTAAAAAAACTGGCAATAACCGACATCCACTTCTTTAGTTCATGTAGCATAAGCAGTTCCCCTTTCCCCATTTAATATATCCATTGCGGATACGTGCAAAATAGCCTCAGCACCATCAGGATAACGGCGGTCATTTTTAGTCACGACTATATAACCTGGTTGCATTGTATCTTCATCACCAAGCACCCATCGATCGAACTTGAAGCCGACAGCCCAGGACTGTCCCTGAAGAGTGACCAAACGTATTAACCGTATTTGTTTTTGATAAGCTTTCGGAAATGCAGACATTGAGGGTGTACTTTGTGGATCCCAAGCAAGAAGCGGTTCTAGTAGATCTTTCGGAATATGTCTTTCAAGCACTTTAAATGATACAAAGTGAACTGGAGCTCCGGACAACGGCTCAGTACAACCGTTCCCTGAATCGATGAACACATCAATTTCAATATTTGCATTCCATATGTTCAATATGGATGACTTACGAAGCTCCGATACATGGCGAGCAGTTCTGACATCTAGCCACTTCTTTTTCATGAAGTATAGGGAGACATATGCCACAATCGCATAAGTTAGAACGTTTATTGAAGAACTGAACATGTTGATGCGATAGTGAAAAGCGGTAAGTAAACCACCTGCAAATACTGCACCGATTAAAACCATAACCGAGGACTTTTTCCAAATGCCAAAGTTTCTTCCAAATGCACAGAAAGTCATACAAATAAAGGAAAAAATTAAAGTGACGATTGAAGATGGCAAGATGGTGACAGCCAAAGCACCTACAAAAGCGGCTAACACTAGTCTTCTGCGAGCGGCTTGGACGTTTCCTGCTTTGTTAGCGAATGAAAGGATAGCATAATTGAACAGCATATTCACTCCGACAATGAGTTCTCCGTACATAAACCGCCCTCCCTGAAAACAACGATATCATCTATGCCATGAAATGTTTGTCGGAACGAGGGTTAAGTAAAAAAAAGAAATCGACAGAATTCGATTTCGGTTTTCGGTACATATGGTTGTTTACTGAATAACTGGGTTCTTTGTCAAATGACGTTGGTGAAGTATTTTAGCCGCCTATAATTGATTTTTTTTGTCGCCGGACTGTCCAGAAAGTCAGTAAAACTGATTTTTTGCGGCAATCCTTTATTATATAGGTTTCCAAATATCTCGTTGCTTTCCGTTCCAGATGGACGCTTTCCGCGGGCACGGCTTCAGCCGCCGGAGTCGCCATCTTGCACTCCAAGCAACTAAAATTGCACTTTAAAATTAGATATATGTATACATAAATTGCCCAATCCCATAAAATGCTCGACAGTTAGATTGTGCTGCTTTAGAGCGTGATCGTTTTTGTTCGCTATGTTTATCAGATGGTTTAAACTTAAGTGTAAAATAATACGGTTTTTGTAATTCTGGAGATTCCTGTATGCATATGCGACACGATTCAATACTTTAATTTTATTGTTAACCCCTTCAATCCTTCCGGTATTGTAAGGGTAAATAAAGATGTTTTCGGAGTGCAATCTTTAACGTCTATTGCCAGGGATTGTTCTTTTTCAAAAGTAAATAGGTTGGATTTACACCCGTAATCGGTAAAGTAATTCGAGACAATTGAGTCCCATTTTTATATACTTTTCCTTTAAAAGTCCCTTCTTTTATGAACTTTTCTTCAAAAGTGATGTTTGAGTCTTGAATATCGAGTAGGGATTTAAAATATTAGTGTATGACAAGTGAGTTCCCTCCTGGATGATGGCTTTAGTCGACTTTAATGCTACAAGGAATCTTACTTGTTCTCTATTTATATTGAACTTACGTTCCCCACACTTTTAGCTGATTGGAGTGCAGAGCGGCGACTCCGGTGGGATTAGCGTGACAGGTGAGACCCCGCAGGAGCACGGTTTTCGCGACGAGGAGGCTCACCGCACGCCCCACGGAACGCGTCCGCTCGGAACGGAAATCAGCGTGTAGTAGGATTCTTTAGTTCAATTTACATTTATAAAAAAATGACGTAAGTAAAATTTTATCCCTTTCTCCTGTTTTGTGGAGATAGGGATTTTCTTTCACCAACGTCATATATTGTACAACTAATAGTTGTGGATTATTTATAGTATTTCCACACAAAAAAACTTACCAAAAATGCAATTGCATCTTTGGTAAGCTTTTAATTTCTCATTATTATCTGCGTCGATTACGTAAGAAAGTCGGAATATCGAGCGCGTCATCTTGATGATTATTTTGAGGTTGGCGTGGAGGTTCCTGTTGTTGGAACTGTGGCGCTTCCTCCCTGCGTTCCCGCGTTGGCGGTTGTTGTACTGGAGGTTGTTGTTGTTGTTGTTGTTGTTCACGTGCCTGTGGACGTCCTGCACCGAAACCAGCGCTTCTAGACGGACGTGATACCGTTAGTTGCTCTTCGGTAAATCCAGTTGCAATGACTGTCACAATAATCTCGTCTTTCAAGTTATCATTGATAACCGATCCGAAAATCATATTCACATCTTCATCTGATGCTGAAGCTACGATATCTGCAGCTTCCTGCACTTCGAACAAACTCAGGTTAGAACCACCTGTGATATTCATAAGTACGCCTTTGGCACCGTCAATCGAAGTTTCAAGTAGAGGACTCGAGATAGCCTTTTTCGCAGCTTCTGACGCACGATTTTCTCCCGTTGACATACCGATTCCCATTAGAGCAGAACCTTTATTGGACATAATTGTTTTAACATCCGCAAAGTCCAAGTTAATAAGTCCAGGTACAGCGATCAAATCAGAAATACCTTGTACCCCTTGACGAAGTACATTATCAGCCTCGCGGAAAGCTTCCAACATAGGTGTATTTTTGTCTACGATTTCTAGTAACTTATCATTTGGAATGACTATTAGCGTATCGACAGATTCTTTCATTGCCGTAATACCACCGATTGCCTGTGTCTGGCGTTTGCGACCTTCAAATGTAAATGGTCTTGTTACGACTCCGACCGTCAGTGCACCAAGATCCTTCGCGATTTGTGCGATGACCGGAGCAGCACCCGTTCCTGTTCCTCCACCCATACCTGCAGTGACAAAGACCATATCCGCTCCACGCAATGCCTCTTCCAGCTGCTCTTTACTTTCTTCAGCGGCTTTTTTACCAACTTCTGGATTTGCACCTGCTCCAAGTCCCCGTGTCAGTTTACCGCCAATTTGCAACTTCACTTCTGCAGTAGAAAGATTCAAAGCTTGCGCATCTGTGTTTACTGCAATAAACTCGACTCCCTGTACCCCATGTTCAATCATTCTATTTACAGCATTGTTCCCACCGCCACCTACACCAATTACTTTAATGACGGCTAACGCGTCAACATTCGTGTCAAATTCCAGCATCGTTTCTCCTCCTAATCCATTACATACAATTATTTAATACCCTTATTCGAAGAAATTATCGAAAACTCTTTTAGCCTTATCCATTAATCCTGGTTTCTTCTCTTTGCTGCGTTCTGCCGATTTTTTCTTATTAACAGGAGCCGCCGAATGACTATCCGATTCTACTGTCGGTGAATCTGGCACATGGCCAAAATAAGAATCTTGCATATGCGCATAACGGATAAGACCAACCGCTGTCGTATACATCGGTTCTCTAACCCCGATGTATTCAGGTGTATGAATTCGAACTCTCGTTTTTAGCACATGTCTGGCAAGTTGAAGTAAACCATCCATTTTCGTTATTCCACCGGTCAACACTACACCACCGGGTAGATCCCTTACACCCATCCGATACAGTTCTTCCAGGATGAGATCAAAAAGTTCCTCAAGCCGTACACCGATGATTTCAGATATGTATCGTTGACTGTATTGATCTTTTGAATCAGCACCGATCACAGGCACTTCAAACAACTCATCATCAGATGCATCATCAGAGAATGCATGTCCATACTGGTGTTTAATTTTTCTTGCTTGTTCGGTTGGGGTTTTTAAAATAATTGATAAATCCTTTGTAATATGATCCCCACCCACAGGGATAACAGCTGTCGACATGAATCTGTTTTGACCGAAAATCGAAACTGTCGTAGACCCGCCGCCAATATCAATGTAAGCAGTACCATGGTTTTTTTCATCATCCGTTAATGCGAATGTACCAGCCGCAAGCGGTTGTAGGTAAATTTCTCGTATCACAAGTCCTGCACGTTCTACACAGCGTAATATATTATGAACCAATGTTTTTGATGTAGTAATTAGCGTGCCGTCCATTTCCAAACGTACGCCTATCATTCCACGTGGATCCGTTATTTCATCATAATCGTCAACAATGAATTGTTTTGGAATAATATTAACAATTTCTCGTTCAGGTGGAACAGACATAACTTGTGCTGATTTCATGACTCGATCCAGATCATCGTCAGTGATTTCACGATTTTCCGAGTTAACTGCAACAACGCCTTTGACATCCTGTAATAGTACGCCATTTGCAGGTATACCAAGTATGACTTCACGAATTTGCATTCCTATCATTCTTTCAGCCTGTTCTACAGCTTTTCGGATAGTCTGAACGGTTGCATCTATATCGATAATTGTTCCTTTTCGGATTCCCGCGGATTGTACATTACCAACTCCGATAACATGTAGGGATCCACCATCTACTTCTCCGATTAATACTTTAACCGATGAAGAACCTATATCAAGTGATACATATAGTTCTGATTGGCTCAATTGCTGGCACCTCCCATATCAACTCTTAACTCCCATTCTATTGTATCAGGAGCGTATTGTCTAAATATTTTCGACATACTTTGTTCAAACCCTTTCATTACAATACATTAGTATTTGAAATCTTACCTCGTTCCGTCCACTTTACAAGTAAAATTCTTCTAATGACGGCGATATTTTGGAATAACCTGACCCCAAAGGCAAAGATTGCTGCCAGGTACAGATCGACTCCAAGGTGCACTCCTAGAAATGCCAGTGCTGCCGCTAGAGCGATGTTAAAGAAGAATCCCGATACGAACACCTTGTCATCGTATACTTGCTGTAAATGCGCCCTAATGCCTCCAAATAACGTATCTAAAGCGGCAAGTACTGCAATTGATAAATAATTATCGTATATTTGTGGAATTTGAATGTCTGACAAGAGTCCAAGCGAAATTCCAATTATGAGACCGAGTATAGGTAACCACATAAGTCATTCCCCTTTCGGCAATTCTTCTAAAAATTGATTATCAAATCTGTCTGGATAGCCTCGTATCTCAAGATCCATTTCGGGTTTCCCAACCTCGAGGATTAAATCGTCGATATAAAAGTCATCATGAATGGTCGAAGCCAATAAATAATTATACAACTTTTCACTTTCCGTAAACGTCGGGGAAATGATTTTAATGGTAAACGGGGGGGTAGATACATTTAGTCCATTTACAGTTGTCATACCGTTAATATCCCTGATTGAACTCAATATCGTAAACCGCTTACCATCTATTTCATAAGTAAGCCCATTAAACCTATTTAGCTCATTGACAAAACGTGTTAGCAAATCAGGTGATATCCCCGTTATCGGAATCCCAAATGCCACACTCTCCGGTGAAGGCTTTACCTTGATGACAATGCCAGGACCTTGAATGTCCGTGACGCCCGCTTGACGATAGAGTTTGTCCACTGTTTGGGTTAAGGCTGTTCCAGTATTTTCATCGTTCAACGATTTGTATGTAATAATCGTTTGGTCCAATTCACGAATTTCAGACAGCAATTCAGAATGAAATTGCTTTTCAGCTGCCAAGTCTTGACGGATTGCCCAAATATCCCTCGTATCCCTTTCTTCGGGACTTTTCAACGAATTGAATTGGACGGCAGACATGAATCCAACTAGGAGCAGGATTAAAGTAAATCTCCAATGTATTTTCTTCATCCGTCCAACCTCCTTTCGGATCCTCCTAGACCGTTATTCAACCTTCATCCAGTAATGCCGATAGTTGAATATCTTTTAATTGTTCAGTTGTAACCACAATATTATCCCGTATTAAACTGTCAATCACACCGCCTTTTAAATGGAGCGCGGATGCCAGTACATTCATATCCCCAATTGCTTCTATAACGAATGGTGCAGGAAATGTCTTGCCGTCCACCGTAATAACTGGTCCTGTGCATTTGATGTAAGAGTTTGATGTTATTCTTTGCCCATTTATCGCTAATCCTTGCGCTCCAGAAATCCTAAGTTCATTAATAACGCGAAGAATATGGCTTTCATGAACAATATAATCATTCGGATTCTGTTCAACCGGATCGTAATCGGCATCTTTCATGGTAATTTTGACACCTTGTCCGGCAGCAGGGATTACGCCAAGCAGCAAGCGGAGATCTTTGGCTTCTTCCACGAGATTGGCATGATTTTTCTCCCCTGTAGAGAATGAACGTTCATACTCACGTATCTCTTCCTGCTTGGCGGCGATTTCATCTGTCAATTCCTTATTCCGTTCCTGCTGACTAATTAAATTTTCCCGGTAATCCTCTTCTTTTATAAATGCAGGAGATTTAAAATTTGCGTCCTCCTGATTTATACCAAGAGTCCGATATGAAAACGCGAGAATGAAACCGAGTACGAGAAAGACAACAGAAAAAAGTATGCTCCTACCCCTCTTCTTGTAATCCTCATTAGTCTTCTTCGCCAATCGTATCCTCCTCCTCAATTAACCCGTACACTTTGCTGAAGGGAGTGAAAAATGTGCCGACTTCCATGTCTATTACACCTTTTTCATAGTCGTTCAATTGTGCAGTGATGTCGGGATAATAAGACATCTTTTCAGCGAAAGTTGAGATGAAGGCACGGACTTCAAATCCATCATCCATATAGATTGTAATACTATCCGTATCTGACTTATCTCCAGTGAATATTATTTCGGAAATGGAATGGAAGACTTCGTCCTCCATTTTTAACAATTGCTTTGTCATCCTTTTCCGTATCTTGGCAGACTTGAAATTGTTCAAAACTGGAGATTTCGCATCTGGAAGCAACAAATCGTTCGGAAATGTTTCCCCACTTTCTAGCAGAAGACTATATTGCCCTGCATCTTCCATATAAGCAACAGTCTCCCACTCAGTCACAGCGATTTCAACATTTCTAAACCATTTCCGAGAAACCGAGACTTTTTCTACACCGATAATCTTCTCCATTGACTCTTCAACTTCCCCCGTATTGAAGCTCCAGATAGACTTGTCCTTTAATAAACCGCTTTGTTCCTTATAAAATTCCGGTTGTTGGAGAACCGCTCCAGTTACAGTAATCTCTTCTACCTTACTGAATCGTGATTGGAAGTAAAGGATAGCCAGGAGCGCAAGGATGAACACGGTCAACATGAAAAGGAATTTTTTATTCGTTTTCTTGCGGCGTTTTTCCCGCATGGATGGAATTCGCTCTTCAATATCGATGACTTTGTCCATTTCGGCTCCTCCTTTATCATGACGATTTTTTTACAACTGTAAAATGCATAATTGTTCCAGCCGCTATCCAGGTAGTCATTAATGATGACCCTCCGTAGCTGATAAACGGCAAGGTGACACCGGTGACAGGCAATAGCCCAGAAACGACGCCGACATTTAAGAAGGTTTGAAAGATGATCATGGAACCCATGCCTGCTACCATTAAAAATGCATATTTACCTTTCGTTCTGATTGCTATTCCGAAAGTTGCTGCCAAAAGGACACCGAACAGGAACAAAACCACCGCGGCTCCAATAAATCCCGATTCTTCTGCAATTATTGAGAAAATGAAGTCATTTTGGGGCTCCGGCAAATAAAGATACTTCTGACGGCTATTCCCGTAACCATGACCAACCAACCCTCCTGGTGCAATGGCAAATAACGACTGAATCCCTTGAAAACCCGTACCAAGCGGATCATTCCAGGGATCAATGTACGATTTAATGCGATCTAACCTGTAAGGTGCCGCGGCAATCAACGCGATAAATGCACCTATTCCACCCAATCCTAAAAACATGAAAAAACGAAGCGGATATCCTGCAATAAACAGAATAACAAATGCAGAGACAATCATTATGACGGCGGAGCCTAAATCTGGTTGCAACATGATTAAAGCGGCCGGCAAGAGTATCAACCCGATATGACTAAACTGGAAAACTCTTTTTCCAGTCGAATTAGCGATACTACAAGCTAGTTTTCCGATCAATGCGACTTTGATGAATTCTGCCGGTTGGAGACTGAATGGTCCAAATGCAATCCAACTTTGGGAGCCGTTTCGTACTGCGCCGATTCCAGGTATAAGAACCGCAATGAGTAATAAAATCATCGCAATATAAAATACCGTCCACGTTTTCGAATTCGATGTTAGTGGACTTTTCATGATAATGATTCCAATACCAATAGAAACCGCCATATAAATGGCTTGTTTTACAATGAAAGGGGAGGAATCAGCATAATGGACAGCTCCCCAATAAGAACCGGCGGAATGGACAAAAGCCAATCCGATGAGCGACAGCGTCACGGCAGAAATAATAAAAGACGTTTTCAACTTAGCTTCCAGTGAACGCATCCTTCCGCAAATTTGCTAGATCAAGCAAGGATTTTTATTAAATCCCATGCGAATAGCATTTAATCATTTAAAAACCTACAATTTCATGACTGCACTTATGAATTGATCGCCCCGGATTTCAAAATTAGGGTATTGATCCCAACTTGCGCAAGCCGGTGACAGTAAAATAATATCGCCTGTCTCTGAAAGCGGATATGCTTTTCGTACTGCATCTTCCATATCTTCAGCTTGAATAATAACTGAGACATCACAGGATGCTGCAAACTCCGAAAACGTCTCTGCGGTTTCTCCGACTGCAATGACCGATTTTACATTTGTCATGTAGGGTCTTAATTCTTCAAATGATTGACCTCGATTCAGTCCCCCCGCAATCAGGATAGTTGGGACATTGAAAGCTGCCAAAGCACTTTTTGTAGCAAGCGTGTTCGTTGCTTTCGAATCGTTATAAAACTTTCGTCCATGTAATTCTTTCACAAACTGCATTCGATGTCGTACACCTGTAAAGGAACTTAGAACACTTTCGATTGCTGATTTATCACAACCTAATAGAATAGCTGCAGCAGTTGCCGCAAGAATATTTTCTAGATTATGCTGTCCAGGTAACTTGATGACGGAACGCTTTACATAAAGTTCCCCATTCCAGTATATTTGCTGATCATCAGCTGATATTCCATGCTCTTTTTTTCCAGTTAGTGAAAAAGGAATTTTCCTAGCACTTGAACGGGCAGCATACTTACTCAGTTCCGGCTGATCATCATTGAATATAAGATAATCTTGCTCTGTTTGATTTTTTGATATTCCATACTTTGCTTCCGCGTATGCTTCAGATGTCCCATGGTAATCTATATGTGAGTCATATAAATTTGTCCAGATGGCTATTTCAGGGCGGAATGACTCTGTTCCCATTAGTTGAAATGAAGATGCTTCAAGAACAATAATGTTTTCCTTCGTAGCTTTCTCTGCGACAGTGCAAGAGACTGTTCCGATGTTGCCAGCAATCAGTGGATGTTTACCACCAATACTAAGCATATGGTACAGCAAAGTCGTCGTTGTTGTTTTACCATTGGATCCTGTAATTCCGACGATTTGCGCTTCACTTATCCTGGATGTAAGTTCAATTTCCGTCCACACTGGAATTCCTTTGCGGAGTGCCTCTTCAACAACAATATTGCTATAAGGGATTCCCGGATTTTTGACAACGAAGTCATAGCTTTCATCAAGGATATCGGCTGGATGACCGCCGCAAATAACACGTATTCCAAGTGCTTGAAGTTCTATTGTCTCCGCATCCCCTTTCGACGGCGCTGCATCATTAACAGTCACAATCGCCCCGGATGAATGCAATAGGCTTGCCGCGGCATAACCGCTTTTCGCAAGACCTAAGACAAGAACATTTTTCCCCTTAAACTGATTTGGATTCTTCAATTACATCACCTCCAACAAGACAGGGAGAATTGCTGCGAAGAAAGCAACACCCCAAAAAACAATTACAATTTTCCACTCGGACCAGCCCGATAATTCAAAATGATGATGGATCGGACTCATCTTAAATACCCGTTTACCCGTCGTTTTGAAACTAATTACCTGGATAATAACAGATAGCGTTTCAACGACATAGACAATTCCAATAATAATAAGAAGGAATTCCTGTTTAATTAAAACAGATATCATCGCGAGTGCACCGCCGAGTGCCAATGACCCTGTATCACCCATGAAAACTTTGGCTGGCTTAACATTGAATACAAGGAAGCCAAGCATTGCTCCCGTAACCACGAAAGCAAAGATTGCAATATCATGTTGTCCGTAAACCAATGCATGGACTCCAAATGCAGCAAAAGCAATTGATGAGGTTCCTGCCACGAGTCCGTCTAGTCCATCTGATAAATTCACTGCATTGGAAAACCCGACAAGCCAAAAAATGAGAAAGGCCACATAGAATATACCAAGTTCTATTTTAAAGTCGGTAAAAGGTATTTGAACCGCAGTATCAAACGGCCCCAGCTTCAATAGGAAGAATGCTGCAATTGCAACTATAATTTGCCCAATCAGCTTTTGAATGGACGTCAGTCCTAAGTTCCTTTTTAAAACAACGATTATGAAGTCATCCAGGAAACCGATGACCCCAAAACCAATCAGAACAAGCAAAAGGACTATCGTCTGAGTCGTCAGTACATCGTATATGTATGAAAGGCCAAGTGTTGTAATGATAATCGAACCGATAAAGATGAGCCCGCCCATTGTAGGTGTACCCGCTTTTTTCTGATGGGTTTTAGGCCCTTCCTCTCGGATACTCTGCCCAAACTTCATTCTTCTGAGAGCTGGGATGATTAAAAACCCTAAAAGTGTAGATATGATAAACGCGACCACAATGGCCGTCAACGTAGTGACAAGTGTCATGATTTTTTCTCCTTCTACCTTCTGAGACAGTTTGTAAAAATACACCGTCACAGACTTTGCTTTTATATGTGTTATTCTGTGTAAACGTGGATAATATCATCAACCGTAATCAATGTATCCGCTGTGGGGAACTGATATTTCACTTTTTCTCCTGAACCATGCCACTCGATACGGTACGTATACAATTGACTTGTGAGCTTACTTTTCTTCATTCCCGTTAGATCGGGCACTCGGTGTGACAATGAATCTCCCCACCTGTATTCTTTGTCAATTTGACCTTCCCTATGCGTAATTCCAGCAAGCGGAGCAATCTCCTCAATAATGCGTCCTACGATAGGAGCCGCAATAACGCCTCCGAACTGAACTGAGTTTTTCGGGCTGTCAATTGCAATATAAACAAGCAATTCAGGATCATCCGCTGGTGCAAATCCTATGAATGATACGATATATTCTCCATCTTTATAAGCTCCATCAACAACTTTTTGTGCAGTACCTGTCTTCCCACCAACACGAAGTCCGTCTGTAAATGCATTACGTCCAGATCCATTTGCCACCACTGATTCCAATGACTCCCTCACCTGTTTGGAGGTTTCTTCACTAATCACACGTCGCTGCATTTCAGGCTCAAATGTTTGGATTGACTTCCCTTTATCATCCATGATTTCTTTAACAATGTATGGACGATACAGATAACCGCCGTTAATCGCTGCGGCAACCGCTTGAACTTGTTGGATAGGAGTTACTGAAATCCCTTGACCAAATGCCGTTGTCGCTTGCTCGACGGGACCAAACGCTTTTTCGGAAAATAAAATCCCTTTCGATTCGCCTGCAATGCCTGAACCAGTCGACTGGCCAAAGCCGAAGTCTCTAATATACTTATTCATTTTTTCCGGTCCCAATCGCTGGCCAATTTCAACAAATCCAGGGTTGCATGAATTTTCAACGACTTCAAGGAATGTCTGTTCCTTATGGCCTTCTCTTTTCCAACAGCGCAATCTCGCTTTTCCAACCATTACATAACCTGGATCATAAAACTGTTCCTTTTGAAGATCTATCACTTTTTCTTCAAGTCCCGCGGCAAGTGTCAGAATTTTGAAAGTCGAGCCAGGCTCGAAAGTCATCCAGACAGGCAAGTTTCGATTATAAATACTCGGATCTACATTTTGAAAGTCTGCAGGATGAAATGTCGGGGCAGAGGCAAGTGACAGCAATTCGCCCGTTTTCGGATTCATGATGATTGCAAGTGCTTGGGTCGCATCATACTTTTCCATGGCTTGCATTAGTTCCCGCTCCACTATTTCCTGCATGCGTAAATCGATTGTCAACTCGACATTAGCACCTTTTGCCCCTGTTTTAAAACCATCATCCACATGGGGAAGCGGAAGCCCTTTTGCATCTGTATACAATCGGATATTATCGCCAGTTCCTTTCAAGATTTCGTCATATGCGTACTCGATACCTGCAAGTCCTTGGCTATCATATCCCGTAAAGCCTATCAATCTAGATAACAGCTCGCCATTCGGATACTCCCTGACAAAATCGACACCCGTATACAATCCATCTATTTGCAGTCGAGCAATTTCATCCGCCTGCTCTTTCGTAATGTTTTTTCCTTCGGGCGCTAATTTAACCATAACTTCTCTTTGCGCCATTTTCTTTTCCAGTTTAGCAGCATCTACTTCTAAAACACTTGCCAGCGCAATCGCTGCACTTTTCACTTCACGATTTTGAGATGGCATAAAGTACAGTGTTGGTGCCAATTTATTGCCAACAATTAAATCCCCATTCCGATCTACTATGTTCCCGCGAATCCCGCCGAACGGGATTTCACGATCCCAATTTGCTTCTGCGCGTCCCTTCAGTAATTCATGTTTTATAATTTGCACATGGAATAACTTGACAACGACCATTGCAAGGCAGATAAGAAAAATAACAAATACCGCTCGTAATCTCTTTTTAGATTGTAATTGTATAATCGTCCGCAGCGGTTACACACCTCTCGTTTTTATATCAACGTATGATGTGACGCGGTTCGCTATTCGTTATCCGCCTACTTTACTCTCTTCTTCTTCGGTCTCTTCTACGGGTTTATAGATTTCAGAAGGTGATTCTAAGTGAATCACTACGGGCTCATCATCCCCAATTACAGACCCTTTTGAAAGGCTTTGTTCAGTAACATAACCATCCCCGTTAATCCGAATATCAAGTCCAGATAACATTTTATACGAAAGAACCATTTTTTTCGACCATCCCATAAAGTCAGGTAATGTATTCGGTCCCTTTGTTCGCAATAGGACGACTGAACCTTTAACTAGTTTCGTTCCGGCCTGTGGATATTGGATGTCAATTTCCCCACCCTCACCAATTATTTCCGGAACAAAGCCATCTTTTGTTAATTTTTCAATTGCTACTTTCGAATCTTCCCCAGTATATTCACTGAGAACAGTCGGTTCAACGATATCATCTCCGCTTGGAACAATGTTCTTGTAGCGCAAACTGTTGTCCATAATTGAAGTAAATAGTTTTGAAACAGTATCTGAACCGATTTCCCCCGCTTTTAGTTTCGGTTGCTGAACAACAATATACGTTAACAGCTGCGGATCTTCAGCTGGCGCCATCCCAAGGAATGAATACAAGTAATTCCCATTACCGGATAAATAGCCTTTCCCAGATGGAATTGGTATTTGTGCGGTGCCTGTCTTACCACCGACTGTATAGCCATCGAGGGCAAACTTTCTACCTGTACCTTTTTCAGAAGTCACAGTGGAAGCGAGCAACTCTCTCACTTCTTTTGCTGTCTCAGCAGAAATCGGGCTTCCATGCTCTTCAGGTTTTTGATCTTGAATGACTTTACCCGTATTTGGATCGGTAATTTTATCAATCACATACGGTCTCATCATGACACCATCATTGGCAATTGCAGTACCTGCTTGGATCATCTGCATTACTGTAACTGTGGAGCCTTGTCCAAAGGCAGTAGTCAATCGTTCAATCGGATAATTGTCTAGAATTTTTCCCGAAGCTTCATGTGGCAAGTCAATTCCGGTCTTTTCCCCGAATCCAAATTTCCTCATATACTCGATGAATGTTTTATCACCCATTTTTTCCAGTAAATAAGCCATGGACACATTCGAAGACCTTTGGAAGCCTTCAAGGAATGAAATATAACCCCATCCTACTTTATTATGATCGCGTACTGTCACATCATAGAGTTTATATTGTCCCGATTTATAGAAGTCAGTAGGATTCCACTTATTTTCTTCAATTGCCCCAGCTACTGTAAACATTTTAGTTGTTGAACCAGGTTCAATCGTTGTTTCAACAGCCTGATTTAACCAGTTCTCCGTAAGTCCTTCACGAGTAGATGGATGAAATGTGGGTCTCTGACTCATCGCAAGTATTTGCCCCGTTTTAGGATCTGCAACAACAGCGAGTATACTTTTCGGTGAATACTCTTTTTCTACGCGGTTCATCGCATCTTCCACGAAGTTTTGAATCGTTTTATCAAGCGTCAGTTGAATTTCATAGCCGTCTTTAGGCGCAACAATTGCTTTTTCCGCTTTTGGCAACATAAACCCGAAACCGTCCGACTTAAAGTTCACTATTCCATCGGTCCCGTTCAACTGTTCATTATACGTCTTTTCAAGTCCCATTTTACCGACAGTTGCAATATTGCCGTTGGTATCTTCTTCCTTCATAGCAAATCCAATTAAATACGATGCAAAAACACCGTTCGGATAATACCTTTTCAGGTCTTCAATAAACAGGACTCCTGGTAGTTTTTTCTCTCTAATCGCCAACACCGTTTCGTTGGTGATGTCACGACCAGCATTCCCAAACTCTACTTGATATTTATCATTGTCTTTTGCTTCAGTCAAGCGAGAAAGAATTGCATCTTTTTCAAGCGGAATGTATTCGGCGAGCACTTCAGCAGTCTTTTCATAATCGACAACATGCAATGGTTTTTTCGATCCTTTACTCGCGCTTTCACTCAATACAACTATGAGCCGGTAACTCAATGTATCGGAAGCTATTAACTCACCATTACGGTCTACAATCGTTCCCCGGTCTGCTTTTAAAACCGATTCTCGAGCGTATTTCGTTTCGGCAAGTGTCGCCATCACTTTACCCTCCGCTTGTCCCGTCACTTGAATGAACAAAATTCTTCCGAACAAAAGAAAAAAGAGCCCTCCGTATACCAAAAACATCAGAAAGGCTCCCCATTGGAATCGAAACTTTTTTTTCATCGTCCCGGCACAACCTTTACGTTGTTCTCGTTCGGCTTCAAGCCAAGTTCCTTCGCTTTCTCCCATATCTGCTCATATGTGGATTTTTCTTTCACTTGGATGGACAATTCCATATTCTTTTTTGATGTTTCTGTAATATCTCTTCCAAGCAATTGCACTTCCCTGTTGGTATCATTAATTTGGGCTTGCGTATGTAAAATCATAGTTGAGAAAAGAACCAGAACTGTTGAAAACAGCACGAATAAGAATTTCTCCCCGAAAGAAAAAACTTTCCGGGAAGGACGTATTTGAGGTTGTTTCCTAGGAATATCTGGTGTTTCTAGTTCTCGTACATATGTCGTCTGGAATTTTCTTTGTTCTAATGCCATTCACACATTTCCCCCTCTACTTTTTTTCGACAATCCTTAGTTTTGCGGAACGTGCCCGCTTATTCACATCTAACTCTGTTTCACTTGGTACAATAGGTTTTCTTGTCACCAATTTCAATATAGGTTCCATGCCTTCCGGTATAACTGGTAAGTTCGGTGGAAGATCCGGTAAAGAGGATGCTTCTTTAAAAATTGTTTTACATAATCTATCTTCCAATGAATGGAATGTAATTACGCTTATACGTCCGCCAGGATTGAGCAAAGTGATTGCTTCCGTTATCGAATCTTCGGCTGCACCAAGCTCGTCATTCACTGCAATCCGGATCGCTTGGAATACCCTCTTCGCTGGATGCCCACCAGTCCGTCTTGTAGCCGCTGGAATACTCATTTTGATTAATTCTGCAAGTTCCGCAGTTGTCTCAATTGGAGCTTGCTGTCGAACTTCTTCAATTTTACGTGCTACTCTTTTTGAAAATTTCTCTTCACCGTAACGGAAAAAGATTCGTACTAGGTCTTCATAGGACCATTCATTAACAACTTCATGAGCAGTTAACAAAGCATCTGTGTCCATCCGCATATCAAGAGGGGCATCCAAATTGTAGCTAAATCCACGTTCAGGTGTATCAAGCTGTGGAGATGACACGCCTAAGTCATAAAGGATGCCATCAACTGTAGAGATACCAATCTTACCTAGCTCAGATTTCAAGTTTCTGAAATTCGAATGCACAAATGTAACTTGGGGAAGATAATCCTTCAATCGTTCTTTTGCAACTTCTATCGCCGTAATATCCTGATCAAAACAAATCAGTCTGCCTCCAAGCGATAATTTTTTGGCGATTTCTAAACTATGACCTGCCCCACCTAGTGTGCAGTCGACATAGATGCCGTCATTTTTTATAGCCAAACCCTCGACGGCTTCGTGAAGTAAAACTGTAGTATGGTTAAAAATTGAAACCGCCCACTTTCATAATTTCATTTTCATTAAAAATCAAAGTCGATAATATTTTCTGCAATTTCATTGAATGATTGTTCAGATTCATCATAATAGGCATCCCACAATGCTTTAGACCAAATCTCAATACGGCCTGAAACACCGATTACGACACAATCCTTTTCAACCTTCGCATATTGGAGTAATGAAGAAGGAATATTGATGCGGCCTTGCTTGTCCAATTCAACTTCCGTTGCACCGGAGAAGAAAAACCTTGCAAATGCGCGGGCATCTTTTTTCGTCACTGGCAACGCTTTCAGCTTTTCTTCAAGGAGTTCCCATTCTTTCATTGGATAACCGAAGAGACAGTTGTCCAGGCCACGAGTCAACACAAAGCCTTCTCCCAAGTGTTCCCGAAACTTCGAAGGAACAATCAGACGACCTTTTATATCGACAGTATGCTGATATTCGCCCATGAACATACTCTTCACCCCACTATATGAAATAAATGTACCACATCCCCCCACAATCCTCCACTAGTATCCTAAAATTAATCCAGATTCGTATTAAAATGTGTCAATAGTACTTGTTTCAATGAGATTGAATACAAGAAAAGCGTAAGGCGCCGTCCAGCTCCGACAGGCATAAGACGGGTCGGCGGAGCGGCGTCCTTTGCCCGGGAAGGATGCAGTTCAATCCTTCCTAGCCGAACCGACTTATGACCCGAGGAGTTGGCGCCTGGAGCTAGACAACAAAAAAAACACAAAACACTCTGCCTGCACATTTATGCAAGCAAGAGTGTTTTGTGTTGTCAGTCTTTACAGATATATAATTTTGTGTGTCCCATCCATTTCGTAGGGCAATTGAAGAAGGTCATTTATAAGCGTCGGTCCGTAACCGTTCAAATAAGCATATGGCGGATAAAGCCGCTCTTGTAGTACGCCTTCAGGGAATAATTCTCCTTCTAGAATACCGTATGTACGGAGTGCAGTGGCGTGTTTCAATAACACTTCCTCTTCAGCTTTTCCTTTTAAATAACCCAGTTGTTTTTTGTGGAATTGTAAATTCTTTATTAGCAATTCTTGCATAGTTGTTCCTTGCCGATCTGTGAATTCAGCAATTTTTTCATACTGTTTGCGAAGGATTTCTTCTGTTTCATCCATCACTGAATCGAAACCTTCATCAGTCAATCCGCTAATGAATTGTTCCCGCGCAGTTAGTACCGCTCCTGACATGACTTCTTCAACAGTCATAGACTTCTCTTTCAGCGCATGTTGCACTTGTGTAGTTACCAGCGTCATGGACATGCGTGGAACAATAATCGGCATTTTCATGTCTAGATGATGAAATGCTTCTTTCAAGACTGACCAATATGCTATTTCTCCCGGTCCACCAACGAAAGCGAGTACAGGGAATACCATATCCTGCATAATCGGTCTGGTCGCAACATTATTACTCAATAGCCACGGCGTTTCTTCAGCAATTCGCAGCATATCTATTTTCGAAAATTGCAAGCCTGAACTGTCATTTACAAAATAACCATCTCTTCTAGATAAAAGAACTCGACCTGTATCATGCACGTAGAATAAGTTTGCAGCATCAGATTCAGCGCCAAGCGGAGTACCATATCCTTTTTCAGCAAACAATTCTTCCTTACTCTTGACTGCTTCTGCAATACGCTCGGATTCTACAATAAGTCGAACAAAATGTTTCTTTTCGAGCTCCCGTAGCTGTTTAGCAGCCGAATCTATAAATAACAGTCCTTCATTTTTAAAAAGGCCATTCATCAGTCTGACAAAGAAGTGTGTAAACGTATCTTCTATCTCTACCGCACCTAGGACTTCGTCCAATAAAGCTTTCGTATTTGAAGTTTCACCAAATTTACCAAACGTATCTTTGACAAACGACGACAGCATTTTCTTGTCATATACCGCATCTGATGCCATAAGCTTAAGAACGAACTTTTCACGGTATTGATTTTTCGTTGCCTGTCCATCCATTTCAGTGTAAATATGATTGATTTCATTTAAGTCATGGTCTTCACCTGCAACCCAAAAGACAGGTACTACCGGAACGTTTAGTTTTCCCCTTTGCTTACGTGCAAGTAAAATAACTGTGATCGCTTTATGAACAGAGTATAAAGGTCCAGTTAAAATACCGGCTTGCTGACCGCCAATTACAGTGACTGCATTTTCTGCAAGTTCATTGATATGCGAATTTGCAACCGCGGAAATACCAAATGGTTCCATGAATGTACGAATTGCATCTGCTAGCTGAGCTCTTTCGAAATTACGGCCCGCGAGTTCATTAAGTCTTGCAGGATAGGAACTCTCTTCGTTTTTATAATCGAAAAACATATGTAAAAATTCTTTATCGTTATTATACGATTGCATCACTTTATTCTTTTCTTGTAATGCCAATACTTCCAATTCCATTATTCATGCCCCTTTGTAACTATCGGTATGAAGAGAGTATAACATTCCAAGTTACAGGATTGAAAAATATACGCTTATACATAATTCGTTTAATTAACATACTCGACAATTCTCAGTACAGTTCCCGTAACTAAGAGGCTCAAATAGACAACCATTAAAACTAGGAAATAAAATCTCCATATTTTCCGTAACAGCCGGCCAACACGAAATTCCTTCACTCTACTGCGTTCTATGAATGAAAAAATAATCGCGAGAATGATTGCAAATCCTCCAATATAAAACCCTAATCCCTTCCCGAATATGGTATTAGATACAATATAAACAGCAATGAACAAGAACGGAGTCGTCAAATCCGCGGCGAACCCAATAACGGAAACGGGCGCTTTTCCAAGCTTTCTCATAATAATTAGGATGACAATTGTAACAATGAAAGGGAACAAAATGATTGTCCCTAAAAGTGCAGGAATCACTCCATCCATGTCCCTTCCCCTTTCCAATCAATTGCATACAGCATCTGTTCCAGCGCCGATAGGAGAGGTAACGACTTTCCCTGTCCTCTTGCCTTTCGGATAGTTGCAGAAACGATTGTATCTATTTCCATAGGATTTCCGGACATACGATCTGACAGCATTGACGATTTGTTGTTTGCCGTTTTTTTGCAGACATCCGCTACTTCTTCATAAGATAGAACCGATTGTATTTCTGGAAAGGCGTACATCAATTCTTTATATAGGGTATTAAGTAAAGTAAGGCAATGAGCGTTTGTAAGTAACTCTCCGTTTTCCACTTTAAGAATGGCAGTCAAAGGATTGATCATACAGTTGACCATTACTTTTCGCATTAAAATCAGTTCTGCATCAGTATGGTAACTGACCGGGAATATATCTGAGCGTGCCTGTCCGATTAAATCAAATACGCCGTCCTCACCATTTAAAGTAGCGATTGTAAGCATCCCAATCCCATTATGAGAAACCGTTCGATCGTCTATTCGACGCGCTCCTTGTTCCACGGTGGCGAAAGCGATTTCCAAAGAATTAATGCTTTCCACAATTTCCAAATGACCAATTCCATTTTGAACGAACAATAGCGGATTCTTCAAACCTGCATCCTTTATTTCCATTAGAAGATTTTGAAGACCTGCAAATTTGACCGCAACAATACATAGTGCTGTTGGAGAAATCACTGTGATGTCCGTCGTAGATTTCGCGTGAAACACAAATTTAGTTCCGTCCTGGTTAATGCGCTGAATACCTTCTCCGCGAATGAGCTCCGCCTGCTCTTCTCTTCTGACGTAAAAAGTCACGTCCATTCCAGCCTCCGACAAGAATGATCCAAGCAACAACCCAATTGAACCCGCCCCAGCAATGACTACATCCATGTTTACCCTCCCCCAAAATGAAAAGGCCTACCTGAACAGCGGTAGACCTTTTTGTTCTTTATCTGATTATACAGGATACACTGGATGTTTTCTTGGTGGTTGAGGAATATCTTTTGTACTGTAGAAACGGAATCTATCTGCAAGTACACCTCTTAGACTGGATGGCGCTACAATTTCATCGATGATGAGTTCAGATGCCATCTTGTAAATATCAATTTCTTCTTTATACTCATTATGTTTTTCCAACACGAATGCAAGTCGTTCTTTCGGATCTTCAATCGCTTCGATTTTATTTGAATAGACCGCATTGACCGCAGCTTCAGGTCCCATGACTGCAATTTGAGCTGTGGGTAAAGCGATACAGACATCTGGTTCGAATGCAGGACCCGCCATTGCATAGAGACCCGCTCCATAAGCTTTACGAACAATTACAGATATTTTTGGAACAGTCGCCGAACTCATTGCCATAATCAATTTCGCACCATGACGGATGATTCCTGCACGCTCAACTTTTGTTCCAATCATAAAGCCAGGTACATCAGCTAAGAATAAAAGCGGAATTGAGAAAGCATCACAAAGATTAATAAACTTTGTAGCCTTGTCTGCAGAGTCAACAAACAGCACTCCGCCTTTCACTTTCGGCTGATTGGCAATGATTCCGACTGGCTGCCCCTCGATTCTGGCCAAACCAGTTATTATTTCACCAGCAAAAAGTTTTTTGATATCAAAATAACTTCCTTCATCAATCAATGCATCAATCGCCTCATACATATCGAACGGTGCATTTTGGTTTTCTGGAATAATTGCTTCAAGCGTCCGTCCAACTTTTGCTTCCACAGCTTCTTTCAATGCGGGTTTCTCCGTGAAGTTCGCTGGGAAAAACGCTAAGTAACGACGGGCTTCTGAAATTGCTTGCTCTTCATTTTCCGCAAGAACGTCACCGCAACCGCTCACTGAGCAATGCATGCGTGCGCCGCCCATTTCTTCCAATGTCACTTTTTCACCGATGACCTTTTCAGCCATTCGCGGTGAGCCCAAATACATTGATGCGTTGCCTTCCACCATAATAACAATATCGCAAAATGCCGGTATATACGCACCACCTGCGGCAGAAGGACCAAACAAAATACAAATTTGCGGAATGAAACCTGACAGTCGCACTTGATTGTGGAATATTTTCCCTGCACCGCGACGGTTCGGGAACATATCAAGCTGGTCTGTAATACGAGCACCTGCTGAATCTACGAGATATAGCATCGGTACACGGTTTTTTTCAGCAATCTCCTGTATACGAATAATTTTTTCAACAGTACGGGCTCCCCATGACCCTGCTTTGACTGTAGAATCATTTGCCATAACACAAACAGTCTGGCCATTCACTTTCCCCATCGCCGTCACGACGCCATCTGCCGGCAAATCTCCTGCCTCACAGTTAGCAAATCTGCCGTCTTCTGTATATTCCCCATCATCAAACAGAAGCTCGAGACGATCACGAACAAAGATTTTGTTCTGTTCTTTTAATTTCTCATGATATTTCGGTTGTCCCCCAGCAAAAATCCCTTGCAATTTTTCTTCAAGTTTCTCATTGTAAGCTGACTGTTCTGTAATTTTAGTCATTTATAATACCCCTTTCGTCGAGCGTTTTTACCCATTTCCCCTTGTTCCAAGCTACAAGCATCTTCTGCGTTTCTATGCGATCCAGCAAAAGGCGCCAACTCCTCGGGTCATAAGTCAGTTCGGCTATGCAGCAAAGGACGCCGCTCCGCCGAACCGCCTTATGCCTGTTGGAGGCCTACAGGATGTAGGTCATGCAGTGGGGAAGGATTGAACTTCATCCTTCCTAATTGCCGCAGGACGCGGCGACCTTTGACTGCCATCCCTTTTCCATGCGCCTTTTGCTTTTCTATGCTTCGATTGTCGCAAGAACATCTTCTTCATTTACGAAATCGCCGACTGACACTTTTATCTCTGTAATTTTCCCAGCTATTTCTGTTTCAATTGGAATTTCCATCTTCATCGATTCAAGTACGATAATTACTTGTCCCGCCGTTACTTCTTCGCCCACTGCTGCGTTTACTGTAAACACTGTGCCTGCCATCGTTGATTTTAATGCTGTCATTTTGTTATTTCCTCCTTTTGTTTTGCGCTCCACGTAGTTAAAACGGATGTTGAATAATCACCTGAATTAAATTCTTCAGATTTAAGGAAGTTATTGAATAGCGGTATATTCGTTTTTAAGCCTTCAATTTTCACTTTAGAAAAAAAATCTTCAGATTTCTGAATCGCTTCTGCCCTCGTTTGTGCATGAACGATTACTTTAGATATGAGTGGATCATAAAATGGTGTCACTTTGCCGCCTTCGATATATCCGGAGTCAATGCGGATTCCCTCTGTATTTCCCCAATCCAGCGTGTTAATCGTTCCTGGTGAAGGCATAAACTTAACCGGATCTTCCGCGTAAATACGGAATTCGATTGCATGCCCCTTCGACTTGATTTCATCCTGATTAATGACGGGCAATTCATTCCCTTTAACAATTTCAATTTGCCATTCAACTAGGTCAAATCCAGTCACTTCTTCAGTCACAGGATGTTCAACTTGTAGTCTAGTATTCATTTCAAGGAAGTAGAGTTCATTGTTTTCATCGACAATAAATTCGACAGTTCCAGCGTTCTTGTAGGAAACTGCTTTCCCGGCGTCAACTGCCGCTTTAAAAAGGCGTTTGCGCGTTTCTTCGGGTAAATGCGGTGAAGGTGATTCTTCTATTACTTTCTGATTGCGCCTCTGAACTGAGCAATTCCGTTCATACATATGGACAACGTTTCCGTAATTATCACCGAATATTTGTACTTCGATATGGCGTGCATCAGAAATGAATTTTTCAAGAAAGACAACATCATCTCCGAAGTATGCTTTTGCACGTGTTTTTACGGATTGAAAATGTTGACTGAGCGCTTGCTCATCTTCACAGCGAATCATTCCAATCCCTCCGCCACCTGCAGATGCTTTTAACATGATTGGATAACCAATATCTGCCGCCGCTTGAATTGCATCTTCCAAAGAAGCTATTCCTTCATCTGTTCCAGGTACAACTGGTACTCCTGCGGCTTTCATCGTTACTCGGGAACCAATTTTATCTCCCATTTTGTCAATTGTATCTGCATCAGGTCCTATGAAGCGAATTCCCGCCGCTTGAACTTTACGAGCGAATTCAGCGTTTTCCGATAGCAGTCCATAACCGGGATGAACGGCTTTTGCTCCGGTTTGTAATGCAATATCAATTATATTGTCCGCTTTCAAATAAGATTGTTGAACTTGCGCCGGTCCCAACAAGAAGGCCTCGTCCGCTTCTTTTACAAAGGGCATATCTTGGTCAGCCTCAGAATAGACCGCCACAGTTTTAATACCGAGACGTTTGCACGTTTTTATGATTCTAAGAGCGATTTCCCCACGATTCGCGATTAGTATTTTATCCATTATAATCCCCCAGACTTATTATGAAGTGAACTTACATTCCTTCTTTAGTTTATACGAAGAATGAAAGCGATTTCAACCTTTGTCCGAAAAAAACATATTTTCTTGCTATTTCATATTTTGTAGAATAGTAGAATTATAACATTTATTAAGGACATCCACCCTTTTGCAAAAAAATGCCCCACATGCATAATTCATGTAGAGCGGTAAATGTAACAATCTATTTTTTCGCTAAAAAATGAGCAACTGCTTCGTGATGCGTTTCTCTCCCCCAGAGAATTGAACATTGACGTGACTCTTCAATCATTCGATCTCGCATAAAATCAGCTGTCCACTTTCGTATGGCAATAGACTTATAAGCTCGATGAACAGACGGATGAACAGTGGACATCTTCGTGAGGAAATGTTCAAGTCCTTCTTCAGCGGAACCTCCATAAATTTCTGTCGCCCAACCCACTTCAAGGAGTTGGTCAGCCGTAAACACTTCAGCCTCAGACAACAGACGCAACACACGGTCATGCTTACCGTCTTTCTCAAACAATAATGTCGCACCACCCCAACCAGTCGTAATCGCCAGAGTTCCTTGGATGAAACCAGCTTTTACTGAGGATGAAACAACTCTGTAATCACATGCTGTCGCGATTTCACACCCGCCACCTACAGCCGTTCCATTGACGAGGGCAATGACAGGTATTGGCAGTGTAGCAACCCTATACAATAATCCTGCCATTTTACTTAACATCGGGTAAGCCTCATCTGTCGTTTGCAAAGCATGAAACTCAGTTAAGTCTCCCCCCGAACAGAATGCTCGGTCACCCGCCCCTGTTATGACTGCATATGCAACATCCGGGTCTCCCTCGATTTGATCAAGATATTGTTCAAGACCTTCCATGACCGCATAGTTAATGGCGTTGCGCCTTTCCGGACGGTCGATTGTAAATGTCGCAATTCCATTTTCGATTGTAATGTTATAAGACATATTCATTCCCCCATTGTAAATTGTTTCTTCTGATATTAACACTGTCTAGCTACAGTTTCCAGACTCATCTTATACTTGTCGGGCCTGGACGGCGTCTTACGCATTTCTATGATGTCTAGCTACAGGCGCCAACCCCTCGAGTTGCTTCAGTCTTGCTGATAAAGGCAAAGTACGCCTTTATCACAAGCCTTCCGGCGCTTTTCGGGGCTAAACGACGCCTTTCGCATTTCTATGTATAGAAAAAAGGCTACCGAGAGCCATGGTCTCACGGTAGCCTTTATAGGCAAATCTTACTTATTCGCCTACAACTTCTTTTCCTTTGTAATGACCGCATGATTTACAAATGCGGTGGGCCAATTTGATTTCGCCACAGTTAGTACAAGTAGTCATTCCCGGTACTTGCAATTTATAATGCGTACGGCGCTTGTTTTTAACTGTTTTGGATGTTCTTCTTTTTGGTACAGCCATCTGGGGCACCTCCTTACGTTCACCTATTCGTCCTTGGATTCAAAGAACTTTGCCAAATCGGCAAGTCTGGGATCCACTTTCGTTTCCAGTTCCTCACGGAGCCTGGCATTGTACACCTCGTCAGTCGTAAATGACCAGCCTTTTCCTTCAGCCTCTTGCATCTCAGCAGCTTTTTCGCTGAAGATTTGCAGCGGCACTTCAAGGAGGACGAGCTCCTCAAATACAGGGGTCGGATCGAATACCTCTCCTACAATTGGATGAATTTCATCATCTGCTGCAAGAACTTCTTCATCCCAGCTGAACTGTTCGTCAGCCTCGATTGAGAACGGTAATTCAACGTCTTCCCATGTTCGTGAACAGGGCAATGTCATCGTACCTTCAAGCCGGAATCGGCAAACCAATTTCTTGGAACCGATTGTACAACTTCCGGTCACTCGGACAGGCGTAATATTCCGGATTTCCGGATTCCGTTTTTTCACGGTTTCAAGGTCGACAGCTTCGTCAAGCGGCATCGCACCTTGTCTGTATCTCTGCAATTGATTGATTGACCATTTCATGTCTATCACCTCAAGACAACAATGTTGATTATATAATGGGCGAAAAGGGATGTCAAGATATTTTCTTGTCACTTCATCAGCCGCATAGGTATAATTAATATTCATTGTAGCAAAGGAGTGATACTTTTGAAAGCCTCAGGAATTATTGTCGAATATAACCCGTTTCATAATGGACATCTTTACCACGCAGAGCAGGCAAAAAAAATGACTGATTCGGATATTGTCATCGCGGTCATGAGCGGTAATTTTCTTCAGCGTGGTGAACCGGCTTTTGTCGATAAATGGGCGCGTGCAAACATGGCGTTGAATAACGGTGTAGACATCGTTTTAGAGCTCCCTTATACATTTGCAACCTCTCATGCTCCTTCCTTCGCTAGCGGCGCCATACAGTTGCTGGACGCCGCGCAGTGCAGTACATTCTGCTTCGGCAGTGAAGATGGTGCAATTGAATCTTTTGAAAGAAGTCTTCACCTCATTCAACAATCCAATGAGGACTATGAAAAAACAATTAAAGAAGCAGTCGGACGTGGAAACAGTTATCCAAAAGCACTTAATGAAGCATATCAAACAGTTGCTGATTCCTCCGCATTTGACGGGAGTCTTGCTGACCTTTCAAAGCCAAATAATATTTTAGGTTTTCATTACATGGAAGCGGCAGCTGCTATAGGTTCCAACATGACAGCAATAACAATTCCACGCATTGTTGCTCAGTATCATGACGACGCCGTAGTCGGAAACCAAATTGCAAGTGCAACAGGTATCAGAAAGTCTTTTTTCGAAATTGATTCGCTTGATGCAGTTGTAGATTTTATTCCTGATTCAACACATGAAGTCCTCCTCAGTTGGAAAAAGGAGAGACAACTCTTCGGCAACTGGCAGTCATTCTATCCTCTGCTCCGATTCACAATTTTACGTGAGGGACCGAAACGTCTTGCGGAGATTGCGGACGTTACAGAAGGTATTGAGAACCTGTTGTACCGCGCTGCAGCTATTAACGGCACGTTTGAAGGCTTTATGAGTGCAATTAAATCTAAACGCTATACCTGGACTCGCTTACAACGTATGTTAACGCATATATTTACTGGCTTCACGTATAATTTACGCAGCGAAATGAAAGCGCCTGCCTATCTCCGCTTACTTGGTATGACTTCTGCAGGGAGACTTTACTTGAATGAACATAAAAAAAGGCTGAAGCTTCCTCTTGTTAGCAAAGCAGCCGCCTTTTCACATCCTTCTCTGGATTTCGATAGTCACGCATCCGATATGTATGCGCTCGGAATTGGAAAAGGAACGCTCCATTCTAAAATGGGTATGGATTATAAGACGCACCCAATCATCATTAAGTGATCGTTCATTTTTCATCTAATGTTGCTAAATACTCAAGTGCATCATCCACATCTTTCACCGGTACGATTTTCATTTTCGTACCGATTTTTTCTGCCATTTTTACGGCTTCCTCATAATTTGTCATTATCCCTGGATTTACCTCTCTAACTTCGTCTGGCAAATCATCGTCTGGCGCAAAGAATATTTCTACATCTTCACGGGATGCTGCAATGACTTTAAAGTCAGCTCCTCCAATTCTGCCCACGGTTCCATCTTCTAGCATCTCTCCCGTTCCGGCGATATTATAACCCTTCGTCATATCTTCATCGAGCAACTGATTCATGATTTCAAGTGTGAACATCAGTCCTGCTGAAGGTCCTCCGATATTAGACGTTTTGAAATCGATTTCCGGATTGGTTGTAAGTGTCCGATCTTCTTCAAAACGAACACCAAGTCCTGCACGTCCGTCACTATCCGGAATTTCTTTTAACGTCAATGTGACATCTAGCATCTTTTTGTCCCTTTCCAATGAAATCGCTACTTCATCGCCTAATTTCTTTTCACCAATTAACGTAAAGAACTCTCCCGACTCCTTCAGTTTCACACCATCAACCTCACGGATTTTATCTCCTAATTCCAAAATGCCATCTGCCGCTCCTTTTTCGAGAACCGACATAACGAAAACACCATCAAATTGGATGTCAACAGGAAGTTCAGCTTTATCAAAAGCAACCGTAATGGCATTGAATTGAGAACCTGTCATCAGTTTCTTCTGTCGAATGTTATATTCCTTGTCATTTTCGCCTTCTCTTCTAACATTCTCCGCCGGAAGAAGCTTTCTGTTATCCGTAAATTTTGATAAGACGTACGAAGCAGGTGTCGCTTTTGCCACTGAAATCGTCATAAGACTAAACGTACCTTCATCATCTTTATCTCCACCTACAACCTCAACAAGTGGATCCAAGTCATATGCACCACCCGGAGATGAAATATAAGAATCAAGTGGATATATGAACAAAATAGCTATAATTACCAGCATTACCCCGATTAAACCGAACCGTTTCTTCTTCAATTTACGTACACCTCCGTTAATAGCCTGTACTTCCATTACATATATATAAGTGTAGCACCAAAAAAAGACTTGCAAAACCTTTGTTCATAAATAGAGCAAAAAGGAGCGTAGTACATAATCGATGAAAAGCATGTACGCCTTTATCAAGTTATAAATTTGACTGTTGTTTGGGGATTAATCATACTGTTTATCTGGCAACCGGGAACAGCGCACGCTGGGGCAGTAGCCGGTGCACAGTTATTTATCCATGCGCTACTTCCGTATTTACTACCCTACATTATTTTGACACAATGGCTTTTAAAAATGCCTAGCCATTCAAAAAAGGTACCAAAGTGGAGACGGTTTTTGAAAGCATATGTGCTGGGGTCTTTCGGAGGTTTCCCAGTCGGTGCCGTAACGGTAACTGAAATGATGAAGAACGGCGAACTATCGAAAAAGCAAAGCGCTTTACTCTTAGCTATATGTCATGCACCTGGACCGATGTTTATCATTGGTTTCGTTGGAACTGAACTTTTTGGTGACATCAGTTCCGGTTGGAAATTGCTAATAGCCATTCACATCGCAAATGTCTCATTTTTTCTACTAGCACTCATTTTTCGGATACAAGGCGACGATTCAGGTATCCCACCTACAGATTTACCAAAAAAAGTTATAGGAATGCCCCTCCTTGACGCTATTAAAGAAAGCTCTACAATCATTGTTCTCGTCGCAACTACGGTAATTTTCTTTTCCTCACTTGGGACTGTTTTATCGACCGTTTTCACTTCCGCATTTACTGTGGAGATGGGAATTGCAAAAACCTTTGCATTGGCCATTTTTGAAATGACATCAGGCGTCCAAGCTGCAACAGATCATTTTTATGGTTTTCCCATTTTCCCATTTCTCATTGCAGCAATTATTTCCATGAATGGTTTGAGTATCCACATGCAAGTTTTTGTAATCGCGAAGTCAAGCTCCCTTTCAATGACCCCATACGTTATTGGGCGATTCTGGAGTGTTATTCTAGTTCCCATTATTTTCTATTTCTTGTATTAAACACAAAATGGTTATGATGAAATAATAATTTCATCATAACCATTGATTACTTAATTATGCTTCGTACTTTATTTTCAATGCTTCGTACTTTGTTTTCAATGCTTTTTCAACTTGAATTGGCACAAGTCCCGTAATGGAACCGCCGTATTTTGCTGCCTCTTTAACCATACTCGAACTGAGGAATGAATACTGATTGTTTGTCATGATGAAAAACGTTTCAATGCTTTCATCAAGGTATCTGTTCATTGAAGTAATTTGCATTTCGTACTCAAAATCGGAAACAGCCCTTAATCCACGTATAATAGCAGATGCACCTATACTTTTTGCATAGTCTACAAGTAATCCTGATGAAGAGTCTACTCTCACATTCGGGAAAACTGCTGTCACTTCCTCTATAAGTGCCACCCGTTCATCAACGGTAAAAAGTGAATTCTTCGATGAATTATTCATCACTGCAACTCTCACATCTCCAAAAACCCTGGCCGCTCTCTTGATAATATCAAGATGCCCATTTGTCAGTGGATCAAAACTCCCTGGAACAACCGCAATTCTAGACATTACTGAACCTCCATCTCGTAAATTGATACAGCGCTATTTCCATAAACTGAACTCTTAACTTTGTGAAACGTACCAAACGATTCTGGTAATCCGAACTTTTTATCATGTTCACATACTATGACAGCATTTTCAGTTAGGAGACCTGCTTCTGAAAATTCCTGAGCGAGATTATAAAACTTCGTTTCTGCGTATGGAGGATCGATAAAAAGAAGTTTCACTTTCTCTTCTTTTGTCAGCAAAAGCTTAACCGCATTTTTTGCGTCTGTACGTTGAATAAGTAATTCTTCCGTGAACCGGCACTTCTCCGTATTGGCCTTGATCATCGCACATGCATTAGTATTTTTTTCGAATATGTATGCCTTATCTATTCCCCTCGACAATGCCTCCAAAGAAAGGGATCCGCTGCCTCCAAACAATTCAACGGAAATCCCACCATCAAAGTAAGGACCAATCATGTTGAATACGGATTCTTTCACTTTATCCGATGTCGGACGTGTATTTGTCCCTTGAATGGACTTCAAGGGAATACCTTTTCTAGTCCCTGCAATAATTCTCAATTGTCTTCCTCCTCTAGCAGTGTCGAAATTCTGGTGATATCGATTGTGTCTGCCGTTTTCTCGATACTGAGAAGGAACAATCGTTTAAACCAATTTTCCTCGAAATAAAAATCGTCTTCCCGCACTTCAAAAGGCATCGTTACGAAATCATATTTATGTTCATTATAAACGTAAAAAAGATCATTCTTCGGAAACCTGAATTTTCTAATTTCATTTTCAATATAAATGGATCTATCATTCGAAGTAACTTTATAACCTGCGAGACTTAATATCTTTTTAGCGGGATAGAGGGTTTTTTCGTCCTTCAAAATGATTTGAATGTCTGAAAAAGCGCTACCTTCAAAATAGATCTTACGCGAATCTTCTACTAAGAACGGATAACTCGATACACTTTCTTCAATATTCTTATTGAAATAAGATATCTTAAATCCTGTTGCCTTACCAGCAAGCCTATCCAAAACGGTTGCATCGATTTCTTGTCCCACCCTGTCCTTTAGAAGTCCTTTAAATGTTTCGAGTTTTACGGCGCTCATCGATTCACTTAGGGTCTGATACAGTTTACGTGATGTAATCGAACCCGCGGCCTTTCCCGAAAGAATTGAAGCCGCCAATTCAGCTGTCAGACGTTCTTTATCCGGAATGATAAATCGATTATACATCGCTGCCGTCAGAAAGCGGTCTGATACTTTTTCTGCATCTGTATTTTCTGAAATAACGAACCTTGTGGAGTGAACAGTTGGGTTAGTGTTGTCAATTACAACCGTCGAGTGGTCTGCATCAATCGATTTAAGAGCTAAATCCACATCACCAAGCCTCTTAACATCAACGCCTTTTCCAAAAACAGACAACCTATCCCCCGCGTAGAGAAGAGGCAATCTATTTTTCTGCCAATATAAATCCGTAACCCCGCCAGATCCTCGGTATAATGCATAATCAATAGACGTCATTTCTTTTGTGCCTACGCGCTCGAGACCATTCACCCATAATCCACCAATCCCAGTTTCATCGGTCATATGAAATAATGTGAACGATACCGAAGAGCCGTAGAGCGCAGTAAATGGTTCTTTGAACAAGGCATTCTTTTTCATTTGGCCTTTTTTGGGTATTTCATAGGAAATGGACTGTCTGTCATTTTCCCCTTCAAGAAAGGCTGTGGTGTTTTCGTCTAACCGATTACATGACATTGCGTCTGATAGATAACATGTACGATTAACACTTTCTTCTGGCCAAATAATTTCATGCCGTTTATTTGATAAACCACTAAAGTTATGACGAACTACGAGTACATCCGAACGATTGATTACTTCAATCTCTTGTGAATAAGTTGAAGCCTTCGTTTCTTCTGAATTCGCACCTGCCGATAGATAATAATGCATATAAACGAGAAGACCATTCACACTTAGCAGAACGAGTATAGTTCTTGCAATAATTTTCAAATCTACACCCCGCAGAATGAATTGATGAATGCGCCCGTGCATCCATAATGGTATGATAAGTCTAGATTTACGTATTTGGAAAGGTAGTGGTGATTATGATACTTAATCAGCGATTCATAGAGCTTGGTCAGGGTTATGGAGATGTGTATGAATTATGCGAGTTGATCAATACAAATAGAGGCCGTCTGCATAAGACGTTCATCTTATCCTCAGAAACGCCTTTAGGCCATGCACTTTCTCTTGCAGCAGCCTTCGAGCCCGCAAATGATAGTCAGTTCATGCCCGTTTATATTTGTAGAGAAGGAATTATACAAAAGGATAACGACAAGTCAAAAAGAAGAGTACTCTTTGAAGAAACAGCGGAAAAGGCTGGTAGCACACCTGTCTATATCGAGTTGAAAAACTCTTCAGAATTTGCAGAACCTGAGTTATTCTTTCAATATGCGACTGGAATTCTTCGCATCAACAAGTTGCTTCCTCCGTTACGATAATTTTATAAACCGGTTTTATAATCGTATTCTTTCGCCCTATCAGGTTTAGTATTTTCAAATTCCGTTTTCACAAACGGTCGATAGGACGGAAGAACTTTTTTCACGGATGGTAGACGTTCTATTTTACCCATAACCGTGTCGACATCCTCCATATTGCAATACAGAACGACATACTTCATCGTTCGTGATATATAATGGACGTGACCATATTTCCGAAATGATTTTGCTTGTTTTAAATGATGAAGATAAACAATGATTCCTTGACGATCAATCATAGATTTCCCCTCTTTTCCTAACCCATACAATACCATAGTAGAGAAATGGGCTGCAACAAAAGAAAAGCAAAAGGCGCCGCCCAGCTCCGACAGGCATAAGCCGAACCGACTTATGAACCGAGGGGCTGGCGCCTGTAGCTAGACATCAAATATTGCTGACAGCGTTAATTTTTTGAATTACAATTAGTATAAGCATTGGGCGCAAAATGGCGCTTTGAGTCTATAAAACATAAACAGTTTATTTTATTAGGAGGTTCATGAATGGGTAGAAAAACAAATGTGGCTCTTACAGTAGGTGCAGCAGGAGTTGCTGCTTGGGCCGCTTCTAAAGTTGTCGCAAAACCAGTACCTCGTGAAGGTAAGAAAGCGCTCGCTTTTGATAAACCCGTTATTTTAGCTCATCGGGGAGGACTTTCCGAAGCCCCTGAAAATACATTAACTGCATTTTCTAATTCAGCCGCACTCGGTGTACATGGATTTGCAGTAGATATTCGGCTAACAAAAGACGAAGAGATTATTGTCTTCCATGACGAATTTACAGATAGAACTACGGACTTTTCTGGAAGAGTTGCTGATTATACACTAAGCGAATTGAAATTAGCAGATGCGGGCTATCGATTTGAGGACGATGCTGGGCAACATCCCTATCGTGGTAAGGGTGAGGTAATCCTAACTTTGCGAGAATTAATCCAACAGTTTCCGCATATGTTGATTGCCATCAATCTTAAAGATTCGCCAGACATGTACGAAGGCAGCCTTATGCCATCGAAACTTTGGAGACTACTCGAAGAACTAGACGCAAAAGACTGTGTAGCTGTGACAAGTCCTTATGATGAACAGACGGACAGGTTTAACTTGTATGCTCAAAACAGGGTAGCTACTGGTGCAGGTGAGATTGAAGTGAAAAAAGCATATGCTGCTTTCACAAGTAAATTTGGTCATCTTTACAGTCCACGTGCAGATTTTTTTCGGATTCCTGAAAAGCTCGGCGTATTTCCCCTTGGAACTGAAAGTTTTATCAACTTCCTAACAGACATTAACGTACCCGTTTATTTTGAAGGCGTTTCTGATAAAGATTCAATTATCAAACTCCTTCATGCAGGAGCGGCGGGTTTCATAACAGATACCCCTACTATTGCAATGGAAATTGTGCAAGATAATGTAAGTTCATCCTAACAAAAGAGAGGTTGCTTGAATGTCAATGACATTCAGGCAACCTCTCTTTTGTTGTAAAGCTTGAAATCCTGTATCCTCTTATGCTGAACACGAGCAGCCTCCACCGGTTCCACAGCTTCCACCACATGAAGAATCTGAAAAGAATGCGCTACCGGCCGGAACTTTTACTTCATCTGACACCGATTTTGCAATGATGGAACCGATTTCGTCAAGTACATATTGCACATCATTTTCGGTCAAACGGAGTTCCGCTACCCGGTCATTCATATCGAGTGCTCTTTTTTGAACACGGATATTTTTCATTACTATATTATAATCCGGATGATATCTCCCGAATCGTTGGACTTCCTCATATCGTTCCTTCATGATCGTGAACTCTTCGATCGTCTTCACCAGGTCGGCATCCGAATAAACATCATCGTAAGCTTTTCGGTAACTTGCCACCACTTCTGAAGCGAGAAGCATTTCAGTCAGTTCTTCGGCATGTTCAATGATGGTGATCCATTCGTCTGTCATCATATGAATAATCCCCTCCACTCACTGCTTATCATACCAGATGAAAAGGCATGCATGCACCTATTCAATTTCCATTTCTTTAATATCCAGAAATGTTTTTTCAGAAAGAGCTCGCCTTGCCTCATCAAAATCGGAAAATGGAATCATACCTTCAGCAGTGTGTTGCGTTTTCTCATGACCTTTCCCAGCAATTAGAACGACATCTCCCGGAGCCGCACAAAAAATCGCTTTCCGAATCGCATATTTACGATCCAGTACCGCTTCGATCGCAGAACAATCTCCTCCAAACCCCTCCATAATGTCCCTTATAATCGTCAGTGGATCTTCATTTCGGGGATTATCAGAAGTAACAATAACACTGGATGAATACAAAACAGCGAGTTCTCCCATCAAAGCTCGTTTCCCTTTATCCCGTTGTCCTCCACAACCAAAAACAGTTATTAATTTTCCATAACATGAATTGGATAATGTCTTTAATACTGATTCCAGTGCATCAGGTGTATGCGCATAGTCAATATAGACCTTTACACCATCACGCTCTACTAGTTGCAATCTACCTTCTGGGAGTTGAAGCGCGTTACAGTGCGGTACAATCTCATCTAAAGTGTAACCTAAGACAAGGAGCGCACTGATAGCGGCTAATGCATTCATGCGATTATAGTGACCTGGAACGACAGGGTTCATTTTCAGTTCCGGTACTCGGACATCTGCTGAAGTAGTTGTTCCAAAGTAAATAATCGGAGTCGTACTATTCTTAGTCATTTCCATACATTGTTCATCATCCTGATTGACAATCATCGTTTCTGCCATTCCGATTAAGCGCTTCTTTGCATTGATGTAGGATGACTTTCCACCATGTTCCTCATAATGATCAGTTCCCACGTTTAACAATAAGCCAATATCGATTTCACAATGATCTAAGCGATTTGTGGATAACCCTAGTGAAGATGCCTCAAGAACAATATGAGTGACACCTTCTGTTTCACATTTTTTTAACAAAGGATGAAGATACTCCGCTGGTAACGTTGTCATTTTTGGACCTTCATATTCACTGTAAACACCATCGACAAAAATGCCTGTTGTCCCTATGACAGCCGCTTTTTCCCCTAGACCTTTCAATAATTGACCGATGAAATGCGTGACTGTAGTCTTCCCATTGGTTCCCGTCACAGCTATTACCTTCATACGTTCCGCGGGACTACCAGCTAGTCGTGCACTGGCATGCGACATAAAAGTTTTACAATCGGGGACAACGATACTAACTGTCCCGGCTGGAATTTCAGTCAAATTCGTTCGATCTACAACAATAGCCGTCGCGCCTTGTCTTATAGCTTTTTCAATATATGACGCTCCATCATAATAAACACCTTCCCGCGCAACAAAGATGTAGCCTTTTTTTACTTGCAAAGAGTTTTCAGTAATTCCCGTGACCACAGTCCTGAGTTCGCCGCCGCTGACTGTACAAGGCCAGTCTTTTAGAAGCTCCGTTAATAACAGCACCAGTCTCCCCTTCCCGAACATTTTTCTATGAAAACGAATATATTGAGAGCGAACATACTTTATCGTATGAAGAGAACTCAATGAACGTCACGAAGAAAGTTGGGAGCCTTATGATCGTTCAAAAATTTGGTGGGATAGCAATGAAAGACAAGAAAATGAGATTGAATTGCATTAACCATATAAAAGCTGGATTGCATGAATTTGGCGACATTGTTATTGTCGTTTCTGCAATCGGTCGTTATGGTGATCCTTACTCAACGGACAGCCTACTTCAACTTACGGATGCCTTTTTACCCACGACAGCCGCTAGCGACCTTGTCGCATCTTGTGGCGAGCTCATAGCGGCAGCGGTGTTGTCTGCCGAGCTAGAGCAGGCTGGTGTAGAAAACACAGTTCTTCATGGTACACGGGCAGGCATAATGACAACGGGTGTCTATGGCGATGGAATGATTAGTACGATTGATACTACGTCGATTCGACAAAATCTAAAAATGACCCGTTGTGTAATCATTCCAGGTTTTCAAGGAGTTGCTGAGAATGGGCAGACGATGACACTTGGAAGAGGCGGAAGCGATTTGTCTGCCATTGCCCTTGCTGCTGCACTCCAAGCATCTCATGTAGAATTCTTTAAAGATGTCCCCGGCGTCATGACCGACGATCCACGCGAGGCGAAAAATCCTATTAAACTAGACTCGCTAAAGTTGGAGGAATTCATTCCCCTGCTGGATTGTGAAAGACCAATTATACAAAAACGTGCGGCGCTCCATGCAATGAAAACAGCGATACCCCTATATATAAGAGGTATCGCTGGTACAGAATCAGGTACATGGGTTTTGCCTTAGGCAGCAATAAAATTTACTGCTGCCTTTTTTCTTCATCAGTCATACGAACCAAAACTTGTGTATAATATTTTCCATATGCACCTGTTCCAAGATTTGTTACATCTTTTTCAAGCAATACACTTCGGTGGGCAGGCGAATTGAGCCAACCATGCACCGCCTCAATCGCATCCACATAGTTAAATGCTATATTTTCACGTGCTTTACGATGCTCAATTTCCGCTTCTTTCAACCTATCCGCAAGATTTCCAGTCACTGGGGATTCATGGGAAAAGTAATTTTCAAGCGCCATATCCTCGCTATGCTTTCTAGCAACTTGTGTCAGTTCATAGTCGCCTTCCACTTCACTTATACCATGATTTTTTCTATAAAGGTTTGTTAATTCATAAAGTTGTCGTTCCATAGCACGGTCCACTTCTATCTGCATTGTGGATGAAGGATGATCCGCACTTACAATTTCACCCATATAGGTCATATCATAAGGTTGATGGAGGACAAGTGTATGTGGATCTATAAAGCGCACAGCCTCCAGTTCACCGTCAATTCCGTCAAAGTAGAGTTGTGCATAGACACCTTCATAAGCAATGAGTAACCTATTTTTTACATCCTCACCATTCAATGTAAACGTATAAACACTTTCACCCGTGTGCACACTTACTTCTGATTCAACTATCGTAAACCTGTAAATGTCTTTTACGTCTTGACCGAGTTCAAATGGTTCAACATCAGAAGATGAATCAGCTGAGTATATCTGGTTCACTTTTTCACCTATTACTCCGACCATTAATTGCACACCCTGGTCATAAATCCACCAATCGTACCCATAATCGGATGGTTCAATCCTGTCCGGTTCACCAATCTTTTCGATTAGCCTATCTACACCTTTACCGACATACTGAGATATGCCAGATTCAGGTCTTGTTGCCTGATTCATTGAAACCCCTTCACCTTTTCCGGGGATTGGTATGGCCGTTCCGTGTTTCACTGGTGATTCAAGCGGTTCATTCTCTTTCACTCCATCATCTAAAATATAAAATACCAATAGGACGATGATGAGTAGAAGTATTATTTTCCAAAGAACTTTCATTTTTCGCCCTTCTTTCCTAATCGGTAGTTTAGTCATTTCATTTCTAGCTGATTCCATAAATGAGTTGCTCTATTCATTATACTTCATCAAAGCGATAAAAAAAGCGAGGTACGTCTAATTCTAAGTCATTCACTTCTTGACACAATGTTGTCATTGCAACTGTCAGTGATTTGTTCTATTATAAATAGGTATAGGGAATTGGCTGGACGATATATGAGGAGGATATAAACTATGTATATTGAGGATACAGGCATTGAAAATATTGTAACCGACTTATCAATACTTGACGAAATTATGTTAAAACACGATCTTGTCCGTGCAGGACAATGGGACTACGAACGAGCGACATTTGATAAGAAGTATATGCTTAAAGAAGGTACATACTATTTGCGCGTATTCAGTTACACAACTGATGGTGATGTAGATACACGCGAAGCAACTATGATTCTAAAAAAACCAGTTGTGGGTAAACATTATTATCCGCACGGCGTTGAGTACGGCGAAGGAGAACATTTCCCTGCAAGTCTCATTAAGGACTGTATCGCAACATTAAAAGCAGTAAGTGCTGAACTTGAACCTTTCAATGTAAAAAAATAATTTTATTGCAGAGGCCGAAGAACTTAAAGTTCTTCGGTCTTTTTTCGTCCTCTATTATTCAAATCTTTTTCACTACTCAATCACCTAAGTCTTGGTTATAATTGAAGTAGCGAATACTTTGGAGGAATGACCGTTGTCAAAATGGCTAACAAAACGTAATTTCATCATAATACTAAGTCTTATCCTCATCACCTTGACATCCATTATTATCCTACCTGTATCGTTGCCAATCATTTTCGCGCTACTGATAGCATTGATAATTGAACCTATCGTCAAAATGACTGAAAAGAAGTTCAAGTGGAATCGTAAAGTATCAGTCATAACTGTCTTTATGTTCACCCTCGCAATTATTACTATTTTGCTCTACTACACGGTTACTCAATTGTTTGGTAAAATTATTGATTTCACGAAAGCAGCACCTGACTATTTCAATTCGTTGTCGGGTGTATGGATTGACGTTCAAAGTAAGCTTTTACAATATACCTCAGGAATGCCTGATGAAGTCGTTATGTCTGTTCAAAAAGAATTTAAGAATATATTCGAATCGATTCGTAAATCGATACTCGATTTTCTGAACTACGAGAGAATTATGTCACTTATGGCTGAAATTCCAAACTTCCTCGTCAGTTTTTCAGTCTTCATCATAGCTTTATTCCTATTTATGCTTGAACTTCCCGAATTGAGAAAAATGTTGTTTAGGCACTTAACAACGTCAACGGCAGAAAAAGTGCGGTTTATGATTACACGGCTTAACTCAGCTATATTTGGATTTTTGAAAGCGCAGCTATTAGTCAGCTTAATCATTCTGGCGGTTACATTTGTCGGTCTACTCCTGATTATTCCTAAGTATGCAGTTGTCATGTCACTTGTCATTTGGTTTATTGATATCATTCCAATTCTTGGTTCAATCCTTATACTTGCACCCTGGTCGATGTATCTGTTCATTAGTGGAGATGTAGCAACAGCGACACAATTGGCTATTTTAGCAGTTATCCTGCTAATAATAAGGCGAATTGTGGAACCAAAGGTGATGGGTTCACAAATTGGGTTAGCACCGCTCCCCACACTGATTGCGATGTTCATCGGATTGAAGTTGTTCGGCTTCCTCGGATTTTTTATCGGTCCATTAGTAGTCATATTGTTTACAACAGCACGTGAAGCCGGGTTCATCAAAATGAATTTCAGAATTTAAAAGAGTGAAGAAAAAAACTATATATGGTACGTGTCAGAAATCCTGCTAATACCACTTCTGCGCTGGATGGTCTATTTTAGATAGCGCATTTCGTTACCTGGGATTTGATTGCAACCTATAGTATAATGCGATAAATCGAGTGAATGCATTTAACAACAGTAAACATAGATGGAATGAAACAGAGATTCTGCTAATATCGCTTCGACGCTTTGTGGATGGTCTCTTTAAGAAAGCACATTTCACTATCTGGGATTAAATCTGCAACCTATAGTGCGTCATTCTTAAATTAAATCAGTATCAAATAGTAATCACATTATAATCTCAGTCCATACATCTCAAAATCACTTTCAATAATGAACACCCCAGCGAAGGCGCGGCAAAGGGGTCGCCGAAGCCGCGAGACTGGATGCGAAGCGCTAATCCTGGCTTACCCCAGAGGCATCCCCAAAGCGCCAAGCGATCTACAATCCACACTCCGAACCCCAACTCTCCCATTGTGCCCTAAAATAGTTCCTACATTTTACAAAGCGAGCCTATTCTCAATAAAATCGAGAATAGGCTCGCTATTTTTTGTTGCTTATAGATACGCACATAAATTGGTGGTCGCCTTTGTAAAAAGCTAAGGTAAATGTAAGCCCTATTACGAAAGAAAACTCAATTAAGTGAATTACCCATGCATCGTCAATCGTTGACGTTCGCGAAGTGCTTGCGCAGTGATTTCGTCCGCATTTTCCCGTTCTTCTCTATTCCATTTAATGAAAATGCTACCAAGGACACCGACATAAACAATTTCCTGAATTACTTTCATGATAATACCACCAAGTTGTTGATCAACCAATGATGGCATATTCGTAAATAGCTCAGGACCTGAAATACCTAACCCAGATAACCCCGCTAGCGTACCTGCAGGTACACATAGCGCCATCGCTTTTAACCAAGCTTCTCCGGATTGGTAGGTTTCATAAACAGGTACATCTACGAAAATGATTAGAGAACATGCTGGAGTGATTAATATTGCACTTAATATGATATAACCAATCTTTTTCAAACCATGAAGCTTTGGTTGACCTTCCAATGTATTAATGACTGGCCACCAAAGAAATACAGCTGCAATAAACAGCGTTATCGTAAATATGGAGTGAAGGATAAGGCTCATTTTCACATTATCTAGGATAAGGGGTAAATGATAGAATGAAAACATACCGCTAAAGAACAGTACGCTTAGAATCGGTTTAGTGAAGAATCGGAAAACCTTATCAATAATCTTGACATCAAAAACCTTTTTCCACATCCAATTGGGAATACCCATAATGATTAATGGAGCAACGATTAGTAACAAAACTGCCATTTGTACCATGTGCATTGAAAATAGGATATGACCCATTAAATCCACTGGTGAACCTTTTAAGACGTAAAGCAGAATCATACCAGTCATGAATAAAAATACCTGACTTTTTTTAACCGGATGCGAGTCTTTAAATCGATGGCGCATTTTCGTCGACATTACTAAATACAAAGCCATACCGAGTATGATAAATAGTAAGAACCATGGACTCCATAATGCCTGGAATCCAAATATGCTTAAAGGCATTTGAGATCGCTCCTTCAATAGTTTCTTTCTTCATTATAAAGCGAATGGGACTGTAACTCAATGTACGAACTATGACAGTTTTTTTAAAATAGTAAAAGCCTGTGGAGGGTAGTATCTTCCACAGGCTTTTACATCTATTAATTACCACCAAACGATTGTTACAAAAGTTAAAACAACAGCGAATGAAAGGATTACTCCAGAATACATAAACATTTGAGGAACTTCATGTCCTTTTTCGCTCATATGCATGAAGTAATACAATTGTAAACCGACTTGTACTGCAGCAAATAACAGAAGCGATGGAATAATCAAGAACTTTGAAAATCCAGCGACATCAGCTTGGTATGCCATTACCATTGAGAAAGACATGATAGTCATGAAAATCATAAGCGAAAACATCATGACCTGATTACGCATGGACTTACGTGCACGTCTCTGGTCTAAGTTAAATTCAGCTGGTGACTTTTTATAAACTTGGATGTCAGACATATTAACCTATCACTCCCATCAAGTAGACTACAGTGAAGATGAATACCCAAACTACGTCAATGAAATGCCAGTACAACGAGAATGTATAGAATTTCGTCGCGTTATACAAGTTCAGTCCGCGCTTAGAATTACGATAGACAAGCAGCGTTATCCATACAAGTCCGAACGCTACGTGGAGACCGTGCGTTCCAACAAGTGCGTAAAATGCCGAACTGAAAGCACTGTTGTCAAATGTGAAACCTAATTTAATGTAATGTACAAACTCATACACCTCAAGCCCTAAGAATCCAAGGCCAAGGAACGCTGTAATAACGAGCCATAGTTGCATTTTCTTAAAATCATAATTTCTCAAATGATACATTGCGTAAACACTCGTCAATGATGATGTTAAAAGAAGCAACGTCATAACGAAGACAAGCGGCAATTCAAAAAGTCCTTGAGTTGAAAACTCAAAACCACTTGGACCTTTGTTCTTTAAAGCTAGATAAGTTGCAAAGAGCGTTGCAAACAAAATCGTTTCTCCGCCAAGGAAAAGCCAAAAGCCGACAAATTTGTTTTTCGCTTCAAGCGTTGCTCTTTCTGGATGATCCGGCCACGTCTCAGGGGTGAATTTTTTATTCAAATCCATTATTGTTTGCCCCCTTTACGTTTTAAATCTTTTAAGATGTCTTCTTTCTTAACATAGAAGCCCAAATCGTCTTTTAATGAACGCATTGCCATTGATACGAAAGTAAAGAGCAAACCAAAGATTAAAACCGGCAAGCCCCATGACTCTTCAACGCGGTACATTGCACCAAATCCTGCAATGAACAAACCTAAAGACATCAAAAATGGAATGAACGAACCGTTTGGCATATGAATGTCCTGAACTGGTTCAGACGGTGTAATACCCGACAGATTTCCTTCCAATTTTTCAATATGCACTGTGTCAAGACCACGTACAAGTGGTGTTTGTGCGAAGTTATAGAATGGCGGTGGTGATTCAATCGCCCATTCAAGTGTTCTTCCGTCACCCCATGGATCATTTGCAACACGTACTTTTTTAACCGAAGTGATAACTATATTTATGACTAAGACTATAATCCCGATTGCCATAAATACCGCTCCCACGGTACTAATATAGTTAGATAAGTTCCAGCCTTGTCCGTCCATGTATGTAAATACACGACGAGGCATTCCCCAGAAACCTAACCAGTGTTGAATCAAGAATGTCAAATGGAAACCGATAAAGAAGAAAGCAAAAGTTACTTTACCTAGCATTTCATTCAACATTGTACCGAACATTTTCGGCCAGTATAGATGAGTACCAGCAAGTATACCAAAAACAGTACCTCCAACGATTACGTAATGGAAGTGAGCAACAACAAAGTATGTGTCGTGCAATTGGTAATCAAGCGGCGCTGTACCTAGCATAACACCTGTAACTCCACCCATAACAAATGTTGGGATGAAACCTAATGCATAAAGCATCGGAGTTGTTACTTTTATACTTCCTCCCCACATGGTGAGCAGCCAGTTAAATATCTTGACTCCGGTAGGTATGGCAATTGCCATTGTCGCTACAGAGAAGATAGCGTTCGCCGTCGGTCCAAGACCAACCGTAAACATATGGTGAGCCCAAACCATGAATCCAAGGAATCCGATAAGGACGGTAGCGAATACCATCGCGGAATAACCAAAGAGACGTTTGCGTGAGAAGATTGAGAAAATCTCCGAGAAAATACCGAATGCCGGTAAAATCAGTATATATACTTCAGGGTGACCAAAAATCCAGAATATATGCTCCCAGATGATTGTATTTCCACCCATCGTATGATCAAAGAAATTCCCTCCGAACATTCGATCAAACGTAAGAAGGAAAAGTCCTACAGTAAGTGGTGGGAATGCGAACAAGATCATTGCTGATGCAACAAACGTAGTCCATGTGAAAAGTGGCATACGCATGTACGTCATCCCCGGAGCACGCATGTTAATAATTGTGACGAGGAAGTTAATTCCCCCAATTAACGTACCCAGACCTGCAATTTGAAGACCTATTGCATAAAAGTCGACACCATGTCCTTCTGATACCAATGCGAGAGACGCATAAGAAGTCCAACCTGCATCGGGAACTTGACCAATGAACCAAGAAACGTTTAAGAATATACCACCAAACATGAACAACCAAAAACCTAATGAATTTAGGAATGGGAATGCGACATCTCGTGCCCCGATTTGGAGCGGCATGACGGCGTTCATGAATCCAATTAATATCGGCATGGCCGCAAGGAAAATCATCGTCGTTCCGTGCATCGTAATAAGCTGATTAAATATCCCAGCGCTGACGAGATCGTTGTTTGGCGTTAGAAGTTGCAAACGGATGATCATCGCTTCTATACCGCCGACTACGAAGAAGAATCCTCCACCAAGGAGATAAAGGATACCAATCTTCTTATGGTCGACTGTTGTCAGCCAATCCCACAGCGTTGCGCCAAAACCTCTTTTTTGAGCAACTGAACTCAATTTGTTTACCTCCTCTTCAATTTCACGTTAATAATTACTTTTCTACCGAAAGACCCATAAGGTACTCTGAAATTGCATTTAATTCATCGTCGGAAAGCTGTTCACCGAATGACGGCATCAAGTTTCCAGGCTTGTATTTTTGAGTGTCAGAAATCCATTCAACTAAGCTTTCTTCTGTGTGATCCATAAATCCTGCAACTCGATTACGGTCGCCGAATGATGCTAAGTTGGGACCTTGCGCTCCACTTTCACCAACCGCGGAAGTTGCGTGGCACATAATACAGCTTTGTTGGAACAGTTCTTCACCTTGAGTTGTTGCTGCAGCGACATCCGTCGTTTCATCGCCAGTTGCCTGCATCGCTACAACCCATTCGTCAAACTCGGCTGACGGTAATGTTTTCACTTTGAAATCCATTAATGCATGTGATGGTCCGCAAAGTTCCGCACATTTACCGTAAAATACACCGTCTTTAAGATCTTTCGACTCTTCGTCAAACGTTAAGTAAAACTTATTGACGTTTTCAACGTTCGTGTCGAGCTTACCTCCAATTGCCGGAATCCAGAAGGAGTGCTTAACATCCGCTGCTATCAAGTTGAAATATACTTTTTTTCCAGTTGGTACAACAAGTTCCTGTGCTGTAACGATTCCGAGGCTTGGGTATTCAAACTCCCACCAGTATAGTTTCGCCGTAACATCGACGACAAGGTTTTCAGCATTTCCATCCTCATCTACTGTTTCCATCGCTGTAACATCACTGAATTTATATGTGTAATAAACAGTAGGTACAGCTAGAAGGATTACTAGAAGAACCGGTATGACCGTCCACACAAGTTCCAATGTATGGCTTCCTTCAATGTCCTTAGGTACATGGTCTTCACCTAATTTTGAACGTCTGAAGCGAACAATTGCAACTAAGTAAATAGCCATTACTACGACAATAACGAACAACATAATTGATGATGATAATATCAACAATTTGAATTGATCTTTTCCGACTTGTCCTGCCGGAAGAAGTGTGGATAGCTCTTGTTGGCCACAACCCGCAAGGAATATGGTTAGAGCTGCTAATAGAGAAAAAAGACGCCACTTTTTGAGTCCTTTCATCATCGCTTAATGATACCTCTCTTTCTAAAAATGATTTCTTAATACTTGAGGACGATTGACCTCTTTATGTGAATTCCTGTCTAAAGAAAGAATTCCGGAACACTAGATGAATATCGAGAAAATGATCATTGAAACAAATAGGATTGTCATGTAATTCAATGAATAGATAAACATTCCTGTAGCCCATTTAAGATCATCTTTGGCTTTAAAGCCCTTAAGCGCTAAATAAAGCCATCCGATATTCAACGCGGTAGCAAGAACTAAGAAGCCTATTCCAAGTCCGCTAAGTAGAAATGGGATTGGAAATAAAAACAGTACCCATGCAAGCATCGATTTCTTAGTTCTAGCAAAACCTTTTACAACAGGCAGCATTGGAATATTCGCTGCGCGGTATTCCTCTGTTCTTCGCATCGCCAGTGCATAAAAATGAGGCGGTTGCCATACGAACATGATTAGGAATAATGCCCAAGCACCTGCTCCCAGTGCTGGCTCGACCGCAGCCCATCCGATTAACGGCGGTATGGCTCCTGAAACACTTCCAACAACTGTATTACTAACATACCTGCGTTTCGACCACATCGAATAGAGTACAACATAACTGAAGATACCTGCAAGTCCCCAAAGACCAGCTGCTACAGAAGCGGAAAACAAAAGAACTTCACCTACAACGATGAAAATCAGTGCAAGTGCCAATACAGCCGGTGCCTTAAAGCGTCCGGTAACTGTTGGTCTGGACTTCGTTCTCGTCATAACAGGGTCAATATCGCGATCAATTAAATTATTAAGTGCCGCAGATCCGGCAATAATCAATCCAGAACCGACAAGTGCATAGATTAGCAAATCTATATTATGTAGAAAGTTTTTACCGGTGAATTGAAACGCAAGAAATAGTCCGGTAAAAGTAGTAATCATATTCGAGTTGACGATGCCGATTTTAATAAGCGCAAGGAAGTCTTTATAAAGAGACGCAGTCACTGCTTTTGATTCGGCAGGTGCAGAAATGGTATGACCGTTTGACAAGTTACCCCTCCTTTCATGGTTGTATGTATCAGCCGCTATACTTTACTATATCGAAAATCGAGTTGTAATTCTATACATATACAAAATTTCACCCGAATCCATAGTAAAACCGACACATTCATTAATGAACTCTCTCTATAGTAAATCATTTCTATATACCTTTTGTGAAGTTAAAGCGTCTTATTTATGAACAATTTGTGAAATAGGCAGTTACTCAGCCATTTACAGCTGTTCATCGTTGTCTTTTTAACAATTTTTCGTTATCATCAAAAACGTAGGGAACTTTTTTGCAGCTAGTTATCATTTAAAAAGTAGGTGTCTTTTCTTGAAATATAATAGGTATTTGAAATGGTTTGCAGTCGCCTCAACAGTAGGCATGCTCTTAATCTTACTCGGCGGAGCTCTTGTTTCAAAGACTGATAGTGGAATGGGTTGCGGTAGACATTGGCCTGGATGTAACGGCCAATTAATTCCTGATGAGATTACCGCAGAAGTACTGATTGAATTTTCGCATCGACTCGTCACAGGCTCCGTTGGCATCCTAATTGTCATTTTAGCTGCCTGGTCATGGAAAGCAATTGGGCATATCAGAGAAACAAAGTTTTTAGCAGTTATGGCAGTGTTCTTTCTTATACTACAGGCATTGATCGGTGCGGCTCAAGTATTATGGGGCCAAGGGGACTTCATACTCGCCCTTCACTTTGGGATTTCACTTCTATCTTTTGCGGCAGTTCTTCTATTAACACTACTCATATTTGAAGTAGACAGTAAATTCGATGCCGATAAAATTCAGATTGGCAAACGGTTAAAATGGCACACGATTGGCGTTACAATTTACTCTTACATCGTCGTTTATACTGGAGCACTTGTGCGTCATACTGAATCGGGATTGGCCTGTATTGACTGGCCATTATGCCAAAACGACTCTTTCGCACTACCTCGTAATATGTATGAGTGGGTTCAGATGGGTCACCGTGCTGCAGCGTCACTCATTTTCATCTGGCTATTGGTCATCATGATACATGCAATTCGTCATTACAAAAATCAGCGTGTCATCTACTGGGGATGGATTATCGCATTTACCCTTGTAGCAATTCAGGCGACTACGGGCATGACGGTTGTTTTAACCAAGTTGAATCTTTATGTTGCTTTGCTTCATTCATTATTTATCACATTACTGTTTGGATTGTTAACTTATATGATTCTCCTTGTATCGAGAAGTAAACTTACAAAGTAAATGTAAATGGGCTGTCCCTTGGGACGGTCCTTTTATATATTTACCCAAAATAGTAGAGAAAATAACAACAGCACATGGAATTATCCCATGTGCTGTTGTTATTTCTATTAATGTTCTAATTCTACGAGCAGGTCTCCAGTCGAAATCGACTCTCCAGCAGTAACATATATGTCTTTAACTACACCGTCAAAAGGTGCTTGAATCGTCGTTTCCATTTTCATAGCTTCTGTGATGAGTAAATGTTCTCCTCTTTTCACTTTCGCTCCTATGGAAGTTGCGACTTTCAAAACTGTACCAGGCATCGTTGCAGCAATATGGGCTTCATTTGAAGTATCTGCTTTTTGTTTACGAACTGTAACGGACTCGACATTCATATCTTCAATGACGACTTCACGCGGTTGACCGTTAAGTTCAAAATAGATTACTCTTGTCGCATCTGGCTGCGGTTCACTAATAGATACAAGTTTAACAATCAGTGTTTTCCCTTTTTCAATCTCCACTTCGATTTCTTCTCCAAGACGCATTCCGTATAAAAATTCAGGTGTATCAATTACTGATAGATCACCGAAAAGCTTATTTGTCACGGAGTATTCTTCGAAAACTTTCGGATACAGTGCAGATGAAAGCACTTCATGACTTGTAACCGGTCGCCCAAGTTTTGCATTTAATTCTTTTTGGAGTTTTTCGAAATCCGCATCTTCTAGTAGCTCTCCAGGACGAACTGTTATAGCTTGGCGTTCTTTTAAAATTATTTTTTGCAATTCTTCAGGGAAGCCGCCATATGGCTGGCCGATATAGCCCTCAAAAAACTCAATTACGGATTCTGGGAAATCAATAGAAGTTCCACGAACCAGAACAGATTTTTCATCCATTTCATTTTGCACCATGAATAACGCCATATCGCCAACGACTTTGGATGACGGCGTCACTTTCACGACATCTCCGAATAGCATGTTTACACGTGAATACATACTCTGAACTTCTTCCCAACGTTCACCAAGGCCTACCGCCTTCGCTTGTTGTTGCAAGTTAGAATACTGACCGCCTGGCATTTCGTGAACGTAGATTTCCGAATGCGGACTCATCATGCCGCTTTCAAAGTGCTGGTAGTACTTCCGAACATCTTCCCAGTAATAAGATAGATTCTCTAGCGAGTTGACGTTTGCACGCACATTGCGTTTACCGCCCTGTAGCGCATAGTGTAACGAGCTCGCTGAAGGTTGTGAAGTTAGACCCGCCATCGCCCCTAAAGCCGTGTCAACGATGTCCACGCCAGCCTCAACCGCTTTCGCATACATATAAATCCCATTACCGCTCGTATCGTGGGAATGTAAGTGAATTGGAATGTCCACTGTCGCCTTCAACTCTGAAACAAGTCGATATGCAGCTTCCGGTTTCAACAGACCCGCCATATCTTTAATAGCTAGAATATGCGCTCCGGCTGATTCAAGCTCTTTTGCCATGTCTTTATAATATTGAACGGTATATTTTGCACGCGAATCATCTAGGATGTCGCCTGTATAGCAGATAGCCGCTTCAGCAACTTTACCTGCATCACGCGTAGCGTCAATAGCAACTTCCATTCCTTTAATCCAGTTCAAGCTATCGAATATACGGAATACGTCTATTCCAGCATCCGCCGATTTTTTAACGAATTCCCGGATAACATTATCAGGATAATTCGTGTAACCAACTGCATTTGCACCACGGAACAACATTTGGAGAAGGACATTTGGAATTTGTTCACGTATTTTCAGAAGCCTGTCCCATGGATCTTCTTTCAAGAATCTGTAAGCGACGTCAAATGTCGCACCGCCCCACATTTCATATGAGAATAGATCGGGCATGAGTCTTGCCGATTCAGATGCAATTGACGTCATGTCAGAAGTCCTCACACGCGTTGCCAACAGCGACTGGTGAGCATCACGGAATGTTGTATCTGTTAAAAGAACATCATCTTGTTCTTTTATCCACTTGATAAGCCCTTCTGCACCACGTTCATCTAAAATCTGTTTTGTACCTGACGGTGGCGGTGTGAGGAGGTCCACTATCGGTTTTCTTACTGGATGAAACACTGGCTTCGATTGTTTACCAATTCCTGGGAATCCGTTTACAGTAACATTCCCAATATAATTCAACATTTTCGTTCCGCGGTCTTTACGGTTAGGGAATAGGAATAATTCCGGTGTCGTATCAATAAAACTAGTATTGTAGTTTCCTGTTAGGAAGTTTTTATGTTTTACAACATTTTCGAGGAATGGGATATTTGTCTTGATGCCCCGAATCCTGAACTCTTGTAAGTTACGGCTCATTTTAGATGCAGCCTCACGGAACGTCATGCCCCATGTTGAAACTTTGACCAGTAATGAATCATAATACGGTGTTATAACAGCACCTTGGAATCCGTTACCTGCGTCAAGTCGTACACCAAAGCCTCCACCCGAACGGTAAACCGATAATTTTCCTGTGTCAGGCATAAAATCGTTCAATGGATCTTCTGTTGTAACACGGGATTGAATCGCATATCCAAATAGCGGTATGTTTTCTTGCGTCGGAATACTTCCTTCGCCTTCATGAATGTTTTTTCCATCTGCAATACGAATTTGTGCATGAACGATGTCTATGCCCGTCACCATTTCTGTAATCGTATGCTCAACCTGAATTCGCGGATTGACTTCGATGAAATAATATTGACCGTTTGAAACAAGGAATTCCACTGTACCCGCATTTTTATAATTAACATTTTTCATCAATTTTACTGCCGCATCACAAATCTGTTCCCTCAACCCATCTTCCAATGAAATGGAAGGTGCAATTTCAACAACTTTCTGGTGGCGGCGCTGAATTGAGCAATCTCTTTCGTATAGGTGAATAACATTGCCATATGTATCCCCAAGAATTTGGACTTCGATATGTTTTGGTAAATCGATGTATTTCTCCACATATACTTCATCAGATCCGAATGCAGACTTTGCTTCTGACCGCGCGCGTTCAAAAGCCTCGTTGACTTCATCCGCTGAATTTACAATTCGCATGCCGCGTCCGCCGCCACCAAGCGATGCCTTGATAATGATTGGATAGCCGTTTGTCTCTCCAAATCTTCCGACTTCTTCGACCGTAGAAACAGGACCATCACTACCTGGAATAACAGGGATGCCTGCATTGATAGCTTGAGTCCTCGCCTTAACTTTATCTCCGAACATGTCCAACTGCTTTGAACTTGGACCTATGAAGATGATTCCTTCTTCCTCGAGACGTCTTGCAAAATCGGTATTTTCAGCTAGGAAGCCATAACCGGGATGGATGGCATTTGCGCCGGAGTCTTTCGCTATTGCGATGATCCCTTCGATGTCAAGATAAGCATCGATTGGTTTCTTTCCTTCTCCGACAATATAAGACTCATCCGCCTTATAACGATGAAATGATCCACTATCTTCAGTGGAATAAATACCTACTGTCGGAATATTCAATTCAGTACAAGCACGAAAAATTCGGATAGCAATTTCTCCACGATTCGCTACGAGGATTTTGTTAATCTGTTCCATCACTAGGCACTTCCTTTTCTCATTGTTTTTTCATATTTCACGAACATAGAAACATTCGTCAATATTCCTAAAGATAAAGATAACAGAATTATTGAAGTTCCGCCATAACTTATAAATGGCAAGGTTACGCCTGTAAGCGGTACCAACCCCGTCAGACCACCCAAATTAACGAATGTTTGAATTCCTATCATACTTCCTATTCCAGCTGCTAGCATACGTGCATGTGGATCTTTGGCTTTAAGTGCGATTGCTAACGCCCTCAAAACGATAAAACCAAGACCCCCAATAACAATAATAGCACCCAACAAGCCTAATTCCTCTGAAATAACCGCCATGATGACATCTGTCTGCGGTTCCGGCAAATAACCCATTTTTTGAATTGAGTTACCAAGGCCTCTTCCAGAAATGCCTCCAGAGCCAATTGCAATATAACCGTTCGCAATTTGGTAGCCCGATCCCTGAATATAATCAAACGGATTGAGGAATGACAGAATCCTTCCTTTCCTTCCGTCGGTCATAATTGATTCCCATTGAAAATATAGAATTAGGGCTGCAAAAATTAGACCGACCGAAATGAGTCCGCTAATTTTTAAGAAGGTACGTTTTTTAATACCACTTGCCGCAAGTACAGAAAGTGCAGTGATAATAATAATAAACGAACCTCCTATGTCCGTCTCAAGCATGATGGAACCGACCGCTAAAACGAGGATACCTACGGGAGGCCAAATTGATTGATTAATGTTGTCGATTGTACCAGATTCATACTTTTTTGCAAATACGCCAGAAAAATAAACTATTAAAACAAGTTTTGCTACTTCGGATGGTTGCAGATTGCCAAATGGCGTTTTAATCCAACTGGTAGCCCCGACATGTTCACCCGAGCCCACGAAATGGACCATGAATAAAAGAGTTAACATACTGATTACTGCAAAAATCATTAACTTTTTCCGTTTGTAATTCTTATATGGAAAAAAAGCCGCCAGAAAGAAAGCAGGAATCGCGAGGCCTAGGTTTAATAATTGCTTTTGATAAAAATAGTCAGCCGGATAGTCATATCTATCCACAGCCGTTACCATACTTGAACTATAAATCATAACTAGTCCAAAAAGACAGAGCAGCAAATAGACAAAGAACAAGGGGAAATCAAAATAACGAATTAGTTTTTTTACATATATTTTCATAGGGTTACCTCTTTTTCATTAAACAAAAAACTCAAACCTTTATGTCAGTTTGAGTTTTCGGCTTATTTTCTCGTATATATTTCGTGTAAGACTGTCATTTCTTTCTCAAGTAAAGAAAGAATTTCGTTACCTTTAGATCGTTCAATCAAACCGAGCTTGACGGCAAATTCAATTTCCCGTGATAGTCCATACATTTGAGTATCCAGCACTTCTTCATATAGCGGACACTGAGGCATCGTCAAATGGTCCATTTGTACTTTTATTAGTTGACCTATCTTATCAGCATCGGCCTGAAGTTGCTTCATCGCCTTTTCCTGATACGTTTCCTGCAATTCTATATCCATGAGGACGCCCCCATCAAACTTTTATTTCTTAATGGTTATTATGAATAAATTGTATCTTCCGATTGGGGAAAAAGCAAGTGATTTCCCTTTGGCTCTATGCATCCGATTGGAAAAGCTTTTCCTTGTGGCAACGAAGCGTTATACTGATGTGAAATGATTTTTTTATTATTTAGGGGGATATTCTTTTGGAAAAAATAATTCCGATTAAAGGAAATGTACGTTATGGTATCACACTGGACCCAACTGTATGGATTTTCGATGATCGTCGTGTGGATTTAAAAACATATTTTACCGAAAATCGCGTTGAAAAAGATGAACTAGAAGAATATAAAAGAGCTATGGGAAAACATTGGTCCCGCGAAATAATGGAGGGTGCAACTGTACCACCAACGTTAGAAACGGAGAAAAAGTTTGAAAAGAGAAAGGTTGTGACTGGTACCTATGGTATTCAATTAAGTCACTTCTTGAAAATTGCAGAGCCTGCTACTAACGCCGTGAGATTTTCTTTTGAAACGTCTGACGGCGATAGCCATACTTTCCCGCTTGAAAGAGCAGAAGAGATTATTTTTAAATTTAGTGATGAAGGAAAACCACTTCTTGATGGCGGTCCAGTTCATGTCATTTTCAAAGACGGATCGAATAACGACAATCCGATTCGCAACGTCATAGCAATCCAAGTCGATTGAAGGAGGATTTCCAATGCGCGTAAAATGTGTCATTTGCGACAATATCGGACAACTTCCGGATGATTTACCACTGGCAAAAACACTTCGTAACCGTCCAATTCACACGTATATGTGTGAGGAATGCAATGTCCGGATTGCAGAAAAAACCATTGCACGTATTGCAACAGGGAACTTCATATTTCACCGTAGTTCACTAGCCATCGAAAAAAAGTTTTAAAAAAAGAAGACTCCCATCAAACGATGGGGTCTTCTTTTTCGTCTTTGTATTCATTCATTCTACGGACTCTGTAAATTATTAAAATGAGAGCCGCAACGATAAGCCCTTCCACAATCGGAAGGAAAAACCCAAGAAAAGTTAATATTAGACAGCCGATAAACAGGAATACATAGATGACTAAAGTCTGTAATGGCTTAAGCTTTCTAGCAAATCCCAGTTTATAAACAATTGCCGACATGAGGAAGACGAGGGCAAAAAGCACATAACCGGCTATCGTAAAGGAAGGCATCACTTCGTAAATGAAGCGTGCGATGCCTGACATCCGTCCGAATACCTCTGCATCCCCAACACTAGCACTCATTCAACACAGTCCCTTCTTAAAAGCTATTCTACCGGCCAAGTCAACGAGAAGGCATATTACCCTACCTACCGCTAACAAGACGCTTAGATGAACCGCCTGGCCTTCTATTTGTCCAAATTTGAGCAGAGGAAGACATGTATCGTTTCCCCTGCTCTAATTTTAATGAAATGAAGTTAAAAAATTATTTCTTTTTCTGTACGCGTTCACGTTCGTTTTTATCAAGAATTTTCTTGCGAAGTCTGATTGATACTGGCGTTACTTCGCAATACTCGTCATCATCCAAATATTGCAACGCTTCTTCAAGCGACATAATACGCGGCTTTTTAGTTGTAACCGTCTGATCCTTCGATGCTGAACGAACATTCGTTGCTTGTTTAGCTTTCGTTAAGTTGATAGTCAAATCGCTTTCGCGCGTATTTTCACCAACTACCATTCCAGCGTAAATCTCAGTTCCAGCACCAACGAACATAATACCGCGATCTTCAAGCTGCATTATGCTGTAAGGCGTAGCTGTTCCGTTCTCCATCGAAACAAGAACACCGTTTCTGCGACCGCCAACTTTACCTTTAGCCATCGGCTGGTAAGAATCAAACGTATGGTTCATAATTCCGTAACCTCTTGTTAATGTAAGGAAATCAGTTGAATAACCGATTAATCCACGAGCAGGTACATTGAATATTAGACGAACTTGTCCGTTACCATTGTTAATCATATCAAGCATTTCGCCTTTACGTTCACCGATTGACTCGATAATAGAGCCTGTATGCTCTTCAGGAATATCAATTTGTAAACGTTCGATAGGCTCACAACGAATGCCATCTATTTCTCTTACGATTACTGTTGGTTTCGAAACTTGTAATTCAAATCCTTCACGACGCATGTTTTCAATCAGAATCGACAGGTGAAGCTCACCACGTCCTGAAACAGTCCATGCATCAGGTGAATCAGTTGGATCTACGCGAAGAGAAACGTCTGTTTGCAATTGAGATTGAAGGCGTTCGTCGATTTTTCTTGACGTTACCCACTTACCTTCTTTACCTGCAAACGGGCTATTGTTTACAAGGAATGTCATTTGTAGCGTTGGTTCGTCAATGAACAACTCCGGAAGTGCTTCTAGATGATCTGCCGGACAAATTGTTTCACCGACGTCAATGTTTTCCATACCAGATACTGCAACGAGATCACCAGAGAAAGCCTCTTGGATATCAACGCGTTTCAAACCAAGGAAACCTGACAATTTCGTAACACGGTAGTTTTTCACAGTACCATCACGTTTCATAACAGCAACCGACTGTCCAACTTGCATCGTTCCGCGGAAAACCCGTCCGATACCGATGCGGCCTACGTAATCGCTGTAGTCAAGAAGCGACACTTGGAACTGCAAAGGCTCGTCCCGGTTATCAACCGGTGCAGGAATATGTTCTAAGATCGCGTCATAAAGGACACGTAGTGTTTCTTCTTGTGTTGAAACATCTGGTGATAAGCTTGCAGTACCGTTGAATCCTGATGCATAGATAACAGGGAATTCAAGTTGTTCGTCATTCGCATCAAGTTCAATGAATAACTCAAGAACTTCATCCACGACTTCTTCTGGACGAGCAAACTCGCGGTCAATCTTGTTAACAACAACAATTGGTTTTAAGTTTTGCTCAAGCGCTTTTTTCAATACGAAACGAGTTTGTGGCATACAACCTTCGTATGAATCGACAACCAGAATTACACCATCTACCATTTTCAAGATACGTTCAACTTCTCCACCGAAGTCAGCGTGACCTGGTGTATCAAGAATATTAATTTTTGTATCTTTATATTCAATTGCCGTATTCTTTGCGAGAATCGTAATTCCGCGTTCACGTTCAATTTCATTTGAGTCCATTGCACGGTCATCGACTTGTTCGTTCGAACGGAAGATGCCCGATTGCTTTAAAAGTTGATCGACAAGCGTCGTTTTTCCGTGGTCGACGTGTGCGATAATAGCTATGTTACGTAAATCATTGCGTAGTTTAGTCATGATTTCACTCCATTATTCTTTTTTCATCTGATTAACTGTGTTATTATAGCACATGTATTGATAATTCTAAAACATTTAATTACAGATGGGGGTATTTTTTTTGAAAAACATTAAATGGATTTTCGTTTTTTACTCCGCTGCCGCTATAGCTTCAATGTGTGCAATCGGTGTTGCAGTTGGCATGGGCAGTTTTCCCATCGCCATTATCGCTATACTGGCACTCATTCTTGTAATGGGCAATGGATTCAAGACGAAAAAAAGATATAGAGAACAAGGTATACTTTAGAATAGGGTTAATCCATAGGGTCGTTTCAAGTTATTCGGTATATCCGGTACTTGACGACCCCTTTTTTTATTGCTTTAGACGGATATATTTAGTCAATATATCTTGATGTAAGCCCGGCCTTGCAACGATAAATGTATCTTGGCCGAGTAGATGGGGGGTTTCCCCTTTCATGTTTGTTGCAACAGCACCGACCTCCTGAGCAATAACAATTCCCCCCGCTATATCCCATGGGGAAAGTCTCATCGACATATACGAATCCAGTCTGCCCGAAGAGACATACGCCAACTCCATTGCAGCAGATCCATAAGACCTTGTCCCTCTACACTTCTGAATAAGCTCTATGATTTGTTCGTTTTCAACAAAGCGATTTGGAGCCACCCAACTAGCATTAATACCAATAACTGCTTCGCTAAGCGGTGTAATCTCCAATTGGGGCAGACGCTCATCATTGAAGTAAGCTCCTTCATCTTTCGCCGCATGATAGAAATCATCACCCATCACATCATAAATATAACCTAACATTCCGACACCTTCAGCAAATATTCCTAGCGAAATGGCAAAATTTCGTTTTTGATGAATGAAATTCATTGTTCCATCAATTGGATCAAGCATCCAGACAACCCCGTCAAGTGTGTGAACGTCATCTCCGAATCCCTCTTCACCCATAATTCTATGACTTGGAAAATCCTTTTTTATCCGACTTATGAAAAACTGTTCAATTTCCTTATCTATATTTGTCACAAGATCATTGGCATCCAACTTGGAATTGATGTCAATTTGATTGAAAAAAGAAACACGTATTTTATGTCCTGCCTCTTTAATCAAGGATTTTGCGTAACGATCAATACTTCCCCATTGCATGAAGCCACCTCTTCCCCTTCAACCATCTATATCATACTATAACGAAAAAAGCATCCCATTACACTATCCCTGTTTTGAAAGGAAGTGTAGGGATGCATTTTTCAGCGAGCACTTGTTCTTATGAAAATCCATTCAGAATCTCCAATTCACGATGAATCTCCATTAACCTATGTTTACTCTTCATGTTTTGTGTTGCATCTTTTTCCTCTATTGCATCGAAAAGCGTCGCAAGTTCATAATCAAGTTCTAAGTTCAGCAGCTTAACATATTCTTTCTCAACATCGGCTTTCCGAATTACATGGACGACCTGTTTCATAGTTGACACCCCTTTTTCAGTATATAGTCCTAATTTTCTGTTAGTTATTATTAAAATATGCCATGGCTTAGGGTTGCTCTAGTTATAAGCCTTGTTATTTAAGATTGTTCCCCGTTTTCTGCTATGATAAACGTGTAAATGTTATTGGGGGTAATGAAAATGCTAAATTATTTTTGGGAAAAAGATGATTTTGATGTATTTTCCACTGAAGGACTTGAAAATCGGATGGAAGCACTTCAAAATCGGATTCAACCTAAGTTCCATATGCTTGGCACACACTTTGCGGATCGTCTTTCTGCACACGGTACAGATGAATTTTTTCCACATGTCGCAAAACATGCAAGACGAACAGTCAATCCTCCTAAAGACAGCTGGGTAGCATTCGCACCTGCAAAACGAGGATATAAAGCTTTGCCTCACTTCCAGATTGGCTTATGGGGAACACATTTATTCATTATTCTTGCAGTTATTTATGAAAATCCTGATAAGATGGGAATTTCTGAACGACTTGAAAGGAAATTGAACGTTTTAACTTCCCTTCCAGCATCCTATATTGTATCCGGCGATCATATGAAACCTGATGCTTTTAATATCCAAGAAATGGATAAACTTGAATTAGTACAGCTTTTAGAACGACTACAAACCGTTAAAAAAGCCGAATTTCTTGTTGGACGTCATTTATCACGTGAAGATGCCATCAAACTGTCCACTGAAGAATTTATGGAATTTGCAGAAGAAACTTTTGATTGTCTACTCCCGGTGTATGATGTTGTCATTAATAGAAAGTAAAAGGAATGCCCTCGCTTAACGCGTGGGCATTCCTTTTATTATTTCTTCCTTTTTTGCAGCTTTTGCAGCTTGAATTACACGGTAACTGTTGTAACCGCTCGCTTCCTCGAATTCTTTAAACAATGTCTTTTCTTCTGACATGGAAGGCACAACTTTTTTAAATTCGCGATATGCTTCAAGCATCTTTTCTCCAGCAACACCTGATTCATATGCTTCTTCAATTGCCTCATAAAAACTGGCGACTGCGATTATTTCAACAGTGGACCAGTCCTCCCTGATTGGATAATTATAATCCATGTGTAACATCCCCTTTATTAACTTTAGTTCCAACTGGTGCGGATTGTCTTTGCTTGCTTGACCATACGTTCAAATAATTCAGCAACGGAAGGCACATCATTAATAAGTCCCGCAACTTGACCCGCCCATCCAAAGCCATTGTCAGAGTCTCCGTCGTGGATGAAACGCCGGTTTGCTTCTCCGCTAATATAATCTTTCAATGCTTCATAATCAGTATTTTGTGCTTCCATTTCGAGTATTCTACCCGTCCAACTACCTGTTAATGCACGTGCAGGGGATCCAATTGTCCGCTTGATAACAGTTGTCCCCGTTTCTTTGCTGGCTAAGAGAAGGTCAATGTACGCTTGTGAAGCATGAACGCACTCTTTCGTTGCGATAAACCTTGTACCCATCTCTATCCCTTCAGCGCCAAGTGCATGAGCAGCCATCCATCCACGTCCATCTCCGATTCCACCCGAGGCAATAACAGGAATTGAGACCGCATCGACAACTTGCGGGACGAGAACCATTGTACCGATGTCATCGCGACCAAGATGTCCCCCGCCTTCCTGCCCAACAACCATAACAGCATCGGCTCCAAGTGATTCCGCCTTTTGTGCCTGCCTTTTAGCGGCAACGAGTACTAACTTTTTGACATTTGTGTTTTCAAGTTGCGCAAAAAATGGTGCTGGGTTTCCTCCTGTCACCGACATGACTTGAACGCCTTCTTCGAGCGCTGCCTCCACCATATGTGCGAAAGGTCGTCCATGCTGTCCAATTGCAAAGTTTACACCGAAAGGCTTATTCGTCATCCCTTTCACTTTCTGTATCTCTGCTCTGAGTTCATCGGCCGAGTCCAAACTCATAGCCGTTATCTGCCCGAGTCCCCCTGCTTCCGAAACGGCTGCAGCAAGCTCCGCGTATGCTAAGTATGCCAAGCCACCTTGAACGATGGGATACTGCACTTCAAGCAAGTCCGTTATTCTAGTTTTCCATTCCATTTGTTTCCCCCCCATTATCTCTACTATACAATATTCTTCATTGACACCCACCAAACCTTTACCGAATACTCTTATTGCTCGGGGACCTTGATTGTTCCAGGATCTACGAACTCATAACCCTTTTCTCTTAAACCGAGGACAATTTTCTCCAGTGCTCCAGCAGTCCATTCACGATCATGCATAAGAAGATTCGCACCATCACGTAGTAACTCAGTGTTCACCATGATATCCGCCAATGCATCCACATCCGTATACTTTTTCTCCCAATCATAGCCAAATGACCAATTCATCAAAAGCATTCCATCTTTTAGCGCTAGCGCTCTGCTATAGTCCGTATTACTGCCAAACGGAGCTCTGAAAAACACTGGACGCTCACCAACAATTCCCTCTACTGTATCACTCACTGTAAGGATTTCTTCAGTTTGTTGTTCTTCTGAAAGTTGTTTTAAATCAGCGTGCGTTTTCGTATGATTGCCGATCATAAATCCTAAATCATGAATTTCTTTCAATACAAGTTTTTCTTCATCCGTATCAATAAAATGACCGTTTACAAAAAATATTGCTGGTGCATCAAGACTTTGTAGCGTCTTAGCCATATCTAATGCCCATTTATCAGGTGCATCGTCAATTGTCAGTAAAACAACCTTGTTGTTTGCACTTCCAATCGGTTCAATCGCATATGTCGCGGGATTCACTTCATACAATGGTTCATTAACTTCTTCTATTTCATCGAGATCTTCAACAGTACTTTTGTCAATGATTTCAACGTCAGGTTCAGATGATTTCTCGTCTCTATTTTCAGGCTTGGCGTCTACATCTATGTCGGAACATGCTGATAATACCAATATCAATGCGCCCAATATGTATATTATTTTTTTTTCAAGTTAGTCCCGCCCTTTCAATTCCTTAAATAATAACATAATTAAAGTTTTATAAGAAAAGAATACCAGTTTAATAGTTTTAATCACAATATATCAAACTAAAAAAACCGTCTAGGAGGATAACTTTCTGCCTCATAGACGGTTTAATCTCTAACTATAGTTTTTATTTTGTAATCATATGAATTGGTTTACCTAAAGCAACTTCCGCTGCTTCCATTGAGATTTCACTCAACGTCGGATGGGCATGAATTGTCATAGCCACATCTTCAAGTGTCATTCCCGCTTCAATTGCAAGTGCAAGTTCAGCAATCATGTCTGATGCACTTGCACCTACTATTTGAGCCCCAAGTAGTAGTCCGTCTTCTTTACGTGATACAAGCTTAACGAACCCTTCTGAAGCATCAAGTGCTAGTGCACGCCCATTAGCCGCAAATGGGAATTTCCCTACTACCGTTTCATAACCTTCTTCTTTTGCCTGTTGCTCGGTAAAGCCAACAGATGCAAGTTCAGGATCAGTGAAACAAACAGCAGGAATCGCCAAGTAGTCAACTTCAGACTTCTCGCCTGAAATCGCTTCTGCAGCAATTTTCGCTTCATAAGAAGCTTTATGTGCAAGTTGAAGTCCAGGAACGATATCACCGATTGCGTAGATATTTGGAATGCTTGTTCTGCATTGTTTATCGACTTCGATGAGACCGCGCTCAAGGAACTTAACGCCAATCTCTTCTAATCCAATTTCATCCGTATTCGGACGACGGCCTACAGTAACAAGTACGTAATCAGCTTCGACTTTTTTCTCTTCTCCGCCTACTTCGTATGTAACTGTAACGCCAGTAGCTGTTTCTTCAACGCCTTTTGCAGACGCTTTAACAACAACTTCAACGCCTTTTTTCTTCAAGCCTTTTTTAACGATCTGTGTCATTTGTTTTTCAAAGCCCGCAAGAATGTCATTAGCGCCTTCAATGATCGTTACTTTTGATCCAAGATTTGCATATGCAGATCCTAGCTCAGTACCGATATATCCACCACCGATAACTACAAGTTTACCCGGTAATTCTTTAAGATTCAAAGCACCCGTAGAATTAATAACGCGTTCTGTAAATTTAAACGTTGGAATTTCAATCGGACGTGAACCCGTTGCAACGATTGCATTTTTGAATTTATATGTTTGCGCTGAAGTTTCGTCCATCACACGTACTGTGTTGCTATCGACGAAATAGGCTTCACCTTGAACATAATCAATCTTGTTGCCTTTAAGAAGTCCTGCGACTCCACCAGTCAACTTGTTCACTACGCTATCTTTGAAAGCTTGCGCTTTAGTGAAATCTAGTTTCACTTCCGTTGCTGTAATGCCCATTGAATCAGAATCTTGAGCATTTGCATAACGATGTCCAACAGCAATAAGTGCTTTGGAAGGAATACATCCCACGTTCAAGCACACACCACCAAGATCACCTTTTTCAACTACGATTACTTTTTGGCCCAATTGTGCCGCGCGAATTGCCGCAACATATCCTCCTGGTCCAGAACCTACGACGAGCGTGTCTACTTCGATTGGAAAGTCTCCTACTACCATTGTTTACGCCTCCATTAATAAAAGTTCCGGATTTGCGAGCAATTTCTTAAGGTGATTCAACGCATTTTGTGCAGTTGCGCCGTCGATCATCCGGTGATCGAATACCAATGATAATGCTAACATAGGTGCCGCTACAATTTCACCATTTTTAACAACAGGTTTTTCTGCAATACGACCAATTCCGAGAATTGCAACTTCTGGATGATTAATAATCGGTGTAAACCATTGGCCCCCTGCGGAACCGATATTCGTAATCGAACAAGACGCACCCTTCATTTCCGCCGGGGATAGTTTACCGTCACGTGCTTTAACTGCGAGACTGTTAATTTCATCTGAAATTGCAAAGATCGATTTACGGTCTGCATGCTTAATGACAGGTACTAGAAGTCCACGGTCAGTGTCAGCAGCAATACCTATGTTGTAATAATGCTTCTGAACAATTTCTTGAGTAGCATCATCAAGTGAGCTATTGAAGACCGGGAATTCGCGTAATGTTGAAACAAGTGCTTTCACGACATATGGCAAATAAGTAAGTTTAATATCTTTTTCAGCTGCAATGTCTTTGAACTTACGACGGTGTGCTACGAGTTCTGTAACATCCACTTCGTCAAGCAATGTAACATGCGGAGCTGTTTGTTTTGAATTGACCATTGCTTTTGCAATTGCTTTTCGGATGCCGGACATCTTTTCGCGTGTTTCAGGGAAATCTCCTTCTAAGTAAACTGGAGATTGGACTGTTTTTTCTTGTTCAACGCTTTCAGTTTGCCCTTTTGTTTGTGGCGCATCTGCAGGTGGAGCCTCTTGAATTTGACCGCCATCTTGGAATGACTCGATATCTTCTTTCAAAACACGGCCATTTTTGCCTGATCCAGCAACTTGTTGAATTTCTACACCTTGCTCACGCGCAAATTTACGTACAGAAGGCATCGCAATAATACGGCGATTTGGATCGACGTCTGTTTTTGTTTGTGAACTTGCAGAAGCCGTAGTTGTTACCGATTCTTCTTTCGGTGCTTCTTCTTTTTCAATCTTCTGACCAGCTTCAGCTGTTGCTTGAACTTGTGCTTCAGTTTCAGCATTGGCGTCATCTTCAGTTTTCGCACTTTCATAACCAGGTGCGTCGAAACGGATTAATACATCTCCAACAATTGCTACAGTACCTTCAGAGACAACAACCTCTTCAACTGTACCCGTAACCGGTGATGGAATTTCCACTACTGCTTTATCGTTTTGAATTTCGAGTAGTATGTCATCTTCATTGATTTTGTCGCCTTTATTAACAAACCACTTTACAACTTCACCTTCATGGATACCTTCACCGATATCTGGTAAACGGAATTCAAATGCCACAAGATTCACCCTTTCTTATCAAGAATTTTACTATTTTAGACATTTGGTTTAGATATTTAACATTCAAATTATCTAACTTAGAATATCAATACTTTTTTAGCTGTTTCAATAATATCTTTCGCATTTGGAAGCCACGCATTTTCACCTTGAGCAAAAGGATAGACAGTATCAGGCGCAGTAACGCGTAGTACAGGTGCTTCAAGACTCAGAATTGCACGCTCTGTAATTTCAGCTACGATATTCGCCGCAATTCCGGCTTGTTTTTGTGCTTCTTGAACGACAATTGCACGGTTTGTTTTCTCAACAGATGCAATTATAGTTTCAATATCCATCGGTTGAATTGTACGCAGGTCAATAACCTCAACAGAATAGCCTTCTTTTTCAAGTTCTTCAGCGGCTTTTAAACTTTCGTGAACCATCGCACCGTAAGTAATAACTGAAAGATCTTTACCTTCGCGTTTCACATCGGCTTTCCCAAGTGGGATTGTGTACTCTTCTTCAGGAACTTCCTGTCTGAATGACCGATACAGCTTCATGTGCTCAAGGAAGATAACCGGATTCTCATCGCGAATCGCAGAAATCAAAAGCCCTTTTGCATCATAAGGAGTTGAAGGGATAACAACTTTCAAACCTGGCTGTGATGCTACGATTCCTTCCAGACTGTCAGCGTGCATTTCAGGCGTTGCAACACCGCCGCCAAATGGAGAGCGAATTGTTACAGGTGCATTATATCGTCCCGCACTTCTGAAACTCATACGTGCAAGCTGACCACTAACTGAGTCAATTACTTCAAATAGGAATCCGAAGAACTGGATTTCCATAACTGGACGGAAACCTGTGAACGCAAGTCCAATTGCAAGTCCGCCAATACCGGATTCTGCAAGCGGTGTATCAAATACACGTTCTTCCCCAAATTCTTTTTGCAAACCTTCAGTTGCACGGAAGACTCCTCCGTTATTTCCAACGTCTTCACCGAAGACGAGGACGTTTTCATCATTTTTCAGCTCCGTACGTAGAGCATCAGTTATTGCTTGAATCATCGTCATTTGTGCCATCGGTTACTTCGACTCCTTCTCTGTGTAAATATCTAGCTGCTCTTGCAAGTTGTAAGGTAATTCACCTTTGTACATGATATTAATGAAATCACTAACTTTTTGTTTAGGAGCCGCATCAGCTTCTTTTATTGCTTCTTTAATTTCTTCTTTTGCACGTTCAATAACTTCATTCTCTTTTTCTTCATTCCAAACCCCTTTAGCTTCAAGGTATGTACGGAAACGAATTAGAGGATCGCGTTTTTCCCATTCACTGTCCGTTTCAGATGTACGGTAACGTGTTGGGTCATCTCCTGCCATTGTATGCGGTCCGTAGCGATAGCATAGTGCCTCGATAAGCGTTGGTCCATCTCCGTTGATTGCACGTTCTCGTGCGTCACGTGTAACCGCATACACCGCAAGTGGGTCCATACCGTCAACTAGAATACTCGGAATACCAGCTGCAATACCTTTTTGTGCAAGTGTTTTTGCTGCCGTTTGTGCAGAACGTGGAGTCGATATTGCGAATTGGTTATTCTGAATAATAAAGATTGCTGGTGAGCGGTACGCTCCTGCAAAGTTTATTCCCTCATAGAAATCACCTTGAGATGTTCCCCCGTCTCCTGTATACGTCACGGCAACTGCTTTTGTGCCACGTTTTTGGAAACCAAGTGCAATACCAGCTGCTTGAATATATTGCGCACCGATAATGATTTGTGGTGGGAATACATTCACACCTTCTGGAATATTGCCCCCTTGGAAATGTCCTCTTGACCAAAGAAATGCCATCGATAATGGTAATCCGTGGAATAACATTTGCGGAACATCACGGTATCCAGGAAGGATGAAATCCTCTTGTTCTAATGCAAACTGCGAAGCAAGTTGTGAAGCTTCCTGACCTGCAGTTGGTGCGTAGAATCCTAGACGACCTTGTCGGTTCAACGAAATTGAGCGTTGATCCAAAATACGTGTATATACCATACGTGTCATCAATTCGATAAGTTTTTCATCTGATAACTTTGGATCTGCTTCCTTATTAACAATTTCGCCTTCTTCGTTCAAAATCTGGAACATTTCAAACTTTTCTTCAATCGCGTGAAGTGTCTCCACCGGATCGAACTGCTTGCTTTTGTTTGCAGCCATTTCGGCAACTCTCCTTTATAACTGTATTATGAAACATTGGTTTAATAATTGGTACAATCTATTTCTAATTAAGTATAACTAAACAAAACTAAATGGTCAAACATAGTATTCTCAAGCCTAAATGAACTTTAAAATTAACCGAATTGACTGTTACTTGGAATCTGTATTAGCACAATAATGCAACTGTATTATAATAGATTTCCAGTTTATATGATTCTATTGTCGTAGAATAAAACAGGACTAGGACTCTAAGCAACAATCCACATCCCTTTGCTATTTATAATTATTTTCATTTCTCTAATTCGACAAAAACCTCATCTTTTAGCTGATTCATTTTTCCAGTTGCGTCATTGAAAGATGTCACTGCGGACTTGACCATGTCATTTTGAGAATTCACTTCACCTACTTTATCCCTAAGCTCCGTCATCTCTATTTCTTCAGTAATAAGCATTCCATACAATTCTTGTTGTAACGTTAAAAGTTCTTTGTATTGAGATATAAAATCCGTATGCAATTCATACCTTTCACTGATAGCATTCTTCAGTTCTTCAATACCTTTTTTGTTAGTTTCATCTGCTTCTTTGATAGCTTTATCAAGACCGTCTATAGAACCTTCTGCCTTATTAATGGATTTTTCTTCTCTTTCTATATGAGTGACACGGAGATCAAGTGAACTTTCAAGTTCAGTGACGTTCTTCTTGAGCACTTCTTTTTGTTCCTGAGTCAGCTCCATTGTTTCATTAAATAATTTTTGTTCTGTTTTTTCAAGCTCTGTCAATTCAGCTTGCCCATCCCGGTACTCTTTTTCAGCACTATTCATTTCAGCTAAAGCATCAGCCACTATCTTTTCGACTGAAGTTTCGAAACTGCACCCAGAGAGTAACAATACGAGTGACAGTACGACTAGCATTATATTTTTCCTCAAAATTAAACCCCCTCCAATTCCTTATAAACTATAGCGTTTTGGATTCTTGAATTCAAGTTTGCGTTTAAATTCTTTCACCCCATTTAACAATCGCTTATACTATTCAATATAGATAACTGAAAGGATGTTTGTACATTGATTTTAATGAAAGATATTGTTCGAGAAGGGCACCCCATTTTACGTAAACATGCCGAAGAAATGAAATTCCCTTTATCTTCAGCTGACCGGGAACTCTGCGAGGACTTAATGGAATACGTAATAAATAGCCAGATCCCCGAAATTAGCGAAGAGTTTGATCTGCGGCCCGGTATCGGAATCGCAGCCCCTCAACTCAATAAAGCGAAAAGGGCTTTTGCACTCCACATTACTGAAACTGATCAGGAACCGATTAGTTTTGTAGCTGTAAACCCCAAAATCGTCAGTCACTCCATCGAAAAAACCTATCTCGCTTCGGGTGAAGGTTGCCTTTCAGTTGACCGGGTAATTGAGGGCTATGTCCCTCGCTATGCACGAATTACTATTAAAGCTTATGACATTGATGGAAATGAATTCAAAAAGAGATTAAAAGGATTGGCAGCCATCGCATTTCAACATGAACTCGACCATTTGAACGGCATTATGTTCTTTGATCATATTGATGAAAACTTACCGTTTAAAGAAATTCCCGGTGCATCTCCTTTCGAACGGGATTAATTATACGACTTTAGATGTAAATTTTAATCTAGCTGAAAATCAAGAAGACCGAGATAAATGAAGGATCTTTCAGCTTTGCTGAAAATCAAGAAGACCGAGATAAATGAAGGATTTTTCAGCTTTGCTGAAAATCAAGAAGACCGAGATAAATGAAGGATCTTTCAGCTTTGCTGAAAATCCTACTTGACAGAAGGTTCTGAATTTGGTATAATGATTTCGAGGAGTGATATAGCCATGTATAAACGCCTAAAACGCAAATTGTTGAAACGGCTAAATGGCATACTCGGAAAGAAAACTATTGCTTAAACATATTAGCCTGCCATGAAATTGGTGGGCTTTTCTTTATTTTAAAGAAGTGTCATGCTACTATAAAGAGAATCAGTTCAAACGAACGTAAAAAGGAGAGCAAACGATGATTTATAAAGTATATTACCAAGAAACTACACTTCAAGTACCAGTCCGTGAAAACACTAAAAGCATGTACATCGAAGCGGACTCGGAGAGGTCAGTCCGCCTAAAGTTAAAAGATCGTGGCTATAATATCGAATTCATCCAATTGCTTGAAGGTGTTCATCTAGAACATGAGCAGGCTGCACCCTATTTCGAGCTCGAAGAGGTTTAAGGATGAAATCTATTAAAAACAATGAAACTGCCGTTTTCGCTTTAGGCGGACTAGGGGAAATCGGTAAAAACACATATGGTGTGCAATTTCAAGACGAGATTATCTTAATTGACGCAGGGATAAAATTCCCTGACGACGAGTTACTAGGAATCGACTATGTCATTCCTGATTACACGTATCTCGAAAAAAATGTGGACAAGATTAAAGGCCTATTTATTACTCATGGCCATGAAGACCATATTGGTGGTATTCCTTATCTACTGCGTAAAATTAATGTCCCTGTTTATGGCGGTAAGCTTGCACTTGGACTATTGAGAAACAAACTTGAAGAGCACGGTCTGTTACGAACTACAAAGCTGATTCCATTCGGCGAGGATGATGTATTCAAGTTTCGGAAAACGGCAGTATCATTTTTCCGGACAACACACAGTATTCCAGATGCTTTCGGTGTTGTAGTTAAGACTCCGTCAGGTAACATTGTTCATACAGGCGACTTCAAGTTTGACTTCACTCCAGTTGGTGAACCCGCAAACTTGACTAAAATGGCGAAAATCGGAAGCGAAGGTGTTCTATGCCTGCTATCTGATAGTACGAATGCGGAAATCCCTAATTTCACAATGTCTGAACGAAAAGTTGGCGACAGCTTGAATGAGATATTCAGAAAAGTTGAAGGTCGAATTATCTTTGCGACATTTGCTTCTAATATCCATAGATTGCAGCAAGTCATTGAATCAGCTCAAGTATTTGGACGTAAAATTGCGGTATTTGGACGCAGCATGGATAACGCCATCACAATTGGACGCGAACTCGGTTACATTGATGCGCCTAAAGAATTATTTGTAGATACGCAATCACTTAATAAATTGCCTGCAAATAAAGTAATGATTCTTTGTACTGGTAGTCAGGGTGAGCCAATGGCAGCACTTTCACGTATTGCTAATGGTACACATCGTCAAGTTCAAATCCATCCCGGTGATACGGTTATCTTCTCTTCATCTCCAATTCCGGGTAATACGCTTAGCGTCAATAAAACGATTAATGCATTGTTCCGCGCGGGTGCGGATGTACTGCATGGTACTCTAAACAACATTCATACTTCCGGACACGGTTCTCAAGAAGAACAGAAATTAATGCTTCGACTGATTAAACCAAAATTCTTCATGCCGATACACGGTGAATACCGAATGTTAAAAATGCATACCGACCTTGCCGTCTCTTGCGATATCCCACGAGAGAATACGTTCATTATGGGTAACGGTGACGTACTGGCTCTTACACAAGACGAAGCACACCTTGCAGGCCGTATCCCCTCTGGCGATGTATATATCGACGGAAGCGGGATAGGTGATATTGGAAGCGTCGTATTGCGTGATCGCAGAATTCTATCTGAAGACGGACTCGTCATTGTTGTTGCAACAGTAGACTTGAAACGCAATCGCATAGTTTCAGGTCCAGATATCATTTCCCGTGGATTCGTTTATATGCGCGAATCTGGTGCAATGATTCATGAAGCACAACAGATGCTTTCGAAGCAAATGCAGCGGAAGCTCGCCAATTCACCCTCAGATTTCGACGCACTAAAAAGTGAAGTCATCGATGTCCTCGGACCTTATCTATACGATAAGACAAAACGTAAGCCAATGGTTCTTCCTGTCATTATGGAAGTTTAATTGATTTAAGATCAAAATTGAGTGATTATTGCATTTCCAAAGGAATGTTATAACACTGAATGCTTACTTGTTCATTGACTTGTACAAAACTAAATTAAACACACAAAAAGAGTCCAATTCACATATGAATTGGGCTCTTTACTTTATCCTATATGTCAGGACTTGTGACGAAAGTACAACTAGGAATACGGTTTGTTTCAATTAAGTGAGTGCGTTTAATAACAGTCACAGTTTTATCCCCGAGAACGAAATGTGCTCCCCTACATAATTATAATACGAACTAGTAGATTGTAGTGAAGAGCGGCGATTCCAGCGGGAACAGCTAGGAAGAGAAAGAAAGTTCACTCTTCCCTGGCTGAAGACCCCACAGGAACGCAGTGACGAGGAGGCTGAAGCCGTGCCCGCGGAAAACGTCCGCTCGGAACATAAATCAACGGCATTGAAGGTAATCGGACTTTTTCAGTGCCCACGGAGGCATCCACAAAGCGGCGATGCGTTATTAGTAGGGATTCTACATCACTCGCATCTCAAAATCACTTTCAATAATGAAACTTTCCAGCGCAGGCGCGGCAAAGGGGTAGCCGAAGCCATGAGCCTGGATGCAAAGCGTTAATCCAGGCTCAGGGCGAGAGGCATCCCCATAGCGCAAAGCGGTCTACAATCCACACTCCGAATCACATACTCTGTCAATAATGAACACACTAGGGAAGGCCAGACAAACGATATATACATTTTGAATATGCCGCGAAAACCGTCAAATTGTCTTGTTAGTGGAAATACAAACAGCACCGCCAATGGCAGTGCTGACTATCGTTCTAATTCGATGTTAGTTGGCTTATTTTTTATAGCTGAGTGCATTAAAGGATTTTTACGGTCGTTTAATGAAGTGCTTTCTTTTCAAACTTGTGTATTTCTTCATCCGATCCAATTACGATTAAGATGTCTTCAAGCTTGATCTTTTCAATTGCCTGAGGGGATACAAGAATTTGCTTACCTCGTTTAATAGCGACGATATTTACACCATATCTCGCTCTAATATCAAGATCAATTAGTGTAAATCCAACAAGTTTATCATTTGCCTTTATTTCTGCAATTGAAAACTCGTCCGATAATTCGAGATAATCGAGTATATTGTTTGATACCATATTATTCGCAATTCTGATACCCATATCACGTTCGGGATGGACAACCTGGTCGGCACCAATTTTCCGCAAAACTTTCTCATGCGAATCATTTTGTGCTTTCACCGTTATCTTTTTTACACCAATTTCTTTCAACATCAGCGTTGTCAAAATGCTAGCTTGTATATTTTCACCAATCGCAACAACAACGTGTTCAAAGTTTCGGATGCCAAGTGATCGAAGGACCGATTCATCAGTAGTATCAGCAGCTACTGCTTGCGTTGCCAATTGGGCAAACTGATCCACTCTTTCAGGTGATATATCAATCGCCATGACGTCAGCATCGAGTTCGATCAATTCTCTGACGATACTGCCTCCAAATCGGCCCAATCCAATCACTGCAAATTCCTTTTTCATATAGCACCCCTCCCTATCCACTAACCGGATGCGAATAGTTTATCATATTTAAGAAAAGCAGAAGGCGCCCGGAGCTAAATAATAATAACAAATCGCCTATCGACTTCGGTAATCCTTAAACATTCTTCTGTTTTAAAAAACCCGATGCCGCAAATGCGAAATCGGGCCAAATCCTACTCTTTTTTCATTTCATCTAGTACACGGTTAACACGTTTCTCAAGCATCTTCATGCCTCCGCCGCCCGCCTGGAAATGACGCAGCTGACCGTCTTTATCAAACACATAGTATGCCGGAACATATTGGTTATCAAATTTGTCGGTAAGTTTCGCTTCACTGTCAACGAATATTGGTTGAGTAATATCATGTTCAGCTGCAACTGATTTAATTTGATCTAAGTCCAGATCATCTTCCGAGCGCGGCATATGAACTGCGACGACATTTAAGTCCTCGCTATATTTGTCTCTAAATTGGTTAACTTCAGGCATTGCTTCTTTACAAAGGTGGCAGCTGACTGACCAAAAGTGAATCAGCGTCGGCTTTTCACCGACCAAATCCGTCTTCACCAATTCTCCATTTAACCATGCTGTCGCACCTTCAAGTTCAGGTAATTGATCACGTAATTTCATATCTATTTCCTCCTTCATTTTTCAAAAAAATCCCCACTGCGTAATATATGCACGGGGATTTCATTTAGTAAGATTTGAACTTTATCTTAAAGTGTCTTCTGACCAGGTCTCCAGTTAGCCGGGCAAAGTCCACCCGTTTGAAGAGCTTGTAGAACTCGTAGTGTTTCATCTACATCACGGCCGATATTGTTGTGGAATACAGTTTGATACTGCAGTTCACCTTCAGGGTTAATGATGAATAGACCGCGTAACGCTACGCCTTCTTCTTCAATCAAAACACCATAATCGCTTGACGTTTTGTGGTTTGTATCTGCAGCAAGTGGGTATTTCAATTGCTCAAGACCATTATCTTTACGGTCTGTGTTAATCCACGCTAGGTGAGTATGGATTGTATCTGTTGAAAGTCCAATAATTTCTGTATCCAAATCTTCAAACTCATCATAACGGTCAGACATTGCCGTTATTTCCGTTGGGCACACAAATGTGAAGTCCATTGGATAGAAGAACAATACTGTCCATTTATCATTTTTCATGTTTTCCTCAAGGCTTACTTTACCAAAAGACTTATCTGCAAGTACTGCATCCAAAGTAAATCTTGGAGCTTGCTTACCTACCATACGATTAATCATTAAATAACCCCTCCACTAATTCTTTTGTGCTAGGTCATCTCAACCGCACAATCCTTTTCAAGAATAACAAAAAAAATGCCCTAATTCAAATAGAGTGGCTTGTCCAAGCTACACTCTACTCAATATGTGGCAATTCCATGACGAATATACAATTAGTATGTTTAACCTCTTCCCTCTTTAGGGAAGAGGTGTGTATGTGTCATTTACAATTAGATGGTTTTGGTGGGCGTGCTAAACAATACTCACAACCTGGATCGCTGCAAGAGTCTTCCCGCCATTCATCGCACGCCGGGCAGAAGATGGAATCGTGTTCGTCATTATAATCCAATGCATCAAGACAAACTTTACAATGATTGGCTAACTCATGTATACGGAGGATTTTCCGATTTTTCGTATAGTAAATACCCTCGAATCCTTTTTTATTCGTCAATAGAGTTTCTAGTGAATCCCAGCCGAATCCTAGATCTTTCATCGTCCAATTTCGATCATTAGGGTCCAAATAGAAAACTTTCTTTTTTCCCAATCAAAGTCCCCCCTTTATTCGCTATATTGTACCATGAAAAGACAAAATTTCAATTGCCGAGGGTGAATTCAGATGAAGACATCAGTAACTATTACTAAACTTGATATTCTTCGATCACATATGTCATTCATTCTACCTTTAGGTTATGACAGTAGAAAAAATGATGAGCTATTCTTAGCTATGAATAAAAACGCCTTTTCCTATTTCCAGTTGAACGACAACGCTGAGAAGGCGAACTATTACGGAGAAGGAATTACGGTAGATGGAAAGGAACTTGAACAATACTTTTTACCCTATATCGAACGTAAAATTTTCCCTACATCGCTGAAGGAGAACGGTTTCCATAGGTTTACTAAATCTATACAAGAACGCTTCATATATAGAGTCAGAGATACAAGTCTGCCCTTCATCATCCACAGTATAGATATCGTCGTAGCACCATTTGGCCTTGCCTTTCTATCAATTAGAGTCCAATTAGACAATGAAGAATTGGATCTGTCAGACGTTCTTGATTTTATGCATCATTTCAGGACAATCGATCAAAAGTTGGAAGAGGAGCGGGGAATGACAATTAGTTCTCCTACCTATGGAGATGGCTTATCTATACACGAATTGCTTTTTGTTCACCTCTGTCCATTTTTGACAGATTTCCTTCTCCATGATAAAAATTTGAACGGCTATTTCGGTTCACTGCCTTACTATGAGGATGAGAGAATGTACGCTTCAGCATTTCTTTTCAGTCGTGAAGATTCACAAATAACTGAGGATCAATTGTATCGGATGGGCGCATTGGATGGACGTACACCAGATGGAAAGCCATTCATATCTGCAAATAACTCTGAATACATCCGCCGTTCTTTAGGCGAATCGCTACACGATAGATGGGCTCCGGATACCTATACCATTGCAACTGAACATGCGTTTATCACCGTAACGAATCACCTTCCTGAAGATATGTCCAGGGAGCTTTCACAATACATGGGGACCCATTACTATAATTTTCTTCTACACTACTTTTATAAAGTCATGCTCTTACAGCTATCGTTCAATTATAGTGAAATCAATTGGAAAAAAGACGAGGAATACGTCAAATCACTCATCAAACTCATTACTCTTTTTACTTCCTGGTATTATTTCCAAGAAATCAGTACGCGCTCGGAAGGTAAAGAACTTTCAAAGAGATTCCGGCAATCCTTTGCTATAGACAGCTTATTTAAAGAAGTAAATAAGACTTTGCAGGAACTTTATAAAAGCCAGGAGAACAATGCTTCTGACAGGATGAACATGCTCCTACTCATCCTTACTGTTTTTACCGTCGTTTCAGGAATTTACGGAATGAACTTAGTCATAGAAGATTGGGCGTCTCCTTCAGGCTGGAAAGCACTTTCTACGTATACTATTTTTGAATGGATATCCCTTGTCACTGCGTTGAGCGGAATTGCTCTATCTGTGTACTTAACTTTTACGACTATCGGAAAGATGGCGTTAGGAAAACTGCGACAGAAGAAATCAAATACGCATCAATGACTATGACCGGAACCCTTCGTTCACAAAAAGGGTTTTCCGGTTATATTTCATCAATTACGTCTCGGCGTAATTGCATCCAGATTTTGAATCGAGCCTGATGCCTACAGGGGCGAAGGATTGAACTGTATCCTTCCTTGTTGCCGCAGGACGCGGCGATCTCAGGTTGCCTTCATTACCTTGTTTCAAAATCTGCGACATCCGCCGAAAGCTTTATCAGGGAGGTATTGAACTTCATTGCTCTATGTTCAGCGGGCGTTTGGACACCCCTGAACAGGAAAACAAAACAGCATTCATCTCCCACCTATGGAGGTGAGAGATGAATGCTGAATAAAGATAAATAATAGTTCTTGATTTCCGACCTAGATTTTGTATAATTAAAAGGGTTTTTAGTAAACTTCGAGTATACTATCACTAAACTCCATAAAATTTGGGGAGGAATGTCCGTGGAGATTGGAAGTAAAATAAAAAGCCTACGTCTAAAAAAAGGACTGACACAGGAAGAACTTGCAGAACGTACAAATTTAACAAAAGGACATATCTCACAAGTAGAACGGAATCTAAACTCCCCTTCCATTGAAACACTTTTCGCTTTGTTGGAGGTGCTCGGTACGACACCAAAAGAGTTTTTCGATGAATCCACAAAAAATGTGAAAGTCGTATTTTCTGCTGAGGATCAGACAATCTTCGTCGATGACGAACTGAAATATGATATTCGTTGGTTGGTGCCACGTTCCAATGAAAATGAATTAGAACCGGTTCATCTAACATTTCATGAAATGGGAGAGTTCAAGAAATTCGATCCTTCACCATCTGAAACGTTTATCTATGTTTTAAAAGGAAAAATACGTATTGAAATTGGAGATTCACACCACTTTGCCACTAAGGGAGATGCTGTTTATTATGACGCATCGGAGCATCACCGCTTATTAAACGCATACAATGGATCGAGTGAGATACTACTTGTTGTGACGGAATCTTATTTATAAAACGAAATGCGGCAGACTGGACCATACAGAACTTTCACTATTAGAAAAAGGGGTGTCTACATGACGACTCAACCGATTATTCGTTTTGAAAATGTTACAAAAAAATACAGTAATGATACAACCGTATTGGACGGTGTATCATTCGAAATGGAACGTGGAAAGTTTTATACACTTCTAGGTCCTTCCGGTTGTGGTAAAACGACGATTCTAAGACTCATTGCAGGTTTCATCGAACCAACGGAAGGTACAATTTACTTCAACGGCAAAAAGATCAACAATGTACCTGCCAATGAACGTCAAGTTAACACTGTTTTTCAGGATTACGCTTTGTTTCCCCATTTAAACGTTTTCGAAAATGTCGCATTTGGTCTGCGCATTAAAAAGGTAAAACAAGCTGAAGTCAAACGTCGCGTCATTGAAGCACTGAAATTTGTTAATCTAGAAGGTTATGAAAATCGAGAAATTGCGGAGATGTCAGGCGGACAGCGTCAACGCGTAGCTATAGCACGCGCAATCATCAATGATCCGGAAGTTATTTTACTCGATGAACCGCTATCGGCCCTCGATTTAAAATTGCGTTCTGAAATGCAATATGAACTTCGAGAATTGCAACAGAGACTGGGGAAAACATTCGTATTCGTTACCCATGACCAGGAAGAAGCTTTGGCGATGTCCGATGAAATCTTTGTTCTGAACACTGGCGAAATACAGCAATCAGGAACACCTTTAGATATTTATGATGAACCCATTAACCGATTTGTTGCTGACTTCATTGGTGAATCTAATATCGTACCAGGGAAGATGATTGAAGACTTTGTAGTCCAATTTACAGGACAAACATTCGAATGTGTTGATAAAGGACTAAATCCCAATGAAAAAGTGGATATTGTCATCCGTCCGGAAGATTTAGAACTGACAACAGTCGATAAGGGGAAACTAAACGTTACAGTAGATACCCAATTATTCCGTGGTGTTCACTATGAACTATCCACTTACGATAAAGACGGAAACGAATGGCTTGTTCATTCCACTAAAAAAGCGGAAGTTGGCGTAGTCGTTGGACTTGATTTTGACCCAGAAGACATTCATGTTATGCGATTGAATGAAACTGAAGAAGAATTTGATGCCAGACTTGAGGCATATGGGGTATTGGTCGATGAACAATAAACCATTGCGTCCATTTTATACAATCCCTTATGCCACTTGGATTTTACTGTTCGTCATTGCACCGATTGCACTTATTATTTACTATTCTTTTTTTGATTTAAGTGGCAATTTTACATTTGACAACTATATCAACTTTTTCTCATCGGTTTATTTAAAACTGACCATCAATTCGTTCTGGTATGCGTTTCTAATCACTTTGTTCACATTGCTCTTTTCATACCCGACCGCATATTTCCTGACGAAGACGAAGCATAAGCAACTTTGGCTTTTGTTAATCATTATTCCATCTTGGATTAATCTCCTCTTAAAAACGTATGCATTCATTGGTCTTCTCGGTCTCTATGGCCCCATAAATGCATTAATGGAAACGGTTGGGATTGGCAAACAACAAATTCTTTTCACCGATTTTAGTTTTGTTTTTGTTTCCGTTTATATTTTTATCCCATTCATGATTTTACCGATTTTCAATTCACTCGATAAATTGAATCCTGTGCTCATCGAAGCATCCCGCGACCTTGGAGCAAATTCATGGACAACTTTCAGACGAGTAATTTGGCCACTTACTTTAAATGGGGTTAAGTCGGGAATTCAGGTCGTTTTCATCCCTGCCCTGTCGTTATTCATGATTACTCGACTGATTGCTGGAAATAAAGTTATTACACTAGGAACTGCAATTGAACAACAATTCCTTGTTACACAAAACTGGGGTATGGGTTCCACCATCGCCGTATTCCTGATTTTATTCATGTTTCTCATTATGTTGATTACAAGCAGCAATGATAGGGGGTCGACAATCAATGGGAAAATTAAATAAACTCCCTAAATTTTATTTGATTGCCGTGTTCATCATTTTATATGCCCCTATATTTTATTTAATTTTTTACTCGTTCAATTCGGGCGGCGGAATGTCGAATTTCGAATCGTTCACCCTTGAACATTATTCGGCCGTCTTTGAGGATACGAGGTTAATTGTCATTCTACTTAACACGATTATTGTCGCACTTTTATCAGCGCTTGTTTCTACAGCAATCGGTGTACTGGGTGCACTGTCAATTGTTTTCATGCGCAACAAAGCAATGCGCAAAGCCGTACTGTCACTCAATAATATATTAATTGTCAGCCCGGATGTCATCATCGGTGCTTCGTTTCTCATCCTATTCACAATAATTGGGGTGAAACTTGGTTTCGCTTCTGTACTTATTTCACATATTGCTTTCAGCATCCCAATTGTCGTTATTATGGTGCTGCCGAAACTGCAAGAGATGAGTCCCACACTTATCGATGCCGCACTCGATTTAGGTGCTACCAAACGAGATGTTTTGACACGCGTCATCATTCCGTTCATTAAACCAGGCATATTAGCAGGATTTTTCCTTGCGCTGACGTATTCCCTTGATGATTTTGCGGTAACATTTTTCGTTACAGGTAACGGATTCTCTACACTTTCCGTTGAAATATATTCAATGGCACGCTCAGGAATAACACTGACAATCAATGCATTGTCCGGACTTATCTTCATAGTGACAGTCGGACTTGTACTTGGTTACTATGCGATTAGCCGCAAAACTAGAACTCCACTTTCGGGGGTGAGGAAATGAAAGACATTATACGTGGTGCAGTAATAATTCTTATTGTTTCCGCAGTCCTGCTTTTCGTCAATTCGAAGTTGAATGACGGAGGTGCACGTTCAAGTAAGGATTCCATCACCGTTTATAACTGGGGTGAATACATTGATCCTGATTTGCTGAAACAATTTGAAAAAGAAACAGGAATTAAAGTATCCTACGAAACATTTGATTCGAATGAAGGGATGATGGGGAAAATTGAACAAGGCGGGACAGCATACGATATTTCAATGCCTTCGGAATATATGATTGAAATGATGCGCGATGCAGATTTATTACTCCCGCTCGATTACAGTCAAATTCCCAACATAAAAAACATTGACCCCTATTTCCTAGACTTGCCTTTTGATCCTGACAATAAATATTCACTTCCTTATTTTTGGGGGACACTTGGAATCGCTTATAATCCCGAGCTGTTGGATGGTCAAACATTTGATAGCTGGGATAAATTATGGGATCCATCTCTAAAACAGCAAGTTATACTAGTCGACAGCGCAAGAGAAACCATTGGGATGAGTCTGAATTCATTAGGCTATTCATTGAACTCCACTGATTTAAACGAATTGAGAGAAGCGACTGATAAGTTGAAAACCTTAAGCTCTAATGTTAAGGCGGTTATCGGAGATGAAGTAACGCAACTGATGATTAACGGAGAAGCGGCGATTTCACTAACATGGTCTGGTCAAGCAGCAGACATGATGTATGAAAACGAGGATATCAATTATATTGTTCCCGAAGAAGGTTCAAATCTTTGGTTTGATAATATGGTAATTCCACGTACGTCTACCAACATCGAAGGTGCACATGCGTTTATCAACTTTATGCTCGATGCCGAAGTCGCGGCACAAAATGCTGATTATGTTGGTTACTCTACCCCGAATATAGCTGCTATGGATATTTTGGATCCTGAAGTGACAGAAGACGAGCGCTTCTACCCAGACAAAGAAACACGAGGACATCTTGAAGTCTATCGCAATCTTGGACTTGAAATGCTAGGACATTACAATGAGTTATTCCTGGAATTCAAAATGGATATGAAATGAATGTATGATTGACGACCTTAGTTTTCTACTTAGGTCGTCTTCATTAATTAAATATTGTATTAATATGTATTCAAATGAAGCTTATGGTATTATAGTTTAGTTACAGAGGTAGTTTAGAAAGCGGTGGTATTTCTGACAAACAAGTCCAATAATTTCGCTTTATATGTTTTAATGTTCAATATGTTTATAGCCATGGCAGGATTCGGTCTTATTATTCCTATCATGCCGGAATATCTGGGAACGTTCGGGGTTGCTGGTCAAGCACTCGGTTTTTTAATTGCAATATTTTCATTCTCACAATTTATCTTTTCTCCGCTTGCCGGTGATCTATCCGATAAACATGGTCGAAAAAAATTGATCATTATTGGTTTGATTATTATGGGTCTATCCCAACTCGCATTCGGTTTAGCCACAGAATTATGGATGCTTTACGTCGCACGATTCTTCTCTGGACTCGGTGCTGCCTTCATGATCCCTCCAATGATGGCGTTTGTTGCCGATATCACTACGTACAAAGAAAGAGGTCGAGGGATGGGTCTGCTAGGTGCCTCAATGTCTTTTGGCTTCATGATTGGTCCTGCAATCGGCGGCGCCCTATCAAAAATAAGTTTAGAATTCCCTTTTTACTTCTCCACAGCAGCAGCTTTAATTGCAGCGGTTATCTCAGTTTTTGCTTTGCCGAATCCAGCCACTAGCAGTGCTGTTGAACCTGGAAGTGAAAAAAAGAGTGAAAATCTATTCAAACAGATGAAACGATCTACCACAACGCCTTACTTTGTCATGTTAATTGTAATGTTCGTCTTTTCTTTTGGACTGGCTAATTTCCAATCAACCATTTCTCTTTACGTTGATCACAAATATGGCTATACGCCTTCTCAAATCGCCGTCATTATTACAATTGGAGGTTTTGTAGGAGTTATCGCTCAGACATTCGTTATCAATAAACTGTTTAAAAGATTTGGTGAAATGCGTGTCATTCTAGTTAATCTTATCATCGCGGCACTAGGGATGATTGGCATTTTGTTCGTCGATTCATTTTTCACTATTCTTTTCGTTGCTACTATTTTCTTTACAGCCACATCTCTTCTCAGACCGGCCGTCAACACCCTCGTTTCCAAACTTGCTGGCAGCGAACAAGGCTATGCAGCAGGGATGATGTCTGCTTACATGAGCTTAGGAAACATGATTGGACCGGCACTTGCGGGCGTATTGTTCGATATTAATATTATCTACCCATACATCATCGGAACAATCATCCTGCTCATCTGTTTTGCCCTCGCCAACTTTTGGTCAAAACGAAACGGAGAATTATTAGCAAAGCTATAACTCAAAAGCGCAGGACGCCTGTCCAGAGGCGGCAGGCATAAGACAGGTTGGCGAAGCAGCGTTCTTTGCTGCACAGCCAAACTGACTTATGACCGAGCCTCTAGGCCGTATGGAGCTAGACGAATCAAATCCACAGTCACCTATTCATTCAAGTAAAAATCCCTATCATACCGGCTATTATTCCGGCGTGATAGGGATTTGCTCATTAAATTACGCACTGCTCGATCCGGACTCCACTAGAGTCGTTAGAACCCCTTAAAAGTTATAATCATTTTGTAATTTATTTGCGTGTTCCTGTACAATTTGTGTGAACGCATCAACTTGTTTCAATGCGAACGACGATTCGTATCCTATCAGCCATGTATCCCGCGTCAATTCGAACTCTTCTTCGCTATTTAAAAGAGGTATTTTATTGACATTCTCATCCCCAGTAAGCGTAATCGAAGGCAAAATCGCATAACCGATACCGTTTATCGCGAGTTGCTTGCACGTCTCAATCTGATCTACTGTAATCTGACGTCCAGGATTTTGATGAAAATGACGCTGCCACCACCGCTGGATTTCCATATGGTAGTTTGAATCACTTTTAAATTGGATGAATGGTCTTTTCGTGTCTTTTAATTCATCAATTGATTTAATTTCACGATCTACTAAATAGAGACGATCCCGAAATAAATAGGTTTTTCTGCTCTTCCAATCAACCTGACCACGCACGATACCCACATGTGCCTCACCCTCATATAACGCTTTAACAATTTCTGAACTCCAACCCGTTATCAGCGAGATTTTTGCATCGGGATACCTTTCCACATACTCTTGTAATATTTGTGGCAACCAAGTCTGACCTACAATAGAGGCACATGCTATCTTCAAAGTACCGTGCACCCTGTCAGCCATCGAAGCAATCATTTCAAACGTTTCTTCCCTCTTAATGATTGCTTCACGCGCATAAGCGATGACAAGTTCTCCTGCAGGTGTTGGCTCAAGTCCTTTCTGAGAGCGAAGAAACAATATTGTTCCCCATTCTTTTTCAATTGACTGCAAACGCTGGGAAAGCGCAGGTTGCGATAAAAAAAGACGCTCCGCCGCTTTTCGCATATTCCCTTCTTCAGCAAGTGCTTTGATGATTTCAAGTTCTGTCGTCGTCATGAAGAAACCCCTTTCCACGTGGGATTTTCAATATCAAAAGCAAACTGATTACAGCGAAAGCAGCTACAGCAATATACACCCATTCTAAAGATCCATCGAGGATATTTTGTAACATATTCAGATTTGAGTTTGGTATTGTTTGCCTCAGCTTTTCGGTTAGAAGAAGATTAACATCATCTAAACTGTAATCTAGGTTCTCTTTTTTGAAACCCGCCATTATCATACCGTTTAAAATAGCCCCAAAGAGTGCGGCTCCAACTGTATTTCCAAAGTTTCTCATGAACATATTAGCTGCAGTTGCAGAACCTCGCATCTCTCTTGAAACCGCCCCTTGAATTGTTACAGTGAAAGCTGTACTCGTCAATCCCATACCGATACCTACAAAGAAGCTAGACATAGCAGCCCACCACGGTCCAGATGCTGCATTCATCATAACAAACAAAGATGTCCCTAGAACAAGCGATATGCCCCCTACAAAAGAGACCGCAAACGGACCAAAACGGATCAATAAATGCCCCGCGACAGACGACGCAATCGGCCAGCCTATGGACATTGCCGTCAAGGTGAATCCAGCGATAATCGCAGGTTGCTCCATGACACCCGTCACATATGTTGGTAAATAGGATGAAATACCGATTAATATGATACCTGTCGTAAGTGACACGAGATTCGCATACAAAATAACAGGATTCTTCCACATTGCGAATGGCATGACGGGATTCACTGCTTTTCTCTCAACTCTGACGAATAATGCCAGCGCTCCGAACCCCACCACAATAAGCGTAATGCTGTAAAATGACAGTCGACCAAATGACTGACCGCCTTCAACAAGCCAAAAGAGAATTGTGGATAATGATAATGTAAGAAGTATGGCCCCTTTATAATCAATTGACACTTTTTTCGAACGCTGAGGTTCGTGTAAAAACAAATAGATACCGACCATTGCAAGAATGCCTAGTGGCACGTTTACCCAAAAGATATACTTCCAATCCATATATTGGACAATCAGCCCACCGATGACAGGACCAGATACCGCAGAAATCCCCCAGACACTCGATAAATACCCTTGGACTTTTGCGCGCTCTTCAGTCGTATAAATATCACCAACGATAGTCGTTGCAATCGGCATAACAGCTCCTGCGCCAAGTCCTTGTAATAACCTGAAAACAATTAACTGCTCCATTGAAACAGCAAAACCGCATAAAATGGAACCGATAATGAAAATGGACAAACCTATAAACAATATTGGCTTACGACCAAATATGTCCGCAAGTTTACCATAGACAAGAACAGTTACCGTACTCATCAGTAAATAAGAAGAAAAAACCCAACTATATCTTGAAAACCCCCCGAGATCTGAAGCTATTGCGGGCATTGCTGTTGATACAATAGTTGCTTCTACCGCCCCGACAAACATAGCGAGCATAACCGAAATTAGTACCAATGGACGATTCGTTTTTTTAATGGTCTTCACTGCCATACAGTCTCCTTTCAAACAGAAAAAGGCCCCGCCAAGGAGCCAGTCGTTAAACCACAAATTCTTATTGAGCTGAATAAATGTATTTTTTAAATTGTTTCATTATCACTCTTCGCGTTAAAATACCGGCAAATGTACCGTCCTCTTCAGTAACACATAGGAAAGTATGGTCAATTAAAAGATCAAGTCCTTTTTGGAACCGATCACTCGTTTTTATGGTTGGTAAATCAGTCTGCATAATTGCATCTACTTTTAAGTTTGCTAGAAGTTCATATTCGATACGTTCAAGACCCAAAATCGAATCTGTTATCATTCCCATACTAAGTAACCCTTTGAGATGATATTTCGCATCAAGGACCGGTATAGCTGAATAACCTGTTTTTGTCAGAACAAGGAGAGCGTGCTCCGCATTATTGCCAACCTGCACGTGGGCAACTTTTTCAGACGATATGATAAATTCCGCGATTGGTGTAAAAAGAAAATCCCTATTATTAATAGATATCATGTAAATCTGCTCCTTCTGTAGCTTTGCTATTCACCTAAAAACTACATATCTATCATATCATAAGAAGGGCTTTCTTTCCTCAATTTGACAAAGAAAACCTCTCCGATTAAGAAGAGGTTGCATAATAGAAAATGACAATTAAAATGAAGAATGCAGCGGTGAGAGAAATCCAAATAATTGGATTTAAAGTAAACGGATGATCTTCGTTCTCTGCAGCAGTCTGGATATCTTGTCCACTTATAACTGCAAATGCCTTGTTCCATTTCCATACGGAAACAACACTAATCGAGATGATGATCAAAACAACGATGACAAATGGTACTGTCCAAATATCCAAGCGTACATCTCTCCTTTCGAAGGTAGGATGCACTATTTATAAATAGTTAATCATCAAAACGGATAACTTTTTAACCATTGGCCACCATCAAGCGTAACAATTTCTCCATTCATATAAGATGCTTTATCGGACATGATGAATGCAGCCAGTTCTGCGACTTCTTCCGGCTGTCCGAGACGACCTAAAGGAATTGAAGCCAATGTACGTTTCGCAGCTTTTTCTGATTCCCAGAGTTTTCCTGCGCCTCCTGTGCGCTCGATTGGACCCGGAGCTATCCCATTCACCCTAATTCCGTATTGTGTACCCCATTCAACCGCTAGTGTCCTTGTTAACGACATTACGCCTGCTTTGGCTGCTGCGGAATGAACAACACCTGCTCCTGCATCCCACGCATATGTTGCAAGCATATTTAAAATCGATCCTTTTTGACCTTTTTCAATCCAATATTTCCCGACAGCACTCGAACAGTAAAATGTTCCATTTAAGACGATATCAATTACAGTATTCCAGCCATTTGGCGATAAATCTTCTGCTTTAACAATAAAGTTTCCCGCTGCATTATTAACGAGACCATCGATTCTACCAAACTTTTCATCAGTGAAAGCAACTAATGTATCCACATTTTCTACTTTTCGTACATCCATCTGGAATACGTGGGCATGATCGCCAATTTCTTCTTGCGCTAGTTTCAATCTATCCATATCCCTGCCTGTTATAACAACTTGGGCACCTTCAGCTGCAAATTTCTTCGCCATATATTTCCCCATTCCATTCGATCCACCAGTGACAATAAATACCTTTTCTTCAAACATTTCAATTCCCCCTCGTAATGAATGAATATTCACTCATTATTGTATCATTTTATTTGCTACATGACGAGATTAATAGAATGGATTGTCCTGTTTATCGTTAGAAAGTAATTAATGTGTCTATATAAGTTAAATTAAAGAATCCCATTGAATCCGCTTGCGCTGGTGTGTACATTATCGGGAGAGTTGTCAATTCAGAAAGTGGATTGAAGAACGCTTGGCGCTCTGGGGATGCCTCTGGCCATGAGCCTGGATTAACGCTTCGCATCCAGTCTCACGGCTTCGGCGACCCCTTTGCCGCGCCTGCGCTGAGGTTGTTCCATTATTGAAAGTTTATTTGAGATGTATGGAATGAAATTATTATATGAGTACTAATTGATTCAAATTACATTGAAGAAAGACAGACTACGGATTGCAAATCTAATCCTGACAAGTAAATGTACCTTCATACATAGAATATCCAGCGCAGGCGCGTCTACGTGGTAGCCGGAGCGATAAGACTGAAAGCGGTTTCCTTTCCGGCTTATCGCGGGAGGCATCCACAAAGCTTAGAAGCGGTATTAGCAGAATTTCTGATTCACACTCATCTTTTAGGACTTTTCCAGTTGTCATGCATGTTTTTCTATACAAAATATTTTTCAACGATTTCCTTTATAGGTATCGCTTTGCTGTATAAAAATCCTTGTGCTTTCTGACACTTGGCCTCCAGGAGAATCTGAGCCTGCAAATCCCTTTCAACCCCTTCAGCAACAACTTCCATTCCCAAGTTATGAGCCAGATTAATAATTGTCTTCGCAATTGCTTCATTTTTCACATCTGTTTCAATATCTTTGATAAAAGAACGATCGATTTTAATGATGTCGATTGGATACTGATTCAAATAACTAAGTGACGAATATCCTGTGCCGAAATCATCGACAGAAATTATTACACCAATCTCCTTTAGGTCATTGAGTGTTTTAAGCGTTTCATTCATTTCTGTCAATGCACTTTCTGTAATTTCCACTTCCAAGGAAGAAGGTACAATGCCGTAACTTAAAATTTTACTTTTTAATTTCTCTGAAAAATCTTCCATTCTAAACTGCTTTGGTGAAATATTTACAGCAATCCGTGCCGCCTTGAACCTTTTGTCCTGCCATTCTTTCAACTGACTGCATACCTGATTCAATACCCAATCGCCTATCCCATGTATGAGACCCGATTCTTCTGCAATCGGGATAAATAGTGCGGGTGAAACAAATCCAAATTTACGGTTATTCCACCTAAGAAGTGCCTCGAAACTGCTAATGTGGCCCGTTTTCAAATCGATTTGGGGCTGATAATGGATTGCCAATTCTTCCAGTTCAATCGACCTACGTAAATGCGATTCCATCAATGCTTCATCAGGGAAAGTTGAATTCATCTCTTCACGATAGAAACGATAATGAGAACGACCTCGATCTTTCACAAAGGTAAGAGCATGTTCTGACTTCCGCAACAAAGCTTCCAGCGTTTTTCCATCCTCTGGATACACAGCAATACCTATGGACGCAGATATGAAATATTCTTGATGGTTGAAGTAAAAAGGTTTTCCAAAATCATTTAATAATTTTTGCGCAAATTTCTCCGTTTTTGAAACAGAATGATTTTGCAAGGAGACGATAAATTCATCTCCTCCATTACGGTACACTCTTCCCGATGGGGGACAAATTACTTTTAAGCGTTCTGCAACGATTTTCAAAATTTTATCTGCACCATTATGTCCAAGCGATTCATTAATCATCTTAAAACGATCTAGGCCAAGGTGTATGAATGATAGTCGTTCATCACTTTTCAAAGCATAGGTGGCGTCTTCAGTGAAATGCTCCTTCATCGCACGGCGATTCCATAGACCTGTCATATGGTCATGATAAGATAAATAAAGAAGTTTTTCATTATTTCTTTGATTGACAGAAGTATCCCGTAGTATCAGGTGAATTTCTTTTACTTCTTCAACCACGAGGACAGGAATCAGCTTCATATAAGTAGGTAATAAGTGGCCTCGTTTGTGGAAGAAGGTCGAACTTTCCATCTCCATTGATTCGCCAGATAGTGCGCGGTGCAGGATTTGTTGAAACTCAGCTATTTTATCCTCACCTAGCAAATCAATGAATGTACGGCCGGAAAGTTCTTTAAAACGATAACCGAATGCTAAATGAACTGCACGGTTGGCATCGATAATTTTCATGCTTTGATTAATAGTTATAATCGGATCTATATTGTGGTCAATAACAGAATTATATTTGTTTTGCAATTCTGTTTGTAATTCCCTTTCCGCGGCTATATCCATTCGTTCACGTAATTCAACATAGATATACTCACTTTCATACTCTTTTGCGTGGAATTGGAAATCCAATTCGAGTAATACCTTCAGTCCGTTTTGCATTATTTGAATTTCAGTTGCAAAATCGAAATGATTATGATATTTATGTATAATCTGTATAAACGATTCCCACATATCACCAAAAAATTCTTGTGCTGATGACGGGGCTTCTCTAGCAAAGTATTGCAAAGCTAATGCATTCGCATAAAGTACATCAAACCCCTCTTTTTCATTTTTCCTAATTAGTACGGACATCTTGAAAGAATGATTAAAAATAGAGGATTCTACTATTCTATCTATCTGGTCTTCTGCTTCAGTTTTTCTCATGAGTGCCTCCATTTATAGTCTGTATGCTTAAAGTTTCACCGAACAACAATCTATTCAATTCTTTTGTTTGTACTTCAAGAATAGTTTGTACCATTTACAGAAGACCATGTATTCATAAGGGTACTAATTAAATTTTCCGTGATTTCACAACTATTTGTGTAAGGAGGTATACAACTCTTATCATTCTTGGTATTATCGAAACATATGCAATCACACAATCATTTATAAAGGAGGCCTATTTTGAAACATAAACATTCAATCCGTCAATTGGCAATTGCCATCTATACAGTAAATCGACACGCTAAAACTGCTCCTGATAATAAACAACTTTATGCATTTAAAAAAATGGCGATTGATAAACTGATTCGTTCAGGCAACGCAGAAAAAATCGGATTGCACTTTGTCGATAATCCGAAATTTAGCAAGCAGCATTCCACGGTCCTCGTTCGTTGTGACGAATTCCTCTTTCACACACTCCCGGAAAAAGAAGACTTCAACACACTTCCACACCTCGGACAACAAGATCCGACATCTCGTAACCCACAAGAACGAATGAGCCTTAAAACAGCTCGTGAAATTCTTTCCAATTATGTAGAACCACTTCAGCAGAAAACACGCGAGAAGAAAAAGGTTCCTCCAAAAAAATCAATCCATACGATGCAAAACACTCAAAGTTTTCGCTCCTCTTATTTAGACGGAAAATGAAACTGACTGAATCCTATCTTGATCATTAGGATTCAGTCAGTTTATTCAAATTCACCTGAACTATTCCATGTTTATTTAAATTGTTCCGCAATCACTTTTTCAAAATCGACGAGGAGCGTCATGCCATTGTCTCGTTTGATAACGCCTGAAACGGGTACTTTATCACCCATATACATGTCTGAAGCAGGTTCAATATCAGTGAAATTAATGCGTTGAATCTGTGTGACACTCGTCACATCCAGAACAACTGTTATGCCATCGAATTCCGCTACGATGTACTTCGATTCCTCCGTGTCATTAAAATCTGTATTTCCTGTTACCTTCCTCAAATCAATGACCGGAAGCACTTCGCCCCGTAATTGTATAATTCCTTCGATAAATGGATGGGAATGTGGCAAGACAGTTACTGGAACAGGTTGAATAATTTCACGAACATGTTGAATACTCAGTCCAAAATTACTTTGTCCGACTTGAAACTCTACAAATTCAAAAACTTCATATGTGACTTCATCGGATTTTATCGTGTTCATATGTCCATCTCCCACCTATTGATGATCGTTATTGATTAGATTCATCCCTTAGTTCTATTTTCGGTCTATTTTAGCTATTATTGAGGTTTATTCATATCTTTTATAAAGAACTTGTGTCCCTTTTTCCGCGAAGCCTTTCTGTTCAAGCTGCTCGTACATTTCACGCGCAAGCTGTAAACCCGGAAGCGTTAAATTCATTTCTTCCGCTTCTGTCAAAGCGATATTCATGTCTTTCAAAAAATGTTTAACATAAAAACCTGGTTCAAAGTCTCCTTTAAGCATACGCGGTGCCAAGTTCGACAGTGACCATGAACCCGCTGCCCCAGTTGAAATGGATTTCAGGACTGTTTCAGTATTTAACCCTGCTTTTTCAGCATACGCTAGTGCTTCACAAACACCGATCATATTTGAAGCAATTGCAATCTGATTGCACATTTTAGCGTGCTGTCCAGCACCGGCCGTTCCTTGATAAACAATTTGTTCTCCGAAGTTTGATAGAATCGGAAGGACTGCTTTAAACGTTTTTTCGTCACCACCACACATAATCGACAACGTTCCATTCCTTGCACCGATGTCCCCACCTGAAACAGGTGCGTCTATCACCGACATCTGCAGGTTGCCCCCTTGTTCTGCAATTCGTTTCGCCAGCGCAGGACTAGATGTCGTCATATCTATAAGGATCTGTCCCGCCCTGCCATTTTTAAAAATCCCATTCTCACCAAAATAGATTTCTTCTACATCTGTCGGATAGCCGACCATCGTGAAGACCAGGTCTACACCCTTCACAGCTTCCCCGATCGTATCCGACCAGGTTGCACCTGCCTCAATGAGTGGCTCCGCCTTTTCTTTTGTACGTGTGTACATGTTCACTCTATAATTGTTCTTCAGTAAGTGTTTAATAACACTGGCCCCCATTACACCTGTCCCGATAAATGCCACCTTTTCTATTTTCAATACGATTCCCCCTAATTAGTAGTAGCACTATTTATCGTATCAAAGAAAATCTTTTTTTCCATCATTCATTTAAATTTTCAAAAAAAGGAGGACGGACCCTGTGAATAGGGTTCCGTCCTCAAAAGGGGGAAATGAGAATGTTGCTGTGTTCTACCTTAATTTCCCCCTTTTCCAAGGTTATTAAACATTGTTTGTAAAATATTTTTTCTAGGTCATCTAAAAATGTGATTCCTTCTTCTTCCGTAACAGATAAAGTTATATGTGCTAAATCTTTTCATTGCTCAAAAGTTATTTTTTTCTTCTTCATACTGATTCATGAGATAATCAAGTTCATTGCTAAGTACTATCGTTTCGTCAGCATTCAGTCCTTTTTTCAACGCTCGTTCAATCATCTCTTCACGCATCATTTCAATTTTTTCTTCAAGACTCCATTCCAAGATGATCCCTCCAAATATAAAAGATAGTTAAAATATTATTATACAGCAATACTCTTCTAAAATGATAATAAATCACCATCAAATTCCGTCAACTTTGAAAAGTGACAAAGAAAAAAGCAACAGGTGGATATCACTTTACGTTCTGCTCTTAATAAGGCAAACTAGTAAAGTATAAAGAGTTATGCAACATTTATGAGTTTCATGCGTCTAAATTTAATAAGGAGGGATTTACGATGAAATTAAAATGGAATTTACTGCTAGTAGCAGTCGCGACCACTTTACTTCTGACAGCATGCGGTACAAATCCCGATGCTGGCGAGGAAACAACAAATGGTTCAACGGATGTAGTCGAAGAGACAGATAAAGTCGTTGAAGATGAAAGTTCAGATGAAGTTGTCGAAGAAGAAGATGTTGTACCAGAAGAAACAGAAGTAGAAGATGAGACGACAAGCAATGACGCCAAAGAAGATTTCATGAAAGATAGCAAATTGACAGATAGCGATGAACAAAATTACTCTATTTCTGTTCTTCCGAAGTATACATTAACAAGTGAAGAGCCCGGCAAGGACGTTCTTATGGCAACAGAAGACGAATCTGTGTTCATGCGTATTGAAACCATGCCAGTAGAAGAAGGTACTTATGATTACTTACTTGAAAATATGGGCGCTGTGCTAGAAGCATCCAGTGATGGCGGCACACCTGTTGAAGTTACAGACGAAACGTCAATTCCAGTTGGGGAAAACATCGAGAACGCAAAAGTTCTTTCTGTCAAAGCTGAAACCACGTCCGTTACAGGTATTCTCTTCGAACGCGGGGATATGATTGTTCGCCTAACAATTTATGATTCCCTAAACGAAGACCATTTTGAAAGTTTTCTACGTATGAGCGAAACAATTGTTGCTAAATAGCAGTACAACAAAAGCGCCAAATGGAACATATCCATTTGGCGCTTTTCTATTTCTTCCTTCGACTGCACTGATTCTATCAGCATACAAGCGGATTTTACGATAGATTTTTTACGGATAGACCTAGCTTCCGTAACAATTCAATTGCCTGATTTTGTTCTTCGATTGTAAGTGATGTCATAATCGATTTAATATTAGCTGCGTGTTCCGGAAATATGGAAATCATGAGTTCCTCACCCGCAGTTGTAATTGACATATATGTCACGCGCTTATCCGCCTCACAATTAACACGTTCCAATAAACCTCTTTTTTCAAGTTTATCAACCACGTATGTCATTGAACCACTTCGTAGTAAGATTTTTTGTCCTATCTTTTGAATCGGCTGTCTCCCAGTATGATGCAGCAGTTCAAGAACAGCAAATTCAGTAGGGTTAAGCCCATGTTTTTCACTTGTCCTATGCGCCTCTTCCAATATCACTTTGCTTGCTCTAGATAAAACGATAAATAGTTTTAATGCCCGTTCTGTATCTTTTGTCATTATTCAGTGCCACCTTCTATATCCCGTTCCATTGTTGCCTTCATTATAGCGGTTAGAACGCATTGATGTCAAAAGGCATGAAAGTCGTTAGATTGCGCTTATTGCGTCGACAATACACTATTGTTATTTAAAACCTTCTCAGCTCCATGTGCAATTGCTGGAGGAAATGTTAGTATAAAGGTCGTACCCTTACCAACTTCACTTTCGACAGCAATCATTCCACCATGTTCTTCGATTATTTTCAGAACAAATGGCAGCCCAAGTCCTGTTCCATTCGATTTGGAAGTAAAAAACGACAAGAAAACCTGCTTCACTTGCATCGCATCCATTCCTTTTCCAGTGTCGGTAACCTTTAAGATTATTTTTCCTGAGCTATCCAAATCCAAGGAAGTTGTAAGTATGCCTCCAGGAGTCATTGCTTCAAGTGCATTTTTAAACAGATTCAGAAGAATTTGCTTAATTTTATCGGGATCGCCGAAAATCAATGACTCTTGAATAGCTCCTATTTGTTGCGATATAGTGATGCCATCCATTAAAGCTTTCGGTTGGATAACCTCAATCATATCTGCAACGAGGAGTTCCAAGCAGAAGGTCATCTTCTTGTTCATGCTGGGCTTTGAAAGGATAAGCATTTCTGTCAATATCGATTCCATCCTAAGAACTTCTTCATCAATGACATTTAAGTACTTCATCGTGTCAGATGTTGCTGAAATCTTAAGTAATTGAACAAAACCTTTCATGGTCGTCATTGGGTTCCTAATTTCGTGAGCGATACTTGCTGCTAGCCCACCTAGAGTCGATAATGATTCTGAATGCGCCAAATGCTTTTCTATAGCAACCTTTTCTGTATGATCTCTCATCCGTATCAGATACGTTTGAGTCTCACTGTCGAATGAAGTGATAACGTTATAATATCTACTATCTTGAAGTGAACGCTCATACATGACTGTCATTTCTGCACAGCTATAAAGTCTTATGCTTTTAAAGTAATCAATCAGTATTTCATTTTCTACATTCAATAATTCTAAGACTACATTAGCCGGCTTTCCTACAAAATAATCTCTTGGTAAATTAAAAAATTCAGAGTGCATCTCATTTACGTCACAGATTGCTCCTTGAATGTCCGTGAATATCAAAAAATTGTCTGAACTACGGAAAGCATTTATATATGTTTTTTCTGCAATATCCGGAAAAATCTGTGGAATATCGAATAGTGCAATCGTTTGTTGGACATCTTCAAGATACATCAGATGCATTTTAACAGCACATATTCTGCCTACTAATTGAATATTTAAGTTTAATGTCTTATCCTTAAATTCAGTAACAAGATTTGTTTTATTGTCCCACAATTCATTAGTCGGACCAACGAGGTAATCACGAATATTATTCTTTTCACTAGTGCCACAGTTTTTCCTGAATGATTTATTTGCATATAAAAGCAAACCCTTATTATCAAAAACTGTACCCGAATTGTTTGCATTATCCAACATGAAAGTTATGTGTTGCATTACTTTTCCCTTTTTACAGTTCAAGCGTACGCCCCCTGTTCCCGTTTCAAAACAATATGAAATATGACAATGATTCATGCTGAAATATCAAATTTTTACAATAATCACCTTACTTGGATTATTCCATATTTAGGTTGCATTATAAATAGATCTTTGTACCTATATTTAATTTTTTTCGAATTATATGATGAAGTAGATAAAAAAAGGAGCTTGTTCATGAACATTATACTATCAACGCTTAACGCAAAATATATACATACGAATCTAGCCGTACGTTGCTTGAAGGCATTTGCAATGCCTGAGTACAATTCGGTTATTGCAGAATATACAATAAAAGATCCTACAATGAATATTGTATCAGATTTATACCAAAAAAATCCGGATATTGTTGGATTCAGCCTTTATATTTGGAACATTGAAGAAACCATTAAAGTGATACGCATGTTAAAAAAGGTCAAACCCGATGTAAAAATTATCGCAGGCGGACCTGAAGTGACCTACGATTATGATTATTGGCTGGAGCGTGTTCCCGAAATTGATGTCATCGCCATTGGTGAAGGAGAAAGAACTTTTAAACATCTACTGGATGTCTTTGCTGGAAATGCCGATATAACCGCAGTCCAGGGTATTGCTTATAGACAAAATAATCAGCTAAAAATTACAGCACCCGGTCCAAAACTGGACTTGCGCGAACTCCCCTCACCTTTCAAGTTCAACGAGGATATATCTGACCTTGGTAAAAGAGTGACATATATAGAAACGAGCCGCGGATGTCCTTTTTCTTGTCAATTTTGTCTGTCATCCATTGAAGTAGGTGTCCGCTATTTCAACCGCGAGTCGATTAAGGATGACATACGCTATTTGATGGAACATGGTGCTAAAACAATAAAATTTGTCGACCGCACGTTCAATATTAGCAGAAGCTATGCAATGGATATATTTCAATTTTTGATTGATGAACATAAACCGGGTACCGTCTTTCAGTTTGAAATTACGGGCGACATCATGCGTCCCGAAGTTATTGATTTTCTCAATGAAAACGCGCCCGCAGGACTATTCAGATTCGAAATTGGCGTTCAATCCACTAATGATTTAACAAACGAGTTAGTACAACGGCGACAAAACTTCGAAAAACTTTCACGAACAGTCAATATGGTGAAAGCGGGTGGAAAAATCGAGCAGCATCTGGACTTAATCGCTGGGCTGCCTGAGGAAGATTATCAATCTTTCCGCAATACCTTCAATGAAGTTTTCGCCATGCGCCCGGAGGAATTGCAACTCGGCTTCCTAAAACTGCTACGTGGAACGGGATTGCGCATCCAAGCCGAACAGTTCGGATATGACTTTATCGATGAAGCACCCTATGAGATCTTTTCAAATAACGTATTGACGTTCGATGATATCTTACGTATCAAACAAACCGAAGACGTCCTTGAGAAGTATTGGAACGACAATCGTTTACCAAGAACAGTCGAGTATGTTGTCTCTGAAGTCTTCGAAACACCATTCGACTTCTTCCAACAGTTTGGATCCTATTGGGAAAATCGGGGCTGGTCAAGAATTGGACATCAATTGGAGGATTTATTCATTCGATTGCATGATTTCCTTATGGAAGATGGCAGTGCAGACATGGATATCGCACGAAGTCTTCTAAAAATGGACTACCTTGCTCATCATAAGTTCCAACCGCGAAAAATATGGTGGCAAGATGATATGCCGATTGAGGAACGGTCTTCCATTGAACAACTCCTTCTAGAAAATCCTGCTTTACTAGGAGATTCGTTTAGTTCTTTAGGCTTGAATGCAAGAAATATACGAAAACAAACTTTCATCACACCTATAGCAGTCCAACCTGAAGACGTTGAAATTGGTGTTGTCCAGAATGCTACTGGATATCTCATAACTGTCTTCAGACATGATGATACACCGCAACTCATGTTTTTAGAAAAGTCACTGGTCCATTGAATAAAGGCTGCCCCATCTTGATATGGGACAGCCTTTTTTTCTTACACTGTGGGAAGCTAATTTGATGTTTTTTTGCTTTTAACGCTTTTATTTTCATCCAATAATGACCCGTTCTTTCGGGTACTGATAATGCAAACTTTTCGTTTTTCCTCCTAATGTGTAGAGGAACGATATAAGCCCTACTCGTCCGATGAACATAAGAATCATAATAATCCCTTTCCCAACTACAGAGAGATCCGACGTAATCCCTAGCGACATTCCACACGTTCCAAATGCAGAGGTTATTTCAAACAACAAAGCAACAACTGGGACGCCTGGTTCTGTAATAAGCAACACTAGAAGTGCTGTCATAACCATTGCCAATGCTAGAATAATTACAGCAAATGAACGGAAAATATCTATTAATTTAATTTGCCGATGAAAGACATTAATAACCTGATTTCCACGTGCAAAGTTGATGAGGAATAGGAGTGCAACTGCAAATGTCGTTGTACGGATTCCACCACCTACGGAACTCGGCGATGCGCCGATGAACATCAACGAACTTATGAAAATATCGGTCGCTTCACTGAATTTCGTTATATCATACGTTGTCAGTCCCCCAGATCTCGATGACACTGAATGAAATAACGCGGTAAATATCTTCTCATGCCACGCCATCCCTTTAAATGAGTTTACAGATTCCAATATGAAAATCATTAATGCACCAAAAACGAGTAAAATACCAAATGTGATTGTCGTTATTTTGGTAAACAATGAAAAACGGAAATGAGGAACTTTTTTAGAGAAGAAGCTTTTGACTTCGATGAGAACAGGGAATCCGATTGCACCTAGTATTATCAAAATCATCGTCAATGATTGAATGAAGTAATCATTAAAATAACCTGTTAACGAAGTGCCTGTTAGATCAAATCCAGCATTTGTGGTTGCTGAAACAGACATAAACATACCGTTTAGAAACGCTTCGCTGAACGAATCATAATAACGCATGATATACATTGTAAAAATGAGTCCGCCAATAATTTCAATTAAGATTATTATTTTCACAATTTCTCTTATGAGATGAACGAGTCCGGCGAGGTTGTATTGATTATGTTCGACCATAATTAGCTGTCTTTCACGCAAACCTATCTTTTTTTTGACGAGCAGCCAAAAAAATGTACCTATCGACATAATTCCTATCCCGCCAATTTGTAAAACCAACATCAACATACAAATCCCGAAAACTGAGTATGTATTTACAATACTGATAGGTGTCAGACCCGTAACGCTTACTGCACTGACGGCGGTAAACAAACTATCAATAAAACTCACCTTTACGCCAGGCAAGTAAACGCCTGGAAGATTCAGAAGTAATAATGAGAATGCAATGGCCAGAAAATAATAAAACACAATTACTTGGGCAGGTGTGAACCTGCGTAAATTCTCGCGATTGAATTTCACTCTTATCCCCGCTCCTTTCACCACTGTAGAGGTGTCGTACCTATTTTAGAGAAGTTGCACGAAAAAAGAAAGTACGAACTTTTTATAAACAAAAAAACAGCCGTACAAATGCACGACTGTCCTTAAAATCAAGCTTTATTCTTATTTTGTCGAATCCCTGCTAAGTAACCAAAAACTGCAATTCCAACGAGGACAATCCAGAACGTTGTTTTCCATAATGCTGAATGTGGGAAGCTTTCAGCAAGGATACCCACGCCTGGATGCGCTAATGTAAGAACAAGTAATTTGACACCGACCCATCCAACGATAAGAAATGCTGCTGTTTCTAATGAAGGGAATTTTTCTAACAGAGTAACGAATTGACGTGCTGCAAATCGCATGATGACTAACCCAATAATTCCACCTAATAGCATGACAGTGAACTGTCCACCATTAATACCACCAACTTGGAAGTTCCCAAGCTCAGGCAACGTTACAGCAAGTGCAACCGCCGCAAGCATTGAATCAAGCGCAAATGCAATATCCGCAAGTTCGACTTTCACAACCGTCATCCAGAAACCAGATTTTTTGCGTACTTTCGCATCGGGATGTGGATCTTCATCTTTTCGCTGATCAATGAGGCTTTTAATCGAGATGAATAAAAGATATGCTGCTCCAAGTGCTTGAATTTGCCAATAGTTCACAAGGATTGTAATCATAAACAATGCTGCAAAACGGAAGACAAATGCACCAAATAATCCGTAGAAGAGTGCTTTCTTTTGTTGATCGCGCGGTAAGTGCTTAACCATAACTGCCATAACAACCGCGTTATCTGCTGCTAGTAATCCTTCTAATACGATAAGTACAACGAGTACCCATGCGTATTCCAATAATATTGCGTCCAAATCGATTCCTCCTAATTTTTCACGAATAAAAAAGACCCTCACCTAATAAAAGGCAAAGGTCTCGCTAAGTCGGAATTTTAGTCTTGTAAAAATCCAGCTATCATAACCGATGGCACAAGCCACGTATTGACGACTATGAAATAGGTTTCCCTATAGCTACTCCCCCTTGACAAAAAGTCAAAAGTTATTAAGTTCGGGTGCTTTTGATTTATTATAGCATAGTTCGACCAAAAGTAAATTATAAGGCTTCCTACTTTTATTTGATATTCGCTATTTTTCTTATATAGAGCTCTCGATAGATGGAATGGACTTCAGGAAGTCCTGCTAATACCGCTTCGACGCTTTGTGGATGCCTCCCGCGATAAGCCAGAAAGGAAACCACTTTCAGTCTTATCGCTCCGGCTACCACGAAGACGCGCCTTCGCTGGATAGTCTCTATGTAGGAAAGCGTATTTCATTATCGGGGAAAAGGCATTTTGCATGGAGTGCGTCTTTCTTCAATGAAATTAATATCAAATAGTAATCACATTATAATCTCAGTCCATACATCTCAAAATCACTTTCAATAAAGTACACCCCAGCGCAGGCGCGGCAAAGTGGTAGCCGAAGCCCTGAGACTGGATGCGAAGCGTTAATCCAGGCTTAGGGCCAGAGGCATCCCAAGAGCGCCAAGCGGTAGATATTCCACACTCCGAATTACAACTCTCTCAAGAATATACATACCAGTGCCGCTGATGATTCAGCTGGATTCTTTATTTCAACATATATCGTCATTAATATAATTTCACTTTGACAATTGTAAATGAGTTTATGTCCTGCCCCCCTATTTTACATTTGTATGCCAAAAAATGCCTCCTTCGAAAAGGAGACATTTCCATTATTTCTTCTCAACCGCTCGTTTTCTCGTTTGTCGATCAAACAGGCTGTAGATGATGGGTACAACATATAGCGTTAGCAATGTCGAGCTCAGTAAACCACCAATCACTACAATTCCCATCGGTTGGTTCATTTCTGTCCCTTCGCCTATACCTAGTGCCAGTGGCAGCAGGCCAAGAATAGTCGTTAGTGCAGTCATCAGGATTGGTCTAACCCGATCCCTGACAGAAACAACGATAGCATCATATGAGCTTAGCCCCGCTTCTTTTCGCTGATTAATATACTCAACAAGGACAATCCCATTATTAACGACAATCCCGACAAGAACGAGTATACCAATAACCGCTGTTACACTAATTGGCGTATTCGTCAAAAACAATCCAAGTCCTACGCCAATAATCATAAGTGGTACGGAGAACATAATCACAAATGGATACTTAAATGATTCAAATTGTGCCGCCATTACAATATAAACGAGGACAACAGCTAGCAGGATTGCCATAATCATATCATCAATGGCACCTTCAAATAACTCCCTGTCACCGCCGAATGAAACATCTATCTCTTCAGGTAACTTTAGGGTATCAATCGTATTATTTACTTTTTCAGTCATATCCCCAAGCGACTGGGACGATATATATTTCACATTGAATGTAACAGAGTGCGCCTGGTCGACTCGCTGTATGGAAACAGGTCCTTCTGCAATATTAATTTTAGCAACTTCACCTAGCGACACAAAAGTTCCAGCAGGCGTTCGCATTTTTATATTTTTCAACCGTTCTATGCTATTACGGAATTTCTTGTCGTATCTAACATAGACACCGTAAACTTCTTCATTTTCTCCAATAATTTGGGTCGCAAATGAACCACGCGTAACGTCGTTGACCGTTTGTGCAATTTGATAAGGTGCTAATCCTTTTTCAGATGCTTTATCTGGATTCACTTCGATTTGTATCTCTTCCACGGTATCTTGAAGATTATTTGTTACTTCAGTTACTGAGTCAAGGTCGGCCAATTTCCGATTCAACTTCAATACTGCATCATTGAGTTGTTCTTCATTTGTATCTTTCAATGAAAACGTCAATGTATTCGGACTTGAGCCCGCGGCGGTCTGCAAGTTAAAGCTAACTTTCGCATCATCACCGATTTCCTTCAATACCTCAGGCTGTACATCATCGACGAATTCGAAAACAGAACGTTCACGATCTGCAAGAGGTAACAGTTTTACAGATATTTCTGCACGATCTGCTTTTGATGTGCCTTGAGCTATATCCTGTTGCGTTCCGCCAACTAGACTGACATATACCTCTACGTCACTTTCCTTTTTCAATTGTGTTTCGATTCGCTTCACAACTTCATCCGTCGTAGTTGCAGATGAACCATTCGGCAGCTTCACCGAAACACTTACAAATCCTTCATCTGTTGAAGGCAGGAATTCTGTTCCGACTTTGGTCAAGGCTAAAACGCTAAGTAGTAGAACGACTACTGTAAATACCAGAACAACAGAACGATATTTCAACGACCATTTTACCGAGCGTTCAAAGTTGTTCAATTTTTTAGATCGACGTCTTCTCGCTTCCATGTCGGCCTTCGGTTTATTGAGTAAACGACTTGCCATCATTGGTACAACTGTTAAAGCAACAATAAGCGATGCAAATAAGCTGAAGGAAATTGTTAAAGCGAATTCAGTAAATATCTGTCCTATCAAACCGCTGATGAAAACAACCGGTACAAATACAGCTAGCGTCGTTAATGTTGACGCTATAATCGCACCGCCAATTTCCTTCGTCCCTTCAGATGCAGCTTGCTTTGGCTTTTTCCCCATAGTGAGATGCCGTTCAATGTTTTCAATAACGATAATCGCATTATCGACGAGCATTCCGATACCTAATGCAAGTGCACCCAATGTCATAATATTTAGCGAGAAGTTCGCAAAATACATGAGGACGAAAGTGACAATAACCGAGTATGGAATTGCAATTCCAATAATAATTGGGCTCTTGATGCCTCGAAGGAAAAAGAATAAAACGAGCATCGCAAAAATACCGCCTAGTATTAGAGATTGGCCAATATTTCCGATGGCAAGTTTCACATAATCTCCTTGGTCAAACAAAATATTTGACTCGACTCCATTGAATTCTTCTTTCTCTAAAAGCTTGTCAAGCGCTGTTTTGAATGCTGTAGATACTTCCGCAGTATTTGCACCCGATTCTTGCAATACGGACATTAAAACTGCCTGCTGATCATTTGCACGGGTTTCTGTTCCGGTCTCAGACTCTACAAGCGCAACGTCCGCTACATCGGCTATTTTTATCTTTTTGCCACTGAGTGGATTTGTTCCTACTGTGACGCCACGGATATCTGAAATGGACGTGAGCGTGCTGACAATACGTGTTGTCAATAACATTCCGTCTCTAGTCTCGATTGGTTCACCCGGCATCGATACATTATTCGCCTGGATCATTTGCACGATACCTGCTTGGTCAAGTCCATTTGCCACAATTTTGTTCTGATCTAGAATAATTTGGACTTCTTCCATAAGTTGACCTGAAACAGAAACACTCGCTACTCCTTTTGTTCTCCGTAATTCTGTTTCCAACTGTTCGGCAATCTTTCGGACATCAATGTCTTCCGTAGTAGAATGCAACGACAATTGAATTACCGGAAACTGGGCCGGGTCAAACTTCATGAATCTGGGTTTATTTGCCCCGTCAGGAACCGGAACTTGATCGACCCGCTGCATGATATCGAGTTGGACTTCATCAATGTTCGTCGACCAGTCAAACATGAGTAGGATGAAATTTGCCCCTTCCTGGGAGGTAGACTGCATTGATTTCAAACCAGGTGAAGTTGAAAGACTTGCTTCAAGCGGTTTAGTTAATTTCTCGCTCACTTCAGCCGGAGATGCGCCTGGATAACTAGAAACTACGACTGCAATTGGCGGGTTCAATTCCGGAATTAGTGTTACTGGAATGCGAAAAAATGACACAGCTCCGAGAATGATGATTAGAAACATTGTCACAATTGTAAATACAGGTCTTTTAATAGAAAAGTCACTGATTTTCATTTACATTTCCCTCTCCCCAAATAATTCTTTATTTCAATCATAGTTAAAGATTGACACTTCTTCAAACATGAGCCACTATCATCTGCTCTTTTATCAAAAGGTCGAACCTCAAAGAACCTGAGGTCTGAAACTAGAAACGATCAATTTAAACTTATCGTTTCCTATCCATAAAAAAACCGACAAAACGGAAAGACCGTCCTGCCGGATTAGCGGATTATAATAGACTATATAACTCAATATCTGGATACTTATCGTGGAACCACCGCATCGCAAAGTCGTTTTCAAACAGGAATACTAATTTATCGTGGCGGTCTTTTACGAGCATTGCACGTTGACCCGCCATTGATTCTTTGACATCACTTTCATTAACAATCCAACGTGCCACTTTTGAACCGACGTGCTCCATACGTACCTCGACATTATACTCATTCTTCATCCGATGCTCGAATACTTCGAATTGAAGCTGACCAACTGCCCCTAAAAGTACATCCTCGGTGTGGAGCGTCCGGTAATATTGAATTGCGCCTTCTTGTACAAGCTGGAGAATCCCTTTATGGAAATGTTTGGACTTCATGACGTTTTTCGCGGTTACCCGTACGAAAAGTTCCGGTGTAAATTGTGGAAGCGCATCAAAAATGAAGTTAGATTTACCGCCAATTACTGTATCACCGATTTGGTAGTTACCTGTATCATGGAGCCCAATAATATCTCCGGCAACTGCTTCATCCACAGTTTCACGATCATCTGCAAGAAACTGTGTTGTCTGTGTCAGTTTGAATGTCCTTGAAATTCGTGGAACTGTTACGTTCATTCCACGTTCGAATTTACCTGAAACAATACGGACGAATGCGATACGGTCTCGGTGCATTGGGTTCATATTCGCTTGAATCTTAAAGATAAACCCTGAAAACTCTTCCGAATACGGATCGATTTCTGTTTTATCTTTTGTTATTCGCGGTTGTGGAGGCGGTGAAAATTGTAAAAATGTTTCTAAAAATGTTTGTACACCGAAATTTGTAAGTGCGCTGCCAAAAAATACTGGCGTTAATTCGCCAATTGCAATTTTCTCTTCATCGAAATCATTTCCTGCTTCATTTAAAAGAAGGACATCTTCGATTGCCTGCTTGTAATACGAAGTTTCCATCATCGGATGCGGTTCTACGAGGCCACCCTCGTCATTTATAGCAAGGAAACGGTTTTCATCGTTGACACGAACCTGTTCAATACGCTGATTAAAACGATCATAGATACCTAGGAACTCTTTGCCCATCCCAATTGGCCAGTTCATGGCGTAAGACTGTATGCCAAGAACTTCTTCCAACTCTTCCATTAATTCAAGCGGTTCTTTCCCTAAGCGGTCCATTTTGTTGATAAATGTAAAAATCGGAATTCCACGCATACGACATACTTTGAATAGTTTAATCGTCTGCGGCTCAATTCCTTTCGCCGAGTCGACCATCATAACCGCTGCATCAACTGCCATAAGCGTACGGTAAGTATCTTCACTGAAATCCTCGTGCCCGGGTGTATCCAAAATATTAACGCGTTTTCCATCATAATCGAATTGCATAACTGATGAAGTGACCGAAATCCCACGCTGTTTTTCAATTTCCATCCAGTCAGACGTTGCAAATTTACCAGACTTTTTCCCTTTTACTGTTCCAGCATCACGAATTGCGCCGCCAAAATAGAGAAGTTTTTCTGTAATTGTCGTTTTCCCGGCATCCGGGTGAGAAATGATTGCAAAGGTACGACGAGACGCAATTTCTTCATTTATAGGTTTGTCCATTATATAGCATCTCCTTCTGTTCTGCTTTTCTTAGCATAAGTTTATCATAGTGTAAACCGCAGTAGATCATTTGAATAAATGCCGTTGCATCCAGGTCTACAAGCATTCAACAAAAAACCAGTGTATTAAAGTTTATTATACCGTTTCATGGATCAATTACGCCTCGGCGTAATTGCGTCCAGATTTTGAATCGAGCTTGCTCGATTAACTCCTTTCAAAATCTGTGACATCCGCCGGAGGCTTTATCAGGGAGGAATTGAACTTCATTCCTCCTAATTCAGTGGGCGTTTGGACACCCGCTGAACAGGAAAAAAACTGCATTCATCTCCCACCTATGGAGGTGAGAGTCTTCTGCTGAATAAAGATAAAAGGTTTAAACAGGCCCGCACCCAAAAATACACAAAATAAAACGACCTTTCCGTAATTGGATTGGTCGTTTTATTCCTCCATCACCACGATACTATTACTTCTGATTTTAACATCATCGCGATGAGCACGCAATCATAAATGTCTGTTTTCCCCATCCGCGTGTCTTCCTTCGTCCTATTTCTTTTGTTTAAAAACCAACAAATCTACAACCACTTTCATAATCAGTCAACTTCGGTTAGCTTCGAGCCTTGTGCATCCGTTATTTTTACATTTAGTGGTTTCCGTATTACCGTCACTTTCATCGACTTTTTTATACCAGCTTAAATCTGCTAGATGTTCTCGAAACAACAGTGACATAGCATGCTTCTCAGCGCTTTGATCTATCACGTTAAAGCTACTCCTTTACTGCTCTGATTTCCTACCATTGCAAAGTAAATAGATATTAGCTCTTCCGTCCTGTTGCGCAGCCGCATGTTCATGTAGCGTCTTTTGTCTTCATAGCCACCATGGAAAAAGGCATACTCAGTAAACGTACCGTCTTTCCCTTGTTTAATTAACTTTAAATGTTCACTTCGGGCATAGAGATTCGTTTCTTTTAATTCGGCTCGGACGATTTTTAGTGCACTATCAATAATTTCTACATAAGGCTTTTTCAATTTAAATGAGCCTGGTCTCTCTCTAAAATTGTTATAACCATTGGTAAGTAAATCATATTTTCAAAATGCGGTAATGCATCTGATGGAATAAACGCCATTAGATTACCCTACTCTCCTTACGAATGATGGGAACAAGTGCCAGTACATTATCAATAATAAAAGTACGTTTGGATCCTCGAAGATGACAATAAGCTCGGAAGGATACCTCACCAACCTGTATGACTTTGATTCTTCGCTTACTGATTGAACCATCTTTAGCCATGTACATCATATCCAGTGACTCGTTGTACTCCATTGACTTCAATAATTGACCACGCACATTCGTTCCCCCTTTTCACTCACTATACAGAATGTATGTTCGCTTTGCAAGCAAATAAAAAGCATCTTGTGAGAGATGTTTTTAGTTACGATCACTATTTAGATGAACGACCTTTATGCACTGTGTACGCCCATTAAGAAACGTTCAATTTTAGATAAAAAAATAACGCCGAAGCGTTTAATGATATAACTATTTATAGTTCAATACGCTACGCCAGATGGGTATGAAACATAATCACAAGAAAAGAGATGACAACTTTAAATTTCATATCTTTAATTATTTTCATATCACCACATCCTATGTCTAGAGTATTGGTACATTTAAAGATTAACACGCCTTTATTAAGCCATTTTGAATGGAGCGTAAATGTTTTGTAAATATTCTCAAAGCCGCCTATCACTTTTCTATTGCATGAACAAAAAGAACGCCCGGATGGACGTTCCAATGAGATGGTAGTGCAAAAAAAGTTCCTAAAGTCAGGACCAAGCTAACTTTCAATTAATTAATAAATAACCCTGTACCAAACTTCTTTTCCGCTTCTTCTAGCGCGATTTCTGCATCAGAATGCGGATGTTTTATAGAGCCGATAATTTGAAAGTCCTCATGCCCTTTTCCTGCAAATATGATGATGTCTTCAGAATTTGCGACTGAAACTGCGTGACGCACAGCACTTGGTCGATCACCGATACATGCATACTGCTTATGCAGCATGCCAGCTTCCAATTCAGACAGGATTGACTCGTACGGCTCGTCTCTCGGATCGTCTGTCGTTAAGACAACATAATCAGCAACAGATGCTTTTTCCGCCATGATTGGACGTTTAATCCGATCGCGGTTGCCTCCTGTCCCTATGACGAAGATAAGACGGCTTCCTTCCTTCTTATATGGGAGGACTGCAGCAATCGCTTTTTCAATCGCATCCGGCGAATGTGCGTAGTCGACATACATCGTTAGCGGCAATTGTGTCGGTACTTGTTCCATTCTACCTTTGACGGCTGAAATCTTCCCTAGGTAATTTAGGATATCCTCTATAACCATTCCTTTAGCGTATAGAGCAGCGATTACAGCCAATGCATTGTAGACACTGAATTCGCCTATCAAATTCATAGCGACCCGGAACTCCCCATCAGGTGAAGTTAGTTTAAATACCGTTCCGTTTGCTGCAAGCTCGATATCCGATCCACGAAATACCGCTTCATTTTGAATGCCATATGTAAAGGCTGGGTAAGAAGTCATTTCCAGTAGCTTATTGGACCATTCGTCATCCGCGTTAATGACTGCAAATTTCCGTTTCTCCATGTCTTGTCCTAGTTGTGAAAACAATAAACCTTTTGCATAACCGTAGTGATCCATCGTGCCATGGAAATCGAGATGGTCATGCGTTAGGTTTGTGAAAACAGCAATATCGAATTCCGTTCCTGCTAAACGACCTTCTACGAGTCCGTGTGAGGAAACTTCCATCGTCATTGTTGTACAGCCTTCCTCCAATGCACGGGCAATCATTCCCTGTGTCGTCAGTACGTCAGCTGTTGTATTTTCAGTTTCATATAGTGTTCCATTCAACTCAAAGCCAATTGTTCCAGAAACTGCTGATACTTCACCTGCTTGCTGGAGTATTGCTTGTATGATGCCACTCACGCTAGTCTTTCCGTTCGTCCCTGTTACACCAATCATCGTCAGCCGTTTTGAAGGATAGCTGTAAAACCGTGGTGCCAACAAACTGATAGCCCGTGAAGTATTTTCAACCATCACGCAAGCAACTTTAGTCAAATCGACGTTGACGGGTTTCGAAGCAACGATAACGCGTGCTCCATTTTCAATGGCTTTATCCACAAACTTATGACCATCCACTGTGAACCCTTCGATACAGACGAAAATCCCTCCCGCACTTACCGAACGTGAATCTACCGCAATATCTGTCACAGTTGGTGGGAGTGTCCCTGTTATTTGTTTAATAGGTAAGATTGATAGTAAATTTTTTGTATCCATAAAAACCCTCCATTTAATCTATCATTGCTGAAGTCACGTATGCTCGTAGCAACTGCGCAGACGCTTTCAGTGAATCGGTATGTGTCCGTTCTAAAGCATGAGATGATTCAATTCCTGGACCGAATAACGCATGCTTAACGTCGAATCCCGCATGAATTGCAGCAGATGCGTCTGATCCGTAATACGGGTAAATATCGAGTTTGAACGGAATATCCCCTGCTTTACACAAATTCGATAAGTGCTGCGTCAATGCATAATGATACGGTCCGCTTGAATCTTTTGCACAAATTGAAACCGTATATTCATCCGAGGTTTGACCATCTCCAATTGCGCCCATATCGACCGCTATGTACTCAACTGTTTCTTCTGGAATATTAGAGTTTCCACCATAGCCGATTTCTTCATTATTGGAAATATAAAAATGCGTCGTATGCGGAAGTTGTAATTTTTCTTCTTTTAATGAACGAATCAATCCGAGCAAGAGAGCTGTACTCGCTTTGTCGTCAAGATGACGTGATTTAATGAATCCACTTTCTGTCGTTTCAAAACGCGGATCAAATGAGACAAAATCGCCAACTTCGATACCCAGTGCACGTGTTCCATCTGCTTTCGTCACTTTTTCATCTATACGTACTTCGATATTATCTGCGCTTCGTTCAGCTGTTCCGGCATTTTTATAAACATGGACAGACGTCTGGTGCATAAGAATTGTTCCCCGTACTTCTTTCCCTGAAGCTGTATGGATGAGGCAATATTCCCCTTCCACTGCATTCCATCTGAAACCGCCAATCATATCCAGCTTCAAACGACCATCGCTTTTAATTTCTTTAACCATTGCGCCAAGTGTGTCCGTATGTGCTGTGAGCAGGCGATGACGTGAAGTATTAGAACCTTCAATCGTAGCGATGATAGCTCCTTTATTTGTCTTCTTGTAGGATACCCCGATATCGCTCAGTTCTTGCTCAATTAGCTCCATCACTTTTTGTGTATATCCCGATGGACTAGGTGTTTCAACAAGTCTTTTAAGTAGCGTAACAATCTGTTTTTCATCAAATACAGTTTGCATTTTCAAGTCCCCTTTCTTCCCCTTCAAAAGTAGCCGACTTTTCGAAGTTTTACATCATATATTTTAAGTATAATGTAGATTTACCGAGGTGCCTAATGGAATACTTTTGTTCTAACTTTTTTCAATTCATAGTACCATTCATAGTCAATAGCTAACGTTTGATTGTTGCCGTTTCTCACACCTTAAAGAATAGAAAACCGCTATCCATTATCGGATGAGCGGTTTTACTATTTTCAGCTTATTGCCGTATGGTGGAAATGCAAGTGACATTGGAATGGTTGTACTTTTTTTCATCATAGACTTGGCATGCGTAAATGTATCAAAACTAGCTTTTCCATGATACGAACTCACTCCGGAAGTACCGACTCCGCCAAATGGTAAGTTGACGTTTCCAACATGCGCAATTGTGTCATTTATACATCCACCGCCGAACGGAAGGTTTTCAATGAAGTAGTCAGCAGCTCGACTATTCTCAGTAAAGAAATATGCGGCCAGTGGTTTCGGCAATTGACGGATCCGTTGAAGCGCATCGTCAAGGTTATCATATGTCAAAATCGGTAAAATCGGCCCAAAAATTTCATCCTCCATTGAAGCACTATTCCAAGATATATTATCAAGAAGTGTCGGTTCAATGAATAAGTCAGAACGGTCAGAATTCCCTCCGCTTATTACATGAGTTCGGTCCGTATCAATAATTCCGGCGAGTCGGTTGAAGTGTTTTTCACTGACGATTCTTCCGTAATCTGGACTTTGCGAAATATCTTTTCCGTAAAATTTACGAATAGATGATTGAATATTTTTAATTAGTTGTTCTTTGACAGTATGATGGACGAGAAGATAATCCGGTGCAACACATGTCTGTCCAGTATTCAAAAATTTACCCCAAACAATTCGCTCAGCCGCTTTTTGTAAATCAGCTGTCTGATCAACAAGCGCCGGACTTTTCCCGCCGAGTTCAAGCGTAATCGGCGTTAACCTTTCCGCCGCAGCTTTCATAATAACTTTCCCAACGGCCACACTTCCGGTAAAGAAAATATAATCGAATGAAGCGTGGATGAGTGCTGACGTTTCTTCCTGTTCTCCTTCTACGACTCGAATATAATCCGGCGCAAAAGTTTCCGTCAGTATTTTATTAACGACATGCGCAGTATGAACAGATGTCTCAGAAGGTTTAACGATGGCGCAATTCCCACCTGCAATCGCTCCGATAAGTGGCTCCATAACGAGCTGAAATGGATAGTTGAAAGGTCCAATAATAAGGACGGATCCATAAGGTTCATGAACGATGAAGCTTTTCGCAGGTTGAAGGTGGACAGGCGTTTTGACTGATTCCTCTTCCATCCAGTCTTCTAAATGTTTAATCATATTAGTAATACTCGATAGGACAAATCCAATTTCCGTCACATAGGACTCAAAAGAGCTTTTACGCAAATCTCTATGCAAGGCTTCCGTGATTTCTACTTCATTGGCGGTAATCGCTTCCTTCAGCTTACCGAGCATTTCTTTTCGGAATGCAGCGCTCCGTGTCTTCCCAGTAAAATAAAATGAGCGCTGGGAAGATATCATCGATTCTACGTCTTGTGCAGTAAAATTCATGTTATCCCTCCATATTCTATTTCTTATAATCTTAAATATAATAGGTAGAGGTTGCAATCATTATGCTAAAAGAATATCAATCACTTTTTGTATCTCAAGACCTTCTTCGAATGAAACAAGCAACGCATCTTCCCCGTTCACGGCTGCAATACATTCATCCACAAGCGTTTTCACTGAATCAGAAGAAGTCAATATCTCAAAAGGACTGTCTTTTAATGCCATGCTAAGTTCCGACCAATTGCGCAGTTTCAGAACACCTTTATCTCCATATACTGTATAAGACAGTTCTTCTTGTTGGCCGATTCCTGAAATGCCGTTCAGGAGGAATGGTATGTCGCCTACCGTATCGCCAAATGCAATGACGCTCGTTTCCGCAAGCGTTTCATCTATAGGATAAGTGGTCTGGTGGGAGATGATTTCCAGTTCACCAAACATCCTGTACATAAGCTGAAGATAATGCGGGAATACTTCTCGTGTAAAGCCACCTTGTTCACGTGAAGCAATCCATGGATTTTGCTGCCAAACGCGTGGCCAATGTGGAAAATAGGTTTGCAACTCAATTCGAACAACTTCACCGATTTCACCTTCATTAACAAGTTTCATCATATGCCTGACTGATGGACTGTAGATCAATGGAAAATGCATTGCTGTTTGAATCGACTTGTCCGCCGCGGCTGAAGACATAACCAATCCATCTGCAACATTATGTGCAAGCGGTTTTTCACAAAGTACATTCAAACCTTGTGCAAGCGCTTCCGTACTAAGAACAGCATGCGATACAGGCGGAGTTCCAATATAGACCCAGTTCGGTCTCAATGCGAGTACCTCTTCATAAGAGGATGCCGCATAAAGCCCATATGTATTCGCCATTTCTTGAAGACGTTTGTCATTTTCATCAAACAGCGCCACAATGAGTGCAGCATCATTGTTACGCAATTGGTTAATAATCCGTTCACCGACAATTCCTGTGCCGACGATTGCAAATGTAGTCTTATTCATCTAGACAACCCCTTTTTGAAAGTTCGTTTTTACAAAGCTAATATCAATTACGCCTCGGCGTAATTGCGTCCAGATTTTGAATCGAGCTTGAGGCCTACAGGATGTAGGTCATGCAACCGTTGCCGCAGGACGCGGCGATCTTAGGTTGCCTTCATTGACTCCTTTCAAAATCTGTGACATCCGCCGGAGGCTTAATCTTTATTCAGCGGGCGTTTGGATACCCGCTGAACAGGAATTAAACCCCATTCACCTCCAACCTATGGAGGTGAGAGATGAATGCTGAATAAAGATAAATAGGTATTAGGATTCCTTTACACGCCTTCACGTTTTGAATGACAGCAATGAAGGGAATAGAAAATTTAAACAGCAAAGAATCTAAAGGAGGAAATGGACATGACAACAACTGATACTTGGTGGGAAACAATCTTTGAAGGTAATCTTTCATCGGGAATAAATAAAGAACGTCTGGTTGAACTTGAAGAAGAAAATTTCCTTTATTTTGATGAGGTGCAACAAATCGAAGAACCCATACACTGATAACGAATTCCACATACTAATTCATGACACTAATTTAACATGGACCATACAACAGCTTTTCCAGTAATTTACCGGGAAAGCTGTTTTTAAATATGGTTTACTCGATACTGTGCCATAGATAAAGTGCAGCATAACTTAAATAGGGTGTCCAATCAGGAAAATGAACAAGCATTTCATCGATCGTAGGCTTGCGGTCCATTCCCCATAACTTTTTCAATGCATTTTGTAGACCAATATCCGCCAATGGGAATAAATTCGGACGCCCAAGACCTGACATGAGAAAACTTTGCGCCGTCCATGGACCCACTCCACGATATGCAACCAATTCCGATGTCACTTCTTCATCATCCATTAGCGTAAATCGCTCAAGGTCCAGCTTCCCCTTTGCAATCGCTTGCGACAGTCCGATGACATATTCAGCCTTACGTGAACTAAACTGCAATTCACGCAGAGTGGAGACATCTAGGGACGCAATACGTTCAGGGGTGGGATAGCGCCAGACACCATCCAACTCACTACCAAACGTTTCCACGAAACGCTTGGTCAATGTATGCGAAAAGGAAAGGTTTAGTTGCTGATGAATAATACTTTTCATTAAAGTTTCGTACAAAGAAAAACTTTTTATAAGCGGCGTTCCTTCATATTCGAGGAAAAGTGCTCCAAGGTCCGTATTTGCAAAATGATTCCCGATGGCATCCAGCGGTTTATCAAAGTGAAAAATTGACTTAACCGTTTTAACTTGATTTTCATCAATCGCTTCTTCTATGTTAAATGAAGGGAATTGTTTTGTGCCTGTACTTTGTAAGTGGACAATATTCCCTTCCTTCATGGGAATGCGAACTGAACAACTATGCAAATCCACCGTATTTACAGGGTCTCTTGCAAGTCGCGCAATTGCTCGATCAAAATCGTAAACGAACGGCAATGAGAATTGAACGTCGATTAAAAACACCTCTTTCTTCATGATTCTATCGTTTATTATACGCTAGTAAAATAGTTTCCCAAAAAGTATTGACTTCCTCTACAGATTGGTTATAATAGAACTTGTGCAGTAAGCAGAAGCACTACTTAAATTCCCGGTTCCGTAGCTCAGCTGGGAGAGCACTACCTCGACAAGGTAGGGGTCGCTGGTTCGAGCCCAGTCGGGACCATTGGGTGTTAAACCCGAAAAAAGCCTTTAGGAACAAAGGTTTTTCTAAAAGCATCATCCTTCATTGGATGGTGTTTTTTTGTTTTTGATAATAATATTTAAATTCTTCCTTATGTATAGGGGCGGGTTCGGAGTATGGAGTGTAGACCGCTTCCCGCGCTGGGGAGTTCGATATCGAGAGAATTGAAAAATTCGAAGTGTGAATTCGCAGATCGCTTGGCGCTTTGGGGATACCTCTCGCCATGATCCTGGATATGTGCTTCGCATCCAGTCTCAGGGCTTCAGCTACCCCTTTGCCGCGCCTTCGCTAGAGTTTCCATTATTGATAGAGCTGTTAATTCAGAGTGTACATTTTAGATCGCTTAGCGCTTTAGGGATGCCTCTGGGGAACTGAAAAAGTTCTATACTATATCACTTCAATCCATTTTTCTTTAAGGTCTCCTCTTGCATCTTCGCTTTTTTACTTAAACGGTAGCTATTTTTGTATACACCGTATAATGCGATGGCAAATGGAATTGATGCCATTAGAAATGTTTCAAGTGCTGTTATCGATTCCTGGTCAAACCATTCGAATTTGACGTTTAGAGTACCCAAATATAAGAGTAACGCTGACAGCCATCCCCCGAATAACGCGACAAGCTGTTTTAGTTTTTCTGCATTCATTATTATACCTCCTTTATCCTATAATTCTAAGACCCACAAACACGAAAGTTAGATATGGCCTGTATTACTATCGTATTCACTATAATTTCTTTCATTTCCGCTCCACGCCCGATTCTTTTCCTATTCCGAAATATATCTACAACACTGCATTAGATCGATTGAATGCAGAGGGTAATATCTTCAAAAAATGCAAGGAACTTTCCCCCAATGAAAAATTGGATTCCGAACGCAAAAAATCCCTTCGCCTATTAGCGAAGGGATTTCCACTTTAAAAAACATTTATGTGGTTTTCAATTCTAGTCTTTGTGCAAGTAGAGACAAAGCGTAATTCACAACGAAGTACATAAGGGATATTAATATAAAGATTGGAATTACTTCGTTTGGAAAGTGTGCTTGAATGATTTTTGCATTATGAAGCAACTCCGGAAGCGCTATAACAACTGCAAGCGATGTATCCTTTAGAAGTGATATAAACTGACTAACAAGGTTTGGTACCATTCTTCGAAGTGCTTGCGGCAAAATAACAGTTCTCAACGCTTGAACATATGTAAGTCCTGATGAACGTGCTGCTTCCATTTGCCCTTTTTCAATAGAATTCAATCCACCACGGACAATTTCAGCTAACATCGCTGATTCAAAAACAGTCAATGCCACAATAGCGGAAACAGTTATGCTGAGATTAATACCCATCTCTGGCAGTGCAAAATAAGTAAATAATATGATCAGAAGTAGTGGCAAGTTCCGGATTGTTTCCACAACAACCGCTAGTAATTTTGAAAGGATAGGTATTTTAGCAAATCGTAAAGTTCCGATTGCCCCACCTATTATAAAACTGAAAAAAATTGAAATAAAAGCAACTTTTAACGTAACATAAAAACCTTCCATTAAAAATTTAAGATTATCTGGACTAAATGCACCTGAAAAATCCATTATGACACCTCCTTAATGGCTATTAGCAAGACGTTTTTCAAGATAAGATACGCCTAAGCTTAATGGAATGGTTATGATTAAATAAAATAAAGCGACAAATATGTACACATCAAAGACTACATAAGTTTTGGCCGAAATAAGGTCTGCTTGATACATCAGTTCCGTACCGGCTATGAGCGCCAAAATAGATGAGTTTTTCACTAAATTAATAAATTGGTTACCAATAGGAGGTACTACAATTTTAATAGCTTGAGGTAGGATGATTATTCTCATTGTTTGAGCATAGCCTAAACCTGACGACCTTGCAGCTTCCATTTGCCCTTTGGGAACAGACAAAATACCTGAGCGAATCGCTTCTGCGATAAAAGCAGACGTATAAATAGTCAATCCAATTGTTCCTGCAGTAAATCCTGAGAGCTGTAGTCCCAAGGACGGAGTCCCAAAATAAAAGAAAAACACAATAACGAGTAGTGGAATATTCCGGAAAAACTCTACATAAGCTGTGGCTATCCAACGAAGCGGTGCAAACGGAATAATTCTCATTACCGCGACGATAGCACCAATCAAAAAGCTTCCAATTAATGCGATAAGACTAATTAATAACGTAACTTTAAACCCATCCCAATACATATCGAAATAATTTATTAGAATTGAGAAATCCACAATCTTTCCACCTCACTTAATTCAATCAGGATGGGCAATAGATGCCCATCCTGATTGATCAAACTATTTTGTGAAACTATACATTGCCAATATAGAAACACCCTTTTACTTCAACAAACCTTCAAACCAACTGTTATAAACAGTATCGAATTCACCGTTCGATTTTAGTGATTCAAGCGAAGTGTTAAGCGCATCTAAAAGTTCTTTTTCACCTTTTTTCACAGCAATCCCATAAGGCTCTTCTGTAAATTGTTCACCAACTAATTCAAATGAATCATCTTCAGAAGCCATTCCTGCAAGGATTGAGTCATCTGTTGTTAATACTTCACCTTTTCCAGCTTTAAGTGCAGTGAAAGCTTCTGCATAGTTTTCAAATTCTAAGACGGGTGCATCTGGAGCTGCTTCACGTATATTATCAGTAGAAGTAGACCCTTTTACAGCAATTACAGTTGTATCTTTTGTAAGGTCGTCAGTACTTTGAATAGGACTTCCTTTTTTCACAAGAAGAGATTGACCTGCATTGAAATATACGTCTGAGAAATCAACTTCTTTTGCACGTTCTTCTGAAATTGTCATTGTCGCGATAATTGCATCGATATCGCCTTTATTCAATAATGGAATTCTTGTTTTAGATGTTACTTCTACAAATTCAACTTTCGTTTCATCGCCTAGGATTTCTTTTGCTAATTGCTTAGCAACATCGATATCAAAACCTTCAACTTCTCCTGTAGCTGGATCTTTTAAACCAAATAATTTCGTGTCGTATTTTACACCGAACACAATTTTATCGCGTTCTTTAATTGTATCTAGTACATTTTTCCCTTCTGTTGCATCACTCGCTGCATTGTCGTCCTCCGAATTACAAGCTGCCAAAAGCATAACTGACATAATTGCAGTAATCGTTAATAAAAGAATCTTTTTTGTTTTAAACATATCAACATCTCCCCTTTTGTTTTTAATGATTTAATATACGGCTGAGAAAGACTTGAGCTCTTTCTTCTTGCGGGTTTTCGAAAAACTCAACCGGAAGTGCCTCTTCTAAAATTCTGCCTTGGTCTATGAAGACAATTCGATCTCCAACTTCTTTGGCAAATCCCATTTCATGTGTGACAACCACCATCGTCATACCTTCTTTTGCAAGCGTTTTCATGACATCCAATACTTCACCGACCATTTCCGGGTCAAGAGCAGATGTAGGTTCATCAAAAAGCATGATGTCCGGTTTCATAGCAAGTTCTCTCGCAATTGCGACGCGTTGTTGTTGTCCCCCAGATAATTGCGATGGATAGGAAGATGCTTTGTCAGGAATTCCTACCTTTTCTAAGTAATACATCGCAGTCTTTTTTGCCTCTTCTGCTGATTGCTTCAAGACATTCATTGGAGCTAGTGTAATATTTTGAAGAACAGTTTTGTGTGGATACAAATTAAAGTGTTGGAAAACCATTCCAATGTTTCGTCTCAATTTGTTAATATCCGTTTTCTTGTCATTGACTACGGTATCATTCACGGTAAGCGTTCCTTCGGTAATTGTCTCAAGCCTATTTATGCATCTAAGTAACGTACTTTTCCCAGAGCCCGATGGACCGATGATGACAACTACTTCTCCATCTTTCATAGTGAGATTAATATCTTTAAGAACTTGAAAATCTCCATAATATTTATTGACTTGTTCAAATGAAATCATGCCTTACCCCTTTCTAACAACTTCGAACTCAAAAAGAACTGAGTTCATCGAATCATTTCCAATTTCTAAATTGTCATGCATGTATGCCATTCTATCTATTCACAATTTAGTTGTCAACTTGATTTTTTGAAAACGGTTACATTTGATATAATTACATCACGATTAGTACACTTTCAAAGTTATATCTTATTCTATTGAATGAACCTCCTTAATACAAAAAAGCCCGAAAGGTTGGTTTAAACCTTTCAGGCTTTCATATACGTTTCGTTATGTTTGTGCACCTTTCACTTTCGTTTCAGGCATTGTTTCATCAGGTCTGATATCTTCGAAGGTTTCGCCGGCTTCTTGTAAATCACGCGTTCTGTGTGCAATTCTTGACGATGCACAAGCAGCAATACTGGCAACGAGATCGTCAAGGAACGTATGGATTGCTTTTCCTTTTACTGTATCCAGTTCATTAATAATTCCTATTTTATTTTTGTCAAGATGACCGAATGTCGTTACTGCAATGGATCCATATGTAAATACGGCACCAAGTGCGATTGTTTCATCGACTCCGAAGAGTCCTTCATCCGATTCAACAATTTGTTGTAAGGGTGCGGACAACTTACCTTGTTCAGCAAGTTCATCCAGCTCGATTCCCACTAAGATTGCATGTTGGAGTTCACGTTTTCGGAGTACACCTTCAACAGATTCAATACAGTGATCCATTGTGAGGCCTTTATTGTAAGGATATTGCATTTCGTAGACAATTTCTGCAACCGATTCAAGCGTTACACCGCGTCGGTTCAAAGCTGCTTTCGTTGCATCAGTTACAACTTTTGAATGAACTACCTTTTTGTCGTCATGCATTACTGTTCAACCCCTTTTGTAAGTAATATATAAACTTAACACAACCATTATACCTGACCTTGCCGATATGATACAATTTCACTATATACGCATTTTTAGGAGGTTTCATCTTGAAGAACGGTAAAATAGAGGACATAACAATCTATAGTAAAGAACTTGATGAGGAAATGCAGTTACTTATTCATTTACCACACAATTATTCCCCACTATATAAGTACTCAGCTCTAATCGCATCCGATGGAAAAGACTATTTTCAGTATGGACGAATTGGACGAGTCATCGATGGGTTGCTTGAAAAAGAAGAAATAGAGAACGTGATTGTCGTTGGCGTCCCTTACAAGAGCGTCCAGGAACGAAGGCGCATGTATCATCCTGAAGGTGATCGACGAGAAGCATACATCCGATTTTTGGCCCACGAGCTTGTCCCTTTTATCGATGATAATTACCCGACTTATCAAATAGGCACAGGCAGAGCACTCATAGGAGATTCACTTGCGGCTACGATCTCCCTATTAACTGCTTTGAAATACCCTAATATATTCGGAAGAGTACTTCTCCATTCCCCTTATGTCGATGATTTGGTACTGGAAAAAGTGGAAGCTGCAAAAGATTCTTCTTGTTTCTCGATTTATCATGTGATCGGAACTGGAGAGAATGAAGTGTCCACACAGGTTGACGGTGTCCAGGACTTTCTTACACCCAACCGGACATTAAACGAGTTGATTGTACGAAAAGGGTTTCCATACTATTATGAAGAATTCGACGGAAATCATACTTGGAAGTATTGGCAACCCGATATCCCCCGCGCTATAAAAATGGTATTTGGCCATTAAGTCAGTCTAAACGGACAATTTGCAGGATATTCTGTTATAATTGATTGTATGAAGCATTTAACAATAACTTTACCTAGGAGGTTTTCATATTGAATTATGGCGTTGTTGCATTTCCATCTAAGAAACTTCAAGATTTAGCGAACGGCTATCGGAAAAGATACGACCCGCATTACGCACTAATTACTCCACATTTGACGGTTAAAGGTGTTTTCGAAGCGAACGACCAGGAAATTGATGAAGTTTCTAAAGCCATCAAAGAAATAACTAAAAAACACGGTCCGTTCGAATTAAATGTTTCGAAAGTGGGTACTTTTGCCCCTATTACGAATACGATTTACTTCAAGGCCACTCTAAACGATGAATTGGCTGCATTGCATAAAGATTTGAATTTCAACTTTTTCGGTAAAGATCCTGAATATGCATTCGTTCCCCACGTGACGATTGCACAAAAGTTATCTTCCGGCGAGCACGATGATATCATAGGTCAATTGAAAATGATTGGTGTCGATCATACTGAAACGATTGATCGACTTCACCTAACTTACCAGCTTGAAGACGGCTCTTGGACGGTCTACGAAACATTCCGCCTCGATGAGGATAACTGAACGTTGTTCGAAGTAAAAATCGCAACTTCTGACCTTGAAAGAGAAGACGCATTTTTTGTCAGAAGAAAAGTATTCGTGGAAGAACAAGGAGTACCCCTCAATCTTGAACTAGATCCTCTTGACAAGACTGCAGTGCATTTCGTCGTCTATTCGGCCGAAACACCAATCGGAGCAGGTCGAATCAGAGAAATCAGTGACGGAATCGGGAAGGTCGAAAGGGTTTGTGTTTTAAAAGACTACCGCGGTAAACATCTGGGTAATCTCGTAATGAATGCACTTGAAGAGCATGCAATAAACGTAGATATGAAGAAAGTAACTTTGAATGCTCAAGCATACGCTGTTCCTTTCTATGAGAAATTAGGATATATTATTACTTCACCAGAGTTTATGGATGCAGACATTCCGCACCGTGCAATGGAGAAAATTATTATTGAATCATAAAAGGTTCGCATTGCTAGATAGCAATGCGAACCTTTTTCTAATCATTCATTAGATATATGCATTTACTGATATACCTTTTCCTATAACTTGAGCAATGATTGGCGACAGATTAACGGGGTTTGGATAGACGAATCCTTGATAGGATGGAGGTATTTTAACAATAGGCCTACCTTCTACATCTCCCTTATCCTTTTCTTGTTGCTGGGAAAAGGATCCATTCAATTCATCCGAAAAATCCGAATCAAGCTTAACCCTGCTGACCTTTTCGATAAATGCGAAATCGTGGAGATCCAAATTCAAACGGTTTGCGTACATTTGAGATTGAATTGGTTGAATCGGTAATATATAACCCATTGTTAACACCCCATTACCACATTTTCTATTAGTATATCCTTAGAGTGCTATTGTTAAACCTATTATTCTATTTTTCTGTAATTTTATTTTATTGCCGCCCAAGCATATCTTGAATATCTTTAATATTTACGGCTTTGCCATTCTTTATGATAGAATTGACAAGCTCATCTTCAGTAGCTTGAGGGACTTCTTTTTTAGCGAGTTTACCCACTTTTCGTATGATTTTCCTCACTTGCCGTTCATCACTGAAATCCGCATACTGGATTGCATTTGCAAGTGCAAACACTTCTTCCATTGGGACGCCTGTTTTTGATTCGATTTTCCGGAAAAATGAATCATTCATCTGATATCCCCCTTCTTAAACATAAAAACTGCGGCCCACAATAATGAGCAAGATGAAGAGAACTACGATGAGGACAAATGTCGAACCACCATAATTACCGCCTTTATCGCTTTCATAACCGCCGCAACCACCGCCATATCCGCCTGCATGTGAATTGTATCCGAACATAAATATACCCCCTTCCTTTCTATATATCCTATGCGGACACAACCAGAAGGTAGAGGGCGAAATGACTATTAAACCTTTCCTTTTGCTTTAAAAATGATAGCAGCAATGAAACCGAACAGAATAGCAGAACTAATTCCTGAACTTGTCACTTCAAACATTCCTGTCATTACACCAATGAGACCATGTTTTTCAGCCTCTGCCATCGCTCCATGTGTCAACGAATTTCCAAACGATGTAATCGGTATTGTTGCACCTGCCCCGGCAAAATCGATGAAAGGCTCATACAGTCCTAAACCGTCTAATACAGAACCTGCCACAACCAAAATACATAATGTATGCGCAGGTGTCAGTTTTGCGACATCGAATAAAAGCTGTCCAACCACGCAGATAAGACCCCCTACAATAAAGGCGGTAATAAAAATCGAAACCATTAGCCACACTCATTTCATCGTTAATTCGATTGCGTGCGCGATACACGGAATCGTATCTCCTTGTTGGAATGATAACGGAGATAAGAGCGCACCAGTCGCAATGAGAAGGACACGCTTATATTCACCTGCCACCATTTTATCGATTATTTCCGTGAAAAAAATAGCTGCCGAACAACCGGCTCCACTTGCCCCTGCTAAAAAGGATGTGTCATCACCGTAGAATTCTTTACCTGCGTCCCGAAAGTTATCAAATACGTCAATTCCCTGATTACCTGCGAGCGTTTTGTATAACTCAAATCCGACTTTCCCAAGATCCCCTGTCATTATGACATCGTAGTCACTTACATCTTTCCCATGGCCTTTTAAATGGCGTGATAGCGTATCCGCCGCCGCGGGTGCCATCGCAGCACCCATATTCAATGGATCAGTCATTCCGAGGTCTATTACACATCCCATTGTCCCGCACTCTATAGAAGGTACTCCTTTTTTATATGGCGTGATAGTCGCTACCCCCGCGGCAGTGACAGTCCACTGAGCGGTCTCGGGTTTTTGCGCACCGTATTCAACTGGGTAGCGAAATTGGCGTTCAACCGCATTATGTTGACTAGACGCTCCCGCAATGGCCATTGTAGACATCCCCGACTCAGTCAACAATGCTGCGAGTAAAAGTGAGGATACAGATGTCGAACAAGCTGAAAATAAACCAATGTATGGAATTCCTAATGTACCAGCTGCAAAATTTGAAGGCGTCATTTGATTGACCAGATCACCAATTAACAGAAAGTCAGCATCACTAGGAATGGATTCAACTTTACTTAAAGCAATCATGCATGCGTCTTCTATCATTTTTGCATTCGCATGTTCATTCGTCTTCAAACCGCAACGTTCATCGTCGTACCTTTTATCGAACTTATCCGCAAAAGGGCTTTTTCTTTCAAGAGGTCCCACTGTTACACCTGTCGCAGCAATGGAAGGTGTCGTTTTGAAAGTCAACAGACCGCGCCCTACCATGACACGACACCAAACTTAACCAGAATCGTTTTAATAAGAGCAACCACAAACGCCGAAAAAACACCGAATAAAATGACGGACCCCGCAAGTTTAAACATATTTCCGCCCACCCCGAGGACATAACCTTCGGACTTATGCTCGATAGAAGCGGAAATGACTGCATTACCGAAACCAGTTATCGGAACTGCACTTCCAGCCCCTCCGAACTGTGCAATTTTTTTATATAATCCAAAACCCGTTAGTAGCATCGCAAAAAATATCATTGTAGCGACAGTTGGATTACTAGATGTTCGTTGCGTAAAATCAAAATACGTCATATAAAATAATGAAACAAATTGACCCACCAAACAAATAGTTCCTCCAGTCAAGAACGCAAATATCATATTTCGCATCAAAGGGGTTTTAGGTGAAATTTCTTTTTCTAATTTCGCATATTTCTTTTCATCCATCATGTCTCTTCCTTTATAAGTGATTTTAATTCTTTTATCTTTTCTGCTTTTTTCTTTTCACTTTCCAATTTCATGAGTTTTTTTGTTTCCATCCATATTTTGCTGTCTGCAGATACTGTTACATCCAAATCAGGGTATAACTTTTCCAGCTTCCCTTTAAGTTCCTTTTCAATTTTTTCTTTTTTGAATCTCGAAAATGTTTTAAGTGTAACTCCGGCGATGACATCATTTTCATGAAAAACAGTAACCGCTGAAGTGAGTCGTTCGTCACTTTTTAAGACTTCTTCTGCTTTTGCAGCATCTTCGTCAGAATGATTGGCAATCCGAAACCCGTTTTCTGAACAACCCGATAGTAAAACAGCTGCGAGTAGCAATTGACCAAATCTACGGATATGCGTCCCCTCCATTTCCTTACAGTATGCCTTTTCGCTCTAATCTTTATTCATAATACCGGTGCGCCCTTACACTCCGAACTTTTTCGCATAAAGTATAAAGAATTGAAAAAAGGAGGTGGAAGTAATGGGATGTGGAAGAAATGATGATAGTAATGATAATCGTCGCGACGAGAATTGCATTTGTGAAGTCGTCCGTGCAATTAAACGGGTGCAAGACCTTAGGGATGATCGGGACTGTGATGATTGCAGTACCGACTGTTTCTTGACTCCACTTGGAGCACTTGTCAGCCCATCACGTCAACGTGCGAACACACGTGTATTTATGCTATTAACTAAAGATGGCGATCCATTCAAAGCAATGTTTAATAAGGAAAACAGAAGACGCAGAGAATCACTAGGTGCAAATCAATTAGATAAAGATAAGGATCACGATGGCTGTTTCTCGGTTTTTTTCAGAGTTCAAAACGTATTTGACAATTGCTGTGCTACATTAGAAGTATTAGAACCTCGTAAAGGTAGACATGGTGTAAATCTTATCAAGCACGGAAAAATCGATTTTGATGAGTTGTGTGACGTGGATCGTTTTGAAGCAACAGGTTCATGTATAACTGTGGACTTAAAATGTTTCTGTGGTATTCAGTGTGTTAAGGACGTATTTATCGACTGTGACGAAGATTAATTTTATTACCCTGCAATGCCCAATCTGTCTGATCGTTAAATCGATCAGACAGATTTTTTGTTATGTAAAGTAACGTCTGTGATTAACCATTTTTTATAAAGTGTTGGAGAGAAGTGCTTTAAAACCGCTATTTTCACTGGACTATTTTCGGTCCGCTTTCGGCGAATTAATCACGATACGATTACCGAAAAAATTAAGTAGGGATGCGACGAAGTCGCATCCCTACTTAATTAAGACATCTCGATATTGTTATAGAAGTTGTTTAATTCAAAGCAATCCAAGAACAACTGTACTCGTAATGCCCAGTATGTGATCAGGTTACTTCCCTACTAACTCCTAAATGGATTACCACGCCAAAGTATTTCACTAATATTGCCCATTTCTACAGCAACAAATTCATTGTCTCCACCCTTGACTTCAATGAATAGTGTTTCGCCCTCAATCTTCTCTATTTTCCCTGTCAATGTTTCATCACTTAATACAAATTGAAGGGGTTGGTATGCTTGCCGCGGAAACGGTGTGCCTAGATACATTATTCGCTTCACGATAGATGGATCGGCAACCGAGAATGATTGTATTTCTTCTGGCACCTGGTCTTCACCTATCTCCCTACCCTCCAGACCCTCTTCAAGAACGTCTACTGTAGCCTCAAGTTCTCCCCCATCTATTACAAATACTGACGTGCTTTCCTCGACTGTGATGGCAATTTTCATAAAGACAGGCGGTCCATGAACAAATAATAATGGCTCATTTCGATAAATGATCAGCACATCCTTTTTAACCACAGTATATGCGCCTAAATTTCGAATGGTCACCTGAAAAGCGCAAGGCGCCGCACAGCTCCGACAGGCATAAGACAGGGCGGCGGAGCGGCGCTCTTTGCCGCATAGCCGTCCTGCCTTATGACCCGAGGAGTTGGCGCCTGAAGCTGGATCACCCGAAAAGCTGAAGGAGCCGTCTAGACGCGACAGGCATAAGACAGACCAGCGCAGTGGCGTTCTTTGCCACGTAGCTGGTCTGCCTTATGACCCGAGCGTCTGGCGCCTGAAGCTGGATCCACCGAAAAGCGCAAGGCGCCGCACAGCTCCGACAGGCATAGGACAGGGCGGCGCTCTTTGCCGCATAGCCGACCTGCCTTATGACCCGAGGAGTTGGCGCCTGAAGCTGGATCACCCGAAAAGCCGAAGGCCCCACGCACCTAAACTTCTCCATACAAAAAAATTCACCGCCGATCTAAAGATCAGCGATGAAAACAGTAGCGAGGCCAAGATAAATAATAACACTTATAACATCATTTAACGTCGTAATAAAAGGCCCTGATGCAACTGCCGGGTCAATTTTCAATTTGTGCATTAACAAAGGAATGAAAGAGCCTGAAATTGTCGCGACAAAAATCGATACAAAAATTGCGGCACCGACTAACAGCCCTATCACAAATTGATCCTTCCAAACGTAAATGAGACCAACAACAAATAGTGCGCAGATGAATCCCGTCATGAGACCCGTTCCCGCCTCGCGTAGAAGCAACTTAAATTTACTTTCATCCTCAACGTCACCTGTTGCGATACCACGTACTGCAACAGCAAGCGCTTGAGTACCACTATTCCCCGCTGTTCCGGCAATCAGAGGAATGAATGCCGCAAGAAGTGCTACTTTTGAAATGGTTTCAGTAAACAGATCAATCAAATTTGCAGTTAGCATTCCAAGTACTAATAAGATAAGTAACCATGGAAGCCTCTTTTTCATCGCTGAGAAAGAGTTTTTGTCAAAAGTATCCATACTGGAAACCCCTGCAAGTTTGGAATAGTCATCAGATGCTTCTTCATCAAGGACGTCAATAATGTCATCAACTGTAATAATCCCTAGCAAATGATGTTGGAAATCAACGACCGGTACTGCGAGGAAATTATAGTCTTTAATCATTCGGGCTACATCTTCCTGGTCTTCCGAAACAAGAACACTAACAACCCGTTCACTCATAATGGAACTGATCAACGTATCTTCATGTGCAATGATTAGATCTCGGAGTGATATGACACCAGTCAGACGATAGGAATCATCCACAACAAAAATATAATAGATTGTTTCCGCTTTTGGTGCTTCACTACGCAAAATCGTCATAGCAGAACGAACGGTTGAGTTTTGCGGAATTGTTACGTATTCCGTCGTCATAATCGAACCTGCCGTATACTCTTCATAATGGAGTAAGGCTTTGATTTCGGCAGCCGCTTGTTTATCCATCAAGGTTAAATAACTAACAACTTGTGCTTTGTCGAGTTCATTCAGGACATCTACCGCGTTATCGACGAACATGTACGAAATCATGTCTGCTGCATACGTCGTGTCCATCTCCTGAAGGAACTGCTTATACTCGTCGCCACTAATTTCGCTTGTCTCGAAAATTTCTGCAAGTTCTTTCGGAGATAAGTATTGATAAATGATTTCTCGTAGTTCTGGTGTAACTTTCTCGTAAAACAGTGCCCGATCATACGGATGAAGGAGTAGATATTCATTCCGGAAAGATTTTATATCATGTTGAACGAGCGTCTCTATTAATTTCTCTTCATCGAAAATGACTTCTTCATTCATCTCTTCTTTTGTGTTCATAGCTACACCTTCCTTTCTATGTCTATCGTGCATTATTGATTTGAATATGGGTATTATAAACTAATATAAATACTAAAAGGATGTTGATATTATGAAATTCGATATTATTGGCGATATCCATGGTTGTTACGATGAATTTATGCAGTTAATTCAAAAGCTGGGATACACCATAAGCACAGGCGTTCCCCTACATCCGGACGGAAGAAAAGTCGCCTTTGTTGGCGATGCCATGGACAGAGGTCCTGACTCAATCAAGATGTTAAATCTCTTATTCAAGATTCAAAAAAACCAATCTCTTCTCTATTCCCCGGGAAATCATTGCAATAAATTTTATCGATTTGCCAAAGGAAATCAAGTTCAACTCACACACGGGCTCGAAACTACGGTGGCTGAACTTGATGCATTATCAAAGGATGAACGCAGGCAATTTCTTAGTAATTATCGTAGTTTTTATGAAAGTTTACCATTGTATCAATCCTTGGATGTAGGCAATCTGATTGTTGTTCACGCTGGTATTCGCGAAGATATGATTGGTAAACCGCGTTCGGAAAAGATGAGAGTTTTCGTCCTCTACGGAGATATTACAGGACAGAAATTACCTGACGGAAGACCTCTTCGACGCGATTGGGCTAAGGAGTACAAAGGAACTCCTTATATCGTATACGGGCATACACCTGTAATAGAATCTCGCATCATAAATAACACTGCGAATATCGATACAGGTTGTGTCTTTGGAGGAAAGCTTTCCGCGTTACGTTATCCCGAAATGGAAATCATCTCGGTTCCATCACACCAGCCGTTCATCCCTGAAAAGTTCACTGATTTTGATTGACATTAGGGTTCAACAATTGTTTCATATCCACCGGGCTTTCACAGCTGAACTTTAGGTACTCACCCGTAAGTGGATGGGTAAATCCAATTTCTGCACAGTGTAGTGCCTGTCGCCCAATCAATCCACGACCGCCGCCATATAAATCATCGCCATGGAGCGGAAAACCCGCCCACTGCATATGGACACGAATTTGATGTGTCCTTCCTGTATGTAAAATCAATGTAATTTCTGTAAATTTATTTCCATCTAATTCGGAATGTCTTTTAACTTCTACTTTGGTCAAGGCTTTCTGACCATCTTCACGAACAATTCTCTCGATGATACTGCCATCTTTTCTGCCAATTGGTTGTGAAATACTGAACTTTTCCTGCTGTATATGGCCTTCTACAATCGCCACGTATTGTCTGTGAAAAGCAGAATGTATCATTTGCTCACTTAATAGATGATGAATATGTCGGTTTTTTGCAACACAAATCAAACCTGAAGTATCCCTATCCAGGCGAGTCACAATATGAACCGTCGATGGCAATCGTTCAATAGCAAACTTACCGGCAAGTGAATTTGCAATCGTACCGGCTGGATGATCTCGTGACGGTATCGTACTTTGACCCGCTGGCTTATTAATAATAATAAGTGCATCATCTTCAAAGACAATAGAAAGTGGACCGGGCTCTGGGCGTAACCCGGGACTCGGTACTTCCGGTGGAAAGAAGACAATTACTTCGTCGCCTAATTGTAAGTGATGTCGAACATTTCGTTCAAATCCATTTACTGTAATAGTGCCACCGTCGTATTTAGTCGCTGTCAATGTCCTTTTGGATATCCCTTTTGCGTGGAGGTATTCGCGCAGGAGCAGACCCTCTTCATCTACATGAAATTTAAGTTGAAAACGTGCATCCCGCTCTAACGCATTAAACATCGCTGTCGATGAATGAGTCATGTACTCTTCTCCAAAATGGAAACGGTCGGAATCTTCCAAAACGCACTTTTTCTTGTGAAACTGTGTATTCAATTGACTTTACATCTTTATGAAGAAGTTGCAAATGATCCACTGTTACCATGAAATCCGGTCCTTTGACAGGAGTCAATATACATTTATGGTGCGCTGGAAGAACAAGCGATGAACCCACAGTGCGGAAAACCCGGTTATTGATGGACGCCATTTCCGTTAGCTGCATTGAAGGCAGCGATGGATGGATGATTGCCCCTCCCAACGCCTTATTATATGCAGTGGATCCTGAAGGTGTAGACATACATAGACCATCACCGCGAAAGCGTTCAAAATGGTTGCCATTCAGTTCAACATCCATCACAAGCGTTACGTCAGGTGACTTCACAGTCGATTCATTCAGTGCTAGGAATAGGGCACTGTCTCTTTCATTTGCATAATTAATCTTGACATCCAGAAGCGGGTATTCGAAAACTTCAAAATCTTTACGAGCGATTGAGATAACAAGTTTCTCAATTTCAGCCGGCTTCCAATCTGCATAGAAACCTAGATGGCCTGTATGAATTCCAACAAATGCAGTTTCTTTCAGGCGGTGTTGGTATTTATGAAAGGCATGAAGTAATGTACCATCCCCGCCAATCGACAGAACAATATCAGGTTCTTCTTCGTCAAACACCATGCCGAAATCAACCAAATAGTTTTTTGCTTCGCCAAGTAATCGATTTGATAAATCATCATTACGTGACTGGATTGCAAATTTCATCATTTTTCTCCTCCTTTCCCATTATTTTCACCATAACGTCTCGTAGCCGTTTCCTTAAATGCACTGAAATATTGTTGTGCATCCTGTATTTCATTACGGATTAAGGACATTTCTTCATCCAGTCGGAAAGCGGCTTCCGCGGCTCTTTCAAGCCGATGCCTAATTTCATCGGGCATTTCACCTTCATATTTATAGTTTAATGAGTGCTCAATCGATGCCCAAAAATTCATTGCCAATGTGCGAATTTGAATCTCCGCTAAAATGGTCTTTTCCCCATGTATTGTCTGAACGGGGTATTTGATAATCAAATGGTAAGATCTGTAGCCACTCGGTTTATTATTCGATATATAATCGCGTTCCTCTATCACTTCGAGATCATTCCGCTGTCGTAACGTTTCCACAACGGTACTGATATCATCAACAAACTGACACATCAATCGAATTCCCGCGATATCAGGAAGTTCGGCAGCAAGTTCCGGTGAAGGTTCGAACGGAATCCCTTTTTCAAGCGTCTTATCATATATACTCGCGAGCGGTTTTATCCGACCTGTCACAAACTCAACAGGCGTATGCACATCTTCCAATTCATACTGATTTCGCAAACCTTTCAATTTCACTTTCAGTTCATCAACCGCTTGTTTGTAAGGTTCTAGAAACTGATTCCACTGCCTCATCCGGATCCCTCCCAACTGTTAGTCCATTTGTTGAAGAATCGAACTAAATGCTTTCTCAACTGACGTAGAGAAAACTTCCCCGTAGTTATCATTACCCTCAATATTATAAATTAACATCAACAGTTCATCTCTGAATCCGGGAAGTACAATTAGTTCTTCTTGCCAAGAAATTGCAGGATCCGTTTCCGTTGTCAATACATCTAGCATGAATGGCCATACTTCCTCAGGGAAATAAACGTGATTGTATCCTTCTTCCCCTTCCAACAGGTACACAAACGAAAGGTTGTCCGAATCTGTAATCATCTTCCCTGATGGAAGCCCCTGTGGTTTCTCAGCACCTTCTTCCAATAAAAAAAGGACATGATCGTTGTTGCGCTGCGCTCTATGAATTCGATTTTGTATGTTCATAATTTCTTCTTCCCTTCATCTGTCATTACGTACATTCTATCATATGGAGAACGTGCATGCAGTTTAGAAAATGCGTTATTCCACATAAATTGGTATACTATATGTAAGGATAGATATCCAGCAATTACTCACACCACATAGGAAAGGGGAAATCGTCATGGATACGCGCACATTTCGTACAGTATTGGAGATAAATGCACTCCAGTCTCTAGGTGCTGTTCAGACATATGCAGGACAAAATAATACTTCAACCTCTATGTTCAATACGATACTAGAAGAAATGTTGGGTGACACATCCATAACGGACTCCTTATCCTCTTCTACGTCCGCATTACTTGGAAATAGTAATACAACTGAAAGTTTGAGATATAATGGGATTAATGGCATTTTCAAACCTTCTACGCTAAGTGCCATAATGGATGCCACTCAACAAGTGCAGCCTATTCCGATTGCCGCTACATCTACAACGAATGGCAACTATAGCGAAATTATCAGCCAAGCCGCAAAAAAATACAATTTACCGGATAATCTAATTGCTGCTGTCATCAAACAGGAGTCAAACTTTAACAATAATGTTGTGAGTCATGCAGGCGCACAGGGACTCATGCAACTGATGCCCGGCACTGCGAAGTTCTTGGGTGTCAAAGATAGTTTCGACCCCGCTCAGAACGTGATGGGTGGAGCGAAGTACTTAAGACAAATGCTAAATCAGTTCGACGGCAATGTTGAATTGGCGCTTGCCGCATACAATGCAGGTCCTGGTAACGTAAAAAAACACGGGGGAATTCCTCCTTTCAAAGAAACACAGCAATATGTCACAAAAGTGCTTGACTATTTAAAAGTTTAACAATGATAATTTTGATTTCCATTTCACTCTGCAAGCTATTTATTTGTGTAAGGAGTGAAGGGTTGATAGAATATCAGTACAGTCAGAGCAAAGGAGATTGACAGAATGATGCGAAAACCTTTGATCCCTTTTGAGGAGATCGGTGCTACAAAGTTATCGGAACTTATCGACCTGTTTTACGCTAAAGTTGCCGTACACCCGGACCTATACCCGATTTTCCCGGACGACCTGACAGAAACAGCACGTAAACAAAAACAATTTCAAACACAATATTTAGGCGGCCCCAATTTATATACTGAAGAACATGGCCATCCCATGATGAAAGCACGTCATATGCCATTTCCCATTACTCCAGTTCAAGCAGAAGCATGGTTAGCTTGCATGGCAGAAGCGATGGATGAGGTAGAACTTGATGAAAAAATACGTGATATCTACTATAAACGCCTCGTCTTGACTGCCAATCATATGGTGAACAGGACCGGGGGAGAGATAACGTGAATCGACGAAATTTGATGGAGAATCCGGTTATTCCTTCCTCATGCAAAAGACCTGTCGAGTTGTATGTTTATATCGACCCGTTATGCGGAGATTGCTGGTCACTTCAGCCTTTACTTCGGAAACTGCAAGTGGAGTATGATCGATACTTTACACTGCGTATCGCATTGCGTACATCACTGCCCAAGATGAATCTTCAATCTAAGGAAAAATTCATTGATGAGCTGGCTTGTGAAAAAGTCCATCCCTCTTTTCCAAGCATTGCTGTTAAAACTGCGGAGTTTCAAGGTAAACGTGCCGGGTTCCGTTTCTTATCCAAAATGCTAGAATACTCATTTTTGAAATCTAGGAATGTCTTATCATTTTCGGTACTCCTTGAAATTGCAAATAAGGTAAATTTAGATGTCGACGAATTCATTCAGGACTTCTCTTCAAAAAATGTGTTGCGGTCTTTACAAGTCGATTTGTATATGGCAAAAGAAATGGAAGTCGACAAAGCCCCTACCTTCGTTTTTTTCAATGAAAACATTGAAGATGAAGGATTGAAAGTAAGCGGTTTGTATGACTATGAAGTGTACGAACAAATATTGGAAGAACTGATAGGCGGGCCTGTTTTCCCTGATATCCCTCCACCTTTAGAGGATTTGTTCCAACGATTCGATACACTTTCCACAATAGAAATTGCCAACATTTACAGCATCTCAGAGAAATCCGCTGAGCGTGAACTTAAAAAACGACTTCTTCAACAAAATGTTGAACGCGTTTCCTTTCAAGATATAACACTATGGCGTAAAAAAAAGAGCTAATTCATTAAACAAGCATCGTCCCCCAGAATTTATGGGAGATGATGCTTGTTTGATTGGGAATGGGATGGATTGCGCATTGTGGAAGAGTATTCAAAGTTGTCTGGACTACTATAAATTAGCACGATTGATTCATGGATATTTGGAGGTAAGTCATGACTATCTCACTCACAGACAATAACGATTCAAAGAATGCCATGCGTTTTAAATAAGCCCGCCATTTTCCGCCAACAGAAAAGAGCACTCACTCCTGGGGGGGAGTGAATGCTCTATATCAAAGGGAATGGGGGAAATGTTCACGTTCAAACAAAAGGGGTGTATGTTTGGTATGTGATTTATTTCACATCCTTATCTTATCACAAGATAATAGTAGCATCAACAATTCACAAAGAATTTCACAAGAACGTCACATTGACCGTTACACGAAGGCGGCTTACTTTATATTTTTCGAAATCTATGATAAAAAACAGCCTTATCCGCTTTTAAAATAGGCGGATAAGGCTGTTTCTGTATTTTATCTTTATTCAGCAGAAGACTCTCACCTCCATAGGTGGGAGATAAATGCGGTTTTGTTTTCCTGTTCAGCGAGTGTCCAAACGATTACGCCGAGGCGTAATTGATTTACTTTTTCAAGAGCAGGTCCTCTAATTCATTTAATTTCTCTTCGAAAACACGACACGCTTCTTCAATTGGCGCAGCGCTCGTCATATCAACGCCTGCCTTTTTAAGAACTTCAATTGGATAATCGGAAGAACCAGCTTTCAAGAAGTTATTTACATAACGTTCAACAGCGGGCTCCCCTTCTGTCAGAATTTGATTGCTGAGCGCAACTGCAGCACTATAACCTGTTGCGTATTGATAGACATAATAATTATAGTAGAAGTGAGGAATTCTAGCCCATTCCAAACCGATTTCTTCATCGACAACCAAGTCTTCACCGAAATATTTTTTATTGAGCGCATAATACTCTTCAGTCAGTTTTTCCGCAGTCAAAGCGACCCCTTGCTGGTCAAGCTCGTGAATCAGGTGTTCGAATTCAGCGAACATCGTCTGACGGAAAACAGTTCCTCTGAAACCATCGAGCCAATAATTCAGTAAGTAAATGCGTTTTTGTTCATCATCAATTGTTTTCAAGAGATGATCATTCAATATAGCTTCATTCACTGTTGACGCAACTTCCGCCACAAAAATGGAGTATCCGCTGTAGACATATGGCTGGCTTTTACGTGAATAGTAACTATGGACGCTATGTCCGAATTCATGTGCCAGCGTGAATAAGTTGCTGACATTATCTTGCCAGTTCATTAACACATAAGGATTCGTTCCATAGGCACCTGAGGAATAAGCTCCAGAACGTTTCCCTTTGTTTTCACGGACATCGACCCAGCGGTTTTCAAGGCCTTCTTTGACGATGGAGACATATTCTTCACCAAGCGGATGGAAACTATCCAGCATCGTCTGTGCGGCTTCATCATATGGAACTTTCATGTCAGCATCCTTTACGAGTGGTGCATACATATCCCACATATGAAGGTCTTCAAGTCCAAATACTTTTTTACGAAGTGCCACATAACGTTGCAATAAGTGGACGTTTTTGTTGATCGTAGAAACTAGGTTTTCATAAACTTGTTCAGGAATATGATTATTCGACATTGCCGCTTCACGAGCAGATGAATAATTACGGATGCGTGCGTTAACGTTATCGCTTTTCACATTCCCAGAAAGAGTCGATGCAAAAGTATTCTGGAATTCACCATACCTTGTATACATCGCTTTGAATGCTTCTTCACGAACGCGTGGATCGTCACTCTCTAAGAACCTCACATAGCGACCATGTGTTAACTCTATTTCTTCTCCCTTTTCGTCTTTAACCATCGGGAATGTTAAATCAGCATTGTTTAACATACTGAACGTTTCTGAAGAATTTCCTGTCACTTCCGATAACTGGGCAAGAAGCGCTTCTTGTTCAGCCGGTAGTACATGTGGTCTTTGTGTATTAATTTCTTCGAATTCCTGTTTATAAAGACGAAGTTCTTCATGTTCAACAACCTGTTTGTCGAGTTCAGCTTCATCAATTGACAGAAGCTCTGGGAGGAAGAATGATAACGCAGTTGACACCTTGACATAGAGTGATTTCACGCGACTATCCATCGCCTGGTAGAAGCTGTTAGTTGTATCCTGGTCAGTCTTTAGATGCGCATATGTGTAAAGCCTACGCAATCTCTCTGAGAGTGTGTCACGGTATTTTAGAGCATTGTATAATGCATCGCCGCCATTGGTTAATGTCCCTTTATAAGACTCTGCCTTACCGGAGAACGCTTCCACTTCAGTGTATTCTTTTTCCCACGCTTCATCTGTTGCAAAGATATCTTCAAGACGCCAAGTTTCCTCTACTTTTACTTCCTCACGCGTTAGTACTTTGTTTTTGTTTTCGGACATTTTCATTAATCCCCCTTCTCCCTTTATTTCGGGATACGAATCAATTCTATTTTCTCAATTTTCGCTCCACTTTGCAAGGAATCTTTCTGATAACAACTCAGAAATTTCTTCTTCACTTATAACTGTACTATCTTTAATGGAATGAACGCCAATGAAACGAAGATATTTCAAGTATGCAAGACATGCTTTTAGCTGTCCCTCTGACGATCCATTCAATCGGGATACATATCTTCTGACCTGGCTATTTGTAATTTCCATTATATTAATCCCTTCCCTATTCACGTGATAGAGGAAAGCCAATTGCCATTCACAATCATGCTCCTTAAATACATTGTTAAAAAGAACGGGTAATCCAATCCATTGCGGAAGATGCGCAGGTAAAGTACGCATTTCATAGCACATTCTTAAAAAAGGATTATTTACACCTTTTCTATTCAATAATATGCATGATTGAATAAATTGATTTCGCATAGATATATAAATTGCTGTATACTTCCTGATTTCATTCTTTGATGGTGCTTTTGGGCGTGCAAAAGGAAAGATTTGAAGGGATAACGGCAAAGTCCGATGCATGCCGATATAACGCTTACCAGCAATACAAATTAGACTAGTGAGGTAGTGAAAACGTTCTGTTTGGGGGTTATATGTGAGTAGTGTAAGACCTTCAGGGGATGTATTTGTTAAGAAACTCTCATGAAATTTTGATAAATGAAATACGCCTATACCTACGGGCGCATGCACGAATTTTGCCGGCGTATGCAAAATCCAGATTGGATTCATGCCAATACTACGATAGCCATCTGATCTAGATTCAATGTCAGCAATCGGAATGGTGCTGCATTGAAATTCGATTGGTATTGATTCTGTTGGTGTAGTTAAAAGAATATCGGGTCTTTGCGTCAGCATTTTCAAAAAGGGTTCAAGTTCTACATCTTTCGCGTATTGTTGCAGAAACCCATATAATTGCTGTTTTCCTCGTAAATGTTCTTGTGACTCGCCTTCAGAAAAAAGGGTCGAACAGGATGCGCCTTTCATATGTGAAAAATGAGGAACTTTAATATCACCAACTTTTAACTGAACCTGTGTATTACATTGTTGGCAATAGAATAATTGTAACTGTCGCCACTGTCTCAATTTTTCTCTTTTTAATTTCCTAGTTAGTACAATGATTTCACCTTCGCCTGTTTTAGCTGTAAGAATAAACAATCCCCTCCCTCATCTTCAATAGTACGAAAATTCAAATAAAAACGCAAACAAAAAAGCTACCCGTTGAACTGCACCTCTAATTGTTAGGTTGAGCTAACAATTGTAGTGCAATTCAATAGTAGGTAGCTGTTTTAAGAAACTTTAATCAATCTCCAAAGTACTGTTGCACTTTTGCAAACACATCAGTGTCCATAATGAGGTCGCCATATTCTTCAATTCTATGAATTGTCAAATTTGATGGATCTCCAAATTCGGACATTACGCTAAACAAATCCGACTTACGCGAATCGTCCATCGTATCGACATCATATTCCACATGTAGATAGTAGTTATCTTCAAATGAATACAGCGATGTTTTTACATCATAGTCTGCTGCTTTAACAGATAATGGAATGAGGTAATCAAAATCAGTAAAGACGAACATATTGTCAAGCCACTCGTATGCGATATCGTCTATCTCTGACATTTTCGAGTTATTTCCATCCGCATCATCGTCAAACATTTTCCCATGTTGAAATAACTTTTTAGGATCATCCATTGTAAATGGTGATTCTAATGGTTCGCCATCCTCTGACATTTGTGCTCGCGTGACAGTCACTTCAATACCGCCATTCATCGCGTGGACCTGAATCCACAATGGTCCCTCAACTTCAAATTCGGCTTCGTCATTCACTTCTTCCATCATTTCCCAGAATAATTCCTCGCTTTTATCGCGATTATACCAAACTTCTTCACGGGTAAAGCCACGCTCTTCTATATCAATATATGAAAGAAAGAACTTAACTGTATTTTCATTAATGCGCTCTATTTCCATCCCTTTTCTCTCCCTTCCTTGGAACAGGACAAGTCCAGTTCCCTTCAATGTGTGTAAAAAAACTGCAATGCTTATACTTACTATATGACCGTCCTCTACGATTTGAAAGGGTTACGCCTTAGGACGAATAATTTTGATAGTAATAGCATTGTAGAGAACATCCACCAGGAAAGCAAGAGAAATACAAAAAGCTGATAGGAATACGGCATTTTGCAATGTCAATCCCTATCAGCTTCACACTATTGGTTTGATTAGTTTACCATGCGCCGCGCTTCTTGCAGCTGATAGGCTCTTACTTTTCTCGGTAGGAATCGGCGAATTTCATCTTCATTATAGCCTACTTGAAGCCTTTTTTCATCTAGGATGATTGGTCTCCTCAAAAGACCTGGATGTTCTTGAATTAGCTCGTACAGACGTTGCAGTGGAAGACTTTCCACATCAACATTTAGTTTTTGGAATATTTTTGAGCGAGTGGATATAATTTCATCAGTTCCGTCCTCAGTCATTCGAAGAATTTCTTTTATTTCATCAATATTCAATGGTTCTGAGAAAATGTTACGTTCAGTATACGGAATCTCGTGTTTCTCTAACCATGCTTTTGCTTTTCTGCATGATGTACAGCTAGGTGAAGTAAATAATGTAACCATCATATGCTGACACTTCCTTTCAGTCGGCTCGAATGTTTTGATATATATTTTTACAAGTAAATTAGAATAACTTTAATCTGATTGCTTCTATTTTCTATTATACACGTATTCATTACTGATGAATACACTTTTCCAGAAATATTCATTGGCTCATACACTATTGTCACAATTCCACAACATTAAAGGCTTTTGTTGAACTTTAACAGTATGTGTTTGTACTCTCTACTGTTATACCCGAAAGGAAAAATAATTAAACATCCCTCTTTCAATTAAATCTATTTCTCATTTAGATTGTATCTAATTGAAAATAAGTACTTCATCATTTAATTATCTACACTATATAATACGTCTTATAGTGGTAAAGGTTTCATTAAATAAAAAGAAAATCCAGTAACAGCAATCGCGTTCCTGAACTTTCTGTATGTCATGGATTGTAATTTACACCTGGTGAATATTTGTTTCCTGCATTCCATAGTAGATATTCGTTTATACCGTTATCCTTCAGACCTTGGATTTGCGCATCGACTTCAGCTTTTCCATAACGCAAATAATTTCCTGATCCAAGCCATGGTGCACTAAAATCTTGTATCCAAGGTCGTGATATCGGTGGATTGTCAAGCTTAGCTAGCACTGCATTTTCTAACTTGGCGTATTCAGAAACCAATTTATACGGTTCAAGGTCCGGCTTTTTAATACCAAAATAGGACGTCCAGTGACTTGGATAAATCATCGATGATATGACATCCACATTTTCCGATATCTTTCCGAAGTTCTGTCCGATACCTGGCGCTTCCGGGAGCGTTGCTGCATAACCGAAAATATCAACTGATACTTTGACGCCATATGGTTTCAATTGCTCACGTGCATAGGCAACGAATTCCGTAATTGCTTCTACACGGCGTTGTACAGGGTCGAGTTCAGATTCCGCATAGGATTCATATGTATACTTCAACGAATCATGACGTTTTTCAAAGCCTTCTGGAAAACGAACATAGTCGAACTGAATTTCTTGAAAACCCATTTTAGCAGCCTCAATGGCAATATTGACATTGTGATCCCATACTTCCTTCATGAAAGGATTGACAAATGATTCTCCCCGTCCATTTTTCCATACGCTGTCGCCCTCCATGAATGATAAATCCGGACGCATTTCTGCAAGGACACTATCTTTAAATACAACAATACGGGCAATTGGATAGATTTCCTTTTCTTCTAATGTCTTCAACATGATTTGAGGATTTTCAATATAAGGTTTACCAATCCCCAATGCTTTCAAGGGTGAATCATCAGCAGGTTGATAGGTAATGTTTCCAAAATCATCTTTAATATCAATAACCATTGCATTCAGTTCTGTCTTATCTAGCAAATCTGTTAAATAATTAAAACGTTCACCGCCCGCAGAGTGCCCTGTTACGTAGACACCCCGAATTGCATCCGGGTATTCAAATGTCAGTCCTGAATCGAAGCTGAATAGCGTTGAGGAGGCAACCATACTCTCATCTATTGCTTCAAAACCATAAGAGCGTTCTGCAAAATCTTCGTGTTTTTTAACTTCGTCGGCATCTGTCTTGATTGGTAGCGCAATTGCTAGAATAAGCAGCATAGCCGGTAACCATATCTTTGTTTTCATAACAATCGAACCATCCTCTCTTTTCAATCATTCTATCAAATTGACTACATGAATAATAGCGATATATAGAGAATTGCCAGTTTCCTTGTCGAAGACCGACCTAGTTTCATATATTAGCACAGCTGTCGATAAACCAGTAATAAGTATAAAATACGGGCGGAAGGGATTAAAAACCTCATTTTTCACTGGACTATTTCAGGTCCGCTTACGGCTAATTAAAGACGACACTTTTACCGAGGGGCAAGGATGTCTAGAAGTGACTCCGTCACTTCTAGACACACTCTTTAGGGTAATCCTGTTGCGATTAATTGCCTGTCGCGATCCTACAATATTCAAGTGAAAAATGCTGTTGCTTTGAAATAAAAGAATAAATGCCTTTCTATAAAAGGTGTAAGTGCCCGAAGATATAATTTCGGGCACTCTTGCACGTTGTACATTGTATTCTCTGCTTTAAAGTAATAGTTCCTAAAATTAAATAGAGATCCTGTAGAAGAAGGTTAGAGCAGTCAAAATTGTATTTTTGACTGCTCTAACCAAGCGAGAAGCGATCTATTCATTCGTCCCAAAAACCTTCGGTACTAGTGTCTTTGGAGAGCGCTGAATGAACAATCACCATACGATTACCGAAAAAAATAAGGAGGGATGCGACAAAGTCGCATCCCTCCCCTTATCAATACACCTCGTTGACGCTTTAGAAGTTGTTCAATTCAAAGCGAACCAATAGCTATTCTACATGTAGTGCCCAGTGTGTGAACTAGTAGCTAATTACACTGAAAAGGAATCAAATTCACGTTGTGAGCAAAGGACAAAATGTCCCGGTGATACTTCGCGCATGCTCACTTCTTCATCTTCAGTGTAGTTATGTGCTTTTGGATTGTAGCTCTTACGGACACGGCTACGTTCATAAGCTGGATCCGGTAACGGAATCGCTGATAGAAGCGATTGTGTATAGGGGTGTAAAGGTGCAGTATACAACACATCAGCAGGTCCAATTTCGACAAGTCTACCGAAATACATAACACCTATCCGATCTGATATATACTTTACCATTGAAAGGTCATGCGCAATGAATAGATACGTCAGTCCTCTTTCTTCTTGAAGCTCTTTAAGCAAGTTAACTACTTGTGCTTGAATCGATACGTCCAACGCTGAAATCGGCTCATCCGCGATGATAAATTCAGGTTCAACTGCTAGCGCACGTGCAATACCTAGACGTTGACGCTGTCCGCCTGAAAACTCATGTGGATACCGGTTCGCATGCTCGCGATTCAAACCGACTGTTTCCAACAACTCGTGGACACGTGCTGTACGTTCTTTCGAGTTCTTAACAAGCCCATGTATATCGAGCCCTTCGGCGATAATATCAAGCACTTTCATTCGAGGATTCAATGAAGCATAAGGATCCTGGAATATCATTTGCATTTTCCGGTTAAACTCTTTCAGTTCTTTCTGCGATTTTTTCGCATGCACGTCGATGCCATCATAGATAACTTCTCCGCCTGTTGCATTATAAAGCCGAATGATTGAACGGCCAGTCGTGGATTTACCACAACCTGATTCACCTACAAGACCGAGTGTTTCCCCTTTATAGATGTCGAATGTAATATCGTCAACTGCACGCACTTCATTCTTTTTCCCATAATTGAAATACTGCTTCAAGTTTTTGATTTCTACTAATTTTTCAGCCATTAACGGTCACCTCCTGCATTACCAACGTAGTAACGACTTCCGGGGAATCTCTTCATGCGTTCCATGACGGCCACTGGAGGATCCACTTGAGGCGCATCCGGATGCAGAAGCCATGTGGCAGCATAATGCGTTTCACTCACTTTAAATAGTGGCGGAACCTGTTCAAGATCAATCTTCATAGCGTATTCACTGCGCAGTGCAAACGCGTCCCCTTTTGGAGGATCCAACAGATCTGGAGGCGTCCCTGGAATCGCATATAGTTTTTCGTCTATTGTATCGAGTGATGGCATAGAACTCAGCAAGCCCCATGTATACGGATGCTGCGGGTTGTAAAATATCTCATCCACCGTTCCCACTTCGACGATTCGCCCACCATACATGACCGCTACACGGTCAGCTACGTTCGCTACAACACCTAGGTCATGTGTGATAAATATAATCGACGTATCGATTTTCTTCTGAAGGTCTTTCATTAACTCTAAAATTTGGGCTTGGATTGTTACGTCCAAGGCAGTTGTTGGCTCATCCGCAATGAGTAATTTTGGATTACATGCCAGTGCAACAGCGATAACGATACGCTGGCGTTGCCCACCTGAAAATTGGTGTGGGTATTGTTTCATGCGCATATCGGGCTGAGGCATGCCGACAAGGCCCAATAACTCAATCGATTTATTCCAAGCATCGGATTTACTAAGCTTTTGGTGTTTCAACAACGGCTCCATAATCTGCTTGCCAATTGTCATTGTTGGATTGAGAGATGTCATCGGATCCTGGAAAATCATCGAGATGTCTTTTCCACGAACTTTTTGCATCTCTTTTTCAGGAAGTTTCAGTAGATCTTTTCCTCCGAATAAAATTTCACCATTTTTATATTCTGTGCTGGATTTAGGAAGCAGTCGCATGATAGATTTTGTCGTTACTGATTTACCTGAACCCGACTCACCAACAATCGCGAGGGTCTCCCCTTTGTAAACTTCAAAATTGACGCCTTGAATTGCTTTCACTTCTCCTGCAAACGTATGGAAGGAAAGCTCCAGGTTTTTCACTTCAACAATTTTCTCCATTTCACTTTCCTCCTTTAATCTTTCATTTTCGGATCAAGTGCATCACGCATTCCGTCCCCGATTAAGTTGAACGAAATCATCAGAATACTCAAAACAAATGCCGGGAAGAACAAAATATGCGGCTGATACTGAATGAATTTATAACCATCATTAATCAGCGTTCCAAGAGACGCTTCTGGCGCTTGAAGACCAAGCCCGATAAAGCTTAAGAAAGCCTCGAAGAATATCGCAGTCGGAATTGTAAACATCATATTGATAACAATGATCGCCATAATGTTCGGTAGTATGTGTTTGCTGATAATTCGTCTATCACTTGCACCTAACGTTTTGGCCGCCAAGACAAATTCCTGATTTTTAAACTTAAGGACTTGGCCGCGGACAATACGAGACATGCCGATCCATCCGGTTATCGATATGGCAATAATGATTGCCCAGATACCCGGTTCCATAATCATTAGCATCAGTATTACGATGACTAGCGTTGGAATTCCGATTAACACTTCTACAACCCGTTGCATAATGTCATCGGTTCGACCCCCATAATAACCGGAAATCCCACCGTAAATAACACCTATTACAACATCAATGAAAGCAGCAACGAAAGCGATGATTAAAGAAATTTGCGTTCCTTGCCATAGACGTGAAAACAAATCTCGTCCTAGGCTATCTGTACCAAACCAGTAATACTCGTCAACCTTCTTCAGTTCATAGAGATTGACTGTTTTTGTACCAAGTTTACCTTCACCATCGAAAATCCCTAGTTTTTCAAGTCCCGGAACTTTCGGTGGCAAGCTCGCATGCGCTACTCTTACATCCTCTGGATCATGTTCAACCATGTAAGGGCCAGCAAATGCCATAAATACGATAAAGATTAAAACAAACATACTAACGATAGCTGCTTTATTTTTCCGAATACGAAGCCAAGCATCTTGCCAGAAACTCAAACTAGGTTTCGAAATTCTTTCTGCATGTGAACTATCTATCGTAATCCGTTCAAACGAATCCTTTGGTAATTTATCAAAGTTTTTATTCATTAATTGGAACCTCCAGACAAACGGATACGCGGATCAATAATCCCATAAAGAATATCCACAATTAATATGATCACAATGAGGAGGACTGAGAAGAACATCGTCGTACCCATGATGATAGAAAAGTCGTTCGTGCTAATAGAAGTGACGAACTGCTCACCAATACCTGGAATTGCGAAAATCTGCTCTACTACGAGTGATCCTGTCAATAATCCAGCTGCGAGCGGTCCAAGTACCGTGACGAGTGGAATAAGCGCATTACGAAATGCATGTTTGAAAGCTATCTCAAACCAGTTTGCACCTTTCGCTTTCGCTAACAAAATATAGTCTGAACTTAATACTTCTATCATTTCTGTACGAATGAACCTTGCCGAGACGGCAATCGGGCCCATTGCTAGTGCGATGGATGGCAGAATACTTGACCTCCATCCTTCCCAAAGACCGACAGGCAGCCATTCAAGCCATACCGAAAAGACATATTGTAGCAGAACGGCAAAGACAAACGATGGTATCGAAATTCCTAGAATTGCGATTATTGTACTTCCATAATCCCAGACTGTGTTTTGCTTCAAAGCAGCAATCATCCCGAGAGCGATTCCTATTAAAGTACCGAAAATGAGCGCTTGGGCACCTAGAATAGCTGAGTATTTTAGTTTCTTCACAATTAGAGTAGTTACATCCGCATTTTTATATTGGAACGATACACCAAAGTCACCTTTTGCAAGGTTCCCCATATACCTGACGTACTGTACGGGGATTGGATCGTTCAAGCCATATTTCTCATAAACGACCTCCCTTTGCTCAATGGATAATTTTTCTGCGGAAGCTAACGGGGACCCTGGAAGCAGTTTCATAAGGACAAATGTAAATGATGCGATTAGAAATAGTGATAGGAACATATAAATCACGCGTTTTGTGATATACTTTGCCATTTTCATACCTCCTGGAAATTCGTATTAAACCTACTACATAGTCAATTTGCAATAAATTGATAAAATGAATTTTTAGTTTGTTCCATCTCAGTGAAAAAGAGAGTACATGGTCAGAAATACCCATATACTCTCTTTTCTATAAGATTTTAAGCTAACAAATTGTTATTCTTACTTTTCTGCAGCGTCGATGTACGCCCATTTGTAGCTATAGTCGCCACCGAATGGATGTGTAGCAAGATCTTTTACTGCTGGATTCATAAGAACCATTCTTCCGCGTTGATACTGAGGTGCAATAGCCACGTCATCTTCAAGAAGAATTTGTTCAGCTTTTGCAAAAGCTTCAAAACGTGCTACTGGATCAGTTGCGATTGTCGTTTTTGTAGATTCAATCAATTTGTCATACTCAGGATTAGAGTAGTTCATCTTGTTTTGTGGGCTTCCTGTTACGAACAATTCCATGAACGAGATTGGATCCTGGAAGTCAGGGCCCCATCCAGCTGATTGAATATCGTAATCACTTGTATCATCAAGTTCAAGACGTACAGCGAAAGGAACTTCTTTCAGTTTGATCGTCAAACCTGGAAGGTTTCTTTCAAGTTCAGATTTGAACCATTCTTGTTGTTTTTTAGCATTTTCAGTGTCTCCACCAAGGATTTCAAGTTCAACTTTATCTGTACCTAATGCTTTAAGTCCTTTTGCCCATGAAGCTTGTGCTTCTTCAACGTTATACACAGCGAATTCCTTGCTGTAGTCACGGAAATCTTTTCCGTCTTCGTCAAATGTGAAAGCAGTTGGTACTAAGAAGTTTGCAGCGATAGATCCATTGGCAAGAACTGCGTCTGCAAGTTCTTCTTTGTTATACGCTGTGGCAATTGCTCTACGAATGTCAGCATTAGCAAGTGGCGTAGCCTTACCACCACGTTCTTGGTTCATTTTGAAGTAGAATACTGCTGTTTCCATCTCATTGACGATGTCTGGATTATCAGCAAATTGCATTGCGTATTCAGCAGAAAGTTTTACACGGTCTTTCTTGCCTTGTTCATATAATTTAACTGCTGTTGCAGTTTCTTTGACAACGTCAACAACGATTTCATCAAGTTTTACAGTTTCTGCATCCCAATATTTATCGTTTTTAAGATATTTCCAACCGCTTGTACCATCCCAATCAGATAATGAGAATGGGCCGTTATAAATCATGGCGTCAGAGTTAGATGCATATTTGTCGCCTTGTGCTGTTACAAACTCTTCATTAAGTGGTAAGAATGTCCCGAAAGACATAAGTGATAGGAAGTAAGCAACCGGGCGTTCAAGTTCAATGATAAGAGTTTTATCATCTTCAGCTTTAATGCCTAGGTCTGCAATTTCTGCTTTCCCTTCGCCGATTTCAGTAGCATTTTTAATCATTCCTGCCATCAAGTACGGTCCGTAAGGTGAACCTGTGTCAGGATCAATCGCGCGCTGCCAAGCATATACGAAGTCATGTGCAGTTACAGGTGTTCCATTTGACCATTGTGCATCACGAATTTTGAATGTATAAGTCAGTCCATCTTCACTGATTTCTGGCTCACCTTCTGCCATAGCTGGTACCGGAAGGCTTTCTTGGTCAAGGCGGTAAAGCCCTTCCATGATGTTGTTCAGTACGTTGAAACCAACTGCATCTTCTGAAATTGATGAGTCAATAGAAGGAATCTCTGCCTCTTCAACCAAATTAAGAACTTGTGCTACATCTTCAGCAGGTTCTTCCGTAGTTCCTTTGTCTTTGTCTTTGTCTTTTTCCGGTTCTGTAGTGCCTGCGTCTTCATTTTTGTCGCCGCACGCTGCTAGGAACACGCTAAGTACAAGCATGATACTAATTAGCCACATAAACTTGTGGGTTTTCAAATCGATGACCTCCTCTAAATTGTCTGATAACTAGGTACTTCATCATTATACTATGATTATTTCAGTTGTACATACCTTTTTAAAATATCATAGTGTACTAATACAGATATTATTCCTATAATGCTATAATGGTAACGCTTACAGCAGAACTTTTTGGTAAAACATTCATAAACTTTTTTCTGTACTATTGATTTTTTCTGTCTATACCATTACTATTACTTTGGAACGAGGTAGTTATATGAAAACAATTTTCCGTAACTTTCTAATCACACATCTACTAATTGCTGTAATGATGCTTGTCTATTTCAAAGAGATGACTCTCCTCTCTTATATAAATGCATCTTTCATCATTGGCGGTATTATAATGTTCATCGGTTTGGTTTCACTTGTTTTTTCAACCGGTTTTTTCGATGTATTCACGGTAAGCATGAGAAAAGTATTTACATCTAAGAAACGAATGGAAGATGTCATGTCAATGCGAAAGCCTTCAGAAATATTTACAGGGAATGTTGGCCCTTTTCTAAGCGTTGGTGCACTCATCCTCGCTGTAACAGGAATTGCCCTCGTTATCTTCTATTTATAAGGAACCCGCCTATTGCATTGTTTTCTTTTACGCTTTATAATGGTGAATAACATTTATAGCGAATGGCTTTGAAGGAAAAGAGTATTTCAGTATTCGTATTGCAGAGAGCTTGTGGTTGGTGCAAACAAGCATACTAAACTGGAAGAATGGGATCCTGAGCCTGACAAGTCAACCCACTTGAGTTCGTTCAATTTAGCTTGAATTTATTGATCGAACCGTGTGGAAATTTGTCACGTCCCCCGCGTTATGGGAATCAGAGTGGCCTTCGGGCAATTCGGGTGGTACCACGGTTGATCAAACATCAGTCGTCCCTTTTTTACGGGGACGGCTGATGTTTTTTTATGATTGAGGAGGAGATGTAAAGATGAAAACCATTTTTTCAGGCGTTCAGCCTACAGGAACAGTGACACTGGGCAACTACATTGGAGCGTTCCGTCAATTTACAGAGTTGCAAAATGACTTTGAATGTCTGTTTTGCATTGTTGATCAGCATGCGATTACAGTTCAACAGGATCCGGTGGAACTCGCAAAAACCATTCGTTCTCTAGCTGCCATTTATATTGCAAGCGGGATTGATCCTTCCAAGGCGGTATTATTCATCCAGTCGGAGGTTCCGGCGCACGCACAAGCAGGATGGATGATGCAATGTATATCGACGATCGGCGAGCTTGAGCGCATGACACAATTTAAGGATAAGGCGGAAGGCAAAGAAGGTGTTTCGGTTGGCTTGCTGACATATCCACCACTTATGGCCGCTGATATTTTAGTGTATAACACTGACATCGTTCCTGTCGGCGATGATCAGAAGCAACACCTCGAGTTAACACGAGATTTGGCGGAACGTTTTAATAAGAGATACGGCGAGGTCTTAACAATTCCTGAAGTCCGGATTCCAAAGAATGGTGCACGTATCAAATCCCTTCAGGATCCCTCAAAGAAAATGAGTAAATCCGACCCTAATAAAAAGGGAACCATCTCTCTTCTCGATTCACCGAAAGATATTGAAAAGAAAATCAAAAGCGCAGTGACTGATTCAGAAGGCATCGTTACATTCGATATCGAGAATAAGCCCGGCGTATCAAATCTGCTAACAATTGAAGCTGCATTGTCTGGCGTGTCAATTGACGATCTCGTTGCGAAATACGATGGTCTTGGATACGGTGCATTTAAAGCGGGTGTTGCTGAAGCAGTTATTAATCATTTGACGCCTATTCAAGAAAGATATTATGAATTGTTGGATTCAGCTGTTCTTGATGAAATTCTGGATAAAGGTGCGGAGAAAGCAAACGCAATTGCGTCTGTCACTCTCGGTAAGATGGAGGCCGCGATGGGGCTCGGACGTAGACGGTAAGAATGATCACGATTGAAGAAATGACGAACAGTGTAAAATCTGCCGTACGTAAAATAAAATAGAATATTTGATACCATTCATATCCTAGTGATCTGTAGTTAAAATAGAAAATCATATTTGAAACTGTAACGACAATGAGTCCGTAGCTCATAAGGAATAGGAATAACCTTGTCATTATGCATCGTCCTTTTGATTTTCTTTGATTATATGACTGCATGCCCCTCTTTTAGACGAAAGAGGGGCTTTTGTGTGGAGTAAATTTAGAGATATAGTTGGTTGGCTTATATGGCTAGGGCAATTTGGAGTGTGGAATTTAGATTTCTTGGCGCTTTGGGGATGCCTCTCGCCATGAGCCTAGATTAACGCTTCGCATCCAGTCTTATAGCTTCGCCGACCCCTTTGCCGCGCCGGCACTGGAGTGTAACATTATTGATTGAGTTTTAGTTCAGAGTGTGGAATTTATACCGCTTGGCGCTTTGGGGATGCCTCTGGCCCTGAGCCTGGAATAGCGCTTCGCATCCTGTCTCAGGGCTTCGGCTACCCCTTGTCGCGCTTGCGCTGGAGCGTTCCATTATTGATAGTAATTCTGAGAGGTATGCACTGAGATTATAATGTGATTACTATTTGATACTAATTTCATTGGAGAAAAAGGCACTATAGATTGCAAGTCAAATCTCCAATAACGAAATAAGCTTTCCTATTACATTGACCTTCCAGCGAAAGCGCGACTTCGTGGTAGCAGAAGCGATAAGACTGAAAGCGATCTCCTTTCCGGCTTATCGCGGGAGGCATCCACAAAGCGCTGAAGCAGTATTAGCCGGCTTTCTGGTTCGTTCTATATATACATACTGTTGTCAAACTCATTCTCTCATTTTATGGAATTAACATTTACCAATCTCATCCTCAATAACGAAATGTGCTTTCTAAAATAGACCTTCCAGCGCAGGCGCGACTACGTGGTAGCCGAAGCGATAAGACGGAAAGTGCCCTCCTTTCTGGCTTATCGCGAGAGGCACCACAAAGCGCCAGAGCGGTATTAGCAGAATCTCCGTTTCACTCTATGTATATATACTGTCGTTAATTGCCATCGCGCTGTTTATAAACCGAATCCAATACCTAACCAAGCAAAAAAAGACGCCCCTTTTAAAAGGGACGCCCAATCATTAAAATTTATATCTTTTTGAACACGAGTGTAGCGTTATGTCCGCCAAAACCAAGAGAGTTGCTCATTGCATAAGTGATGTCGGCTTTACGTGCACCTTCAGTGACATAATCAAGATCACATTCAGGATCCGCATTGACATAATTTGTTGTCGGTGGAAGAATTCCTTCTTGTAGCGCCTTCACTGTGAAGATTGCTTCCAATCCGCCTGCCGCACCAAGTAAATGACCCGTCATTGATTTGGTTGAACTCATTGCAAGTTTATAAGCATGCTCACCGAAAACTGTTTTTGCTGCCATTGTTTCGTATTGATCATTATACGCTGTGCTAGTCCCGTGGGCATTGATGTAATCGATTTTGTCAGGACTGATGCCGCTGTCTTCAATCGCTTGCATCATCGCTCGCGCACCGCCTTCGCCACCAGGTGCTGGAGCTGTTATGTGATATGCATCACCTGTCGAACCGTAACCGACCATTTCCGCGTAAATTTTCGCACCGCGTGCGACAGCATGTTCATACTCTTCAAGAATGAGAATCCCCGCACCTTCTCCGATTACGAAGCCGTCACGTTCCTTATCGAAAGGACGTGATGCAGTTGCTGGATCCGGATTTAGTGATAAAGCTGTGTTTGCACAAAAACCAGCAACAGCCATCGTTGTAATCGGTGCTTCTGCCCCGCCGGTAATCATGACATCCGCTTCACCTCGACGGATGACTTCAAATGCGTCGCCTATTGAATTCGTACCTGATGCACAAGCTGTTACTGTACATGAATTAATGCCTTTTGCACCGTGGTAAATGGAAACTTGGCCAGCTGCCATATCCGGTATCATCATTGGAACGAAAAATGGACTAACGCGGCGGTAGCCTTTCTCTTGGAATGTTAGAAACTGTTGTTCATGTGTTTCCATGCCACCGATGCCTGATCCAATCCATACACCTGTACGAAGCGCTAAGTCGCCTTCAAGTACCAGGTCCGCATCTTTCATCGCCATAATCGAGGATGCAAGCGCGAAATGTGTGAATCGGTCCATTTTACGCGCATCTTTCCTCGAGATGTACGTTTCGATATCGAAATCTTTAACCTCTGCTGCTACTTTTACAGGAAACTTATCACTGTCAAGTCTTGTCAATGGTCCAATTCCAGACTTGCCTTCTAATGCCGCACTCCATGACTCCTCAGCGGAATTCCCCAATGGAGAAACAGCACCAATTCCTGTAACTACTACACGTTTTGTTTCCATAGCGTATAAACTTCCCCTCTATATAAGATAATTCGATCAGTTATTGCAAAACCATTTTAAAACGTATTTCCCCAATTCTTAACGTCCCCACTTGATGCATAAAGCACCCCATGTTAATCCTCCACCGAATCCAACAAGAACCAGGACATCATCATCTTTTACTTTGCCTTCAGCTAAATCATCGACAAGTGAAATGGGAATAGATGCCGCAGATGTATTACCATATTTATGAATTGTCTTCGACATTTTTTCGACTGGTAAACCAAGTCGTTGTCTAGATGCTTCCATAATTCGGATATTTGCTTGATGTGGAATGAGAAAGTCAATATCTTCTTTTTGAAGACCCGCTTTTTCAATAACACTTTCAGCCGTTTCTCCCATTTGACGAACAGCAAATTTGAATACTTCGCGGCCGTTCATGACAAGTTTTTCATCCTGGTAAAGATGTTTGCCACCACTACCGTCTGCACCAAGTTCGAATGACAGAATTCCACGTCCTTCACTCACTTTTCCGATGACAGCAGCTCCCGCTCCATCTCCAAAAAGAATCGCGGTATTGCGGTCTTCCCAGTTGGTGATTTTTGAAAGTTTTTCAACACCAACAACGAGTACATAATCATATGCTCCCGACTCGACGAATTGTTTCGCAGTAACAACACCGTACATGAAACCTGCACAAGCCGCTGAAACATCCATTGCTGCTGCATGTGTTGCGCCTAACTGTTCTTGAAGCATGGCAGATACAGAAGGAAACGGTCGGTCCGGTGTTACTGTCGCAACAAGGATTAGTCCGATTTCTTCCGGCTTAATTCCTGCTTTATCAATCGCTTCCACTGCGGCATTGTAGGCCATATGAGAAGTATTCGTTGAATCATCTGCAATTCGTCTTTCTTCGATGCCTGTCATTGTACGTATCCATTCATCTGAAGTATCTAAACGCTTCTCAAGGTCCGCATTCGTTAAAACTTGTGTTGGCACGTATTTACCCATGCCTAATATACCAGCATTCATTTCGCATCCCCCGCTCTTTATCATCTATTATTAGTACCTGCTCTTAACTATAAAAGAAACAGGCCGATTTTTCAACCCGCTGACACTTTTTCGCCAAATAAACTTCTGATTCCATGGAAAATAGTTTCTCCAATGCACTTGCTGTGCTATGATAAATAATGAAATAGTAATGTAGAGGTGAATTCGATGAGATACGTAATGACATTTTTCTGGTCTTTCTGTTTAATCACAATGTTGAACTATGTAACTGGTGCAATTGCCAACGTACCATTTGACTTCATGGCAGGTGTGGTTGTTTCTTTAATCGTTGGTGTAGTCGTCATCATCTTGGGTGAAGCTTTACCAAACGGCGAAGTTGCAGATAATTGATCAACAAAAACCATCTCCCACGTCGGAGATGGTTTTTTATTGGATAACCCATAGAAAAAGCCACGGAATTCAAGCGCCGCGGCTTTTTCTTTTAGACTAGCTGAATAACCAGTTTTCCTTCTTCCATAGTAAGAACGAGCTTATCATTCAGCTTGAGATCGCCTTTAATGACTTCTTTTGCAACAATTGTTTCAACATGGCGCTGGATGAACCGCTTCAATGGACGTGCACCGAAATCGGCATCTGTTCCTTCATTAATAATCCAATCAAGTACATCTTCGCTGTATTCCAAAGCAATTTCCTGCATGCGTAATCGTTTGACGAGGTCATCAATCATTTTTCGTGCAATCCTGCGGAACGAATTTCCTGTAAGCGAATGGAAAATGATAATATCATCCATTCGATTTAATAATTCCGGTTTGAAATGATTTTTTAATTCAGCCATAACGAGATCTTCTGCTGCATGATTTTCTGTATCGTCCAAACCATGAAGCAAGTAGGCTGAGCCAATATTGGACGTCATGATGACAACTGTATTTGTGAAATTTACGAGTCTTCCCTGACTATCGGTAATCCGTCCATCATCTAGCACTTGTAGCAAGATATTTGCAACGTCCGGATGTGCTTTCTCGATTTCATCCAACAAGATGACCGCGTATGGATTGCGACGAACCGCTTCTGTCAACTGGCCGCCTTCTTCGTAACCGATGTAGCCAGGTGGTGCGCCGACCAGTCTCGATATACTGTGTTTTTCCATGTATTCCGACATGTCGATGCGGATGAAATGATCTTCCGAATCAAACAGTGTTGCTGCAAGCGTTTTCGCTAGTTCAGTCTTTCCGACGCCGGTTGGCCCTAAGAACAGGAATGAACCAATAGGCTTGTCTGGATCTTTAATACCTGCACGCGCACGCCATACGGCTTCCGTTACAAGTTGAACCGCATCATCTTGCCCGATAACTCGCTCTTCAAGTGTTTCACGCAAACGCAGCAGTTTTTCACGTTCACCTTCAACCAGTTTCGTCACTGGAATGCCCGTCCACCTCGCAACAATCATTGCGATTTCTTCTTCCGTTACTTCTTCACGGAGCAGTCGATTTTCCTGACCATCTACGAGGATGGCCTCCAGTTCATGCAACTCTTGCTCAAGCGTTGGGATTTTTCCATAAGAGAGTTCCGCTGCTTTGTTTAAATCAAAGCGGTTTTCAGCATCTTCCAGTTCGCGCCGGAAACGATCTAATTTTTCCCGTTTGTCCTGAATGACACGCAATGCCGCTTTTTCCGAATCCCACTGCTCACGCATTCCTGCGGACGAATCTTTCAGTTCTTTCAATTCCCCCCGCAGTACCTCTAGACGGTTTTTACTCACTGCATCTTTTTCTTTACGCATAGCTTGTTCTTCAATTTCAAGTTGCATAATCCGACGTGTCACTGCATCTAATTCAGATGGCATTGAATCGATTTCAGTCCGAATCATCGCACTTGCTTCATCAATTAAGTCAATTGCTTTGTCCGGCAAGAAACGTTCTGTTATATAGCGGTCTGATAAGGTTGCCGCTGCAACAATTGCGCGATCATGAATGCGCACGCCATGATGAAGTTCGTAGCGTTCTTTCAAACCCCGTAAAATTGATACGGTATCCTCCACGGAAGGTTCGCGTACAAGTACCTGCTGGAAACGACGTTCTAGTGCTGGATCCTTTTCGATATTCATGCGGTACTCATCGAGCGTTGTAGCCCCGATACAATACAGTTCGCCACGTGCTAGCATTGGTTTTAGCATATTTCCAGCGTCCATTGCACCTTCAGATTTTCCAGCACCGACAATGGTATGGATTTCATCGATGAATAGAATGATTTCCCCTGCACTGTCTTTCACTTGTTTCAGTACGCCTTTTAAGCGCTCTTCAAATTCACCGCGGTATTTTGCACCCGCGATAAGTGAACTCATATCAAGTTCGTAAATTTGACGGTCTTTCAATCCTTCAGGCACGTCGCCCTTCACAATCCGCTGTGCGAGTCCTTCTACGATTGCTGTTTTCCCAACGCCAGGTTCACCTATTAAAACAGGGTTATTTTTCGTTTTTCTCGATAAAATCCGAATGACGTTTCGAATTTCTTCATCACGTCCAATAACTGGATCCATTTTACCTTTTTTTACTTCTTCGACAAGATTGCGTCCGAATTGTTCAAGAGGTGTACGCTGGTCTTCTTGTTGTCCATCCATTCGCATAACCATCCACCTTTCTATAGGTCACTTCTAACTTTGACTATCTTTGATTAATTAAATTATAGGATGGATTGAACTTGTTGTAAAGTATTTGCACTAGATTGTAAACAAGGAATAACCTCTGAGAAGAGGCTTTCCTTCTCAGAGGTTTGTCAGTTGCTAAATAGATTTCTAGGAGCGACGACGACACCATCCTCATCAGCATAAACATAATGATTTGGCGTCCACTCGATGTCTCCGAAGCGTAATGCGATATCCCGCTCCCCATTACCTACTTTTATAGTCTTCATTGGATTGGATCCAAGCGCGAGAACACCGATGTTGTGCGCTGAAAGTTCAGTTGTATCGCGGACACAACCATATATAATTATACCGGCAAGCTTACGTGTTTCCGCAATTTCACCTAGGTTTCCTCCAAGTAGTGCACATCTTTTGGATCCGCCTCCATCAACCACGAGAACGCTGCCCTCGGGAATTGTTTGCAGCGCTTCTTTTACTAGAACGTTATCTTCAAATACTTTAACCGTTGCAATCGGACCAGAAAAGTTTTTATTTTTACCATATGATTTAAATTCAATGGCACATACTTGTAACTCACTTGCAAAATCGTCACACACATCAGCTGTATTTATCGACAAAATCATCCACTCCCTATATGTATATCATTCGACATTAATTCCAGATTCCTTTTTTACCAGGTACTAATTTAAAGCTATGTTTGAATTACGTTCGACTTTGTAGATTTTCCAAACAAAAAAACTGCATGACTCATCTCTAAGTCACACAGCCTGGATATTGGTATCATCTAACGCCAAGCGCTATTTTTGCATAGCGTGACATTTTTTCTCTAGACCATGGTGGATTCCAAATGATGTTAACATCAACATTTTTCACTTCTGGGAGTTCCATCAGTTCTTGTGTCACGTTGGCAACGATTTGCGGCCCCATCGGACAGCCCATCGATGTAAGTGTCATTGTAACTTTTGAAGTACCTTCTTCGTCGAGTTCAACATCATATACAAGCCCTAAGTTGACGATATCGACGCCAAGTTCCGGGTCAATAACGTTTTCCAAAGCGCCCATCATACTGTCTTTCATATCCTGACTCATCTACATCCCTCTTTCCCTGCGTTTGATAGTCCCATCATAACAGAGTTTGCTCCATCATTTCAAATGAACAGCAAGCCACTCAGCTGCTCCTAGCATTCCCGTTCTGGAAACAGCATGCCCAGCCAACTCATCCGAAACAAATTTAATGTTGTCCGGCGTGTCAGTATACGCTGCTTTGACGGCCTTATAAAAGTTATGCGTCGGTTCATAGGGCACAACTGTATCCTGCTCACCATGCCAGAAATAGACAGGTCGCTTGTTTAGAAGTGATGGTTGTTTCGTTAAATCGAACATTGCTAACGTTGTCAGTAGCTTCTGCTTTTCTTCAATTGTTACCGGTAATTTAAAACCGCGTCGCTCAAACTCAGACATTTGTGCTTTTGCCAACTGAACGAAGCCTGGTGCGCCCATCATTACCGCGGCCGTGTCAATCCATTTATAAAGGGCAAGACATCCGAGCGTTGTAATGCCGCCCATCGATGTGCCCGCAAAACCAATTTTCCCTGTTGTATGAAGACCCCGTTTGTGCAGTTCGTCATGCAAGAAACCTGCTTCTTCAATGGAGGTTAAGACGATTTCCCAAAACCGCAAACTCAACTGAACTTCGTCTAAATCCTCTCCCCTAGCGCCATGCAGATGCGCATCAGGCAGTAGAACCCGAATACCTTTTTTCGCTATATTATATGCGTAATGCAAATTATGTTCTTTAGCACTCGTAAATCCATGGAAGAAAATAACGACAGGCACTTGTTTGTCTGCAAACTCTTCTTCCACTATATGAAGTAATGGGATACTTCCCCAAGATTCGTCAGTTATCATCATGGACAATCACCTGTTCCTTTTCAATCTAGCCTACCAAAGTTTTTCTAATAAAACAAAAAGTACGGTTTATGCGTTGGAATTTTTTGACGTGCATCACACTTTAACGATAGACTAATTAACAGAAGGAGGCGTTTTTTTGAAGCCACATTTAATCGTCCTCGACCTTGACGGGACGTTACTCACAGATGAAAAAGTCATATCAGATAAAACAAAAAGCACATTAAAATTAGCAGAGGATAATGGCCACCACATCATGATCGCAACCGGTAGGCCATACAGAGCAAGTGAAGTGTATTATCGTCAACTTGGGCTTAAGACGCCCATCGTTAATTTCAACGGTGCTTTCGTACACCATCCGGGCGATCAATCCTGGAAAACCATACATGAGACGATTTCGCTTCCAGTAGTCAATGATGTCATTGATGCAATGCAGGAATTTACGTTCCATAATATCGTTGCTGAAGTGATGGATGATGTATATATGCACTATCATGACGAAAAATTGCTTGATATTTTTGGTTTTGGGAATCCTACAATTACACAAGGCGACATCCGTAAGTTTTTACAGGTCGATCCGACTAGTTTATTGATCCATGCACCTGACGATAAAGTCGATACCATCCGACGGCATCTCGGTGACGTGCACGCTGAAGTTATTGATCACCGCCAATGGGGTGCACCATGGAAAGTCATCGAAATCGTTCGGCATGGATTGAATAAAGCGGTTGGCATTTCTCATGTATCCAAATGGATGGATATTCCGAAAGAACGGATTATTGCATTTGGTGACGAAGACAATGACCTAGAAATGATTGACTATGCTGGGGTTGGAGTTGCAATGGGAAATGGAATTGACAGATTGAAATCGATTGCGGATGAGGTGACTGATACCAATAACGAAGATGGCATTGCACGTGTCCTTAGAGAGAGGTTACACTTGAAGTAACTATATGTACCCAATGGAGGAATTTAAATGAGAATTTTTGTGGACAGTGCTTGCGATCTGCCAAAGTCATTTTACGAAGAAAACGATGTTACACTTTTCCCTTTACGCGTCTTAATTGACGACAAGGAATACGATGACATAGCAACAATTGATGCGTTGGAAGTTTATAATGCCATCCGGAATGGTAAACAACCTAAGACATCACAAGTAGCCCCCAAGTTGTTCCTGGAAAAATGGAGAGAACTCGCAGCATCTGGCGAAGATGGAATATACATTGCTTTTTCATCAGAGTTATCAGGTACATTTGATACTGCAATTATGACAAAAGATCAAATAAAAGAAACAAATCCGAGTATGAATCTAATAGTCATTGATTCTAGATGCGCATCTCTTGGTTACGGACTGCTGGTAAAAGAGGCAGTTCGGCTCCGTGATGCTGGAGATGACGATGTCCGGACAATAGAACGTAAAATCCGTTTCATGGCCGGCCACATGGAGCATCTTTTCACTGTGGAAGATCTTGACTATATGGCACGTGGCGGACGTGTATCAAAAGCAAGTGCATTCATTGGTGGTTTACTGAACATTAAACCTTTACTCCACGTCGCAGGTGGAAAACTTGTTCCAATTGAAAAACACCGCGGACGTAAAAAAGTGTTGCGACGTATGACTGATTTGATGGCAGAGCGAGGCGATAATTTGTCTGAACAAACGATTGCAATCAGCCACGGCGACGATGAAGCTGTAGCACTGGAGTTGAAGGCAACGATTGAAGAGCTTTTCCATCCTAAAAGCATTGAAATACACCTAATTGGTTCAGTCATTGGCGCTCATGTAGGGCCTGGGACGGTCGGTATCTATTTTTTAAACAAGTTGAATAAATAATATTTCTCGAGGAGAATGAATGCATGAAAGTAGTCATTGTCGGAGCGATTGCAGGAGGTTCTACTGTCGCTGCTCAAATTAGACGAGCAGTGCCGGATTCAGAAATCACATTATTCGGACGTGATCCAGTACTGGGTTATGGCACATGCGGTATGCCGTACGTCATCGGTGGCTTGATCGATGAGAAATCGAAACTCGTTGGTGCATCGCCTGAAGAATTTGGTGAACAGCGGGATATTAATGTCCAGTTAGCGCATGATGTTTTGTCCATTAACCGACAGAATAAAACCGTCGAGGTACAAAACCTGGAAACTGGACAGACTTATACCGAATCTTACGATAAACTCATTTTGTCTCCGGGCGGCACTTCCCGTATTCCTGATTTGAAAGGTCTTGGCAAACTCCCTTTATTTACATTGAAGAATTTTGCCGAGATGGAAGAAATCATGAATTACATTGAACAGGAAAAACCGCAATCCTGTGCAGTCATTGGCGGCGGATTCATCGGCATAGAACTTGCTGAAAACTTCATCCATAAAGGATTGAAAACAACAGTTATTGACCGAAATGATCGTATTATGAATATTATGGACCCAGAAATCTCTGAAGTACTTGGGCAAGAGATGAAGGACAATCATGTAAAAATCTACTTCGAAGACGCCATTGAACGCATTGAAGGCAAGCGTTTAGTAATGAAAAATGGTGTGGATTTTGAAGTCGATTTTATCGTTGCGAGCATCGGAATCGATCTGGATACAAAACTTGCCATCGAAGCCGGTTTAGAAATCGGTCCAACAAAAGGGATTGTCGTCAACAGTTTTATGCAAACCAACGATCCAGACATTTATACGATTGGTGATGCAGCAGAGTCCAAAGATTGGTTCACGGGCAAACCGAAAAATGTCAAACTCGCATGGCACGCACACCGGCAAGCGTTCATTGTTGCAAGCCATCTGGCAGGAAAACCCGTAAAAATGAATGGACTGCTTGGTTCATCGATTACAAAACTGTTTTCACTGACAGCTGCTATGACAGGACATTCAGCGAAAAGTCTGGCGGATGAAGGCATTGCATTTGGCACTTCCGTCTATAAAGGCCGGACGAACGCGGGCTACTATCCGGATCACGGACAGATTTTATTGCGTGTCCATTATGATCAAAAGTCTAGGCTCGTCCTTGGCGCACAAGCCGTCGGTGATAAAGGAGTCGACAAGCGAATCGATGTCATCACTACCGCTATCATGGGCAAAATGACAATTGAGGATTTAGCTGCTCTTGAACTCGTCTACTCCCCTGCTTACTCTTCACCAAAAGATCCGGTGAATATGGTAGGTTATAAAGCGGATTAGTAGACCTGAAAAGCGCTGGAGTTTAGACACTCGGCACTACGTGTATAGTATGTTTGGATCGCTATGAATTGAACGACTTCTATACCATTATCGAGATGTTTTAATAAGTAGGGATGCGACTTTGTCGCATCCCTACTTATTTTTCCGATAATCGTATGGTGTTCGTTCATCCGTCGCTTTCCAAAGACACTGGTACAAGAAGTGCCTAAGCTTTTCGGGAAGATAGAATAGATTGCTTCTCACATGGAGAGAAGCGGTCAAAGATACAATTTTGACCGCTAAAGCCTTCTATTATAGTGTTTCTCTTTTTATTATAAAGAAGTATCAATTTCGTATAGAGTAAGGCAATGAATACAATGTACAGCGTGAGAGAGTGCCCGAAATTGCATCTTCGGGCACTTACACTCTTTATAGAAGCTCATCTATTCTTTCATTCAAAACAACTGCACTTTTCACTTGAATATTGTAGGAACGCGACAGGCGAATAATCACAACAGTATGACCGAAAAATGCGTGGCTAAAAGTGTCGTGATTAATTCGCCGAAAGCGGGCCGAAAATAATCCAGTGAAAATGGCGACTCAATAAAAAAACACCAGGGCTACTAACCTTGGTGTTTTTCCTCTTATTTTACATTTCCTTCTTTTTGTTCTTTTCTACCTTTTCTTCCTTTACGCCAAACTGTCAATAAGAATCCTAAGAACAGTACATATATAAGAATGGATGCGATTAGATAAGGGATATTGAAACCTTTGTCTTCATCAGCGATGTAAATCTCAGCAACTTCACGTTCCTGTACGATACGGAAAATCTCGTCTTTTCCTTCAAGTACCGTATCACCAGTAAGCAAACCGCGTAGTTTCTTATTTTCCCCGAATACTTCTTTCGGTATTTCTAGACTAGCCGTTTCTGTCGTATTATTTAGCGCGATAATCCATGTTTCCTCGTCATTTGAACGCTTATAGACCGTAAATCCGCCCTCATTGTGCAGCATTTCAAAATCTCCGTTACGCAACGCTTCAGACTTGTTGCGCAGTGTGTTGAGGTCCCCGATATGCTCAATCAGTTCTGTGTCAATCTTGAAATTCATAAGCTGGTGACTTTCAGGTGCCTGTTGTCCGTTCACAGCTATTTCACTACCGTATGTCATTACGGGTACTCCAGGAAGTGAAAATAGAGCAGTTGCTGCAATTTTCCATCTGGTTGGCGGGAACATTTTCGCTTCCACCATATCGAAAGTCAATCGCGGTCCTGTCAAATCATCGAACTGGATCATTTCCTTCTCAGTGTCATTTGAAAAAATCGATAATGGTGAAGAGTCCGCGTCAAATTGTGAAAAAGATGCTCTCATTGCGTTTACTTTTTCCATATTAGGTGTAGAATCGAAGTCCGCATCACTTTCTTCATTTGTCACTACATACGCTTTCGGATTAGCCGTTTTCACAGCCTGAATGATGTCATTCAATAGAGCCGTGTCAATTTGTTCGATCTTTGTTAAGCGAACTCCGTCCAACTTATTCGTTTTAACAAAATCTGCAATCGTTTCTATCAAAGCCTGTTGAGTAGCTGTATCAGAATAATCCCAATCGATTATTCCTTCAGCGACAGGCACTGCTTTCACTGTTCCTTCTGTCGCCCAGATATGATTCGAACTAACTCCAGCAAGTGGGAAATCAGCGATAACGGACATATCTTTCTTATGAATTGCTTTTACCATTTCTGAGAATTCTGCGTCAGTCCCAAAGTGAGGGTCAAACTTTGTATAATCTAGCACTTTGTTTCCGTCATACGTTTCCGTCTCAAACACAGGTCCTAGCGAAATAAGTGTGAAACCCATTCCTGCGATATAATCCAAGCGCGTAGACACGCCGGTGAAATCACCGCCATTAAACGCACTAAGGTCTGTTGCATCGACATCAAAATCGTTATTTCCGTCGCCATTGTTAAACCGGTCAACTAGTAAATCATATATACTTTCATCCTCTATTGTCTTTTCCGTTTCTGCAAATGCCCCCGATGGATTGAGGGTCGCTACCAGTAATAGAAAAGTTACAATAAGTCCAAACCATTTATTCGCTTTCACAAAATAGCCTCCTATATAAACGAACTGTCATCCGTCATTTTACCAAACCGAGTGACCGCCCGCCATCTATAACGTGAAAAACCTTCTTCTACACCGCGAAATAGGTCGATTATGTGAAATTGGTAAGGATTAACGTTATCCACTGACCAACACTTTATTGTTTCCTAAAAATCAAAAAAAACACTTGCCGGCAATTAGCCAGCAAGTGTCTTATTCATTCTCTTCTGAAGATGTCCGCTTTTTCCGGGAAGTATAGAAGGCAGAAACGACAAACAATGCCATTAACATCAAGACAACAATCAGAAACAATATTCCGATTCTCGATTCCATCCTCATTCCTCCCCATCACAAAAATTTATGCGAACCAGTCAAATCCTACCGGTAGTTTGAATCCGAGGAATAACGTCGCCAATAAGAAGACGAAGAACAGAATCCAGACCACTTTGACGCTTTTGTTCTTTGTAGAACGGACAAGAACCATTTCCATCATACCTATTGTTACAAGACCCAATAGGAATTTGACGCCGTACAGCGCTGCGTCAAGCGAAGAGTATTCGAAGAATAGCAATGCGCCTGAGATTAGGATTAGTACGTAGAATAGACGTGCAATCATGTGAAGTATTTTTCTGCCTTTGGATTCGTTGTCCATGCTTGTAGCAACTAGGAATAAAATGATTCCGACAACCCAAGTGAAAATATGAAGATGTGTTGTGTTTGTTAATGCGTCCATACTTGTCACCTCATTTGTTATTATAACTACATAATAACCCTATCATAATCTCCTATTTCACAAAAGGAATATACCTTACACAAACTTGTTTACAAGAGTACCAATGCCTTCAATTGAGACTTTCACCGAGTCACCTTTTCTCAAAAATGTTGGCGGCTTCATGCCTTTTCCGACACCAGCGGGCGTGCCTGTTAAAATAACATCGCCCGGTTCAAGCGTAACGAATCGTGAAATCTCTGCGATTAGTTCATCAATTTTGAAAATCATCGATGCCGTATTGCCATTTTGTCTAACTTCATCGTTGACCTTCGTAACAATCGATAAATCATGTGCATTCGGAATTTCATCTTTCGTCACAATATATGGACCCATCGGACACGATTCATCGAGACTTTTCCCTAGGAAGTATTGACCATGCGCAGTTTGTACGTCACGCGCTGTTACGTCATTCGCAATTGTATAACCAAAAACATAGTCATAGGCAAGCTGTTTCGGGATGTTGCGACCTTCTTTGCAAATAACAACTGCAAGCTCTCCCTCATAATCGAGGTTATCCGTTATATCGCTATGAATTGAAAGTTCTTGCTCGTCCGCAGCAATGGATGTCGGAGATTTAGTAAAGATCATCAATTTTTCAGGCGGTGCATTCGAACCCATTTCTGCCGCATGGTCTGCATAATTTTTGCCTACACACAGAATATTTTTAGGCGTTCTCGGAATTGGTGATAGCCACTCAATAGCCGTAAACGCATGTTTAAATTGATCTGCGTTTTCATCCTCCCGTGCTCGCTCAGCGAGTTTTGTCACTTTATCAACGAAGTCACGACCTGATGCGATACCTTCCGTGATTGTTTTAGGAAATTCAGCATCTTCATATGCTTCTGCAATGGCAATCATATCCCATACAGCTTCTTCCCTTTTCACTTTCGGACCGAATAATGTCCTACCTTCATAACGGAACGATAATAACTTCATCTGAGTGCCCACCCCTTCATATTGAAAAAACGTCTTATTCTAATTCATTACGACAAACGTTATCCTTTTTCCTCTTTATCCGGCAAATTCTTTCCATAAGTCGCTTTTCTCCAAAGCCATTCCAGTGGTCCTAGACGGAATCTCGACAACCATAGCTCTGCGAATAAGACTTGGATGACAAATACACCAACTGCAATCCATATCCCTGTAGCTAAATCCACTTTGCCGTACATGCCAAAACCATAGGCATAGAAAATTAGTGTACCCACAATGGATTGTGTGATATACGTTGTCAATGACATGCGTCCCGCTTTTGAGAGCGGACGGAATAATGTGCGAAACAGCGGTACCTGATAAAGTAAAAGCACTAGACCGACATAACCCGCCCCTAAAACAGGACCGCCGAATAGCGATTGCAACATAATCGAATCTGATGATGGGCCTCCTATGAAGGGAGCAGTCTTCATCCATATCCCGGCAGCAAGCGTAATAACAGTCACTATTAGGATGCGTCCTTTAAATTCACTAGCTCGTTCAATTACTTTCCATTTAGACAAACCCGCACCGACTAAGATTAGTGGCAATACGATGAATAGAGCAGTGAGAACCCCTGTCAATCCGTATAAAGCCCACTCAAAAAAACGGAAGGTGAAGATTTCACCGAAATTTCCGTAAGCATACGCTTCTAGTGATCGTTCAATCTGATGAATATCAGCGTACCCTTCCATCATGGCATCCGGGCGCAATTTGTTTAAGTAGTAAGTCGCTGCATACACGATACCCGTAGGAATGATATACAGCACCGCGGCCAGCGGAAGCATCCATTTCTTTGGGATTCTAATGAAAGCAATCATGATAAAGCCCATTAATGCGTAAGTAAACAGGATGTCACCCATCCAGATGAACAACGCATGGAACAATCCAAAAAGCAGCAAAATCCCCATGCGTCGTGCAAGAACTGGAGCAAACGGTGACCTGTTGACAAGCGTTTTTTCATATTGCATGTTTATGCCATAACCGAACAGCATTGCAAAAATCGGATAAAAACTAGCCTCTACAAATATATCTATCCACTTGAAGTTTTCCACATCACCCGGTGCACTGAACCATGTATACGGATCCAAGTACAGATACGGGGAATGGAAATGCAACATATTCGCGATAAAAATCCCGAGAAGCGCAATTCCGCGTAACACGTCAAGTGTCTCAATCCGATTTCCAAGCGTAGTTGAAGTTAATTTCAATTTCTTTCCCCCTGTATGTCCACAGTCCTTTCTCCATCAAATAAATAGAGGACCATCTCTTTAATTTCGATTTTCAAGATTTCTTCAATTGCTTTCTTATACAAATTCAACTGGATTCCATAACGTTTTTGCATTTCTACTTCCACTTCTTCATCAGAACCATAGCGTCCGCTTACCCGGTCCGTTTTATAATCTAGCAGTACCCAACCGTCCTTTTCTTTGAATAGACAATCGGCGATTCCCTGCAAGATTTGATAGTCGCCATCTAGGTCATCAAGGGCATATGTAAACGGCAATTCCCGTTCAATGCGCTCAGCTGACATCAGTCGTTTTGCAATATCCATATTGAAAAATTTGGCTATCCGATTCGCATCGACTGCATTCGCTTCTTCAAAAGTCAGCAATTGGCGGGCCGTCAACTCTGTTATTAGCTTTTCAATCGTAGAGACGTTACCTTTTTTACGAATATCAATATGCTGCATAATTGTGTGCATCGCCGTTCCGACTTCAGCAGCAGACAGCGCACGCGATTGCATGAATGCCGGTCGTTGATGCAGATACGCTGTACTTACATCTTCATTTCCCGAGATTACGATGTCTTCTTCCGCCTGTTGTTCTAGAATCGACAAGCGTTTCAACTCGCTGACGGTCTGTTTCGAACGCTTCGTTACGGACGAAAGAAACGGATAGGTCGCATCGAATCTTCGTTTCACTTCTACGAGCATATCTTCGTCGACTTCTTCTATTGGAACGATTTCGGGCGGCATCTCTTCCTCTTCTATACCCTCAATTCGCGTAAATAACGAGGAAACAGGCAGTGCATTTATATGCCAGTTTGATGAATCCATAATGGACTGCCCCCCTGGCATAGTGCCAAATTTCGCGAATGATGAATGTCTCGCAACAGCCGGCCCAATCCAATCTAAGTAGCCATTCGCACGTGATCGAGTATATTCCGGCAGCATTTGGTCAGGATTGACAAGCTGTGCATCCTGCCATGTCACAATCGATTTCTCGATGTCTTTTACAGAAGCAATTATTTCAAGCTGCTCTTTTGCTCTAGTCATCGCGACGTACAAAATACGCATTTCTTCCGCGCGCATTTCAAGTTCTTTCTTTTCCTTCATTGCTAAGAACGGCAATGATGTATACGTGATGCGATTATCTGGATCGATTGCTTTGACCGCCAAACCAAAATGCTGGTCAAATAGATAAGGTTCATTGAAATCCATTTTATTGAATTTCCGGCCAGCCCCTGCGATGAAGACAAAAGGAAATTCCAGTCCTTTGGATGAATGAATTGTCATCATACGAACGACATTTTCCTTCTCTGTTAGTGAACGTGCTGCGCCGAGGTCATCCCCACGCTTTCGCATCCTGTCAACAAAACGAAGAAAGCGGAACAATCCTCGAAACGAAGTCTTTTCATAATCAATTGCACGATCATGCAGTGCACGTAGATTTGCCTGGCGCTGCTTACCATTCGCCATGGCACCCACCATTTCATAGTAATGTGTATCTGATAATACTTGCCAGATCAGTTCTGACAACGAACCGCGTCGCGCCAAGTTGCGCCAGTCCTCAAATTGCGTGAAGAATCGTTGCAGTTTTTCTTGCGTAGCTGGTGCAATACCGGCTCCACCAGTTGACACAAAGCGGTTCAACGCCTCAAAGAACGGCTCACTTTTTCCAGCAAGTCGAATTTGCGCCAATTCATTTTCTGTCATACCGATAAATGGAGCGCGCAAGACGGACGCGAGCGGAATATCTTGATACGGATTATCGATGACCCGTAACGTGTTTAGCATAATCATTACTTCGAGCGCATCGAAATAGCCGCGCTTTAGTTCTGTGTAAATCGGAATACCCGCCAGTTTAAATTCCTCAGCAATTTCTCCTGACCAAGTCATTGAACGCATCAAGATGACAATATCTCGATACTCAAGCGGCCTCTTTTTATCACTAAACGCATCCGTCACTTCCGCGCCAGATGCAATCATATCTTGAATCTTTTTAATCATAAAGCGTGCTTCTGCTTGCGAACTTTTCAAGCTTTGTCCCGCCAGTTCAGTCGCATCGTCTAATTCTAGTTCGTCATCCGCTTCTTCGTAAAGAAGTGTTAGACCCGTCGTCACAGATTTCTCAGGATAATTTGCGCCATATTTCAATGCTGCCGCGTCGTCATAGTCAATTTCACCAACACGCACGCCCATCACTTGCGAAAAAATGAAGTTTGTTGCATCCAGTACTTCTTTACGACTCCTGAAATTGGCATTCAAGTCGATTTTCAAGCCTTGATCTCCATCCGTTTCGGTGAAGCGATTGTATTTCCCTAGAAACAACATTGGCTCCGCAAGGCGGAAGCGGTAAATCGACTGCTTGACATCGCCGACCATGAACAAGTTTCCATCCGCTTCCCCACCACGCTTGACGAGCTGGATAATTGTCTCTTGCAACAAATTGACGTCCTGGTATTCATCGACCAACACTTCCGCAAAACGGTTCTTATAATCAACCGCTATATCAGATGGCACAATTACCCCATCTTCTACTTTGGATAGAATCCGCAGTGCGTAATGCTCTAAATCCGAAAAGTCGACAATCCCACGGTCTATTTTTACAAGTTCAAAACGTCTGCCAAAATCGATGACTAAGTCAATCAGCGTATGCATCGTCGGTGCCATCAACCGAATTTCATCGAGCAATCGAGCCGGAGTCCTTGTAAAATAGGACTCTTTAAGTGTGTTAATAATCTTTTTCACTGCATCACGAAGTGCTTTCGCACGTTTTGCCAGTTCCTCGTCACACGAATCTTTGCGAATTGTAGCGGCCTTCACCCATTTCAGCGTACCAAAAAATGCATAGGTTTGTTCCCATGTACCTTCAGTTATGCGATGGATGGCTTCATTTATCCACAGTAGATCCGTTTCCGCCGTGGCCGCAAGCGGTTCTGGTCCGTCCAGCATAAGTGCAATGCGTTTCATGTCGTTAGTCAGTGCCGCCGCTTCTTCAAGGGTATGCGTGATAGCTGTTTTCAGCGGTCCGATAAATTGCAGATCATCTATGGAAGATCCGGCATCGATTTCATACTGCTCCGGAATGAGGCGAAGCCACTGTTCCGGCACGGGATGGACGCGGGAATAATCATACAACCTGTCAATCAGTGTTTCAATCGACTGATCATTGCGGTCAGACGTGAAACTGTCCGCCAGCCGGTACATGGCTTCAGGATTTTCCGCGCTATACGCATCCTCAAGCACAGCCCCAATTGTATCGTCACTCAAGAGCGCTGCTTCCGTGCTATCCGCAATTCTGAATCCAGGATCGATGTCTATCAAATAAGCATATTGCCTGACGACATTCATGCAAAACGAATGCAATGTTGAAATCTGAGCTTTATTCAATAAATTCAATTGCCTGCGCAAATGTACAGATTCCGGCCTTGCAGCAATGGCTTCTTCTAGTGCCTCTGCCATTCGATGCCGCATTTCTGCAGCGGACGCATTCGTGAATGTAACGACAAGCAATTCGTCAACATCTATCGGATCCATTTCATCCAACACTTTTTCAATCATTCGTGTGATTAATACTTTCGTTTTACCGGAACCGGCGGCAGCGGAAACAAGAATATCTTTTCCTGTCGCCCAAATCGCTTTCCACTGGGCATCTGTAAATGTCAGTCCTTCAGGTTTCAAGGGTATCTGCATCATCCGCAACCTCCTTACGCATTTTATCAAGTGACGTTTCTGGGTCCATTTCACTGTACGGCCTGTGCTGTGAAGACGGATCTGTCGGATCGAACTGACAAACCGAACGGTACGAACAGAACTCGCACGGCATTTTGTCTTTTAATTTGTACGGATAAACGCGGGTATCGCCCGCTAACATCGCGTCTCCTGCCTTTTGATGGCGCGTTCTGACAAATGACCGCATCATCTGTAAATCATCTGGAGACAAGACTTTTGAAGTTTTTGCAAACGTTCCATCTGTTTTAATGGAAGCCGGTACAATAGAAGAAGACCGTCCAATATCAGCGTCCATTCCGATAACGACTTCCGGATTATCGAGCAGATAGCCTCTCATTTTGTAGGATTTCACAATTTCTGCCTCTAAGAGTGCCGGTGTTAATTCCGTGCCGGATCTGATCATCGGGTTATGGATATGCATATATAAAACACCCGCTGGATCCGCATGGATTCCGAGCCATTCGTCCGCATTTTCGAGTGCAACATCAAGATACGTCATCATTTGCAGGGACAAGCCGTAGTAGACTTCCGTTAGGTCAAGGCTTTTCGCAGATGATTTATAGTCGACAACGCGGACATAGTTTTTTCCGCTTATTTCTGTTGCATCGACACGGTCAATCCGCCCGCGCAGTTTCATCAAATCGCCCCGACGTAGTGGAATTTCAAGCGCTGGCAGTTCCTCGCCCGGACCAAATCCTGCTTCAATAGCAACCGGTTTAAACACAGTCGATTTCGCCTGCGTACTAAGTGAATAGATTGTCCGCTGAATAATGTGCATCAACTTTCGTTTAATATAGACATAACGGTTCGTCGACAATAAAATCCTATTGAAAAAGTATGGCGAAATGTCTTCCACGGCACCTCTTGCAAGATTCCAGCATTCCTCGCGCGACAACGCTGCCCATGACTTTCCGAGACGCATTGTTTCATCCGAAATCCATTTAAGCGCAGCGTGAAATAAATCACCGATTGCTGGTGCTTCCAGTGTAAATTCCGTCCGCTCGCGTAAGCCAAGCCCAAACGACGCATAATGTTGAAACGGACAACTGTAGTAGGATTCAATGCGCGATACGCTAGAAACAAATGATTCCCCGTATAACCCTGTTGTGATTTCGGATCGCAGACGTTCTGCATCATTCTTTGAATGCATCGGGCGCGAGATATGGCTTATCACAGATGACCAGTAGGGATCCTCTTCGTAATACGCCATCACCGCACGCCATTCACGTTCCAGGACACCTGACTGTTCCGCCACTTTCAACTTCATGGAAACGTAAGGGAGTGCTGATCTTGGGTGACTGATGTAATCGAATTGATCGGCTTCAAGTGGCAATTCAGATGGATCTGTCACAGCGATTTCAAGTGGCGTTCCCGGGAGCAACTGTCCAATTCTCGTTATATATAACGATGGAATGAGTGCTTTTCCTTCCTCGTCTGCAATCGGATACGATACATATAACTTTTCGCGCGACGCCGTGAATGCACGGTACGCCATATATGTTTCATCCATCAACTTCATTTTCGAGGTTGGCGCAAGTTCAAAGCCAATTTGCGAAAACCATTCACGATCTACATCCGAGAGAAGCCCTTCATTGTCCACTCGTTTTGGCATTACGCCATCGTTAACGCCGAGAACAAACACCGCATCGATGTCCATTAAACTGGAAACCTCAACAGATGTAACAGTCACTTGGTCGAGCGACGGCGGAATGCGGGCAAATTCGAGTGAATCAAACCCTTCATCCAATATGCGAACAGCTTCCACAACATCCATTTCCTTATCACCAAACATCAATACAAACTGATCGAGGACGTTAATCCACCCGTTCCATGCCTGTTCATGTTCCGTTGCACCAAGCAGACGCCCCGCTCGTTCTTCCTCAGCACGTAAATCGATAATTTTATCGTACACATGAAGTTTTTCCATGAATACAAACAATGCCTCCGTTACATCGCGGCCTGTTTTCGATCGTTTTAAACGTTGTTCTAAAGCCGCGAGCGGTTCTCTAATTGCATCCCGAATCATATGCAATTGCTGCTCCATTGCTAGTTCTTCATCGGTTTGTACATTTGTATGCATTTCGAGCCCACGGTACTTTTTCACGCGCCAACGAGTGTCGTCGAACCAACGATGTCCATGAATTCCATGTGCAAGTACGTAGTTTTCAAGTCTGTCTGCCCTGTCACGCCATAGTAATTTCGTTTCCCTATGCGGGAAGAACAAATCCGTTTTAACAGCACGGAATACCGATTCATACGACCATCCCATAGTCACCGCTTCTAACACTGAACGCGAAAACTCAATGAGTGGATGATGCAGCATAGGCTTTTTCTGGCTGATAAACACTGGTATATCATAATGTGGAAAAATGGTCTCAATCAATTCATCGTACTTTTCAGGCTGCCTGTAGAGGATTGACATGTCTTTGTACCGTTTCCCTGATATCATCAGCTCACGAATTTTGCGTGCCACTGCATGGATTTCTGCACGCCGGTCAGCAGATTCAATCAGAACGACATTGCCTTCAGATGGTTTTTGCTGCGCTGGATAGTGGTCAAATTCAGCTTCAAAATGAGTAAGATCCGTATTGAGAAATCGGTGCGAATCCTGCATGAAGACGTCTTCTTCAACGTCGATGGAATCCGCCCTAGCCAATTCACGCAATTTAAGTGAAGTCCGAACCGGATTGAAAAATAATTCGTGATCCGCAAAACCCGTTAGCGCACCTTCCATCGGCAATACGACCGTCAACCGATTTGCATGTTTCATCAGTTCCGTCACGATTTCGTATTCCCTTGTTGTAAAGTTTTCAAAACCATCTATATAAATGTCAGCCCCTTTTAACAGGTCTGCGTGATGAATTTGCGAAGCAAGGAGTGCAAGATGCCCTTCACTATCGACATATGTTGTGCCTAGCTTTTCTTCAAGTTTTGTCAGCAATAGTGATAAATCTTCCGCCTTGTCGAGCAATGTACGCGGCGCGCCTGATGCAGCGAGTGTCTCGTGTAGCGTGTTCATTGTCTGATGGTCAAGAGAATAGCGGCTGAATTCCTTCAACAAATCCCCGATTTGTTCAGTGAATCCCCGTTTACTCGCAGCTTGCCGAAATAGTTTAAAATCGTCTCGGTTGTCTTCAAGAACGCTTCTAACAAGCATCCTGTAACCGAAGCTATCTATTTCCTTACGTGTTATGCCGCCCGTTTCCTGCAACACACGCCATGCCAAGCGTTTGAACGTCAATACTTGTGCACGGATGATCCCTTTTAAGCCAAACTTAACGGACAAACTATGCTCCATCGAGAATGACATCTGATCCGGAACGATGACAATGATTGGTGCGCCCATTGGATTCTGCTCGAGTTCGGTAGCGATTTCGCGTTCAATGAATGTCGTTTTCCCGGATCCAGACCTTCCGGTAATGAAACGCAGTGACATATGGTTTCCTCCTTTTTATGTATGTAGGTTATTTATTTCTATATGTGTTTAACATTTAAGACTAATTGATATTATTTCCCATCTTACACGCTTCGGCGCTTTGTGGATGCCTCCCGCGATAAGCCGGAAAGAAGCCCACTTTCAGTCTTATCGCTCCGGCTACCACGAAGTCGCGCCTTCGCTAGATGGTATTTGTAAGAAAGCGTATTTTTTTATCTATAATTGCAGTGGAGATTAATAAAAGTCCCTATGCAATGGATAGAATTAGTTATTCCACTATTACCGCTTCGGCGCTTTGTGGTTGCCTCCCGCGATAAGCCGGAAAGAAGAGCGCTTTCAGTCTTATCGCTCCGGCTACCACGAAGTCGCGCCTTCGCTGGATGGTCTCTTTAAGAAAGCACATTTCGTTATTGGGGATTAGAGCTGCGTCCTGTAGTGTGTCTTTCTTCAATGAAATTAGTATTATATAGCAATCACATTATATTCTCAGTCTATACTTCTCAAAATCACTTTCAATAATGTGAAACCCTAGCGTAAGCGGTATAAAATCCACATTCCAAATATAATTCCCTCAATAATGGAAAACTCTAGCGCAGGCGCGGCAAAGGGGTCGCCGAAGCCGTGAGACTGGATGCGAAGCGCTAATCCAGGCTCAGGGCCAGAGGCATCCCCAAAGCGCCAAGCGATCTACAATCCACACTCCAAATTACAACTCTCCCGATAATGGATACACCAGCGCAGGCGCGACAAGGGCGTGAGCCTGGATGTGAAGCGCTAATCCTGGCTCAGTGGAGGCCACTGAAAAAGTTCTTTATTATAATAAGAACTAGTTGATTGTAGTGAAGAGCGGCGACTCCAGCGGGAACAGCGCGAGCTGAAGACCCCACAGGAACGCAGTGACGAGGAGGCTGAAGCCGTGCCCGCGGAAAGCGTCCGCTCGGAACGGAAATCAACGGGATTGAAGGAAATCCGACTTTTTCAGTGCCCTCGCTCATGGCGAGAGGCATCCCCAAAGCGCCAAGCGTTCTATAATCCACACTCCAGATCTCAACTCTCTCATTATTGCGCGCCGCAGCAAATTCAACAGGATTCTTCATTTCAATATATCTAGCTAAAATCCCCTGTAACCCTTTCCTTCTATTGTACAGAAATAAGAAGACTTAGTATAACGTTGACTATGTAGCGATGTATCCAAAATAGCCCAAACCGTTGAGTGGTTGGGCCCTACCGTTTACGATTCACAAATCTTAAGAATTATCGACAATACAAAAAGAAGAGAGTTTATAGCTACTCCCTTCTTCTCGAATAGATACTATCGGCAAATTAAGACTTGACCGCACTGCCCTTGATGGAGAGACCCCAGTCAAGTTCAGGATGAATATTGCTTTCTAAATTATAAAACGAACGCAGCTTTTGCACTGCTTCTTCAGGTGGTTTCGCATTAAAGTATCCCTTGCGTGTCATATAGACGCCGGAGTTTTTTTGTAAATCAGTAAGTGACTCACACATTTTAATGCCTGCCGCGAATGAGTCAACAATGGGGACATCACCGATACGGGAAATGCCATGAGTGGCTAGGAATACATTCATTGGTCCTTCTCCCGGTACAATTACATCCGCGCCAAGTTCAATCGCTTTATTTGCTGCCTTTGTGAAACTCTCAATAATCGGTTCTGGATTACTGAAACCTTCTAAAATATCATAAAAACCTACATCTGTTTGGACGATAGGACCTAGCTTTTCTCCCAAACCATATCGTTGAATATTTTGTTTGAGCTGATCTTTTAATGGCTCTAAGAAATTGACAATTCCAATGCAATCACCGAGCATCGAAGCAAAGTGAAAAGAGGCTTGTCCATAGCCAATCACTGGAATATCTACAAGTGTGCGCGCTTCCAATAAGCCCACATCCGGTATTGTCCCAATGAACATACAATCATAGCCCGCACTTTCTGCAATCAGCGCGTTTCGAATGAATTGCTCACGATGCAAGTTTTGCAAATAGGCATATGTGATAAAATGACCCGGGTATTCTGCAGGATAGGTTTCTTTTGACATGCCATGTATTACGACTTCTACATCAGGACGTGCCACTTTTTGAATATGTTGAATGACTGCATCTCGATACTGCGGCACGTTTTCAATTGATGTTAGACTTTGATGCCATATTTTCATGTAACCCACCTCGTTTTCATTTAGATTATATTAATATTTCCCGCTTTTGTAAGGCTGTACGTACGGCAACTCGGCCAAATATCGATGCCTTACCTAGCGAACTTCCTGTCATATAGCCCGCTCCGTGAAAGCCACCGACAACTTCCCCAGCAGCGTATAGTCCCTCGATTGGCTCATTATATGGGTTGAGGACTTGTGCAAATTCATCAACCGCAATGCCAGCATATGTCGCAAGCATCGCAACAGTCGTTCTCATTGCATAAAATGGTGCCTGTAGAATTTGTTTGGGTGCTCCGAAAGTATGCGTCAATGTTTCGCGTCCACATTGTGAATCGTTGCCATTCGCGACATCTTGATTATATATATGAAGCGTTTCTTCCAATTCATCGGAAGGGACAGCAACTTTAGTTGCCAATTCTGCAATTGTTTCGGCTTTTTCGATCAAGCCTAATTCAAGCAATTTTTCAAAATCATACAATGCATCACCAGGAATACTTTCTTTCATGATGTTTTGATCCCACACCTGATAGGTTATTCCTTCTGGCTGTTGCAATGCTTCCGTGCCGATTAACTTGTAAGAAATCGACTCATTGACAAAGCGCTTGCCAAATTTATTAATAATAATGGCACCTTTATAAAATACGAGTCCTTGTGATTTACGAGGGCCGTCTGCAGTTGGATGGAAGCCGTATGTGCCTTTTAAAAATGGCAAATCACGTACCCAAGCACCTTGTTCCCAAGCAAGCTTAATACCGTCACCTATATTCCCTTTGCCGCCTATTCGAAGTGCACCTTTTAACTGAGGTGCGAAGGTATTCAGAAGCTCCTCGCTGCGTGAAAAACCTCCGGAAGTTAAGATAACGCCATGATTGGCCTTGACTGTACGGATTTCACCATCTATCTCATAAGAAACTTTATCTACTCTGCCTTCGTTATTTTTACGTAAACGCAACACATTTGCTTTGCGTTTAACTTTTACTTTTTCATGGCTATTCGCATTTTCAAATAACTTAGTGATTGCCTGTTGTGGTGTGATTGTATGCCCACGCGGGACACTATGGCCACTTACCGCTTGAATGGCATGAAACAAAACACCTTTATTTACGAGCCATTCATACGTTTCTAGTTGGTGTGAACCGTAAGCTTCGACTAAAACGGGATCGTTCGCCCCGTCCCCGACTGACAACATGTCGTTGACGAGACATTCAGTTGAATCCACGATCCCTTTACTTTTTTGCAAGTCTGTTTCTGCGAAGGCCATGTAACGCCCGCTGAGCAAAGAGCTTCCACCCATTTCGGCTTCCTTTTCTAGCACAAGTACACTTGCACTTCGCTCCGCAGCCTCAACAGCAGCACAAAGTCCGGCCATACCAGCGCCAACGATAATAATATCGTAGTTTTCCATAGGCTATTACACTTCCTTTAGCTCAAGTTGCTGAACAACTTCTAACGCCGCTTCACATACTTGCATATCATGTGTATAGTGCCCCCCACTCACACCAATACCACCGATTAATTCACCGTCCACTGTAATTGGATAGCCCCCCCCGAAAATGACAAGACGCTCCGTGTGGACAAGGCCATGTAATAGAGGTGGGTCATCTTTTAAACGGTCATACCATTCATGCGTAGCCCGGTTATAGGCTGCTGCCGAGAATGCTTTATTTTGGGCGATTTCTAAAGTTAATACAGTCGCTCTATCCATGGATGAAAATGCCTTTAAGTTACCAACCTTATCTACAATCGCAATACTAAATGGCATGCCAAGTTCCTTACCTTTTTCAACAGCTGCTTCCAATAATTTGTTAGATAGTTCCAGACTGATATTCTTCGATTCAATTGCTACGACCATTTCTGTCATTGAGTATCTCTCCCTTTTTAGTTAGTTACGGCAACAGGTTGCCCTGCTCCGAATGCTTCAATTATTGATGCTGTGATGGCTTTCATTTTCGGTAAACAAAGCTCGACAATGACATTCGCCATATCGATTGGTTGGAGCCAACCGGTTCTATTCACGTCTGGTCCCATATCGTCTGTCATTTGTGTAACGACAGGACCTGGACAAACTGCATTTACGCGTATGCCATATGGCTTTAACTCCTCACCGAGTGCTTTTGAAAAGCCGATGACTGCATGCTTAGAAGTGATATAGGCGCTCCGATTCGGTCCGCCCTTCGTTCCCCATATCGATGAAATATTCACGATGATGCCATCCTGTTTCTCAATCATATTTGGAACGACAGCCTTGCACAGTAAAAATGGTGCTTTTACATTAATGTCATTGACTTGATCCCATTCCTCAAGGGATGTTTCCGTAAATGGTGAAAAGCTCATTATGCCAGCATTATTGATGAGTACTGAAACTTTCCCTAACTCTTTTTCAACTGATTGAATGATTTGTTGAACGTCTGCCTCATTCGACACATCACCTGTAACAACAAGTGTCTTCGTGCCATATGTTTTGTGAATATATGCTGCCACTTCTTCACATTCGGAAGCCGTCCTTGAACTTATGGCTACATCCGCACCATGTGATGCAAGCAAAATACAAGTTTCACGGCCAATGCCGCGCCCACCGCCTGTGACAAGCGCAACTTTACCTTTCAAATCCCCTGTAGACATCTAATTCCTCCTCATATAAGGTTTTTTGCTTCCGACAAATACGTGACTACATGCTCTCCCGAACGTTTGCCAAATACCAATCCTCTTAACACGGAAGTTCCACCTGGGTATTTTCCATAGTAAAGTCCGGTAATTTCTCCAGCGGCGTACAAGCCAGGAATTGGATCGTCATCATTCGATAACACGCGCCCGAACGTATCTGTCGCCAATCCACCATTGGTAAATACGTTGCAACAAATGACGGGGTATGCAATATAAGGTGCTTGGTCAATTGCAATGGCCCAATTTGACTTGGGCGGCTCAATGCCAACTGCTTCTTTCCCGTCTTTTTTGTTATAGATAAATTCACCAGGCTGAACCGCAGCATTAAATTGTTGAACCGTTTCAACTAACTGAGCTGCTGGAATACCGAGTTTTTCTGCAAGTTCTTCCAATGTATCTGCCTCAATTGCGGGTTGCTCTGTTTGAATTGCCTCTTCGATATTCGGAATAGCATTCATTTTCTGGTCACTGATCATGTATGCAATGTGATTTGGTAAATCATAAAAAATTTCCCGAGCCACTTCTTCATATTGCTCATCTATTGTTGTTTGCCCTTCATCTGTAAAACGTTTGGCATTTTGGTCAACCAATATCGCATAAGGGTATGCCATAATTCCTGCTTCTTCCCTTTTGCTGCGTGGATCTACAGGCTCTGCATGGAAAGCATCAAACTGTCCGGATCCTCTGGCACCAATATTCATCGCCATTCGAATCGTTTCACCTTTGTTGTAAAGGCCACCTTCTGCTACAGTTGGAATTTTATGCGCATCTCGACCGATGTATTGTGCCATCATTTCCTGACTGCCTTGGAAACCTCCTGCTGCTAAAATGACAGATTGGACATTAAGCTTCAGTGATGCACCGCCTTTGATGCGAACCTTTAAGCCACTCACTGCACCTTCATCATCCAACACAATGTCCCACGCCGTTGACTCATAAATGATTTCAACTCCTAGAGCGCGTGCCTTTAATGAAAGTATGTCAATGATGGCACGGCCGCCGCCTACAGGTAACAACCGGGGCTTAGATGCCGTTAAGAACATCGTCGGTAAATAATCGAATTCAACACCTTTTTCCTCAACCCAGCGAAGCGTTGAACCCGCGTCTTGTGCGAGCGTCTCGATATATTGGCGATCTGAATAATTATTTGAAAATCCCATCATATCTTCTACAAAACGATCAGCGGGTTCGTCAATATTTTCCATACGCATATAGGCTGCAGTCCACCGTGAATTCCCTCCACGATTATCGAAGTCCGCACGTTCTAAAATGGCGATACGAAGGTTTTCCCCTTGTTCTTTTGCTCTTTCGGCTGCTGCTAATGCAGCGGACGTACCTGCTACCCCACAACCAATAACGACCAAGTCATAATCGATTTCTGTTGTCACGATGACTTACCTCCCCCAACTAGTATCTCTTCAACTAAATATTGCTTTTCCCACTGTTGTATTTGATTTAATTTAAATAGTTCCTGACGTTCTTCCCACGTACAAATCGCGTCATGGATATTTGCTTGTGACTTATCAGTTGATAAAATCTGTAAACTCTCACGTATTCCTTTAATAGCCGAACGCAGTACCGTATTCGCGCAAAGCATAATCTTAAAGCCGTATGCTTCCGCTTCTTCCAATGATAGTAACGGTGTTCTCCCACCTTCAACCATATTCATGATATGTGGAATATCAGGCACGCCAGCTGTAATCATTTTCAGTTGTTCCAAAGTCGTTGGCGCTTCCACAAACAGGACATCCGCTCCTGCCTCTTTGTAGGCATTTGCCCGATCCAACGCATCTTCAATTCCGTTGATAGCAAGCGCATCTGTTCTTGCGATAATCGCCAAGTTATTATCAACTCTTGCATCTAAAGCGGCCTTGATTTTATTCACCATTTCTTCTTTGCTGATGATTTGTTTACCACTAAAATGCCCGCATTTCTTCGGAGAGACTTGATCTTCCAGTTGAATGGCGGCAGCTCCTGCACGTTCCAACTGCTTCACTGTTCGAATGACATTAATGGCATTACCGAATCCTGTATCCCCATCCACAACAATCGGTATTGTCGTAACATCGGACATTCTACTTACGATTTCCGCTATTTCAGTTGACGTTGTCAGTCCAACATCCGCCCATCCAAGTTGGGCATTTGAAATACCTGCTCCTGTTGCATACAGAGCCGGGAAACCGAACTCCTCTACTAAGCGCGCTGTCATGCCGTCATATCCACCTGGTAAAATAAATGCATTCGGTTGTTTTAGCAATGCTTGAAACTGTTTTGTTTTTGACATATATACATCCCCTTTCCCTTTGGATAAATTCAACTAATTTCTCTACATGCTTTACTTCTCACTTGATAATGCCAAGAAATCGAAAGCTGTTCTTCATTTGAAAACGGTAATTGGTTGAAAACAAGTTGTCCGTCATTGTTCACGATCACTATACAATTCACTCTGCTACCAGCTGCTTGAATTGAAGCATAGTATCGTCCTGGTGCAGGAAGTGTATAAAACGGTGAAAGACCCGTCAGTTTATTCCACTCTATTTGATAGGGTTTACCAAGCAACTTATGAATATAATTAACCTTTCCCTCTGCTAAGGACGCTCTTATTAAGGTCGAGCTAATCTTTTCGCCATAACATTCTACCTTTGGCACTTCTGTAACTTCTATCCGATTTCTTGAATCTAATTTCAAGCGACTCATGTTGCCCGCACCACGATGGCCATAAGTATAGTCAAAACCACAAACTGCGTGAACAATACCTAAATCGACTAGATAACTTTCAACAAAACTTTCAGGAGATAAAGAGGCTAGTTGTTTGTCAAACTGGACCACAAAGAAATAATCGACTCCTAATTTCTTTAACCTTTTCTCCTTCTCATTCAGTGGCATTAAATAATCCACTTTTACTTTGCCGTCAGACAAAACACTTTTTGGGTGTGGAAAAAAACTCATAACGGACAATGCCAAGTTTTTCGATTGCGCTTGTTTCTTTGCCGTCTCAATGACCTGAAGATGTCCTTTGTGTAAACCGTCGAAAAAACCGAGTGCTATAATTTGTTCCGGCAAACGATTTTGCCAGTAGGATAAGTTATCGCGATTGATTTCAATTGTTTTCATATCGATTTTCCTCCCTTCATTTCACCCAGACACATTACGCTTCGATTGTTATTTTGTTTTCTTCCCGGTCCTGCACAGATTCTCCCCAATACGTATTGCCAACGGAACGCTCTTCCATTGTCCATTCCACCGGTTCCCAGTCTGGTTCGAAGATGAGATATCCGCCTGTAAACAATTCAACCCGACATCCACTTCCTGGATCCATGACATATAAATACAACGCTTGGGTGATCCCGTGTTTACCAGGTCCGATAAATTCAATATCATTTTCTTTCAATATATCTGCTGCACGTAAAATGTCTTGTGAATCATCTGACCAATAAGAAATATGATGCAAACGTGCAGGCGTCGGTGAATCTGGCTTAGCCAAAACCGCCACATCATGCACAAGCGGCGTGACACTCATCCAGCTCGCAACAACATCTCCATCGTTATCACGTACATATTCACGTAATTTGAATCCAAGTATTTCTGCTAAAAACTCATACGTCAATCCTGCATCTGTGGATGTATGGATATTCACATGATCGAAACGGCGAGGCGATATGCCTTTCGCCCATGATTTGTAAGTTTGGTTTTTCAGTACAGAACGACGATGCTCTTCTACAACCGGCCGCTCCACATCATAATAGAGTGAGAATGTATGCTGACTTGGGATTTTAAAACGGATCGAGTCCCCGATTCCTGGCGTTTTCCACGCCTCTACAAATTCAACCTCAACGCCATCTTGCTCCAGTCTTTCTTTGAATAAAAGAACGTCTTCACGATTTTTCGTACGCCAACCAATATGACGAACATAGCCGCGATCCCCTTGTTCTAATGAAAGTGTATGGTGCTGGAAATCTCCCCAAGCGCGTAAATAGTGAACTCCATTTACTTCTTCCGTGACTTCTAAGCCGATGACATCTCTGAAAAACACAAGTGACTTTTCGAGATCTGGTGTAACGAGTGCAACATAGCCGAGCTTTGCAATTTCTGGATTCGTCATTTTTCATCCCTCATTATCTTTTAAATGTTTTTCGTATTTGACTCTAAACCGCATAATACACGGCCGAAGTTTTCTCGAGATGTTAACGGGTTGATGGTACGATGTGTATAAAGTGCAGTGAAATCGTGGTATAACCTTTGGAATGGATGTCCTTCCCCTACAATTCCAGATCCCAGTGCCATAACAAATATTTCCATCGCGTCCTTACACATCTGAACTGCATAACCGATCTTAGCGAGCATTTTGACACGCTCTTCTTTCGGCATGTATTCTCCACTTTCCGCATAGGCATCCATTTTTTCCGCTATGTTCGTGAAATGGAGATCTGCTGTCTCGATATGTAATGTCGCCTCAGCCAATTGATGATGCGTAATAGAAGCATCCTTCACGAACTCGACGCCTAAATTTGCTGCGCGACGCGTTTCCAAGGTCTTATTAAAAAAGTCCAGTGCAGCATTTGCAATTCCTAGCGCCGGAACACCGATTGACATTGCCAATGCAGGGAAAAGTGCTGAATTGTATAAAGGAGTATCTCGGAAATGATCTGACTGGAATTTACCATGTATGGCATCCGTAAAGGAGACTACCCGGTGATTCGGTACAAAGACATTATTCATATGAATGCTGTTACTGCCCGTTCCCTTTAAGCCCGATACATGCCAATCATCTGCAATCTCCACTTCACTCAATGGAAGTGTAATCAGTCCTTGATCGATTACTTCACCTTGCTCATCGACAATCGGCATTCCGAAGTATCCCCAAGTCGCATGCAGTGACCCTGAACAAAACGGCCAATAGCCTTCTTCAATAATGTATCCGCTTTCAACTTTCTTAACGCTGATCTTTCTAGGCTCAAATACGCCTGCAAATATGATGTCGTCCCCAGAATAGTAAATTTCATCATGAGCTTTTTTCGAGAATGATTGTGCAATCATCAGTTCTCGAATATTGCAGAGGCCAAAAATCCAGCCCGTCGATCCACAGCCTCGTGAAATTTCAGCGACACATTTCGTATAGGTTTTCATATCTGATTGAAGACCACCATATAGCTTCGGACGTAAGATTTGGAATAACCCAGCATCCTTTAGCTCTTGCATCGTTGCCTCTGGGATTCGTCTCCCCTTTTCTGTTTCAACTGCTCTTTCCCTTAATTTCGGAATGAATGAAATTGCCTTTTCCACTAATTCCTTATTCGTATCAATCATTGTTGTCGTCATTGTCGTCATCTCATAACCTCCTATTCCACGCTAAAACTTTACTTGTATAAAAGATTTTATCAATTTGAACTATACTGATAGTTTATAAAACTAACCGCTAAAATTCTAGAGTGTTAATTGTTTGTATTGCCCTAAAGTTCCACTAGTTTTTTATGGTTTTTTAGGATTCCCACTCTAATGCCTCAATAAATCCAACAGTTTTTCTTATTCCCGGGATTTGTCACGCTACTTCTGTTCTCCAGAATGAAAATGAGCTATTTCATGGGTAATGTTTTAGAGTACATAATGTCGAGAGAGAGTTGTGATTTGGTGTGTGGATTATAGATTGCTTGGCGCTTTGGGGATGCCTCTCGCCATGAGCGAGGGCACTGAAAAAGTCGGATTTCCTTCAATCCCGTTGATTTCCGTTCCGAGCGGACGCTTTCCGCGGGCACGGCTTCAGCCTCCTCGTCACTGCGTTCCTGCGGGGTCTTCAGCCAGGGAAGAGTGAACTTCTTTCTCTTCCTAGCTGTTCCCGCTGGAGTCGCCGCTCTTCACTACAATCAACTAGTTCGTATTATAATAAAGAACTTTTTCAGTGGCCTCCCATGAGCATGGATTAACGCTTCGGATACCCCTTTTCCGCGCCTGCGCTAGCGTGTACATTAGCGGGGGAGTTTTTATTTTGAGATGTATAGACTGAAATAATAATGTGATTACTATTTGATACTAATTTCATTGAAGAAAGACGCACTACAGACTACATAGAGGTCATCTAGCGAAGGCGCGACTTCGTGGTAGCCGGAGCGATAAGACTGAAAGCGGTCTCCTTTCCGGCTTATCGCGGGAGGCATCCACAAAGCGCAGAAGCGGTATTAGCAGGAACTCTAAATCACTCTTATCATTTAGGCCTTTTCCAGTGATCTCCCGTTTTCATTTGTTTAACGTATATATGTAAGAGTTGTTTTTAAAAAACTCCAAACAATTATAAAATTGTTTGGAGTTTAGACCGATATCATTTCTGTTTTAAGTGCATTGCAGTAAATCCTTACGTTTAATATCTGATTGCATTGGATTCTAATCCCGAAAGCACACGACCGTAATTTTCTTTCGTGATTGATGGAGATAGTGACCTGTGTGAATATAGCGTCATGAAATCACGGAAAATCCTTTGCAACGGATGACCTTCATATACATAGCCTGACCCACTGCCAAGCAGCAAGAGATCCAGTGCTTCTTTACACATCTGATTGGCATAGCCGATGTCTGCCAAAGCTCTTACTCTAGCCGCGCGATCCATATACTTTCCACTTGCTGCCCATGTATCCAAGTCTTCAGCTACACGATAATAGTGCATAGAAGCGCTATCAATTTTCAATGAAGCGTCCGCAATCAGTGCATGCGTGCTAGCCGCATCACGAAGATTTTCGACACCGATATGAGCAGCTTTCCGATTGGGCAATACTTCTTGGAAAAATTCAAGTGCGTGCTTCACTAATCCGAGGCCTGGTAATCCAAGCGACAAAATCAAAGCAGGAAAGAGTGCTGTATTGTATAAAGGGCTATTACGAAGATGTGTAGATTCAAAATCTCCGTCCAATGCTTTAACAAACGATGTACATCGATGATCCGGGATGAATACATTATTCATTTTCACACTATTGCTACCTGTTCCTTTCAATCCCATCGTATGCCAGTCATCCATGATTTCCATTTCACTGAATGGCAAAGTCATTAATATTTGATCTACAATTGCGCCCTGTTCATCCAGGATTGGCATGCCGAAATATCCCCATGTTGCATGAAGTGACCCCGAGCAAAACATCCAGAATCCTTCTTCAACAAGATATCCGCCTTCTACTTTGTGTGCAATGCACTTCCTAGGTTCGTACACCCCTGCAAAAAGTACATCATCTGCGTTGCTGCCGAAAATCTCTTGATGTGTTTTTTCGGAAAATGATTCCGCTACCATCAGTTCGCGAATCGCGCATAATGCCACAATCCAGCCAGTCGAACCACAGCCACGGGAAATTTCTACAATAATATCTGCGTAGGTTTTCATATTTGTTTCATAGCCGCCGTATCTTTCGGGGCGTAGTAATTTGAAAAGACCTGCTTCTTTTAATTCATTCATCGTCGCTTCTGGGATACGACGAATTTCTTCAGTTTCTTTGGCTCTCTCTCGTAATCTTGGAATAAAAGAGCTGGCTTCATCTACTAGTAAACGTTCCTTTTGTGCGACCTTACTCATATGAACATCTCCTTTAATCTATTGAGTAGATATATTGAAATAATGAATCCCACCAACAACGCTTGGCGCTAGGGGATGCCTCCCACAATAAGCCGGACAGAAAATCACTGTCAGTCTTATTGCTTCGGCTACCCCAGTAGACGCGTGCGCTGGAAATTAGATAAAACCATTAGTCCAACTTATATAAATACAAATTTCTATGATTTCACCAAAGTCCGCTGTTTACTAAACAGCGCTGCATTTTCGCCCGCAATCTTGCCAAAAACTGAGCCCGCCATTAAACCAGCTCCGCCAGGATAGTTGAAGTAGAATAGTCCCCCAACTAGTTCCCCCGCTGCATACAGCCCTGGAATGGATTGTGACAATACATTTTGGACTTCTGTTTTCGTACTGATTTTCAATCCACCGAATGTAAAAGTAATCCCGCATGTGACCGCATATGCTTCAAATGGACCTTCATCCAAAGTATTAGCCCAATTGGATTTTGGAACAGCCAATCCTTCCGTACTACGTCCATCCTTTATAGTAGGGTTGAAAGAAATGTCCTTTCGGATCGCTGCATTGTATTGCTTGATTTCATTTAAAAATGCTTCACTCTTCACACCATCAAGTTTTTCAGCCAATTCTTCTATTGTATTGGCTTTTACTTTTGTAACTTGCCTGCCTTTGTATTCTTCCCGCAGTAGATGCGCAACCTTTTGATCAAAAACTTGCCAAGCAAACTGGCCTGTTTGTTCAAGAATGGTCCGGCCATACTTTGCATATGTGTAGTTTCGGAAGTCAGCGCCCTCATCTAGGAAACGTTTCCCTTCCGCGTTTACTATGATGCCAAAAGGATAACTTAACTTTTGAAATCCTTCCGAGAAATCCGGCAAGTAGCGATCCCCGCCTACAGAATGGGCACCTGACCAATTACCATGCGAAAGCGCACCTATGTTTAAAGCCATTCGAATGCCTTCTCCGGTGTTAAAACGACTTCCCCTTGCATGAGCAAGATCCCATTTCGGTCCTAGGTACTGCGTGCGCATTTCTGGATTTGCATGGAAGCCGCCAGAGGCCAGAATGACAGATTTTGCACGAACTTCTATTGTTTTACCTTTGTAGTTAACAAGTACGCCGTGTACACCATCGTCATCATGAATGAGTTCAGTCGCCATCGCTTCGAATAAAACTTGGATGTCTAACCTTTTTGCCTCTTCATGTAAAGTCTCTACCAGTCCTGGTCCACCACCAGCCGTTTCAGCAATCATCCCGCCCCAAAACTTGAATTTCCCATCAACTTTAAAGGCTTGACGTCCATAAATCGGAACAAATCTGACTTTATGTGATTGCAACCATTTCATCGTAGCAAAGCTTTCATCTGTAAGAATCGAAGCCAACTCTTGGTCTGTTCGATAATCCGTTAGTCGGCACATATCTTCAAAAAAGTCTGCCTCCGAATAGGTACCGAAATCCGTATTCTCAAAGTCTTCCTGTGTCAAATCAGGCATAATTTCTTTCAGATCTTCCACACCGTTATAAGCAAAGCGAACGGAACCATGGGTGAAAGTGGTATTTCCCCCTTTTTCCGCTTCAGGCGCTTTCTCGAGTACAATGACATTTGCACCATTTTCCCGAGCCGCAAGCGCAGCACTCATGGCGGCATTACCTGCCCCCACGACCACTACATCTGTTTCATAGATTATCCTTTCACTCACATCGATTTGCCTCACTTTCAAAAATTAGCTTCACCAATGAACGAATATCCTCAAGCTTCAATTGTTTCTTTATTTAGTTCCTTGTCCATCACGGAATCGCCCCAGTAAGTGTTACCAGTCGCATGATCCTCTTCCGTCCACTCGACAGGCTCCCAATCCGGTTCGAAAATTAGATAGGACCCGCTAAACAATTCAACGCGGCAACCGCTGCCCGGATCAATCACATATATATACATGGCCTGACTAATTCCATGCTTACCAGGACCGATAAACTTGATGCCTTGCTCTGATAAAATGTCGGCTGCCCGCAAGATATCTTGGGCATTATCGAGCCAATAAGAGATATGATGAAGTTGGTTCGGTGTTTTTGCATGTGGTCTCGTAGTGACGGCAATATCATGTACAAGTGGCGTTACACTCATCCATCCTGCAACTACTTTTTCTTGATTGTGTTTGACGTATTCACGCAGCTTAAATCCTAATTGACTACCTAAATAATCAAGTACTTCTCCCACATCCATTGACGTAGCGATATTCACATGGTCAAATCGTCTTGGAGATACTCCGCGATTCCAAGCTTTATAGGTTTGATTTTTCAATACAGAACGTCTTTTTTCATCAGCTTTTGGTTTTTCTACATCATAATAAATTTCAAATGTATGCTCGCTTGGCAGTTGAAAACGAATCGCTCGCCCTTGCCCTGTCTCTTCTCCTGCTTCGATCCACTTGACCGGTGTTCCCGCTTTTTCCAACAACTGTGCAAATCCTTCCACGTCTTCAGGACGTTTCGTTCTCCATCCAATATGGTCCACGTAACCTCTATCTCCCGCTGTTAGAGAAAGGGAATGGTGCTCAAACTCTCCCCATGCCCGTAAATAAACTGTTCCATTTTGTTCTTCGGTTACTTCTAGGCCAATGACGTCCCGGAAAAACCACAGTGACTTTTCAAGATCTGGAGTAACAAGTGCGACATGACCTAACTTAGCGATTTCTGGTAGTAACATTCCCTTTTCCCCCTTAGTAATAATAGTATTAAATGCTGTTAGAAAAATATTGCTGTATCAAGTTGTTGAAGCTTTCATGTTTTTCAATTTGTGTCCAATGCCCACATTTTGCATAGACATGCAGTTGTGCATTCGGCAAATGAGACAGTAAGTAATAGCTAGACTCAACAGAACAAACTCTGTCATCACGACCATGAACGAGTAATATAGGATTCTGTATCCGATTAAGCGCTGTTGTAGGTACGGGTACGGCAGCTGTCGCAAAAATGGAATCATTCGAACGTTGGACTTCAGGTCGCATGGCTGTTTCAAAACGAACATCCGTTAAAGCATCAATTTCTGATGCCATTTCTTCCGCATCGTATACAAACCAACTCATAATTTGACGTAATTTCTTAGGTGACGGATTATCGTAAAATCCTTTGGCACGTGCAAGCTCTGGACTCAATTTTGTATTTGGCGTTCCTCCAGGACCCATTAAGACAACCTTTTCAAATCGTTCCGGATATTCCAGCAATAATTCCAAGGCAATGGAACATCCCAATGAATTCCCGACAACATGAACCTTTTGAATACCAAGTTCGTCCAACAGTTCAATGAGTTGGTTGACCCATAAATCCATCCATCCTTGTCTACTTTTCGGAAGTGTTTCAGGGTGCCCGCTATCCCCAAAACCAAGCAAATCCGGAGCAAGGCAATCGTACGTTTCACCACAAGCTTTTAGGGCATATCGCCAATTCGCAAAAGCGGTAACACCTGGTCCGGATCCGTGTAGAAACAGAATTACTTCAGAATTCCCCTCACCTGACCGATTTAAATATGTTTTAAAGTTTTTAGTATTAACTACTTTTTGTGTATTGTTTGTCATTGATAATATTCCTCCTTCTATAAATCCACTTTTCACGAAAGCCCTTACATACATTTGTATAAAAACGACTTATTCTACAAAACTTAAAACCTGGCTACTACTTAAAGTTTAGAATAGGTAGCATTCAATTCCCAGAGTAAAAACTATTTGAATACCTGTAATTTTCCGATAGTTTATTGCAGTCATCCATAAACTAGTCGTGTTACTCCGCACATTTCAGTTTGTTTAATCTTTTAAAATGGCATTGAAATTCAATTTGAAACTTCAATCGGTTGCTCTATTATTTGTTCGCCCTGACGATTCTTCTCTAATTTCAATGTAAAAAGTGTGATCAGACTGACAAGCATGAAGCCAGCAATCACGAACATGCCTTCTCTTAACTCAACAACACCCAGCAACATCGGTCCTATGAAACCACCAATTGCGGAAAGTGAGCTTACTAAAGCGATGCCTGCAGGTGCTGTGGATTGCGTAAAGAAGAATGTTAAATACGCATAGAAAGAACCGGATATTCCATACAATCCTGCAGAAGTAATTGATAACATTAAGACCATTAATGGTGCAGTCGGTACTAACGCACAACCAATGAGCCCAAGCATGGCAATTGAAATACATCCATAAAGGTGCTTTTTATAGGAATTTGTTCGGTCTGCATTCCATCCTACAAACAGAATTGCCGGAATGGCGATGAGTGATGGAATCATGGCCAACCAGCCAATTTGCATGTTCGTCGTTGAAGATGAAGATAAGGATTTAAGAATCGTTGGCATCCAGTAGGCCAACCCGTTGACAGCGACGAAGCCCGCCATATTAACGAGAGATAACTTCCAAACCTTCGAATCTTTCAACATGGCAAGATGTGAAGATTTATTGACCAAGGAACTCAGTTTTCTTTCTTTTTCTAATTCGCCTTCAAGCCATGTTTTCTCTTCGATTGTTAACCACTTTGCATCTGCAGGTTTATTGGTCATGTAAAACAGAACGACAAATCCTAATAGAACAGCTGGTATCCCTTCTAAAATGAACATCCATCTCCAACCGGCTAAACCACTCCATGAAATCGTATCGATGATCCAAGTTGACAGCGGCGCACCTATCAATGCACTGAGTGGCAATGCAACAAAAAAGACAGCGGTTGCTTTCCCTCTTTCACGTGCTCTGAACCAATACGTTAGGTAAAGAATGATACCCGGTGTAAAACCTGCTTCAGCCACACCAAGTAAAAAGCGTAATATATATAAATGTGTAGCAGATTGTGCAAATCCAGTTAATACGACGATAATCCCCCAGGTAACCATAATCCGAGAAATCCATAGTTTTGCTCCAAACTTTTTTAACATCAAATTGCTTGGAACTTCAAATAGGAAATATCCGATAAAGAACAAACCTGATAACAAACCGAATACTTCAGCCGTTAAGGCTAAATCTGCATTCATCTCCAAAGCAGCAAAACCAAGATTGATCCTGTCCAAAAAAGCAACCGCATATAACAGTAAAATAAATGGTAAAATCCTTCTCATCGTTTTCTTAATCGTACTTTTTTCAATGGCGGTATTCGAGTGTGTTTGATCCATTTCTTTCCCTCCGCTTCAAATTGAATTTCGGATTGTGCTCATGTGCCTTTTCAAACATATCACCATAGACCAGCAATGTTTTTTGTTAAAAACGTCAGATTCACATGGAGTTTTACCCTTTTTTCTGCATTTTGCATGGAGAACTAGCCCCGAGTCTTATTCAATGACCAAAACCCCTTGCAATAATGTATCCGCTTTCAAATATCTCTTCACAGTGATTTTCCAGACTAGAATACAACTGTTATTTCCGGCAAGAGATTTCGTATAATTCATTACATCTGATTAAGAACCACTACATGGATTAGAATGAAAAACATGAAATATCTCCGCCTCCTTTATCTTTTTCTTTAATTCCTCAATGCATCCATATGCGCACTATTCAACAAATTCAAACTATAATAATACTTTACGAGGTTAGCTACTCAAGTTCTAGAGTGTTAATTGGTAGTTTTCCATCGAAAACTCCGTAACTTTTTTACAGTTTTTTCCGCAAAGGTGTCTTAAAGCCTGAAATTCCATAGGATTTTCTAAATTAAATAAAATGACCTTAAAACACTAATGTGTTTTAGGTCATTTTCCAAGGCCATATTGTTTTGGTGTATTGGAAGTGCCATCCTTCTCCCTAGATAGATAAATTGAACTAGAGAATCCCATTAAATCCGCTACGGCGCTCGCTTAGTTTATATGGTTTTTCAATCGTTCAACATTGATAGTAATTAGAAAAAAACCTTCCCTAACAAGTGAATTACAATTGCTCAACTAACTATTTCCCATAAGGCTTTAAACCGCTTTTTTTAACTTCGATTCGCCAAACCTCATTTTTAGACGACTCCGTCACATACAAATAACCTTTATGAAAAACGAGGTTGGTAGTGAATGTTCCCGTCTCTTCAGGTAGACGGATTACGCCATATTTAAAACCACTCGCATCTAGTACGACAATTTCACCTGCTTGGAAATGCGCTACATACAGATTCCCCTCAGTATCGACAGCTAAGCCATCTGGTCCTATCCCACCTTCAAACTGACCAAAAACATACGGTACTTCACGTGCGTCTTTTGCAATCGCGGATGGTGCTGCGATAATTCGATTTTTGGTAAAATCGGAAATATAGACACGTTGTCCGTCAGCCGAAACGGCAATTCCATTCGGATAGGCAAGATTACTCTGAAAAAGCTGCAGTTCTGAATCCTTGCCCGGTGGTAAATAGAAAACCCGGCCAGTAGGGTTCGTTGCACTCGAATCTCCTGGTTCAGTAAAATAGAGTCCGCCCAATTTATCGAAGACTAGATCATTAAGCCCTTTTAAAGGAGCGCCTTCAAACGAATCTACAATGGTCGTCCGCTCTGATGTCTTAGTATTGAATGCATAGAGTTCTCCAGCATTATCAGTGACAATCAGGCGTCCATCCTTGTGGAACTTTGCCCCAACAGGAATGCTATACGGTTTACCAATTACAGTAACTTTATCCCCTTCAGCCTTCATGATTTCCCCGGTAGGCGGACTGACCATCCACATACCACCTTTCCGATCAAAATTAATACCTTCCATGAATCCGTGACCCGTGACAACCTTCTCCCATTCGCTTTCAGGATCTACAATTTCCGAAATCGTATGCCTTTCCTGAGGCGGCTGTGGGAATGTATGAGACACTGCCGCTACGACTGACCCTGCTACCAATATGAGAAAAAATAATACTGCTACGATTTTGGTTTTCATTCTATAACTCCCCCAGTTATTAGTTAATTGGTAATAATTAGTGTGAATCGTACAATTCTTTTAGACTAGATTTCCCTAGAAAAATACTGTGAAATCAGTTGATTAAAACTTTCTTTTCTTTCGATTTGCGCCCAGATAACTTTCCTTATACCACAAGACTCCTACAGTAAAATACCGAGGAGTCCAAATGACAGTTACCCTTATTTGCTAGCGGCAAAGCTTTGCGCGACATCATAAATGAGATCCTCTTGCCCGCCAACCGCTTTCATCCGTCCTAGCTCAACCAAAATATCTCGCTCATCAATACCGAACTTTTGGGCTGCAGCCTGTGTGTGTAGTAAAAAGCTAGAATAGACGCCCGAATACCCCATTATTAAACCTGAACCAGTTACTTCTTGTGGGCGCTGCATATATTTCGCGACTACATCATTTGCCACATCCATTGTTTTGTATAGATCAATGCCTGTTTGGTAGCCTAAGCGCTCTAGGACCGCAACCATTACCTCGGTCTGCGTATTGCCACTTCCAGCACCCAACGCACGCAAACTTCCGTCAATATAAGTCGCTCCAGCTTCAACAGCCGCCAACGTATTGGCCATCGCCATCGATAAATTATTATGGCCATGGAAACCGATTTCACACGATAAAGCATTCTTTAAAGCTTCTATCCGTTCCTTAACCTCGTTTGGTAGCATGTAACCAGCCGAATCTGTCACATATACAATCTCCGCACCGTAGCTTTCAAATAACTTTGCTTGCTCCACTAATTTCTCAATGGGTGCCATATGGGCCATCATTAAAAAGCCCACTGTTTTCAAGCCAAGTTCACGACCTAATCCGATATGCTGCGCAGCAACGTCTGCTTCCGTTACATGCGTCGCAACACGAACCATTTTTGCCCCTACTTTAACGGCATCCTGCAAATCCTCTTTAATGCCGATTCCGGGAATTAACAACACGGAAACTTCTGCCGTTTTACACTCATCTGCCGCCGCTTCAATTAGCTTTAATTCACTTACCTTTGAAAATCCATATTGTAAAGATGATCCTCCCAAGCCATCGCCATGTGTCACTTCAAAATAGCGAACACCAGCCTGATCCAGACCTCGAGCCGTTGCACGTACTTGTTCCTCTGTAAAGGAATGTTGCATCGCATGACTTCCGTCTCGTAGAGTAACATCTAAAATTTCAATTGAGCGATTCGTCATTTTCATTCCTCCTTAAACATTTGCTGCTACCATTTTTCTTGCATATTCATTTGCAACCTTCGCTGCGGCTGCTGTCATAATATCCAAATTCCCAGAATAAGGAGGAAAGAAATCACCAGCACCTTCCACTTCTAGAAATACAGAAACTTTTTTACCGTCAAATTGTGGTACGCCTCTTAAACGGTAGCCAGGCACATATTCCTGTACCTCTTTTACGATTTGCTCAATTGACTGTTTAATTTCTTCTTCCTTACCTTCTTCTTCAACAAGTACAAGTACAGTATCACGCATAATCACCGGCGGCTCGGCAGGATTTAAAATGATAATCGCCTTCCCTTTTTTAGCGCCCCCAACTTGCTCGATTGCTTTTGCAGTTGTGCGTGTAAACTCGTCAATATTTGCACGAGTACCAGGACCAGCACTTTTACTTGATACTGTTGCGATAATTTCAGCATATTCGACTTGACTCACACGATTAATGGCATGGACAATCGGAATTGTCGCTTGCCCACCGCATGTGACCATATTTAGATTCGGTTCGGTATGATGATCACTTAAATTCACGACTGGTACTGTAAAAGGTCCAATAGCAGCTGGCGTTAAATCGATTACCTTTTTTCCTGCTGCAATTAACTTCGCACTATGCCATTCATGTGCTTTGGCAGTAGTCGCGTCAAACACAATATCCACGAGCTCCAACTTTTCCAATAAGCCGTCAATACCATTGTCAATTACTTCATAACCACGGTCACTTGCTCTTTTTAACCCTTCCGAGCTCGGATCAATTCCAACCATTACGCTCATTTCAAGGGCATCACATCGTTCAATTTTATACATTAAATCCGTTCCGATATTTCCCGAACCTATAATGCCCACTTTAAGTCTTGTCATCTACTATTCTCCACCCTCTGAAAATGAAATCGACACCGATCCTAGCCCTTCAAAATCCACCTTAAAATGATCTCCTGCTTCAAAAGGTACGGCTTTTGTCAATGCTCCCGCTAAAATCACTTCTCCAGCAAGTAAAGAGATGCCGTACTCAGCAACTTCATTCGCAAGCCATGCAACTGCAGTTGCTGGATTTCCCATGACAGCTTCTCCCTTTGCCCCGTCTAAATAAGCTCCGTTTTTATAAGCTTTCATCTCGACTGCCGCTAAATCTATGCCTTCAACAGAAGTCTTCTTTTTTCCAATAACAGCACCAGCGGAAGAGCCATTGTCCGCAACTGTATCTTCAAATTTAAACTTCCAATCTTCAATGCGGCTATCAATAATTTCGATTGCAGGCACTACATAATCCGTCGCAGCAATGACATCCGCAGCTGTAACGTTCGGGCCTTGTAATCCTTCTTTTAAAACGAAAGCAATTTCAAACTCCACTTTTGGTTGTATGAATTGATCGATTGAGACTGTACTTCCGTCCTCATAAATCATATTATCCAGTAGATGCCCATAATCAGGTGTTGTGACATTAAACATGTCTTGCATGACTTTACTCGTCAATCCGATTTTCTTCCCTTTGATCTTCGCCCCATTTTCAACCTTTTTGTTAATTTGATAGAGTTGAATTTGATAAGCTTCCTGAACGGAAATCGAATCCTTTGAAGATGTAAATGGTGCAATCGGTTTTTTATCCGTTTCTGCTTGTAACAATGCTTCAGCTGCTTTTTGAATCACCATACTTATCATCTCCTTACGAATTAACTAGCGCATCTTCAACTAAATTACGATACTTACCATTAAAGAAAATGAGTGGTTCTCCCTCTTCTAGCTTAATATCATTCACTTTACCTATGAATAATGTGTGGTCGCCTTCTACATATTCGGAAACAACCGTACAGCTAACTTGTGCGAGTGCACCTGGCAATACAGGTACACCTGCTAACTGATCAAATACCACTTCGACACCGTCTTTAATTTGTCCGGCAAATAGCTTGGAGAAATCTTGTTGATGATCCGCCAAAATATTCACTGCAAACTTTTGACTTTCTTTAATTCTTTCGAGTAAGCGCGCTTTATGGCCGATTGAAATTACCACAAGCTTCGGATCCATCGAGACAGACATAAAAGCATTCGCTGTCATTCCAAAGTTTTCACCTTCAAGTTCTGTCGTTATGACCGTTACACCCGTAGCAAATTTCCCCATTGCATTTCTAAATAGTCGATCATCCATTATAATTCCTCCTCTTATTTTTCCGTTTTAAGCTTTAATCGTCGGGTTGTTTTCAGCATTGGCATCCATCTGATCTCCCCAATATGTGAATCCAACGTCCATTTCATCTAATGTCCATACGATTGGTTCCCAGTCCGGTTCGAAAATCAAGTAACCATTCGTGAAAATTTCTACTCGAAGTCCACTGCCCGGGTCAATTGCATAAATGTACATAGCCTGTGAAATACCATGTTTACCTGGACCTTTAAATTCAATACCATGCTCTGTTAAAATATCTGCCGCACGAAGTAAATCTGACGAGTTATCTAACCAATACGAAACATGGTGAATTTGATTTGGTGTTGGTGACAGCGGGTCATAACTAACAGCAATGTCATGAACCAACGGCGTCACGCTTAACCATGCTCCGACCAAGCTTTTATCAGGTGCTTCTATACATTCACGCATTTTGAATCCTAATTTCTCCTGTAAGAAATCCGCAATGACATCTGCTTTAAGCGATGACAGCAAATTGACATGATCGATTCGTCGAGGTGAAACACCACGTGCCCATGATTTATATGTCTGATTTTTTAATACAGAACGTTTAGATGGCTCTGCCAAAGTCTTTTCCATGTCATAATAGATTTCTAATGTATGCTCGCTCGGCAATTTAAAACGGATTGCACGACCTTGACCCGCTTCAGTACCTGCTTCGACCCATGTAACTGGTGTTCCTGACTCTTCAAGTAATATCGCAAAAGCTTCTACATCTTCGGGACGCTTCGTCCGCCATGCGATATGGTCGAGTCGAGCTTCATCTCCAGCTTGAAGTGACATCGTATGGTGTTCAAAATCTCCCCATGCACGTAAATACACGACGCCATCAACGGTTTCTGTTTCCTCAAGCCCTATAATTTCTTTAAAAAACCAAAGTGACTTCTCTAAATCTGTTGTAATTAAAGCGAAATGACCTAATTTTGCGATTTCTGGTGCGTACATTCTAATTCCTCCCAAGTTTTAAGTAATTTTTATTTGATGTTACAATTGCACTTTAATTTATTACACAAAATACGTATTCGGTTCCATTCCACAAATCACTCGTCCATACGTTTCTATTAAACTTGATGGTGTAATGAAACCGTGTAAATGCATCGTTAAGAAGTCACGGTAAATGAGCTGGAATAGATTGTTCTCATAGGCGAAAACAGAACCCGCCCCATCTGCCATTAAATCAATCGCTTCTTTACACAGTTGGTTGACATATCCAAAGTCTGCCTTCATTTTAATGGACTCTTCCAGCGTAAGCTTTTGCCCTTTTCTCGAATATTCATCCAACATGTCAACTGCACGATATAGATGCAATTCAGCAGAATCGATTTTCAATTGCGCCTGTGCGACCTGCATATGTGTAATCGGTGCTTCACTCATTTTGTTATAAAACGTATTTCCGATTCCTGCCTTTTTCACACGTTCCATATGCACATCCATTGCAGCCTGTGCTAGACCAAGAGCAGGTCCTACGATGGAAAGTGTCAACGACGGTACAAAAGGTGTTTGATATAACGGTTCATCTTTTAGTTCGTCGATGATATAATGCCCTTGGGTTGCAAGGCGGTCCAGTGACACACGATGATTAGGTACAAAGACATTCTTTGCAATCACACTGTTACTACCTGAACCTTTGAGTCCGACTACATGCCAATCGTCTAAGATTTCAAGCTCGTTGCGTGGCACAACCATAATGGCCATCTCCATACCGCCATTTCCGTCGTCTATTGGAAAACCGAAATAGCACCAGTCTGCATGTGGACTTCCCGATACAAATGGCCACTGCGCTTCTTCTATTAAATAGCCACCATCCACTTTCTTAATGTCACATTTAATAGGTTTGAAATTCCCCGCTAGTACAACATCTCCGCCATGACCAAAAATCTCTTCCAATGCTTCTCTACCAAATGCATACGAAATCATATAATCACGAATATTACTTAACGAAACAAACCAACCAGCAGAACCGTTACCACGTGAAATTTCAGTTACAACTTCGGTATATGTGCGCATATCCGTTTGATATCCGCCAAACATTTCAGGACGAAGAACCTTTATTAGCCCTTCACTTTTGATCACATCGATTATTTCTTTAGGTAGATTACTCGTTTTATCTATTTCCAGGCTACGTTCCCTTAGCATTGGTATTAGTCCTTTTGCGCGTTCCCTTAGCATTGCCTTCGTATCTAGTACAGCTTGTGTCATTTTTATTCCTCCCTTGTAATGATGGTCTGTAATGCAGGAACCAGTAACACGATGCGCTCCAGCTAGCTTAGTTCACGAGGCTTGGTACAGCATTTCTGTCAAAAAAGTCTTTTGTCAGTTTGATGAACTGCTCTTTTTGTTCCACTTGAGCCCAATGTCCACAACGCTTGAAAATATGAAGCTCTGCATTTTCTACATAATCCAACATATACAAGCTACTTTGTAAGGGTACAAATCGATCCTGATGACCATGGATCATTAAGAACTCATTTGTCATGCGTTTCAATGCAGAAGGCGGTACGAGCATGTCAGATAAACTTGATTTTGTGAAGTTTTCTTCATATGATTTGCGAATATCTGGGCGTGTAAACAACTCATAGCGTTCTGCCACAATCGCATCTAATTTTTCTTCCATGCCATCCAAGTCATATAGGAACCAGCTCAATAAATTTTTAAATGCCTTTGGCGATGGATCCTTATGGAAGTTCGCTAATTTCGCAAGCTCAGGAGTCGGTTCAGTTAAACCACCGCCTGCCCCCATTAATGTAATTTTGTCAATGCGCTCTGGTGAATGCATATTCATATGAAGCGCGATGACACCACCTAATGAGTTTCCAACCAGATGTGCCTTTTCTAGTTTTAATGTATCCATTAGATCTAGTACTTGCTCAATGCGACGGTTCATCCATTCCACACCATTTTCAGGATACTGTTCTGGATGGTCCGTATCCCCAAATCCTAAAACATCCGGTGCAACAACATGGAACCTGTCCACATAATGTGGTAAAACATCCTTCCAGTTCGCACTTGCACTAGCCCCTGGACCGCTACCATGAAGGAATATAATTGTTTCCGCGTTTTTTGTACCGCCTTCATGGATAAATGTTTCGTAGTTACCTGTTTGAACTTTACGTGTAGTAATTGACATAATTTTCAACACTCCCTTATATGATTTGAACAATATAATACTGTTTGCTTGCTGAACGAACATGCTTACTGAATTAATTACGATCGTCTGAAATGCTAACATTTCAGTTAGGGTAAAAATAAATGCCCTTTACACGTACTGCATTTTCCTCACAACGTTTCGTTGCGTACCTAAGTCAATTTCCCGATTGCGACTATATATGCTTGTTTCAATTAAATCGCCTTCTTTTAAATAATTGGCTAGACCTAACTGACGATTAATTACCTGCTGCTTTTCCTCATATCTTGCGACTAAGCTAGTCATACAGTTCATTTCATCACTTGTTAACTGCATCGCTACTCCACCAGGTGTCCCTGTTAGCAATAAATCTCCCGGCTTCAATTCCATGAGTTGTGATAGCTCAGTTAAAGTCTCAGTAGGCTTAAATAATAGTTGGTCTGTATTTGCAGATTGACGAACCTCGCCATTGACCTTTAATTCCAGCTCTAAATCGTATAAGTAAGCGTATTCATCTTCATCCAAGACATAGAAGTAAGGGCCCACTGGACAAAATGTACGATAGCTTTTTCCCTTTAACCATTGAAGCTGTGTTAGCTGAACATCCCTAGCCGACACGTCATTTCCAATGACTAAACCCGCTATATATTCATGTAGATTATCTTCTGTCACTTGTATTTCACTCGTAATCTCTTTCCCAATCACCAAACCTAACTCAATTTCGTAATCGAGTAGCTGAACATGACCTGGCTGAATGATTGTTTCAAACGGTCCACAAAGTGAACTGTCCAACTTACTGAAAATCATATTAAAGGCTGGTCTTCCTGAAGACATGCCTGACTCTTTGCGATGCTGCGAATAGTTCACACCCTGGCAAATGATATTTGCCGGTTTTGTTACAGGACTTAACAAGTCAATTTCATCAAGTAGAATCATTTTTTCATTGTTCACTTCTAGTTTATTTTTTGCTTCCTGAATACCCAATTTTAAAAAGTCCGCTAACGTATCTGAATCATTGTCCAATGCAATAACTGCATTATCATTGACTACGCCCCATTGAATTCGTTCGTCCTTTTGAAATCGTACAATTGTAGTCCCCAAGTATTTTCATCCTTTCACATGAAGTGGGCTTGGCCATCGTGTCGCGAAATTATGCTAACGATGGCTCGTCCCTTTTCTCCCCGTTCCCCTGTAACAATGGATACTTTATCTTGTAATCGCTTCAATCTATAAAATGCATAAAATCATTTATTCTATAGAAACCAGTACTTCTTCATTAGGCTTCGGCAGTTTAACAGCTAAATACCAAATTAGTGCGAGTAAGAGCAACCCTACTGTACTGATTAATAATGGGAATCTTCCGATGTCCTGATTGAAAATGTTCATAATCACACTGAAAGCGAATGGACCCATAATCCCACCAAGTCCTTGCCCTACTACGACTAGTCCAACATATGATGTACCAGAATTTGGCGGTGTAGCTTCAGTAACGCGTGCAAACACCCCTGGTAATCCAATTCCCATACCTGCTCCAGCTATAATACTTCCGACAAAGATCATCGGTAAACTATGCGAGAAGTAACAGATCATCATACCTAATCCAGTCATTAACACGGCTACTGGTAAATAGGAAATTGGCAGCATATGCTTAACTTTTCCAAACACAAAGCCCGCTAGTAAAGTTCCGAATGTAAAGACAGAAATCGCCATACCTGCTTCTGTCGCATTTCCTAACTGTTCATTTTGAATCACTACAGAAATATTTGTGACATATCCAAAAATCAAAGCCGAATAGAATACTTGACCTAATGTCACTCCATAAATGACTTTCGGAACTTTAACTTTTGCTTTCTTCACACCTGGTTCATGTCCAGGCCGTTTTGCCGGCTCAGGTAAAAACAGGAACGTTAAAGCTAAAATCCATATTGGGAACAAATACGTAAGGAACCCGTATTGCCAACCATACGTATCAGCAAGAATTCCGCCACCTAATTGGAAGAAAATCGCTCCGATACATGCAATTGTTGAAGTTCCGAAACCAATCAAGAAATCACGTTCCCGATTATCGAAGAAATCTGAAATGATATCAACTGATAATGGAATCGTAATTCCAACGCCTAGCCCTAGCAGACCGCGGAATGCAATGATTAACGGCAAGCTATCTAGGAAAAATGGCATTACCCCACCAATCATGAATAAAATTAGACCCGTAAATAAGAGTGATCTCTTCTTAAATGTTCTGGAAAGTTTTCCATAAAACAAAGCAGGTATGATTTGCATTAAGCCCGGGAATGTTGCAACGAGCATAACAATCGTTGGATTATAATCTGGAAATGCTGCGATAATATCCGCCATGATCGATCCCGCAACACCTGCGGCGACATCTTGGAAAGCAATAATTACAATTAAAAATTTGAGGAAGTTTCCACTAACCCTTCTCTTCATCAATCTATCCCCTTTGTTTTTTAGTAAAAGCTTCCGGATAATGCATCTACAGAGAACCCAAATTATCTAATTGGCTTTGGAATCACCACATCTTTCAGATTGAGGATTTCGCAAGCAAGGAACAACCTACAAATGAAAACCCTTACATTCGATAAGTAAATAATAATCCCAATTTTCTATTTTCTCAACAACTTTAGAGAACTCCGTATATTCATTACTAAATTACAAGCATTTACTATATAAAATTCACGGAAAAGATTGTCGACTGTTTTTCACTTGATAGATTCACCAACAAATAGTTTGTACTTTTCACTCACAGAATTGACAATGCGATACAAGTGCTTCTCCATCACATTTCTAGCAAGCAGGACATCTCGGTCTTTCAATGCATAGTAAATTATCCAATGCTCAATTTGTGATTGTTGCCTTAATTTCCCCATAAATACTTCGTCTGACATGCGAACGTAATTCAAGTAGTCCCAGTTCACACTATTCATCTTAAGAGCATATTCAAGGTTTGATGCTTTATAAATTTGAGTGTGAAAACTTGTATTCAATTCCTCATAATCACTCGCCGTTAAATGACTGTTATCCATTTTCTCAACAGTCTTTAATAGATTTGCTAACTGCTGATCATTGATATTTACCGTAGCTTGTCCTGTCATTAAAATATCTAACGTCGCACACACGAGGAGTCTTTCGTGAACATCTTGATGACTTGGCCTCTTAACAAACACACCAACTTGAGGCGTAATTGTTATATATCCTTCTAATTCAAGTTGCGTTAATGCTTTATGAATTGGCGTTCTACTCATTTCTAATTCCTTTGCCAATAGATGTATATCGATTGCCTGTTTCTCTGAAAACCGTCCCTCTACTATTAATTTCTTTATATATCTATAAGCTTCTTCTTTTTTCAAATTAACCATCCCCTTGTAAATTTGCTAACCATTCTCACAGATTAATATCACCTATTGCATTTAGTCCATCCAAAATAAGCAATAGTTGAAAACCTTCGACTGGATCTCTTAAATCTTTTTGAATCAGTTCCTCAATCTTAGTGATTCGATACATTAGGCCACTCATTGACAATGACAAGTCAGCCATTGACCGTTGTAGATTTCCACCATTGCTTAAAAAAACATGCATCGTTTTTAGTATTTCAACTTGTCTCGTTTCCTTTAGTTCAAAAATAGCCTTCAATTCTTGCTGTCCTATTTTCCTGATTTCGTTAATATTTTTCGAATTGATTAATGTCCCCATAATCCCAACATTTTTATAGTGGCAAATTTCATCTTGCGACTTCATGCGAAGTGAAATTTGTGATTCCTCTAAGCTGTCTTGAATTTTATCGATATTATCTGTGCTATTACTCACTCCAATTTTAAATTGGTAGGCTTGAAATGATTTCTTCAAGTGCTGCACTATTCTTTCTATATTCTCTACATAGTTTTCTGTTTTAGGGAGCAACAAGACGATATTTTCCTCGAATTGGCATATGAGCACTTTGTAATCTTGAATATCCAGAAATTTAATGATGGACGTTAGCACCGCTCTATGCTCTATAACCGATAGCAATCCATCTGGCTTAATCTGACATGAAATCGTTGAGATATAAAATGGCTGCTCCAAATTAATCCCAATATAGTAACCCTGGGAAATTACATTCGATTTCGAATTATATTGCTTCAGTAATAGTTGCTCTAGAAAATAGCCTTTCATTTTTTCCAGTGCTTCAAAACTGGTTTTCTCATTCAGAAAATATAATCCTGCTACATTAGCTGCTCGTTCAAGGAACATTGAATCACTTTCAACATATGAATTTTCATGTTTCAAATAAATAAATGTACAATAACCGATAATCTTTTTCTGCACGATAATCGGAGTAATGAGTCTTTCATGAATGGCTCCCTGAATAACGGTTGTCTTTTTAAACAATGGCAGTTCTTTATTTCTATTTTTCAACTTAAGAAAACTTTTTTTCAAATCTTCAGTGACTTCTTCATATTGTTCCTCTGTTAAACCAACGTATGTCTTATTGTGAAACGTTAAATCCACAATTGAAATCGGAATCCCAAGTACTTCAAAAACCCTATTCGTGATGTCAAAAATATCATTTCCATCTGATACCATTTGTGTAAGAACACTATGGAATTTCGCTAGCTTCTCAATGTAATTTCTTTGCTCAAGCAATTGTTCATATGAAACTTTTAGTTCATCAATAATGTTTGGCTCATTATAAGAAGAGATTTCTTCATCCATCGAAGCGTCCCACTCTTCTTCAATGCGCATTTCATAGCGACACTCTTTGTCACCCATCGCTTTGCAATGAGTTTCTCTAACGAACATTTTCCGTTCACAGATTTTCGACATGTAACCGCTCGCAAAACCAGATAACATATGGCATACAGGGGTGTCTGAGAGTCCAAGGTTTTTTAAATGTTCATGTGCCTCGACAGAATCAATCCATTTCCCTGTTGCGTACATATATTTAAGTTTATTGGAGTCGGTCATTTCAATCTTTCGCTCCGATGTTACATTACTAACTTGTCCTGTGTTTAAATGTAATACCGACGCTTGTTTGATCAGTTCCTCAAAGTCTTTCGTATCTTCCATGGCTTCATTTGCATTCGTTTCCCCCAAATGCCATCCGTAACGCAATAAAAATCCTTTTGCACGCTGAACGCCAAGATTTTCAATCAACTCTTTTCTTAACAATCCAAAGCTGGCTGATGTCATTAACACTTTTCTACTATCAAAATATTCCGTCTCTTTTTCGAATACGTTCACTCTAATCACCCCTACTATAATTTTAGAATGTCACTTATCGTGCGATATAGATGGATATCTTCTTAAAAGTGCGTGAAAATCATGATTTATTGATTTGTTATAATTTTACTTAGTAGTATAGCATGAGTAAAGGTCTAAGTATTCATTATTTTAGAATAGTTAGTTTTTAAGAAGTATTACTTCTTAACTATTTTGTTAGTAAAAAAAGGTGCCTGGCTCAGATTGTATGTCTGAGTCAAGCACCAAGATATAAAAGTAGCAGTTTTATGATTCACTTCAAAAGAGGTAAAAGATTTTTTTACGAGACTTCTAATTAGGTAGGTTTATGCCGCAGGTCTGTTAACCATTTATATGCACATAACGCTGGCAAGGAGGGCATGCCCCCATTTTTCACTAGACTATTTCCGACCTACTTTCGGCGAATTAATCATGACAAACTACCCTAACAGGGGGGGCATTCGTACTTAACATTAGTAGGAAGCGTCGACAAGCATATTTGGAGTGGTTTAGGAAACGGTAAACAGCGTCTTTAGCTTGGACTCCTTCCGCCTATTTTGAGTCAAGTATTGGATTGAAGGACCTTATTCAGGTGCCAAGATTGAGATATTATTATTTTTATTATCTTCAGGAATATCCTCGTTCACTGAATCCTCCAACGGCTTCGATTTCGTTTCTTCTCCTAATAGTATTACCATAATCATTCCAAAGAGCAGAACGCCAGTAGTCATAATAAAAACTCCGCTAAATCCGTAAATCGGATACATAAAACCAATATAAATCGGAGCAGAAAGCCCACCTAATCTTCCAAATGCGGAAGCGCTCCCTGTACCAGTTGCACGAATAATTGTTGGGTATTGTTCAGGCGTATAAGTATACATCCCGCCCATAGAACCTACCATAAATAACGATGTAAAAAATCCAGCAATTAAGATTTGTGTAGGCGAAGTAGCTTGTCCTAAAAAGATCGCGGCTATTGCTGCAAATCCTAAGTAACCGACGATAACCTTTTTTCTTCCAATTCTATCAACTAAAAAAGCGGCAGAGAAATATCCCGGAATTTGCGCCGTATATATAATGAGTGAAAACATGAACGACTTAGATATTTCATACCCTTCATTAAAAAGTAAGGTTGGTAGCCACGTAAAAAATCCATAATAAGAGAAAATCACGGAAAACCAGAGAGAAAATAACATAATGGTTCTTTTAATGTATCGCTTGTTAAACAAGGTCAAGACGTTCCCTTTGTCCTCAATTGTTCGAATAACTGTTGTCTCTATTGGCTTAGGAAGCTTTTTACCTAAATGATATTCGACATTCTCTTCAATTCTTGTCATTTCTTTATCAGCTTCTTCTAATCGCCCTTTAGATTCTAGCCATCTTGGTGATTCTGGCAGTACCCTTCTCCAGTAAAGAACTATAAAAATTGGTAAAGCGGTTATAATAACCGCAATTCTCCAGCCGTAAACAGCTGACAGAGGAATAATAAAGAATGCAAGGATCGCGGCAGCTACGTAACCAAATGAATGGAAAGCTGTTAATGAAGCAACATATTTCCCCCGGTATTTACTTGCGATCAACTCTGATAAGTATGGTGCAAGGATCGCACTTTCTGCACCTGTACCTAATCCAGCAACAACCCGCAACCAGAAAAATTGTTCCCAACTGGACGTAAGCGCACTACCAAGCGTTGCAATAGCATAAATAATGAGTGCCCACATAATCACATTTTTTCTCCCGAATTTATCCCCAAAATATCCAGCAAAGAAAGCTCCAAAAAAATAACCAATTAATACAGAACTCCCTAAAACCCCAGCCTGTTGAGATGATAAACTCCAAAGCGCGATAACGGACGGTAAGACAAAAGCGACCATTGCCATATCCATGGAATCAAACGAATTACCTAATCCAGTCCTAACCAATAACTTCCTATTGTACGGATTGTTAGGAAGTCTTTCAATTCTAGCATTAATATTTGCCAAGGTAATACTCCTCCTCTTGAAAAAGTTTATTGTTTTCGATCTAACTCACAGCAACTTGGAATCAAAGCTATCTTTATTGTCAGCTGTTCCTCGGCCATACATAATATCGCTTTCAATTACTCCCTCAAGTGGAGGACAGGTCTAATGAACAAGATCTACTACTGGAACCTAGACTAGGAATTTAAATGAACTTTTTTGGGAATCATCTTTCATTAACTCTTCTCGATCATCATTTACATCTCTTACATTGCTAGATTATGCTGTTGTCAATACACACACTCCTCATTGCTTTATTTTCAAAACCAGAAGTCACACATCTATTACATTGAATATACAGTAGACTCCAAATAAAAGGTATACTAAGCATATATTAACAACTTTCATATTTCCAATACTTATAATATAGGGTTTTAATACTTAATAAGTATGGTGATTATACGTTTCATCTCTAGTGGTGAATACCATGGATTTTTGATTAGTCATCATCTACTTCGCCACTTATAATAGATCGAATAATAAGATATTAATTTTGTGCATCAAGTAAATCGCAGATGCAAAGGCAAACTATACGAAAGCAGTTATAACAATAACCCTATCATTTTAAAAAAGTATAAAACCACTCTATCTAATCAAAAAGAGCGGCATAAGATTTAATGAGAATGCCATGATTCTATTCTTTTCTTTAAGAAAGTACTGGTATTTTTATCTATTCACCGATAGAAGACGCTCACTTTGAAGTAACCCTTGTTTCTATCGTTATGACCTAGTCGTCCAAATCCACTAGATTATATAGGATATCCCCTACTGTAACTAGTTACGCATTTGCATTTGTTGCTTCTCTTCATGTAAGAAGCGATCTATTCTATCGTCCCGAAAAGCTTCGGCACTTCTTGTAACTGTGTCTTTGGAGTGCGGCGGATGAACAAATATCATGCGATTATCGAAAAAAGTAAGTAGGGATGCGACAATTCGCATCCCTACTTACTTAGATCTCTCGATAAGCTTATATAAGTTGTCCAATTCGAAGCAATCCAATAACAATTATACAAGTAGCGCACAGTCTGTGTTCAAGTTATTTACTGGCTGATCAGCAGACCTGCTCTTTTCAACAATATTCTAAGGCAGTAACTTATTTATATTGGTTCGAATGCGTTTGTTTCTTCTTGGCCGCGGATGCAGTTGAGCGGAACTCAGCTTCCACTTTTGCATTCAGCCTGCGCTCGAAATATTTGCCGACGAGCCATAGCAAAATAATAACGACTACGACAATCGCTGTTCGGATTGGATTTGTAAATAATGCTTTAATGTCATAGCCAATATAGCTAATCATGAAAATCATGACGAATTTCCCGGCCATCAATGTGACCAAATAATTCTTTTTCTTCATATCCGACATTCCAGCTACAAGGTTGACCAGTGCGGATGGTGTAAACGGGAAACAGAGGAAAAGAAATAAAGGACCGAATCCGTTTCGCTCAACCCATTTGATTAACTTTTGAATACGTGCATTTTTTGTTAGAAATTTTAAAAACCGGTTGCGTCCATATTTTCGGACGAGAAGAAAAACAGCATAAGAGCCTACCACAGTCCCAGCCCACGACAACAGGAATCCATACCAGAGACCGTACGCTCCAGCATTTGCCATAACAAACGCGAATAGAGGAAGGAACGGCAAAAACGACTCGAGAAATGGCAAAAGCAAACCGAGAAGTGGTCCAAGTGATTTATAGTGCTGTGCTAATTCCATAATTTTGTCCGGATCTAGCCATTCATTCATCTGAGACAACCTCGCTTCATTTCAGTTTTCGTGTCATCTAATGTCCGTTATTTATAGTTTTCCTTTAATAGTGTCCATTTAAACCCTAAAGTATAGTATAATCGCTTAAATATACTTTGGGAAGACGTGAATTGCATATGAAGAATAACCAGTTCTCTGCCGGTCTAAAAGCAGGTACAAGCATTGCCATCGGATATTTTCCCGTCGCACTCACATTCGGGTTGCTTGCAAAAACAGCAGGCCTGTCCATTGTTGAAGCGACGGCAATGAGTATGTTTGTTTACGCAGGCGCTGCTCAATACATATCGCTTAGCCTCATTACGTCAGGTGTCGATCCTATATTGATCGTCATAAATACATTCATCGTCAACATTCGACACTTTCTTATGACGGCTTCGCTCAATGAAAAGATGCAACCTGCTAAGAAATGGATCAAATCGATCTATGCTTTTGGCATTACAGACGAATCGTTTACAGTGCTCGCGACTGGAACGAAAGGGAAAATATCGACAGCTTTTGCATTTGGGGTTGCGCTCATAGCTTACGGCAGCTGGGTCATCTTCACTACAATTGGACATATTATCGGCGCCAATCTGCCTGTCTTTTTGCAAGAGGCAATGTCAATTGCACTCTACGCCATGTTCATCGGACTGCTTGTCCCTTCGATGAAAGGAAATCGTAAAATTGTTATGCTCGCTGCAGTTGCGGCGGCCATTCATTGTGCTTTGTACTTTACAGGCGCATTGTCGACAGGTTGGTCAATCCTTGTCGCTACGCTTGCGTCATCTATTCTTATTGAAATAATCTATGCGCGGCGCGGTAAAACTGCTGAAAAAATGTATGTACGGGAGGAGGAATTCTAATGGGACCCACTTATTGGTGGATGCTCCTTGGCATGGCGCTCGTTACATATTTACCACGTATGATTCCGTTGACTGTTTTAGACGGCAAAGAATTACCGCCAGTCGTTCAAGGCGTCTTGCGCAACATTCCATACGCCGTTCTGGGTGCCTTAATTTTTCCGGCAATCCTGTTCGTTCAGGAAGGAAATATCCTATTTGGTGTACTTGGAGCGGGAGCGGCATTTTTAATCGCTATCCTAGGCGGTGGTCTCATGTCGGTTGTTTTAGGGACGATTGCTGTGCTCGCGGTCTATAGTTTGTTTATGTAATGATTGACCGCGTGGGTGCGGTCTTTTTTTTTAGGCTATGTTAATGATAAGGTTGATTTATTTAAAATGGTAGAATGACGCCTGCCCTACAAAAAAATAGTTAAAATTAGTGATGAATCCCAAGACTTCAAAGATAAAAGCAGGAGGATGAAATGATGAATGAATATGGTACACTACATGAGTCAAACGGTCGTTATGCTTTAAGATTTGAACGAGTTTTTTCTCATAATCCAGAAGATATTTTCCTTATTATTACGAATCCTAGTTACTTTTCCCAATGGTACCCTTTCGCAACAGGAGAGATGGATCTCAAACTTGGTGGCAAGATTGCTTTCGATGACGGTGAAGGAACGACATATAATGGTATCATTACAGAGTTAGACAAGCCATATTTATTTGGTTTCCGTGAAGTTGATGATTGATAAACATTTCAGTGCAAGATGAGGATAAAGGCTGTCGAATGATCTTTACCCATACTTTTAACGATGATTCATGGGCAGTTAATACTGCGGCAGGATGGCATAGATGTCTGGATGTATTGGTACAAATCGTCAATGGTAAACCAATTAAGTGGCACGATAACGCAACTAAACTGCGTAAAATCTATAGTGAAGCATTTAATATGGAACGTTAAAAGAATATAAAAAATTATTCCATTATAGGGAGCTTTACTTCAAGAAGGAGTAAAGCTTTTATCTTATTGAACTAACCGGGCAGGTTAGTTCATTGAGAGACAATAGACACCGATGAAATTCAGGAAAATTAACCCTGGAAACATTTAACTGTCGTATACTTATTTACTTAGCAACTCTATTGAAAAAGGCAAAGTTATCGAAAGATAATGACGCAAAACCACAGGTCTAAAGCATTAAGCTATGACGGCTGGGTTACCGAAAGGGGTAAGGAAGGTAATTGAAAGAAAAACGTTTTAAATACTCATTAATTATTTTTTTTTTATTTACGGTTGCCCTAGTTCTTATTGATACCACTATAAGTGAGTATGCGAGAAGCCATTATCCATTTATATGGTCACTCTCTCTGATTCCGATTATTATGATTATGAATATGTATCCTAAATGGAAAGTAATTATAGGAGCTGGAGTCTTTTATAGCTTTTTGAAGTACACAACAGAGTTTGGTCAGAAAATTAATCCTGATAATAGTGAAATCAATGCGCTTATTTTAGGTTCGCTAATTAATTGGTCTATTACTCTGACTATTGGATACTTCGCAAACAAGTCTTATAAATTATTTCTAAAAGTAGAAGAGCTTACCATTACAGATTCATTAACTGGTATCTATAATCGAAGATATTTAGAACTGTTTATGGAAAAATCTATTCCTATTTATAAAAGGACGAACAGTTCTTTAGTTTTTATGATGTTAGACATAGACCATTTCAAAAAAGTTAATGATACTTATGGTCATCAATGTGGGGATGAAGCTCTTAGGCATACTTCAAGTATTATTTGCAATAACGTAAGAAACTTTGACGTTTTCGTTCGTTTTGGCGGAGAAGAATTCGCAGTTATTCTGCCAAACACCGATGTTGCTGAAGGGCTAATAATAGCAGAACGTATACGTGAGGCTGTTGAGAAATCAGAGTTCATTCACAAAAATGAAAGTATTCATTTTACAATCAGCATTGGAGTATCTTTTTACAATGGGGATACCGTGGAGGATTTTATTGAAAAGGCAGACAATGCGTTATATAAAGCAAAAGAAGATGGTAGAAATCAGATAGCAATTATTAATTGATAGAACTTTTGTTACTAATTACTTTATAGGAGCTTGTGATTTTGAGTGAAAATTCTTTTTTCACTAACGGGGTGCTTTAGTTCAACAATAGGGGCTTCTTAGGGAACTCTTTTTTTATTATTGAACTAATGGGAGGTTAGTTGAACAAGTTATGAATTGAATGTTTAAAGTTTATAGAGCATTTCTTTGTAATGAGGAATGCTTTTTATCTTTGTCTAAAATTACATTTTCACAACAAAAGAATCATTAAGCTCAATAAAAATATATTGTGAATCAATAAATTATGTGTTAAATTTAAGTTTACAAAAAAAATTGAGATGCTTTTTATGAAATGAGAAACACTCTTTTTAGGAACACTGTTTTTCTTATTGGAATTCCAATACCTTTGTGTATCTGCGTTGCCTTGAAAGGAGGTAAATAATGATTAACAAGGTTTTATTAATTTCATTTTCACTACAAATACTCTTCTTTCTACTTTTCTTTAGCACAATACTGGCAAGATTACCTGAGCCAGTTCCATCAATTATTAGCTTATTCGCTTGTATGGGTTTAATCATTCCAATCATTTCTATAATTATAGGACAGACATCGAAGTTGGCTTTTATAGTATTAGGAGCATCAATTTTAATATTTTTAATGTTTGTATTTGCAATGTTACTATCTGGAATGTAATAGACACATTGTTGAACTAAAGGGTGCTTTATTAAAAAATGGAGAAGAAAATATATGAGCTCAGAGATACATTTCCCGTTTCATTTTTTATGTGCATTTTTATTACCTATTTACTTTTCCTTACTCTAATCGCTTTCCAATTTCATATTATCAGTGTTTTGCTCGGGATCGTAGCCACCCATTTTTCACCGCTTTCCTCTCATTTCATTCCACAAAAAAACCGCTCCTATACAAGCGAGCGGTTTCACGATTCAATCCTCTTCTTGGTGTTGTCTTGCAATCTTCACCATTCGTGTTGCGTACCAAAACCCGACAGTGAGTGACAGCGCGTCTGCCACGTAAAGCATCCAGTTGTGCGTGTAACCCGCGTAGACCGATGCGGCAATCAAAGCAACCGTCAAAATCAACCCCACAATGTGATGAAAAGTCACGCGGGTAAATAATATGACAAGAAGTCCCGGTAGAAATAAGGCGAGCATCAGTTTAGTTTCAAGTGAATCCATTTTACACATTCCTTTCCGAGTGGCCTCGCACCCGATTACCGAACGACGAGAAGTCCAAGTCGGTGATGGTCGTGCCGGTAGATAACCTGCTGCATCAGCCGTACTTCTCCATTGCGGTCAATCACTTGCAACCGGCAATGTGCAGCGTTGAGCTGGATTGCATCATATAGTTCTTTTTCATTGCTAACCCGCAGTCCGTTTACAGTTCGGATACATTCTCCGGGCAACAAGCCCATTTTTTCACCCGGTGAACCCGGTACGACGCCTGCTACGACGACACCTGCGGGACGAGGAGCTACTGCAAATCCGCCTCTACGTTCCCCAAGGTAAGCATGTATGGAGATGCTAGCCCGGCAAACGACTCCGATTAGTAGAGACAACCAACCGAGCATGGGCAACCACAGTGCAGCGAGTCCTATAATGATAACCGCTGTGCCTGTCCAAACGACGGCACGGCCAATTTTAGGATATAAAACATCCGGATACAATGTACGTGCTACTTGTGAAAACCCAATGATTACTGGCACAGGAACGAAACTGAATGCATTTCCTCCTAGTGTAAACTGCGGCCAATAAGGGACAACGGACGTAATCATATCTCCCGGAACGAGAAAGACAACTGGCAACAGCCACAGCCGCTTCGTCTTGAAGGCAGCGGCCCGAAGTCCACGGTTCGTATGCATCAAGAACGGTGACGCATAGCGGACGGAATGACGACTTATGAGTTGTCCTTCCACAATTAATAATAAACCGGCAATAACCGGAATCGTTACAGCGAGGTCACCTAGCAGGTCTGCTTGTCCTGGAGACCAACCTCTAAAAGTGAAATCTGCCATATACTTTTCCATGAAATACAGGGTGAAGAAAGCCACTGCTGTAAAATAAATAGGTGAAGTGATTTTGTAATAGAAAGAGAGCAAGCCAACGAGCGCGGCTGCTGAAAACAACACCAACCAACCCGGATCCACTGACAACCCTACTCCGGAGATCAAAACAGACAAAACGAGCGCATACGGCCACGACTCGGCTAATAGCTTTTTCAATTCGGTTAAACCTGGTAATAAACGAACTTTGAAATTCCGGCGCTCCTTCTTAACACGGAAATACCCGACAGCGACTGCTGTAAAAAGCGCAGCTATAAATAATGGATTTAGGAAAAATAGCCCTAGCACCTCTACTATGTTCAACATCATTTCCTTAGACAAATCCGTCACCATCCAATCTGACACAACTTCATTCTCTCATTGTACCAAAAGTTTGGTATCCAATGTGATTGCGAATGGAATTTTCATAAAATGGGAGATTTCGCTTATAACTGAAGCAGTACATTCTATATACAACAAAAAAACTCCCGACTGCTTGCGTCAGGAGCTCGTTGTTACTTCGTCAACATTTTGTGGTGTATATAACCAATTGCCATTTGCAGTTGTTCGTCATTTTTCCGTTCAGTTCTGAATGCTTCCACTTTATCTTTCAGTTTCGAGAAAAATAGTCGATCCATGGTAGACACCACTTCCACTTTGGCATCGTCGCGAAATGCACGAACAGCACGTGATGTTGATTCGTCATAGAATCCATCTGTCCGAGCAACGTTATAACTTAGACCCGTCAACATCTTCTGAGCATAGGCTATATCGTCATGGTAATCACCTTCTGAGTAAATTTCCGTTACGAGCCGAATGTGCTCACTGAATAATTCATTTTGAAGGACTTCGAGTTCCGCTGTTACACCCTTCGAATGAATCCACTTCTTTTTCGGCGTAAGCCATTTATGGGTAGATAACTTCATTTCCCCACCATTCGACAAATCCATCGTTTCTTGAACTGTCCCTTTTCCAAAACTCGTTGCACCGATGATGTACCCTCTTTTTAAATCTCTCAAAGCGGCACTCAACACTTCACTCGCAGAAGCACTGCCTTTATCTTGCAGCAATACAACGGGTATCTTTTTCAATTTTTCATCATAAGCAAGTTTTTCTGACTTTTCGGTGGCTAGCGGCTCCAGGTTTCCAGCTGCATCTTCCATATAGGCGAAAATTGTATCATCTTCTACTAAACTGTCTATGATACTGCCGACAGCATGGAGATAACCACCGGGATTCCCGCGCACATCGATAATCAGCGATCCTGCTCCGTCACTAATCAGCTTATTTGTTGCTTCCAGCCATTCTTTCGGGCTTTCATTGCCAAACATCGTAATCGATATGTAACCGATCTTCTGTCCGCGCTCTTCAAGCACTTCAGTTGCTACAGTTTTCACGGAAATGCTGTCTCGCATGACGGTCAGTTCAAGATGTTTATCCAAATCTGGTCTGAAGATTGTCAGGGAAACCGCTGTCCCTTTCTTACCCCGTATGCGCTGTACAACGTCCTGTAGCGATTCTCCATCGATGCGCTTGCCATCAATGCGGACAATTTCGTCATATGGCCGCAATCCCGCTTTCTCCGATGGTGAACCTTTAACAGGTGCTACGATGATAAATTTCCCATTTGAACGTGTAATTTCAGCGCCAATTCCGATACGTTCCCCTGCGAGTGACTCCTTATGGGCAGCTGCCTCATCCTGCGTCAGATACGATGAATACGGATCACCGATGACATCCGCCATTCCGCGAAGTGCCCCCTCAACCAACCTGTCCTTATCCACAGGGTAAACGCCCTTCTCTTTGATAACATCAAATGCTTCGTCAATCACTGGAAATGATGCGCTAATTGCCCCTTCCTCTTTTTTTGCACTTCCTTCTCCTGCACATCCGTCTAACAGAAGAAAGACGACCGTCGCCAAAGCGGCCAGAATAATAAATATCAAAAACCGGCTTCTCTGCATAATGCAATGTCCCCTCCTCTGTCCACTATATGAACAAAAAAGGAACATTACGACAGCAGAAAACCGGCAACTTCAATCTGAATTCTTAATAATTGTTTCCAATATCTTTTCATCCATCGGTCCGACGACTCTTTGACTAATTTTCCCGTCAGTCCCAATGATATAGGTCGTGGGAATGATGGCGACTTGATAGGCATCCGAAACGGTACCCTCGCTATCTAGCGGAATTGGGAACGACAAACCGTAACTTTTGATGAATTCTTCAACGCCCTTCATGCCACGCCTTTCTTCCGTCGTCATATTGACCGCGATGATTTCAACATTGTCGGACTCTTTGTTTTTCTCATAGTAATTTTGCATATGTGGCATTTCTGCTTTACACGGCCCACACCAAGATGCCCAGAAATTTAAAATCACTTTTTTCCCCTTATAATCGGATAGCTTGATAGTCTCTCCAGAAGGTGTGGCAAGGTCAAAGTCAGGTGGAGTTTGACCCTTTTTCAAACCAGGCAATGCATCCGTCGAATTCCCATTTTCATCAATCAGATGATTGGTAATCGGTTTTACAGTATTGCTATTGGACTTCACCATAATGACAACCAATGAGCCAATAAGGAGCGTGGCTATAAGTATACCTAACGTTTTTTTATTCATGTCTGATCCTCCAATTTACCTTTTATACGGCTTTTCTGCAAAAACAGTACCGTAAAGAAGACACCAATGAGTAATGTAGAACCGAGCGGCGTCTCAAAATGTCCCGACGGTTGGATGGCAGCTACAAAAATGTGAACCGCCATGAACAATAAGACGAGTTGAATCGACCAATTTTCCGCTTTTTTGCTAATAATCCAGAAAAACAGAGTAAATAGCCCAAAAATGGCAATGGTCATCACTTGCGCAATGAGCGCACCTTCATTCAAAAAGACCATCATCACTTGGAAGACGCCTTGAATTAAGACAGCACCCGTAAAGAGCGCTCGAATTCCATCTACATCTAACCGACCCTTTTTCATGTCCCATAAAATCTTTCCTAAAATAAAGGAGAGACCTAAGTAAAAGCCAACAATCCCTCCATGGAAATAAACAAGCGCGAGGGGAGAACGCAGAATCGAATCGAAATCAGTAATGAATAGACTTAACTTCCAAACAATTACTAAGTAAAAGAATGCATCCCCGATGTGACCTGCATGGACTTTCCCGTAACGAACCCGAATTAGAGTATATGCGAAAACAAATGCGGCAATGAGGGCAATCCAAGACGACGGCATACTCAAGCCACCCAGGGTGAAATATGTAGTAATCGGCATTCTTGCGTGTCTCCTTCAACAAATAATACCTTAATTTTATATAAAAACGTGTATGAAAGCCAATCATTGAAATGCGGGAGCGCCGTTTAGCTCCGAAAAGTAGGATAGATGTAGTTCAATCCCTCCCTGCTGGAGGGCTTGATGATAAAGGCGTACTTTGCCTTTTCAGCAAGACTGAAGCGACTCGAGGAGCTGGCGCCCGAAGCTAGACATCATTGGAATGAAGAAAGTCAAAAAAAGTCCGCCTAAGATTCTAGGCGGACACAATTGATTAGAAAGAAACGTAACGTAACGGATTCACGGCACTTGGTCCATAGGCTGACCAATTTCCGACATGCATTTCGAAATGCAAGTGAGATCCGGTTGATGCACCTGTTGACCCCATACCGCCAATGAATTGACCTTTGGAAACTTGTGAACCAGCGCCTACGCCAATGCTAGATAAATGAGCGTAGACTGTTGTGAAAATTTGACCATTGACGGAATGCGTAATCATAACGACATTTCCGTATGTGCCCATTGGACCTGCGTGACTAACAATACCGTCTCCTGCAGCCACAATAGAAGTTCCTACACTATTTGCAATATCAGCTCCACGATGCTGTTTTTGCGTACCGTAGATTGGATGTGTTCTCCATCCGAATGATGATGTGTACGTTCCGGAAGCAGGTTTCGTCCAAGTACCGTTTGATACGGGTGGAAGATAAGAAGATGTGCTTGCACTACTTTTACTTGTGCTATTACTTGTATTCGCTTTTGCTTTTGCTGCCGCTGCAGCTGCCGCTTCTGCTTCTGCTTTTACTTTTGCTTTACGTTCATTTTCAAGTTTGCGAGCAATTTCAACGAGACGATTTTGCTCAGCTGAAATCTTACTTGCAAGCTCTTCACTCACTTTATATGTTTCATCTAAATCAGATTCAAGCTGACTCTTTTCGTTAGCCAATTTCTTTTGTTCGGCTTCCAATTGATCAATCAACTTATCCTTGCTACTCTTTTGCGCCAGAAGTGAGTCCTTCAACGCTTGAAGTTTTTCTTTACTCGCTACTTGTTCCGCAAGCTTTGATTCGACAAGTGCTTTTTCTTCTTCAAGCTGTGCAATATCATTCGCTTGTTGTTCCATAATATTACGGTCTGCATCCATCAATGATGTAACAGCGGAAAAACGGTCGATGAAATCTGCAAAGCTGTTTGCACCGAGGAGAACGTCAAGATAGTTGACTTGTCCGCCCTTCACTTGCATCGCGCGTACGCGGTCACGCAATACTACATCACGTTCTTCAATTTTCTTTTCAAGGTCAGCGATGGAAACGCGCAATGCGTCGATTTCATCTGTCGTTTTGTTTATCTCAGCGACGACACTGTTAATTTTTTGATTTGACTCTTCTATTTTCGCATTCAATTCCAAAATTTGATCCGTTATATTTTCGATCGTTGTTTTCTTCGTTTTTATTTCGGAATTTTTTTCATTGATGCCCGTATTCAATTCGTTTTTCTTCTGGTCTAGTTGTTTCTGTTCTTCTTTCATGTCATCCAATGGGTTTGCTGTAACGCTCGCTCCACTAATAACGGTTGACAAGAAAACAATCGCAATTGCACTAGAAAGCAACTTTCTGTATTTACTCAACTTCTCAGTTCCCCTTTCAAACTCTCTATATATGGTTCAGACGTTAAGGAATTTACGAACAGACATGAAACTGCCCCAGATGCCAATGAAAATACCCATGAAAAGAATAAGTCCATTTAACTGGTAAATGAAAGGCGTTGTATTCAGCAATTGGAAGAGTTCTCCTTGCAGTCTCGGTTCCCAATGTTCATAAAGTTTGTAATAGGATATAGAAATGATAACCATCGGAGCAAGAGCACCTAAAATACCAAGCCAAATCCCTTCCAAAACAAACGGAATACGTACAAAGTTGTTCGTCGCTCCAACTAATTTCATGATTTCAATTTCTCTTTTTCTTGCCACAATCGTGATACGGATTGTATTCGAGATGAGGAACATCGCCGTGAATAAAAGAGCCAATATTAATACGAGGCCGATATTGCGGCTTGTGTTCAGTACATTGAATAGCTTTTCAACCTTTTCTTCACCGTATATGACCTCATACGTGTAGTCATATGTATCGATTTTTTTGGCAATGGTCGCAGTCTTCTGCGGATCCTTTGCTTTTACATACAAAGCATCGCCGAGAGGGTTACTTTGTTTATATAAGCTAAGCTCATCGCCGAATGATTTAATCATCTTGTTCAATTCCTGGTCCCGCGACGAATAGACGACTTCGAGGATTCCAGCTGTCGAGCGTACTTTTTGTTCCAACTCTTTAATTGCTTTCTCGTCTGCTGCAGGATCTGCAACGACTTTAATTTCAACGTCATTTTCAATATTGTCAGCCAATTGATTTAAGTTCATCATGATAACGATGAATACGCCAACGAGTAGAAGAGTAACAGTGACGGCACTGACTGATGCAAATGTCATCCAGCTATTACGGCGAATGCTTTTGAAACTTTCGCGCACATGCCGACCGAAAGTTCTAGCCTTCATAGTACTCACCTCCGTATTCATCACGGGTAATGAGTCCGCCTTCAATAGCAATAACACGGTGTTTTATCGCATTTACAATCTCCCTATTATGGGTGGCCATGACAATCGTCGTTCCACGAGCATTAATCTGTTCGAAGATCCTCATGATCTCCCATGATGTTTCAGGGTCTAAATTTCCTGTCGGTTCGTCTGCAATGACAACCTTAGGTACATTGACGATTGACCTTGCGATGGAAACACGTTGTTCTTCCCCACCTGACAATTCATTCGGAAACATCCGCGCTTTTTGCGTGAGTCCGACAAGCCCAAGGACATCATTCACTTTTTTCCGGATTGATTCGGGGGATTCTTCGATAACTTCGAGTGCAAATGCCACATTCTCGTAAACATTCAGTTTAGGTAATAATTTGAAGTCTTGAAAAACGACACCAATCTGCCTGCGTAAATGGGGAATACGTTTATTGCGAAGTGTGGCAAGGTTTATACCATTGATGATAATGTCTCCGCTAGTAGGTGCTTCTTCACGGTACATCATTTTAATGAACGTTGACTTACCGGCTCCACTTGGACCGACCACATACACAAACTCTCCCGGATCGATTTCAATGTTTATGCCATTTGCTGCAACGACGCCATTCGGGTACTTTTTGTAGACATTTTTCATCACAATCATTCTAAAACCACCTGATTATTAATATCTCGCTTTTTTTCCAATAGCCCAATTATAGCATGATTCGACTCTATAAACATTACAGTTGTGTTTCATTTGAAACTTGAAAACCATGTCGGTAATATACTTACTTATTACTATCGGCACAGCGGTAAATGTGACAGAGTAACTAACGTATTTGTACTATTCGCCCTTTTTAAGGGTAATTCCTCCCTAATATCAATTGTGTAGCGCGTGTTTTTGTCTATTGCTGTTTGGATATACGCATTGTTACAGAAGTATGTGGTTGGAGTGATTTTGAATGTAGTTGTGTGTTGTAATTCGCCTGTTGAGTATCCAGTCAATTGCATAACAGGCTGGCGAGAAGGGTTTGTCGGTCGCTGTTTTCACTGGACTATTTTCGGTTCGCTTTCGGAGAATTAATCACGACCGTTTTACCGGGGGGCATGTGTTTCTAGAAGTGACTTCGCCACTTCTAGAAACACATTTTTCGCTAATCCTGTTGTGATTAATCGCCTGTCGCGTACCTACAATCTTCAAGTGAAAATTGCAGCTGCTTTGAAAGAAAAGAATAGATGGTTTTCTATAGAGTGTGTAAGTGCCCGAAGATGCAATTTCGGGCACTCTTGCACGCTGTATATTACCACTCTCTGCTAGCCTTTTAAGAGATTGATACTTTCTAGTAATATAATAGAGAAACTATAGTAGAAGGCATGAGCGGCCAAAATTGTATCTTTGGCCGCTACTCTCCAGATTAGAATCGAGCTATTCTTTCGTCCCGAAAAGCGACGGTACTACTTGTACTTATGTTTTTGGAGAGCGTCGGATGAACAACTGCCGTACGATTACCGAAAAAATAGGCAGGGATGCGACAAAGTTGCATCCTGCCTATTAAAACATTTCGATAATGATATAGTAGTTTGTTCAATTCAAAGCGAACCAAAAGTAATTTTACAAGAAGGTCCCAGTGTGTAATCAAGTTATATACTGGTTCTTTCTGGTTATTCAACAGATGTGTTAGCAATTCGACATTGAATCATGAACTCCCACTAAAACACAAAAAAACCGCTGTCAGGAAAAACCCTGACAACGATTTGATTTATTACCTTATTTTTTCGCTGCAAGCCATTTAGAGACTGCGTCGACTTCTGCTTCATCTTTAATAAGTCCGCCTGGCATTCCGCCTTGACCGTTAACGATAATGTCGTGGATTTCAGATTCAGACAAACGTGAACCAACGTCACTAAGTGCAGGTGCGCCACCTACACCTTCGAGGTTACCTCCGTGACATGTGATACAGCTTGTACTAACCACTGCTTCTGCATCTACTGAAGCTGTTTCATTACCTGTATCCGTACCTTTGTCTGTTTCGTTTGCATTATCGTCGCCGCCGCCACATGCGCCGAGGACAAGTGCAGCTCCGAACATGACTGCTAAAAACTTGTTTTTCATTTTTCTTACCTCCATCTGTTAATTGTTATACTTCATACCACAGTATACCAAAGTAAAACGCATTTGAACCACTTGAAGGTTTCCGATACTGACAAAATGATGACAATTACCGTCGAACTAACTCATTTTACGCCGACGACAGGCAAACAAACAGCAATTCCTGTCTATATCTTTTACTATACACATAATTGAATGCTTCAAAACCTGTTTGCTCAAAAAAAAAGCGCACCGAAGTGCACTCCATTTCATTCCATTATGAAATACGTGACCGTAAAAAGGCATTGATGAACAAATCGATTTCGCCGTCCATGACTGCACTTACGTTTCCTGTTTCTGCACTGGTACGGTGATCTTTCACCATGGAATACGGATGGAAAACGTATGAACGGATCTGACTTCCCCAACCAATTTCTTTTTGATCTCCCCGTATTTCAAGAAGACGTGCTTCTTCTTCTTCGACCCGGATCTGGTAAATCTTCGCTTTCAATAAATTGATTGCGCGATCACGGTTTTTAATTTGCGAACGTTCGGTTTGGCATGTAACGATTGCACCTGTTGGTATATGTGTCATACGGACAGCAGAATCTGTCGTATTGACGTGCTGACCACCCGCACCGCTTGAACGGTACGTGTCGATTTTGACGTCTTCCATTTTAAGGTCAATGTCTACATCGCCTTCGAACTCCGGCATTACTTCTATAGAAGAGAATGACGTATGGCGACGGCCTGATGAGTCAAACGGAGAAATCCGAACTAGACGGTGAACGCCTTTTTCCGCTTTTAAATAACCATATGCGTTATGGCCTTTAATGGATAGCGTTACGGATTTCACGCCGGCTTCATCCCCTGCTTGGTAGTCGAGTGTCTCGACTTTAAAGCCGCGATGCTCAGCCCAGCGTGTGTACATGCGTAGCAGCATGGATGCCCAGTCTTGGGATTCCGTACCGCCCGCCCCCGAATGAAGTTCAAGAACTGCATTGTTACTATCGAATTCATCGCTCAGAAGCATTTGCAATTCAAAAGCATCCAATTTTTTCTTGAATTCTTTCAACTCAGCCACAAGATCTTCTTGCATCTCTGCATCGTTTTCTTCACGCAAGAGTTCTTGTGTCATTTCAAGGTTTTCCTGTTCATCTGTTAACTCTGTATACTCGCCGACAACGTCTTTCAACGCGTTTGATTCGGAAATTACTTTTTGTGCAGCTTCCTGGCTATCCCAGAAACCGGGCTCCAGCATTGCTTCATCTAACTCTTGGATTCGTGCCTCTTTGTTTTCTAAGTCAAAGAGACCCCCTAAAGTCCGCTAATTTCTTAGCTGATTTGTCGAGCTCGTTGCGTACATCGGATAATTCCATCATAATAGTTTCCTCCTGAATTTTGAGTTGCTAGGTTGCTTACGCTTTGCCGTGGCAGTTTTTGTACTTTTTCCCACTGCCGCATGGGCATGAATCGTTGCGTCCGATGTTAACCGCACGTCGTACTGGTTTCTTGCGTACTTGCTCGCCATCCTCTTTCGGATTAACGGCTTGCGCTTTCACTACTTCCTCACGCTCAAGGTTGTCGCGAATTTCCGCCTTCATCACATATTTCGCTGAATCATTTTCGATTGAAGCGACCATTTCCTCGAACATTGCAAACCCTTCCGCCTGATACTCACGGAGCGGATTGGATTGACCATAGGCACGTAAATGGATACCGTGACGTAATTGATCCATTGCATCGATATGATCTGTCCATTTCGAATCAATGGCACGAAGCAGAACGACTTTTTCGAATTCGCGCATGCGCTCTTCCGACATTTCCACTTCTTTTTCATCATAACGCTCAATGACCGCTTCATAAATGAATGCCGTCAATTCTTCAACGGATTTCTCTTGCATACTTACGACGGTCACGCGGCCATCGGGAAGCAAGTTGGCACCAAGGAAATCTTCAAGACCTTTTAAGTTCCAATCGGATTGTTTTTCTTCCGTCGTATGAATTGCCACTGCATTGTCGATGACATTTGACAACATTTTTTCTATTACTTCACGGATGTTTGCAGACTCCAGAACTTCATTACGTTCTTTGTAGATGATTTCACGCTGCAGTCGCAGTACATCATCATACTCCAGCAAACGTTTCCGTGCATCGAAGTTATTTCCCTCTACCCGTTTCTGGGCAGCTTCAACCGAACGTGATACCATCTTCGACTGAATTGGCGTCTCGTCGTCCATACCAAGTTTTGTCATCATCGATTTCATCTGATCGGAGCCGAAGCGGCGCATTAATTCATCTTCAAGCGATAAATAGAACTGTGTGATACCAGGATCTCCCTGCCGTCCTGAACGCCCACGGAGCTGATTATCAATTCGGCGTGATTCATGTCGTTCAGTACCGAGAACTGCCAGACCGCCAAGTTCTTGCACGCCTGTTTCCAATTTAATGTCCGTTCCTCGACCTGCCATGTTTGTCGCAATTGTAACAGCGCCTTTATGACCTGCTTCCAAAATGATTTCGGCTTCTCGGCTATGGTTTTTCGCATTTAATACATTATGCTTCACACCGTATTTCGTCAAGTGGCTCGAAATGATTTCGGACGTTTCAATCGCGACCGTACCGACAAGGACTGGCTGCCCTTTTTCATGACGCTCTTTGATATCTTGAGCGACTGCTTTATACTTGCCTTCCATCGACGCGTAGATTAAATCCGCGTGGTCATCACGGGCAAGTGGACGGTTCGTTGGAATTGCAATGACGTTCATGTTGTAAATATTGCGGAATTCCTCTTCTTCCGTTTTCGCTGTACCCGTCATACCGGAAAGCTTATCGTACATCCGGAAGTAGTTCTGGAATGTAATTGTTGCGAGAGTCATTGTTTCGTTTTGCACTTCTAGGCCTTCTTTTGCTTCGATTGCCTGGTGAAGTCCATCACTGTAGCGGCGCCCTTTCATAAGGCGTCCTGTAAATGAGTCAACGATGACGACTTCGCCTTCCTGGACAACATAATCGACATCGATATGCATACTCGCTTGCGCTTTCAACGATTGGTTAATCGCATGGTTGAGCGTCGTATGTTCCAAATCGAATAGGTTTTCGATACTGAACGCAGCTTCCGATTTCTCGATTCCGCTTTCTGTCAGTACGACACCTTTCGTCGACTCATCATATGAATAATCTTCCTCTTTTTTGAGCGATTTCGTAAACATATTTGCTAAACGGTATAACTCAGCCGCTTTGGCAGCTTGTCCCGAAATGATAAGCGGTGTACGGGCTTCGTCAATTAAAATGGAGTCAACCTCATCGATAACCGCGTAGAATAGCGGACGCTGTACTCTATGTTCACTGTAAAGCACCATGTTGTCACGCAAATAGTCAAATCCGAGTTCGTTGTTCGTCGTGTACGTAATATCTGCACTGTACGCTTCCCGTTTCTCTTCTTTTGATAAACTATTTAAGTTTAATCCAACAGATAGACCTAGAAACTCATAGAGCAGTCCCATATCTGTTGCGTCACGGCTTGCTAAGTATTCGTTGACTGTTACAACGTGTACGCCATTACCAGCAAGCGTATTCAAATAAACCGCTAGAGTCGACGTCAATGTCTTCCCTTCACCGGTTTTCATCTCTGCAATATTACCTTCATGTAAAGCAGCAGCTCCAATGATTTGCACGCGGAATGGATACATGCCAAGGACACGTCGCGATGCCTCTCGTACGACTGCAAATGCTTCTGCCTGGAGGTCGTCGAGCGTTTCTCCGGCTATAAACCGTTCTTTGAATTCCACCGTTTTTGCTGTAAGGTCTTGATCTGTTAGCTGCTCCATCTGAGTTGCGAGCGCTTCAACTTTGTCCGCAATTTTGTCGAGCCTTTTCAAATCTCGTTTATTCATATCAAACATTTTATTCAATACGCCAAGCATTCAGGTCACATCCTCATTAGGTTCACCCTTTATTTTAACACTGAGAATTGCACGGTGCAAATGGTCTACCTAAAACAACTCTTTTTTAGTTCGGAGAGTTGGATATTTCCCAAGGTAACGTTGTGGGTAATCGCATGGGAAAGCCTTTTGCGATACTACGAAGATACGATTTCCTTGGATAGTATTTTTGAGAAAGGGTATGTTGTTATTAGTGATGAGTTTTGCAAGCTTTTGTCCGATAAACTGAGCGTATTCATTTAACAACAGTCCGAATACATGGAATGAATTAGAATCCCCATTAATACCGCTTCAGCGCTTTGTGGATGCCTCTCGCGATAAGCCGGAAAGAAGACCAGGGAGGGATTGAACTGTATCCCTCCATCAGTCTTATCGCTTCGGCTACCACGAAGACGCGCCTTCGCTGGACGGTCTCTTAAGAAAGCACATTTCGTTATTCGGGATTAGGCTTGCAATCTATAGTGTGTCTTTCTTCAAAGTAATTACTATCAATAATAGAACACTCCAGCGCAGGCGCGGCAAAAGGGGAGACCACTGAAAAAGTTCTTTATTATAATAAGAACTAGTTGATTGTAGTGAAGAGCGGCGACTCCAGCGGGAACAGCGCGAGCTGAAGACCCCGCAGGAACGCAGTGACAAGGAGGCTGAAGCCGTGCCCGCGGAAAGCGTCCGCTCGGAACGGAAATCAACGGCATTGAAGGAAATCGGACTCTTTCAGTGCCCTCGCACTGGGCCAGAGGCATCCCCCAAGCGCCAAGCGATCTACATCCAACTCACATTGTAAAAAAACAAAAAGCAGACTATCCTAAGGAGTTTCTACTCTCCTTCAAGATAGTCTCCCTAATTACTTGCTATAGCTACACACTATTTCCGCTACGGCTTTTGCTGCTACCAATAATGCATCTTCGTCGATATCCCATTTCGGGTGATGATTAAAATATGGTTTTTCTACTCCTTTGGGTGCACATCCTATATAGATGAATGCGCCCGGGATTTTTTTTGTATAGTAAGCAAAATCCTCAGAACCGGACATCATCGGAAATTCTACGACTTCTTTTATTTCTTTTTCCTCTGATAGTTGTAATGTTTCTATGACTTCTTCCACAATTTCCGGATCATTATAAAGTGGTGGATAATCTGCGACATAGTCTAGCTCGCAAGCAACGCCAAACTCTTCCTCAAGCCCTTTTACGATACGGTGAATTTCCTTTTCAATCAGCGCTTGTGTTTCATCTGTCATGTATCGCACATCGCCTTCAAGCTCCACACTGTCTTTTATGATATTAAAAGTACCTTTTCCGTCAAATGAACCAATCGTGATTACACCCATATCGAATGGGTTTAGGCGACGACTAATAATTGTTTGAACAGAAATTACAAAGTGAGCCCCCGCGACAATTGGATCATTCGCCATATGCGGGGAAGAACCATGGCCCCCTTTTCCTTTAATCACCAGTTTAAAATAAGTACGACCTGCCATAGCTAACCCACTTCGGAATCCTACAACACCTGCGGGATGCGTTGGGAATAAATGAGCCCCGAATACGGCATCTACATCGTCTAACACGCCTGACTCAACAATACTTTTTGCCCCACCTGGAGGCGTTTCTTCTGCGTGTTGATGAATTATTTTAATCGTTCCAGAAAGTTCATCCTTTAATTGGATTAAGCAGTCTGCTAGAACGAGTAAGTAAGCCGTATGTCCATCATGTCCACATGCATGCATTACGCCTGGATTTTTGGATTTGAAAGGCACATCCGTTTCTTCTTCGATGGGTAGGGCATCAAAGTCTGCACGTAAAGCGATTGTTTTCCCAGGTTTTGCTCCTTTAATAGTGACAATTATTCCATAACCGTTGCCGACATTGGTTTGAACCTCTACAGCTTTTCCGGCGTAGAAATCGATAATATACTGAGCGGTTTGTTCTTCTTGAAATGATAATTCTGGGCTTTCATGAAGGGTACGGCGAATCGCAATCATTTCATCACTACGTTCTTCTAGCATTTTCATTAAGCGTTGTTTCACGAGGGAATGCACTCCTTTTTATATCAATGATTAACGAGGGGACAGTGGATAATACCTCTAACATAAAAATAAGACCCCCAAGTAACAATGCCACTTGGAGGTCTCTCTCATTTATTAATCAGCTTGTTTCAATAACACCATATTTTCCGTCACTGCGTTTATAGACTATATTTGTGCCGTCTGAATCTGCATCAGTAAAGATGAAGAAATTGTGACCTAACATATTCATTTGCAGAATTGCTTCTTCTTGGTCCATTGGTTTCAAATCGAAATTCTTTGTACGAACGATCGGGAATTCCTGATCTTCTTCAACTGTATCTCCATTTTTTTCTTCGCTCTTATTGACGGATGCGAAGAATGCTGCAACTCCTTCGCGTTCACGGAATTTACGGTTCACTTTTGTTTTAAATTTACGAATTTGACGTTCGAGTTTGTCGACGATTAAATCGATGGCTGCATATAGATCGTTATGACGCTCTTCAGCACGAAGAGTCAAGTTCTTCATTGGAATTGTTACTTCCACTTTTGTTTGCTTATCATTATACACTTTCATGTTTACATTAGCCGTAGCATTCGGGCCATCAGTAAAATATCTTTCTAGTTTTTGCAATTTCTTTTCGACGTGTTCACGAATTGCTGGAGTTACCTCTAGATTTTCACCGCGGATATTAAAGTCAAACATATGAACTCCTCCTTTATTTAAACCGATATAGTACTCTTCTACATGTTCCCCATAAAACCCTTCTAAAAACATTTTGAATTTTAAATTAATGTCGATTTGTGACGAAAAGATGCAAAAATGTCTGATATTTAACCATGAAAGCGCTTCACGAGTCGATTTCAGATTTCCGACGAAGTTTTAGCTCATCCACAATTAATTTTTCAAGCACAGCATTTTCGTCGAAATCGTAGCCGTACATATACCCATCACTATATGGCTTCTTCCAGACAATTACGCCTAGCAAATCAATCATTTTTTCATGCAACTTAAATTTGAGATGCAAACGCACAGGCTGAGTCCCATCGAGTGGGATATCGAAATAGGAAAAGACCTTTGCACCGCCCGGACTGATATCCATAAGTTTACAGTCTCCAGGGCTCGATTCCCTGTCCACACCATTTTTAACGACAATCCGCATTTCAGCTTCAAGCGGTTCCCCAAATGTGTACCTAAAATATTCAGTCCGTTTATAAAGCATGTTCCACACTCCGTTCCATCGCACTGCGATTCGTTTCTTCTATTGATAGCAGACGAGCATGTTCCTTCAGAAGTTTCTAGCTCTAGTATTTATTTTGCCTAAAAATAATTGAACTATCCAACAGCTCTTTGTAAAAGGCCCTTTTATATGACTCTGTTAAAAAAGCCCGTTCTCATTTGATACTCCCTATGATAAAGTATATTTACAGAATTAACAAAATAATGCATCAATGGTATCGATCAACCATTGGTATGTAAAATATTTATAGAAAGGTGAGGAATTTATGGGTTCAAGAATAATGCATTTGATTATTGCTAATCGAATTGCAGAGTCACTTACAATAGTGGATAAAACTCCATTTTTACTTGGAGGTCTTGCTCCAGATGCTGTTTCCCCTAAAGACTTATCACATTTCTTTAAAGGTGAAGTACAGGATTATTCAAGAAACATTGATTATAAAGGATTTTTACAGAAATACAGTTCGCAAGTAGCAAGTCATTATATATTGGGCTATTTTACACATTTAATTGCTGATGATCTATGGCTGAAAGGTTTTTATCTTCCATGGTTGAAAAACAGAATGGAAGTAAATAAAGACATGGCTGACTTATACCATAATGATTTCCGATTTCTGAATGGAAAGTTACTGGAACACTATGGTTTTACAGATGAATTGAGAATAATGTTAGGTAATTCTACTGCAACCATTGATTTGCAAGAAGTTACGTCTAGAGATGTTGAAGAATTCATTCCTTATGTAATAGGCGATATGGAATACGACAAGGAAGTGATCCATGAAAAACTTAATGTATTTACGTTTGATCAGATAGTTGGCTATATCGAGACATCCGTTGATAAGGGATTAATGAATATAAGGCCATTATTTACCGACTAAACACCAGCTTTAAAGGGACAATGCGTCATCGCTTTCATTGAACAAATAAAAGCCCGAAAAGAGTATTATCCTTTTTCTGGGCTTCTAATTATTGCTTTGTATCGTAAAACGTTCCGTCACGCGTTACATTGCTGTAGGGATTGACGTAGTTTTTCATCGTATCTTTTTTTGCTTGTGCTTCAGTAATGTCTATCCTTATTAATTTCGAAAAGGAGGCCAGTTTTTGCTGAACGACTGTTTCAGTTGCGACAAGTACTTCACCGAACACTTCTTCTTCCGGTGTGAACGGGCCGACGATATGCGTTTGCAGTTTATCACGATCATCGAGAAGTGCTTCGATTCGTGCAATCGTTTCGTCCCGCGTGTCTTCTGTCGTTGCTTTGGTCAATTCTAGTAACTTATCGGTCACCTCACGCCAAGCGATTAGTGCAGGGCGGATCATATTTCTTCTACATTCGCGTATTGTTTCTGGCGGTTAATCTGAATAACCTGCTTCCACGTATCGCGAAACTCCGTAATGATGGCAGAGGCTTCATCGAACAAAGCACTGTCGTTTTGTATATTTCCGTCTACCAGTCTGCTGTTTGCGAACTCATAGAGAACAAGCATGTTTTGAGCAACAGGGTACGTTGTATCGAGCGTCAGCATCAATTCAGAAATGATTGCCTGTGCTTTTTGGATAGACTTGTTTTTCTCTTCAATGTTATTGTCATTCATCGCTCTTTTCGCCTGCAAGATGAATTTCAGACAGCCATTGTAAAGCATAAGCGTCAGTTCTCCGGGAGTTGACGTGTTGACTGTATTGTTTTGGTAAGTTGCATAGGGATTATTAATAGCCATTTATATTAGGTCTCCTTTTCGTTCATTGCTGTAGTTAATTATTATTGAATGCATTCATAAGGCTCATGGACTGTGAGTTTGCACGATTGATCGCTGTTTCCATTGCCGTAAACTGTTTCCAATAACGGTTTTCCATCATTTTTAGACGTTCTTCGAAACGTTCAATCTGGTTGTTCATGTCTTTGAGTGAACGGCCGAGTGAAAACGTATCGTTGACAGCCCCCGTTTTCCCTGCGCGCTGTGCGATTGATGATTGTGTGCTGTCAACGATTGTGCGGAGTCTCCGTGCAAATCCTAGCTCCTTCACATTTTTACCATCTTTATCTATAACAGGGTTTCCAAATTCATCTAACTTATTACCATCTTTTGCGAACATTTCATGCACTTTATTTGCATCTTCACTGATTGCTTTCTTGAGTTCTGTTTCATTAATAACAAGTTTACCATTGGCTGTATAGTCATTTGACGTTGTAATACCGAGACTTTTCAATGTTTTTCCATCTACAGTCCCCATAAGAGCTGTCCTCATTTGCGTCAACATACTGGAAATAGTGGGGTCTCTACGAAGCGTACCACTTTTCGCTTTTTCATCCCACAGTTCGATATCCTTTTCGTTCATTTCCTTCCGCTGTTCAGCTGAAAGCGGCTGGAAATCACGGTATTTAGGTTCGCGAATTTGTTTGTTCAGGTCTTCGATCAATTTGTTATATTCGTCTACGTATTTAGTGACGGATTCGAATATTTTATCGGTGTCGGGGGCGGAGTTGAATGTAATAGGCGTCCCATCCGTTGGTGTAACCTGCTTTAAATTGAATTCAAAACCGTTGATTTGGAATGTGTTGGATGAACGCGTCATACCCTCTAGTCCATTTAGTGTGAACTCTGCATTTTTACCACTTTTGCTCGTTGCTCCCTGGCCGGCAGTCAATTTAAGTGAAACCCCAAGATTTCCTTCGATGGTAATTGCATCATCTCCACTGTTCTTAGCAGTCATTGCAATTTTTCCGGTTGAAGAATCATAAAAAGCACTCACTCCGGTTTCTTTATTAATTCTATCCAAAACTGTTTTCAATGAATCAGTTGCATTAAACTCTAAAGGTTTAACATCTTTTTCGTCTATTCCAGGAGCGTGAATAGTAATCGTTATTGGTACTCCACTTACTCCAATATCCGATAATAATGTATTACTTTCCGTTTTCCCGGCAGCTAAGTCAATTTTTCCGCCACTTTGCAAAACAGCATTTTCAGCAAGACTTTTTATTTTTATCGTCCCCGAAAAATCACTAGTAGCCCCCATACTCCTAATCGCTACATCATTTGGTGATGAGATATTCACTGTCTTCGCCGCAAACGATGTTGATAGAATCATCGTATCAAACGTATTTTTACTGAAATCAAATAGCTGACGGTTGGTTGAGCGGTAATCGTCCAACTGCCATTCTAAGTATTGTTTTTTCTGTGTAATTTTATCAAGTGGAATACGGTGTGCTTTCATTAAATCCGTTACCATTGACTCCGTATCCATGCCTGAAGCTAGTCCACTAATTCGCATTTACCAATCACGCCTTTCTATATTTTCCGATCGACAAGCAAGCCGACAAATTCGCGCATTTCGGCATGGATGTCTAATAGTTTTTTTGATGGGATTTCTCGGATGACTTCGTCTGTGGTTGAATCAACGATTGTTACATAATATTCGTTGAGCTTTTCATGGAATTTGAAACGCAATTGCGTATTAGCAGTTTCTAAAAACTTGTTTATGCTATCTGTCATTTGCATCGCTTTGTCCAGCGGCAGTTGTTGTTCATTGTCCTGCTGCTGGACTTTCTCCTGAATTGCTTGCACTTGAACGACCACTGTTTCCATGTCCGGTGCCGTTTTTTCTGCTAATGCACTCGCTGGCGTTCGCACTGCTTCCCCATTCGTCCGACTCACCATCCGCCAATCCTCCCTAAGTTTAAGATCATTCGTTATGATTTATATCGGCTATGTAAAATGGAAGTTGAGTCAATTGGCAATAAAAAGTATCGCAGTTGCCATGAAATTATGGCTAGCTGTTTTTCGAGATTGAATTGTCACGTCTGTAAATTAACCGCAAACAACCAGTAATTTTCTTAATCCCGCTCGAACCTTCTCTATTGTCTCTTTTTTAAATTTTAAGGAAGTTACACTTTCTTATAGAGCAGAGAATGCAATGTAAAATGTTCAAGAGTGCCCGAAATTGCATCTTCGGGCACTTACATTCTATATAGAAGACCTTCAATTCTTTTCTTCCCAAGCATTTGCATTAATTAATCACGACAATTTCACCGAATAGGGTGTTGCCCTCTCGGTGAAATTGTCGTGATTCATTCGCCGAAAGCGAACCTATAATTATACAACTATTTGCAATAGTAACATTTATTTAAATCGCTTAATAATCGCTAAAAAATACCGAAGTACTTATAAGTGAATTCATTTTAAAAAGAGAAAGAGAAGGTGCTATATGTTCAAGTCCATCAAGACAAAAATCATCATGACGGGTATGGTGCTTTTTCTAATTGGCATAGCCATTATGACTGCCATTAGCAGTACACAAGTAAAAAATAAAACCGAAGAAAACGTGGTCTCGTCAAGCGGTTCCCTCATTAATGAAATGGGTTTTGCGATTGAGAACTATCTGGGACAATACGAGTTAGGTCTTGCTCAATTATCGACATCCCCTTTAGTGACAGAGTTTTCAACCGCAACCGGAGATGAACCGGCTGACGATCCACTTCCAAAACTCAATGAATCATTCGAACACTTTATGGAATTATACGAAAATACTTCCGGAATTTATTTTTCTCTTCCTACTAAAGAGACCTACATTATGCCAGTTGCCGATTTAGGCGCTGATTTCGATCCTACAACACGTGAATGGTATATTCAAGCGGTTGCAGATCCGAGCGCTGTTCAATGGACGAAACCTTATATAGACCAAGCAACTAGTGAATTTGTAATCAGTGCTTCAAAAGCGGTGCAAGCAAATGGGAAGGTCATTGGCGTGGTTGGCCTCGATATTCAACTTTCTGCGTTAACAAAACAAATTTCATCCAGCGAAATTGGTTATGACGGTTACCCCGTCCTTTTCGATACGGAAGGAACAGCGATTGCTCACCCGACATTACAGGGAGAAAACTCGATGGAACTTCCATTCATCGCCGAGATGTACAAAGAAGGCAACGAACAAGGCGCGATTTACTATGAATATGAAGGTATCAATAAAGCCAATATCTACTCTACGATTCCGAAGTTCGGTTGGAAGATCGGTGCCATCTATGATGAAACAAATATACACGCACTGGCAAGTGACTTGCGTAACTCTATGCTAATTGTGGCTTTAGTAACACTCTTGATCATTTTCGCAGCACTTTATTTCATGATTAGCCGTACCATTAAACCACTCGGTACATTGAATTCACTTATGAATTCTGTTTCAAAAGGCGATTTAACAGTTCACTCAGACATTAAAACGAACGACGAAATTAGTGAACTTGGGAACAGCTTCAATACGATGATTGACAATATGCATTCCATTATCACTGTCGTTAATGGCTCTGCATCGAATGTGCGTGCGAGTTCCGAGAGTTTAAGCGCTGTCGCAGAGGAGACTAGTGCATCAAGCGAAGAAGTCGCACATGCCGTTTCCGAAATTGCAAATGGCGCGTCGAAATCAGCTGAAGATGCAGAACTCGTAACCGAAAAGGCCGACATCCTTGGCCAACAAATTAACGAAATTACAACGAAAGCCGGTGTCATGTCTGATATCGCAACAAGAGCCGGTGAAATGAACACCAACGGCCAAGGTCAAATGCACGAACTAAAACTTTCCTTCAATGACTGGGAAACCAATTTACAGTCCATGTCTGAAGTCATCGGAACCCTTGAGAATAAAGTCAAAGCAATCGGCGGAGTAATGGAAACCATTACGCAAATCTCGACACAAACAAATTTACTTGCGCTAAACGCGAGCATCGAGGCGGCACGCGCAGGTGAACACGGTAAAGGATTTGCGGTCGTTGCCGATGAAGTAAGGAAACTCGCTGAACAATCAGCTAGGTCAACAGATGAAGTAAAAGTGACCGTCCAAGAACTACAAACAGAATCCAGACTCGTCTCAGAGCAAATGAACGAAACACGCGAAAACTTCTTGCGTCAAGGTACGGTGGTAACCGACACGGAAGTCACGTTCGGTGAAATCTCGACATTAATGGTTGATATGCAAGACTCGATTGACGCTGTGTATGAAGAAATACAAAAAGTGGCAACTCATAAAGACGACGTTGCTGAAACAATCCAAACAATGGCAGCAACATCGCAAGAAACTGCCGCTGCTTGTGAAGAAGTAAGTGCTTCAACAGACGAACAGCTTCGCGCGATTCAATCAGTAACGGATGCAGCGGAGACGTTGACGGAGTTGAGTGAAGAATTGAGCATGGCGGTTAATCGATTTAAAGTTTAAAACAGTGCAAAAGCGCTCAAGACAGTTTCTGTCTTGAGCGCTTTTTTTCGACTAATTCTTAGTAGTAACCCTTTTTTGTATAGAACACAATGCTGAATAATTTCACTTACACCTTTTTTACTACGCACTCTACCTAATTACGCCAACGATAAATACCAATCCAACATATGATTTACTTCACTCTTAACCAATTCAATGAAATCATCGTATATATCCGTAGTATGCGCTTTGTCTAGTGCATCATAGTAAGAAAGGCGATTTTCTGCCTTAATGATAATTGGAGGGAATCCAGCTTTCATTAAGTCCAAGTTAAGTAGTAATCTAGATGCGCGGCCGTTTCCGTCGATGAATGGGTGAATACCCACAAAAATAATATGTAGCATTGCGGCACGCGCAATTGGATGCATAGATTGTGCCTCGCCGTCATGCCAAATAATTAGTTCTTCCATCTTCTCTTTTATGAGAAATGGTTCAGGCGGGACATGCTCTGCACCCGAGATATAGACTTGCTGGTCGCGGTACATCCCTGCGTATCCATCGTCAATTCCTTTTAGTATGAGTCCATGCAAGTTCTTAATTTGCCATTCGGTTAGCAACTCATTATTAGCCACGATTTCTTCTACATACAGTATCGCATCTCGATGGTTGATCACTTCAAGATGCTCCCGCATCGTTTTACCACCAACCGTAATCCCTTCAAGAACGACTTTTGTCTCTTTTAGAGTCAACGTGTTTCCTTCTATCGCATTCGAGTTGTACGTCCACTCCAGTAGCAACTTCTCCCGTAAACTCTTCAATGTATAAGTAGGCAAAGGACGTTTTCCGTCTAGCAAATTTTTTTTACGATCGATTTCCTGAAACATATCCGTGCCCCCCTTGTCATAAGTCATAGCTCTTTTTATCAGTCACATACATTTCTTCATTCAGGTAGCAGTGTCATCATTATTTGTTATATGACCAATCCTATTATGATATTAGGTTCACCAATCAGGTCGGCAATGTGATCATTTTGTGCTTTTATTTGATGTATAAGATTATTTTACCTCCGCGTTCAATTAAAGACAATTTTTTGATGAGAGTCTATGTAATGCATAATGACCGTATCCGCTTAGATTTCTAGTCAGCAATGATTTTACAGATACGCAACGCTAGTAGGGACAAGTGATAACATCAGTAAAGTGGCTCATTGATTGGATCCTCTTCTTGTAATTCTATATAATAGGGAGTTAAACCCAAATAAATAAACAATAAACAACTAAAATAAACGACTATACCTATCAAGGTATTATTGAATATTTGCGAAACTAAAATCATAAATGGAATGAGAAATCCAATCAAACCACCTCGTTGCGATGACTTTTTCGTCCGGTATTGTTTTTGTTTACATTTCGGACAAGTGATCTCTCCGTTTTTCATACTACACTTCAAGGCTTCTCCATATGACCATTCTTCATTACATTTAACACAAACAGGCAAACCCTTACCCTTTTTTCGTAGTCTCCTTTTTAGGTAGATATACAGGAGTACAAAGATACTGACAAGGAGAATCGTTTTTATGAAATCATTGTTAAGCTCCATCCAAATAGTAGTCGTATCAGATTGATTCGAAGCTGCAGTTTGTGATGGACTTAAAGGTAATGGATCTTTTTGTTGCCAAAGTAAATAACTGAAGCCCAGTGTGAGAATCGTACAAGTTACGAGCACAATACGGTATTTCCACTCACTGTGCCGTTTAGCTCTAATAGTATTTGTTTTTGCTTTTGTACTAATTTGTTGTTTTCTTTCTTTTGACAACGACAGAGTTTGTAATTCCCTATGTAAGTCCACTTTAAATTTATTCATGACGCTACTCCCCCCATTCATAATCAGTTATCCGATTTCCCAGTTGCTTCCGCGCACGCTGTAATCTAGTACGAACTGTTGATTCTGGACAATTTACTAATTTTGCGATTTCCACTGTCGACATTTCTTCATAATAATAAAGAATGAGAACTTCACGATAAGGTACCGTTAACGTAAACAGTGCTTCTACCAATTCCATTTTCTCGGACTTTTCAAGCATTGCACGTTCAGGCGACTGACTTTTACCTTTACTTATAACTTTTTTATACAACGTCGTTCTCCGACTCTTCCAACTTCGTAAATAATCATGACTCCGATTGACAGTCATTTTCACTAAGTACGTTTTCAGCGATGCATCTCCCCTAAACTGGTCCTGTTTTTCATAAAAGGCAACGAACACATCCTGAACGATGTCCTCAGCAGTTGCACTATTTTCCACGTACAAATACGCAACGCGCAATAAATAATCTTTTCAATTTGCAAAACAAATTCCACCAACTTCATCCTACTGACGTAAGTCGATTGTTTTCCGACTCATTTAACAATGCTATTTTTTAAAGACTGATGTCTGTTCATAACAAAATGAGTTTATAAATAATCCGTTCGGTAGCAATCTGGAATAAAACCCGTACCTCTGCAAGACAAAATAACGAGCAATTCAACGATTCGGATAGAAATCCATCTAGATTTCTGACCCTTCTCTTATTATTATACAGTTGCAGTGAATTTACGTAATCGGCACCCAAACTTTAGTGCTTCAACAGATGAACAGCGTCTTGCGGTTCAGGAGTTGAGTGAAGAATTGAGTATGGCGGTTAATCGGTTTAAGGTTTAAGAAATTGAAAACCACTTAGGGAATTTTGCCCTAAGTGGTTTTTCTATCTAGAACTATTTTCATCATACTCTTCCCATAAATAACTCAAATGTCTAGCATTTTCTGTAACAGTCGGTCATATACATAATTTATTGCACATATACATAGTAATAGGGTTACTTATATCGTTTTTTAACCCTTTATAAATTGCAAGAGCAGTTTGACAGTGCCTAATGAATGGAGGTGAAAACCAGTGACAACATACGAATTACTAAGCTTACTCATCCAACTATCTGGTGGATGGATTGCTTTTATGTCGGTGTCGTTGTCAGTCATCTTTTTCTTATCAAAAAAGAAGTAACCGTCCCTTCCATCAACGGAAGTGTGAACAACAATTACTTCTTTCTTGTTGACCAAATGCTTCTCTACCAACTAATTACACCATTTTACTTTGCGCAAAATCGCCACTGATTTTGCCCTGCAGATTACTACAACCAGGCTGAGTGCTCAAACACTCAGTCCTTTTTATTCTATGTCGTGTTTTTTATAATATGATAGATTTCAAGAGTAGTGCAACACATAGTGAAATTGTGGATGATCAAGTCTGCATATTTAGGACCTACTGCAAAGCACTTTTTAAGTAACGTTCAATTATTATATGTAACTAGCACTACAAATAGAAACAAATCTAGTAGTATATCCCCCATAAAACTGGCTTAATGCTATAAAAACTTCTTTTAATATTTTCATATCTTTTGTGTTAGTACCAAAATAATCAAAAAAGCCGTTCTGACAATAAAATCTCTAGAACGATTTTTTTATTTATATTGCACGCTGCATTAGATTTCCATTAGATGAATTTTATGTATGTAAAGCCATCATTTTCTCATCAAGAAAGAAGTAACTGCCCCCCCATCGGCTGAAGTGTGGACAATTACTTCTTCTTTTCCATACAACAATTTTCACCGTCGTACGATGTACAAAACCGATTAGGATTTTGTAGTTACAGTCTACCATTGCAGGACTGAATGTTCAAACAATTAGTTCTTTTACATTACTTGATGAACTATCAACAGAATTGCGATAGTCCACTTCAAAATATGTCCCGATAACCAACTTGACTCATTTAACTTTTATTATTTTGTGCATATTGGATCTGCTATGAGTCAATATGTTAGTTATAATTATTTATATATGTAGCATGTCCTATTAAATGGAATCTTTCTTTTAGTCTCTTCCCCTACAATAGTGACTAAGCGCTAAAGCACGCTTCTTTTCACTAAGTCTTCTGAATCTATTATTCAAATCTTTCATTATTCATTGGACTGAATAGTTAAATAATGGTACGATTTGTATAGAAGTAATCCTAAGATAGATGTATCTTCTCTTACAGTGTGTAAGAATTAGTTCTCCAAAATCTTCCCCTCTCCCATAACAATTTTACATATACATAACGGTTCACATACAACAATTGGATAACTCTTTAATTGTTTTTTTACTTTTCAAGAAATACATTACAATTTCAGTATAGTTATAAGAAAGGTATAACATACACGTGGACACTTTCAAATGAAAGGAGGTGAAAACCAGTGACAACATACGAAATAATAAGCTTACTCATTTCACTTTCCGGTGGATGGATTGCTTTTATGTCGGTGTCGTTGTCTGCTATCTTTTTCTTATCAAGAAAGGAGTAATTGCCCCCCTATCGGCAGAAGTGTGGACAATTACTTCTTCTATTTCCATTCTGGGCTAACTGTTTTTTTCAGCCCGACAATTAACACCGTCGACAATAAATAGGACTGATTTTTATCAATCAGTCCTATTTATTCCAATTCAAGTTTTTCATTATATGCAACAAGTGCTTCTAATAGAAACAAATCCTTCCTCCCAGTGGCGGCTAGTCGTAAAAAAGCTTTTGATTCGTTTTTCGTATCAATTACGTAGATATCCAATCCAATTAATAGGAGGTTTAAAATGGAGAACTATGCTCATGTAATTCCATACGAAATGATTGAACAAGTAGCGGATACAAACGAAATTCCCGCGGGTGTAGAATTAATTCAAGCACCAAGTATTTGGAACAAAACAAAAGGAAAAGGCATTACGGTAGCGGTCTTAGATACAGGATGCGATCGTAAACACTCCGATTTACAAGAACAGATCATTGGTGGTCGGAACTTTACGGACGACGATGGCAACAATCCCGAAATTTTTCTTGATTATAATGGACATGGAACTCACGTTGCTGGAACGATTGCTGCTCGACAGAACGATAACGGCGTAATTGGAGTAGCCCCTGAAGCAAGTTTACTCATTGTTAAGGTCTTGAATAAAGAAGGCTCGGGACAATATGACTGGATCATTAATGGCATCAATTATGCGATTGAACAAAAAGTGGATATTATCTCCATGTCACTTGGAGGTCCTAATGATATGCCAGAACTTTATCAGGCGATCAAAAAAGCGATTGCCAACAATATCCTCGTCGTTTGTGCGGCTGGAAATGAGGGTGACGGCGACGATTCAACCGATGAGTTTGCCTATCCAGGTTGTTATAACGAAGTCATAAGCGTTGGTGCGATTAACCTAAAACGACGCTCTTCCGATTTCACCAATTCTCACAATGAAATCGATTTGGTCGCTCCGGGTGAAAAAATTATTTCTACGTATTTAAACGGAAAATATGCCACGTTAAGTGGAACTTCAATGGCTGCACCACATGTATCGGGAGCACTCGCCCTAATAAAAAATTTGGTCAATAACAGTTTCGGGCGTCAACTTTCGGAGCCGGAGCTATATGCCCAATTAATCAAAAGGACCGTTCCGCTAGGATTCTCACCGAAACTAGAAGGTAACGGTCTCATTTATTTATCAGTCCTTGAACATTTGACGAATGTATTCGAGCAAGAAAATAAAACGTTGGTCTTGAATGCATAATAATTCAAATTAATGATATTACCGCATTCAACCTTTCAGAAATTAACGATAGCCGCACAAGGAATATTCATTTCCTTGTGCGGCTATCGTTTTTTGGCAGTATCGCTAGTAAGGAAGCTTTGCTCATATCTGAAACGATTTCACGGAGTAACTTCGAACAATGGTCTGACATTTGGATCTGCGGCAACATGTTCCGGGAAAATAAACCCCATTGAATCACGCAATAGCTCTATTCCCAATTCCTTGAAGCATTCGTCTACAAACTCCGAACACATATATTCAAAATCATCGCTATGTCTCCCAAGCCCTAAACTTATACGTGCAACAATCTTGGCTATCTCGTCTTTGTCATAATTTCGATTAAGTAAATCAATCGCCTTACCACACATTCTCTTTATTTTTTCTTTATCAAAATCAGGGCTATCAACCACTTCATGTCGGGCTACATACATTTCCCCTTTATACTTTTCCATACTATTTTCATAATTGTAAAGATAATGATATAGGGGGACCACCCTGATACCATCGTCTTCCACACTTTCTAATACGAGTACATGTTCATCCCAATAGACTAACACGGCTATATGACTAAATTCAGAGTTCGACAGTCTTTTTATCATCTCACTGACTAAGTAACGACCGCTGCAGAAAAGGAGGTCCCCTGTCTTGATTTTAGTTTTTGCTTGCTCATAAGAAATTTGATTTATACCGTTAAATTTATCGGTCCCCATTACCAATCGCTCCTCTACCTAATAGTATCTACATATTTCTAGGATTATAGTAGGTGCAGTGAAAGGGTGCTTCCACTTAGGTGAGCAATAGCTTTTTTTCAGAGTTTAATATCCCCGGGTACATCAATGACATATCCTATTGTCGATTCCAATTGATTGAGTGGGTCGTGATTACGTAAATTATCAAAATCAAGACCTGTAATCGCTTCAATTTTTGAAATAGGTACTTGATATGTTTTATATTCTCCATACGCAAATTCCAAATCCTCAATAAGGTTCTTTTGAGTTTGCAAATATGCGGTTGCAGATAGATTTCCATCTTTCTTAACAATGACAGCTATTTTCCAAAACTCTGCCGGTATCTGAACGCCCCTGTAAATAACGTCATCCAACCGAAAAACAGGCCCAGTGAACACCGTCACTTTAAGATTCGCGTTTTTGGCATTGTCTAAAATATAATTCTCCAGATCCAGCCAACTTTGCTGATTCAGTTTACTTTGCTGGGGCGCACAATTTGTAAAATGGAACGTATCCTTATTCGCCTTTTCCGCCGAATCTCCCCAAACAGGATCCAGCCTGCGGACAAGATGCCCCCGATCAAGCGAATTATTTTTATATAATTCTGGGCCACACTGGTACTCTGTTTCGATACGGGAATCGAGATACCATTTGTCATTACGGCCAATCTTCACTAATTGATTGCCATCAATATTCACCACCGTATAATACGCTAAACGACGTGACTTGCTCATGACAATTGAAAAATGCGTATACTGTAGAACATTGCTTCCGTCCTTTAACAAAGCAATATCCTGTTCAAGATCCGACCGGAATTTCGGATGAGGAACTTCATAGGCTTCACCAAGAAATTGAGTGTCATAACCGGTCGCCCCTTCATACCACGAGCTGCTTAACTCCTCAACGACCATTTCTTCACTAGTATGGTCAAGGACTCCCCACTCTTTCACAATGTCATTCAGCAACACTTTTTGATCATCACTAAAATTTGCGCCTTGCTCCACGATAAACTGGATAATACTGCTGATCCGAATCCCTTCATTGGCAATAAATTCAGTCCGGTTCTTTGGATCAGGAACCCCTGCATGGTGGAGGGAAACGACAATCCATTCGTCATTATAGACAGGTGAACCGGAAGATCCTGGCATGGTATCTGTTGAGTAGTGAATATAATCGTCAAATACATCCATAATTTGATTCTCTCTGATTGCTACAGCTTTCGGTGCCCCCGAAGGATGCTGAATGATTGACACGCATTCACCAACCAACCCTTTGCCCGTTTGCGGGATGAGCGGCAAGAAACCAAATTCACTTATATTTGTGCCGTCAGCAGATACTTCCTCTATCGCGACTAGCGTGAAATCAAGATTTTGATCCGTTATAAATAAACGCTTTGGTGTTAGACGGAAGTATTTCATCGGACGTTCTTTTAAGTCAAGACCGACTTCAAAGTTGAATTGTGCGACGCTGAACTGGGCCGTATCGACGTTCTCCAACACATGATTATTCGTAAGCAATAATGAAGGTGAGACAAGAAATCCTGTAGCATGTCCGAGAACTCTGCCGATACGATCACGGATTTCGATTCTGCAAACCGGATTGGCTGCTTGTAGACCTGCTTCAAGATAAGAAATTGGAAATAGATCATCCCGACCAATAATACGCTCGATTGCAAGTCCATCCCGCGGATCAATAATTGCTTTACGGAGCGCGACCCGCTCAGGCGTATCTACCTCCATAGGGTTTTTAGTTTGCAGTTCACCAGCAATTCGTTCACGCTCACTAGAACGCGCGATGTAACGCTTTAACGCTTGTTGTTGTTGCAAATCTACAAGTTCCACAGTAAGACTTTGAAACTGATCAAGTCGTTTAGTAGACATGTTTCCCCTCCTTAAAATAGTTGTCGTCACTTCATTTTGCTTTACTATATATGTTGAATATATGAATACAAACTAAGCGAATGCGCCTTCTAATGGGTAACAAGAAAAGTTGAAAGCGCTTGGTTAGATGCGAATGCATTAGACGGGCATATGCGGGAGGCATTGATTGCCCCCCAGCGTCATAGTGGATTCAATGAAATACTTCATTTCATTCCAAATTGACCTATTTAATTTTACATTGTTTAGATAATTCTAACATCATTGTTGTTTTATCGAAAGTTACTTATTAAGGATAATTTAAAGCGTTTTCCCAATTAATATATTCCGATTATGACTTTAGCCATCAGATACTGTTTTTATCTAGTTATATCTGGTCCTTATGGAAGACGGCTTAGGAGTTATAGCCTGACCAATTAGCTTTAGGTCTTCTAAATACAAAAAAATGATCCGAACATTTCATACATTTGAGTGCTCATACAAAAAAATCAGACATTAACAAATATCTCTGATTTTCATATAGTTTATTTATTTAATAGTGGCATGCACAGGTACGCGAAATTCAGACTATATCATTATCCTTAAGCTACCTGTAAGTGCTGTGCGTTTCAGGCAATGTTCATTTCGCTGCAAACGATCTCGTCCATTCTCTGTTATTAGATTTTTTTGCACCCAAAATTTGTCGGACGAAAATATTTTTCACTTATTGTCCCCTAAACCTCAATTTTCTTCTATATAAAGAATAAAGGGGATATTCTTTATGACAACTTACCTTTCTGAATACGCACGCTTCACAAACAAACATGATTTAGACGTGGCGACAAGGCAACACGTACTCACGCACTGGAACGCTATGAACCAAACTGAGCGGGCTGTTCTCGATATGATTCGCCGTTACTCCGTTAAATATGGCGCTGCCCACTTAAAACATGAAACCATCGAAAAGGCCATCAAGAAATCCAATGCAACTGTCCGACGCGCAATTCGCAAGTTAGAAAAGCTCGAAATCATCGAAAGGATTCACTATATCCGTCCTGTTATGAGCGGTCTTGGCGCAAACATTTATGTCATTAAACCTACTAATGACCAGTCGAAATTGAACACCCCGAAGGTTGACGATAAGCCTTCTGGCAGTGAGGTTGAACCTGCTAAACCCCAAACCGAAGCTTTTCTTTCTAAAGCGCTAAGTAATAAAGATCTTAAAAGAACGTCTCCTCCGGAAATTGTGTCTACAACACTTTTCGGTAAGATGAAATCTCTTCTTTCTTCAACAATCGGTGATAGTAAATTAGCGCGCAATTTTTACGGCGTCTACCGAAAACAGTCCCTGCAAATGCTAAAGTTTAGCATCCACGAGGACAAAGGAGAGCTGTTCGAGCAATTGGCTATGCAAGCACTTCGTATTTCGATTCAAACGACAAAAGTGAAAAATATTCGGAATCTGCCCGGCTATTATTCAGGCGTCTTGCGCGAACTCATCGACAAGGCTTTGTTTAGTGAGGTATTTATGGATTATGACGTGCCATTTGAGGGGTTTTTCTACCGATGAAATAAAGTATTTGAAGCAAGTTTCCGACAGACATTTATATTGTTGGAAACTTCGGAGAGTATGTTGGAAACAATTTATTAGCGTTTGACGCCACTAAAGTTTCCAGCAAGTGTCATTGGCGCCTCTAGGTCGACTAGAAATAGCACAACGGTTGTATCCTTTGTCATTTGGATTTTGGTTAACTCTTCCGCAGTACCTGAAATTGCATCACCTTTACCTAGGATTTCCCCATGTGCAGTAATTTCGCCGTCCATTACATACAGCCAAGGTGTATAGCCGGCCGTAATCGGTAATATAAAAGCTTCGTCTGTTTTTCCATATACATCGTAAACAATGATTTGTTGACGCAGTTCAAGTGGGGCATTTGATTCTGTTGGTCCTGCTATTAAACGCCATTCACTGACTTCTGGTAGTTGCATTTCCGCAAATTGAACGCGTGGCTCAAAATCCTTTTCCGACGGACGTATAATTATTTGAAGCATTTCAACCGGACCTGTTGGTGTTGATTCCTGATGGAAGAAGCTTTTCCCAGCCCCCATTAGCATTTGCTTTGTGGGTGAGCAAGATTCTTTCAAGCCTGTAGAATCTTCATGTAGCATTTCGCCTTGCCACATATAACTTATAATTTCATCGTTTATGTGTTCATGCATCCTTATCGTTACACCTTTTCCGATATGTGCATGATCAATTCGGCTAAGTGGACCAAATGCATAATCCTCTTTTTCCAAATTTCCATCGATTAAACCGGGTCGACGAATTTGTAGAGAAAAAGGACCTCTACCGTTTGAATTAGCTTGTTCATTCCGTAAAATATTCACTTTTCATGCACTCCTTTAATTGCTTTTTTTAGTAGTAAAAACCGTACCTGTTATGCTCTAAGATTCTTACGCGAATATTTGATTCTACTTTTATTATTACTCAATTGCTTTGAATGTACTGAATAGCTCCTCGCGCAGGTACACGAAATTTCCGGATTAACCAAGGACCTACTAACACCCGGAATTAGTGAAGTATTGGATATAGCTGTCGTACTAGAGAACTGAATTCATTCTTCAATGTAGCCAGCTCACCATTCAACCTCTCAATTTCAATTGCTGATAGGTTTTCTGCTAAAGCGTATTCGGCTATCCTTTTCATTTCATGCAACTTAACGTTCATCTCATCCAAAATACGAACCTGTCCCCTAGTCCATTGAAGCTGTTGTTCAAGGTGTTTCTTCTGTTCTTGTTGTGCTTGATCCATCTTGTTTCCTCCTATTTATTAAGGAAATATTAAATATCAAGAGATTGCTCTACTGTTCATTTGTGCACATACCTATGAATGAAAAGATGACGAACCATCCACATATTTTAATAAACATACAAAAGGGCAGATATCCTCTTAGACATCTGACACTTCTTTTAGCATGATACAGTTGGAGTGAATTTACTGAATAGCTTCATGCACAGGTACGTGAAATTTTATGTTGAACTAAAACCCTCTTCACCAGAAGTAGATTAACATCTCTTTTGATTCACAATTTTTTGTAGTCCAGATAAATTCCCTTTTCCTAAGGTAGAGTAATAGTCTATATGCTTCTGTACGGCATTTAAAGCATCTTTGTAGAGATGCTCACCAAAGTCTTGTCTAATACTTTCAAGCAAAAATTTATTTGTATCGTTGTTAAACGCTCTTTTATATTCTTCTCCATTCATCATAGCTAGAAAAATGGTAATAAAAGCTTGTGCAGAACCTTCTACCATACCTGTAACCCTATAAATCTCAACTTTCCCTTCGCTTCTACTCATTTGACCTGAATAAACTTTTTTCGCTACTTCATAGGCTCCTTTACTCATTTCCATGGTAATCTTCATTATTTCCCCTCCAAATATTTTGATTATTTATAGGGTACCACATAAATTTGTAGCCGTGTCTTAGCAAATCATTTGTCAAGCACGGCTGCAAGAATCTGAAAAATCCATGAAAAGTAAAGCTGGCTTATATTGCGTTTTCCTCTTCAATCGCCGCCTGATAAGGTTTCAGCACATCTTCAAATATAATGTGGCCCATATCAATTAGAAACCTGTACCCTCGCCATTCCTTCACATGCATTCTCTCTTTCACTCTGAACTTTTTTAAAAATATATTTTCTATCTTTCAATTAAATCACAAAACTTTTTCCACTTAATGTCCTCTTAACCTCAATTCCTTTCTATATAAAGAATATAGGGGATATTCTTTATGACAACTTACCTTTCTGTATAAGCACACACTGGAACGCTATGAATCAAACTGAGCGGGCTGTTCTTGATATGGTCCGTCGTTACTTCGTTAAATAGGGCGCTGCACACTCAGTGAACCGTACCTGTACATGACACAATGACACACAATTCACACCTCTGGAGAAGTATTCATAGTATAAAGTTTTTCACACGAATATCTGATTTCACTTTTATTATCATTCAATTGTAATAAATTCACTGAATAGTTTATTGCACAGGTTCGCGAAATTAAATTATGCACAATTTAACTTTTTTCAAATTCATTTCTCATTAACTGGTGTAAAACAAATTCACAAATGACTAAGAAATGCCCTAATGATTATAAAAGTGGAACATTAGCTACCTTTTATAGATGAACAGGAAAACGTGGATTTTCATCATAAGATTTGAGAGTGACTCATACCATTTATTGATAGGGAGTGAATTTATATGGATGAGCGCAATGATAGGAAGAACAGCAAGGACGAGCAATTAGAATTTTTTCGGGTTGATGATAAAGGCAAGACACTTACAACCAATCAGGGGTTAAAAGTGTCAGAAGATGAATTTTCATTAAAAGCGGGCGTGCGGGGGCCGACTATAATGGAGGATTTTCATTTCCGCGAAAAAGTAACGCACTTTGACCACGAACGAATTCCAGAAAGGGTCGTTCATGCACGTGGTTTTGCCGCGCACGGGGAATTTCAGTTATACAAAAACATGGAAGAGTATACTAGGGCGAAATTCCTGCAGGATACGTCCAAAAAGACGCCCGTATTTGTCCGATTTTCTACTGTAAATGGGGCCCGTGGTTCTGCGGATACGGTTCGGGATGCCAGAGGATTTGCGACTAAATTCTATACGGAAGAAGGAAACTATGATCTAGTTGGGAATAATATTCCTGTATTTTTCATCCAAGATGCTATTAAATTCCCAGATCTTGTACATGCCTTCAAACCGGAGCCTGATAACGATATCCCGCAAGCCTCTACTGCCCACGACACGTTTTGGGATTTTGTCGCCAATAACCAGGAATCTGCACATATGATTATGTGGATTATGTCAGACCGCGCCATTCCACGTAGCTTTCGGATGATGGAAGGATTTGGCGTCCATACATTTCGCCTTGTCAATGATCAGGGAAAAGCCCATTTTGTGAAATTCCATTGGAAGCCTGCATTAGGAACGCATTCCTTTGTCTGGGACGAGGCCCGTAAACTGACAGGCATCGATCCTGACTTTCATCGTAATGACTTATGGGGTGCCATTGAAAAAGGGTTTTATCCGGAATATGAATTGGGCGTTCAGATTCTTGCCGAAGAGGACGAATTCAGTCTGGAGTTCGACATATTGGATGCGACAAAGATTTGGCCGGAAGAAGACATTCCAGTAACCATCATTGGAAAGATGACCCTGAATCGGAATGTAGACAATTTCTTTGCTGAAACAGAACAAGTTGCGTTTCATTTGGGCAATGTTGTACCTGGAATTGATTTTACGAATGATCCATTATTACAGGGGCGCTTGTTTTCGTACTTAGATACGCAATTACTCCGTCTGGGCGGACCTAACTTTCATGAAATACCCATTAACAGACCGGTTGTACCGTTCCATAACAATCAACGGGAGGGCTTCCATCGCCAGACCATCAATCTCGGGAAAGTGAGTTATCACCGAAACTCCTTGGCTGGTGACACCCCGGCGCCTGCAAGTGTGGAGGAAGGGGGATATGCCTCCTATCAGGAAAAGGTGGAAGGCGTTAAAATCCGTGCCCGAAGTGACAGTTTTGCAGACCATTTTTCACAGGCTACCCTTTTTTGGAACAGTATGAGCCCACCTGAAAAAATGCATATCATTGATGCGTTCAGCTTCGAACTAGAGAAAGTCAAAAGTGAATCGGTCAAACAGCAGGTGGTGGATATGTTTGCCAATGTGAGTCTTGAATTAGCGACCGTCTTTGCGGTAAATATCGGGGCAAATCCTCCTAAAGGGGGCGGTTCGACCATAACAAAATCTTCCCCAGCCCTCAGCCAGGAAAATACAACAAAATCAGAAAAAACACGTAAGATCGCTGTAATACTGACGAAGGGATTCAATGGTCCAGAGGTTCAATATGTGCTAGACAGATTGATTAATGAAGGCCTTATGCCGGAAATTATCAGTGAAAACATTGGAACAGTGCAGGGTACAAATGAAGTTAAGGTAAAAGCGGAACATACCTTTTTAACTGCGAAGTCGGTGTTATTTGATGCTGTTTATATGATAAGGGGCAGTAACAAAAGTAAAAAGTTCAACAAGGATGCAGCCTACTTCATTGATGAGGCATTTTCACACTATAAGCCGATTGGTGCAACCGGTGAAGGCATCCAATGGCTGGAAGTAAATCATTTTGAAGGACAACCGGGCGTAATTTCGGAAACTGACATTACAGATTTTGTGACAGAATTTGTTGAGGCGATTGCTGCCCACCGTTTCTGGCAGAGGAAGTTAGTTTGATTAAATTCCATCAGAAAAAGAGAGCAATCTAAATCGAGGATTAGAGGGGTACTATTTTCGAAATACGTACTCTTCTATCTCCTCATATTTTTTGTTGATTGATTTCTTTTGTTAAGTGACCCGTACCTGTGCGAGACACAATGACAAACAATTCACACCTCTGAATAAATATTCAAGGTATTAAGATTTTCATGCGAATATCTGATTTCATTTTTATTATTATACAATTGCAATAAATTTACAGAATAGTGTCATGCACAGGTACGTGACACTTTAGTTCATCCATCGTAATTACCTGAACTGGCCCATACTTTTGGATAGCATGTCAAGCTATTAATTTCCCGATATATGGATCTCCACCTCCACCTGTTCCTAGGACTGCTGCCCCGATTGCAATGTGCTCTATATCTTCTTTATTTAACCACTTCATACTGATTCTCCCTTGATAATTGACGTTTAACGACTAAACAAAAAACTGTCTGTGTAGCAAAAGCAATGATGAAACTATCAAGAGACGGAATTGTCGTTAGAGTGAAAAGTTCCATTCCAATTGGATTCTCCAGTGTTAGCCAACTCACCAATGTCCCTGTCCCCCAAGCGATTATCGGGTATACATGGTACTGCGCAGTTGATTCGAATGAAAGCATTTTTGCACCGCCAATATAGTAAATGGCCGTATATACACCGCCTATTGGTGCGATGAACATCGTGATGATACTTAGGAAATTAATGAAGTTTCCGTAAATCCCTAAAACAGCCATAAGAGTTCCGATTGTACCTGCAGCAAGTGTCAACTTCGCTTTACTAGTCTTCGTGAAAATAACAGCTAAGCCAAGTCCAGAAGAGTAAGCATTACTTGTGTTCGTTGTCCACTGCGCCAAAATCAAGACGAGAATGCCTGGAATTCCAAGTCCAACAGTCAGCATGATCGTCGTCAGATTGTCTTCGTTCATGATACGGGATAGAATCATCGCAATGACCAATATAAAACTATTACCAATAAAGAAACCAAAGAATGATGCTAAAACTGCATCTTTTTTTGTTCGTGCCCATCTTGATATGTCCGGGGAAATGACTGCACCCACGACAAAGATGCTAATCACAAGTGAAATGGCCATTCCTAATGAGAATGTATTTTCTACAGGTGCCGCAATACCAGCTGTGCCAAATTTACTGATGGCCATTCCGACTGCCAGAATAACTAATACGATTACCAGCGGAACCGACCAAGAACTTAACTTTTCTATCGCACGGTAACCATACATTGCCGTCATCATCATCAGCAATCCACCTACTCCAGCGAGAAGTGGAATTGGTAAATGAATTCCGATTGCATTAGTAATTGCGACGGACGCATTTTCGGCAAAAAAGCCAGCCTGTACACCAAACCAGCCCATTAACGAGATGGCGAGTAATGCCGAAACAATTTTCGCTCCTGAAGTTCCAAAGGCGGAGCGAGAAATCATAGAAGTGGATAATCCAGTTGCTGCTCCAACGTATGCACAAAATGCAGCTAAAACACCCAATATCAGAGATCCGATCACCACAGCAAGCAAGGCGTCATTAAAAGCCATTCCTGCGCCAAGTTCTGCGCCAAAAATCATTGCGGATAAATCAATTCCGACAGCGATCCAGATCATACTGATGGATAGCCATTTCTTACGTTCGTTCATAGGTACTACTTCTCGTGCATAATCATTTTGCATTTTCAATCCCCGTTAACATAAGAATTACTAGTTGAAATGCATGTTGGATTTGCTCAAATAAAGCTTTATCATCGTACAGATTAATTTCCCAGAATAACCCATCCATTATCAAAAGAAATTGTTTTGTCAAGTTGATATTTTGTTGCTCTGAAATGGATGGATAGTCACGTTTTAAAGAAGTTTTCAACGATTGAATGAGCCACTCATCGAATTGCTCCATATGTCTTTTCAGAAACTGCCTAATTTCTGGAGGTGGGGAGGTAAGCAATGAAATATACGCCATCGTTTTATTTTCGTTCTTTTTATGATAAGAGACAGTCCCGTGCAGCAGAGTGGAGAATATCTCTTCTATTGGGGAATTTTCCACTTCAGCCATAATTTTTTTCATCTGACTAAAATGCTCCCCCAATAATTTTTTAAAAGCTGCAACAAATACAGCTTCTTTGTCTTGATAAAAAAAATAGATCGAAGCCGGCTTAATGCCAACTTCTGTAGCGATTTTTTGCATCGTGGCCCCTTGATAACCGTATCGTGAATAATGGTAAATTGTCGCTTCCAATATTTTTTCTTTCACTACACTTACACCGCCTAATAGTTATTAGGTCCATAATACAACTACAGTTATTGGAAATCAACAACATTCCGAATATTGTTTTAGTATATTTTTTTCGTTTTTGAACATAGTTTCATACCGAATAAAAACGCACAAAAAAATCAGCCATTTATGGTGCATGGCTGATTTTTTATCTGTTTACCGAAGAAGACTCTCACTTCAATCACGACAAGGCCGTAGCCCAGTAATACGATAGGTTCTTTCTTTAATTTCGCTACAGAGTGGACCGTACCCACTAATTGTGTGGTTCCTGTGGAACAAAAAACAATTCAACCAATTGTATAAAAAACATTAGATATTAGATATTCAGATACTTATCTTTTCTCTAGTTTATAAGTATGTAATTGTAGTTAATTGACTGAATAATATCGTGCACAGGTACGCGAAATTTAAGCATTGCCTTCTTCTACGTCATGCTTCACTCCTAAAAACTCATTCACAACTTTATAGTATTGCTTTGCGTTATCGTCACTCAGTTTTTTCATCTTTGGTAAGTTCAAACGACCCTAACGCTTTTTGAAATTCACCATTGGCAAGCGCCAGTTTTCCTTGCTCCATTGCTTTGTCATACAACCCATTAGTACACCCGACCAGCAAGCCGACTAACACTAAAGTTGCGCCCAACCTTCTCATAAGCCACTCCCATTCGTTTGCTGTTCACGATATGCCATAAACTCTATATAGTATGTAATCGTTCTTTGATACTCATTGGTTGTATTCTTATAATGCTCATGAATCTGTCGCAGCATCTGATCCGTTACAGCTCGTTCGCCGCTATAGATATTGTATCTTTGCAGATTAAGGAGACGGCTATTGTACTGCATTGCAGAACGATCCTTGATCTGCCGTTTTCCTGGTTTGACTGTGTGCCTGATTTTCAGGTATTCCATAAATACCATCTGTCTTCCCCCAGTGGATTCGTGATAAATAAAATATGCGTAGATTCTGCAGGTTCCTATCCCCCATAAGAAGTCGGCGTATGAAACTTTAGTATACAGGAAATTTAACCTATATTGGAACAATAAGTAATTAGTGAAGTATTGGATATAGCTGCCGTTCCAAAGAACTGAATTCAGTCTTCAACGTATCCAGTTCTCCATTCAACCTCTCAATTTCGTTTACTGAAAGGTTTTCCGTTAAAGCGTATTCGGCTATCCTTTTCATTTCATGTAGCTTGACGTGCATCTCATCCAAGATACGGACCTGTTCCACCGTCCATTGGAGTTGTTGTTCTAGGTGTCTCTTTTGTTCTTGTTGTGCTTGATCCATTTCGTTTCCTCCTAGTTCGCAGCTACTAAGTAAATATAAAAATCGGGTACCCTATGCGCAGGGAGTGCCCCAGCATTTCTTAATAATATGTGTCTTATCTATATCTTTTATATCGGATCAATTATGAGTTATTCAAATAAGTGTTGTGGCAAGTTGTTGGGAGCCGGCTGCATTACGAAGTAGGAAAGAAGAAAAGCTTGTTTTCAGTTTAAGCTGCTCATTAATAAATAAAAAAAGAAGACGACAAAATAGTCGACTCCCCTTTTCACTATATGAGGTTTTTGTGTATTGCTACATAACTTAGTTGAAATCTTCAAAAATTCCCTCAACCTCGGAAAGTTTGATATTACGTGTCACCATTTTTCCTGCTTACAAACTCCCTAAGGCTACTTGTTCTTAAAGAGAAGTGAATCGAACTGCAGGTATACCCAATGTTGTGATGAATGATTTTTCATTGAGGACCATGTCATCTATTAATTGTTTGTGTGCCTGTGCAACAAAAAGCAACCAACAATTCACCCAATTGTATAAAAACCATTAGAGATTAGATAGTCAAGTACCTATCTAATCTCCTGTTCATAAATATGTAAGTGTAGTAGATTGTCAGAATACAACCTTGAAGGTACCTGAAATTAGTCGTCAGTTATTATTTTACAGATGGAGCACCATTTTTGTTTTCTTCAAACACCTTGGAGGTCTAACACTATAATTTGTAAGTATTTTTACAGCTATGCAACGCTATTGGGTACTCCAAAATTATTTGAAAAAGTCGAGGATATCTTGTTTTTTCATCAGCACTTTCTCAGATTTAACATTCAATTCCGAAGCCAAGAGAGTGGTATTTTGGAATTGTTCTTCAGGTGCGAGGGTGGCGTCATATGCATTTTTCGTCATGGTATACAATGCCTCATATTCTCGGCAAATTTCATTGAGTATTTTCGAATATTCTTTATCTATCTTTTCTAACACTGCCTCGTATTTCACTCTTAAATCCTTTGCCGAGACCTTAAAGTTGTAGACGATTGTGTCCATGACTTTAATAAGGTCTTTCAAAATCCCGCCTAAATTGTCTATAGCGTAGACGATTGTTGCTGTTACAATCCCAGTCAATATTCCGCCTAAAATTCCACCTACTAGGCTTGCGAAAGGGGCTATCGGGGTGGTTTTCAAATAAAGTATGAACGTTTCCGTCAATCCCACACCGATTGCCGTGGAAACGGCTGCTGCGACAATTTTCAGCGCTTCCTTTACCGCTTCACTAGTGGTTAATTCTTTCGGCCTTTTCACCAATAAAACAAATGCCCTAATCAGTGCCTGGATTCCTTCATTCAACACCCGCACCATGTTTTTTGCCGTCGAGGCGAAGGTATTGATGAATATCGTAACGATATTGCCACTCGCTTACATGCATTGGTGAACTCGCTGATTTTACTGGAGATTGTCGTAAAACTAGGAAATTGTCTGAAATAGTTTTTCATCTCCCGGAAAAAAACCTTTTGGAATTCATATAATAAAAAGCCAATAGCCTGCCTTTTCCCAAGTTCGTGGCCTTGCACAACGCTCGTATCCCTAATTTTCTCGACATAATACTCTTTCTTCTTCCTCTTTATTTCCTGCTCAATCGTTTTCTTCGCTTTATTATTGATTGTCTCAGCGGCATCCCGATTAACGCCAAACCTTTCCGCATTCTTTTCGCCATTCAAGTTCTTATTGCCGCTATCATCCATCCATTTCGTCAAGTCTTTGTCGTTTTTTGACTGATTCAATCCGCTATCTGTCCAAGCTAAATTAGTTGGGGAAGTAGCCATTTCACTGCGTTCCTGGTCGCTCATATACAGCCTTGCCTCGTCATTCTTCTGTATTTTCGAAGCTGCAACAACATGATCGATATTTGCGCGGCTGTCTCTTGGCAATTCATTACCAGTATAAGCATCAACGATTTTCTCCCCACTTTTGAAAGTCGCCTTTCTCATGCCTGGCAATTTGCTATCGTACATATCCTTAGTTCTTTTTTCTTTCCTGTTATATTGATAAGTGAATCGATCTTCATCATCACTCGTCGCAAATACACCTTTCTTAGCGTTATGTAGCGTCGTAACAGTACCACCTTCTTTATATACATCAATGTAAGCTCCCACTCCGAACTGGTCGATCAAATTACGTATAACAATTTCCTTATACTCACTGAAAAGGGAATCGATATGACTTTGTTCCAGTCTAGAATCTTTCACTTCAAGAAAATCGGAATAATTCCCCTTTAGATAAGAAGTGAAATCAGTCATAGGACTTGGCACCTACCGGCCTGTTCAATAACTCCCCAGCAGCGTGTGCATTATTCACTAGGGAACCCAAAGAATAAAGATGGTCGGAATCATGTTCAATCAAAGTAAAGTCATAATTTACTGCCCTCAATTTCATATCTATCTGCAACGTCAATTCATATAATTTCCTGTTAGTCAGAGTGACTAGTTTCTTTGTTTCACCAATTTCATTGATTGTCCCGTTTACAACCTTTGTGGATGCTTTAATCTGGGCAGCTTTTGCCAATGCCTCTTCCGCGATTTTCTTATTCTTTCCACTTTTGAATAAACCCGCCACGACTAGTGATCCCCCGCCGATTGCCCAACCAACCGGCCCCGCAAGTGCAAGAAGTGCATTTCCCGCAGCCATTCCACCGCCACCCGCTTTTGCGGCACCTCCACCAAGCCACGCCAATGCGGCATTGGTCGCCGCCGCTCAAGACAAACCTGCAATGGCAGTCCCTGTAGAAGCCGTCCCAAACGTCGTAGCAATAGCCATCGCAGCAGTCGGTCCGAATGCAGCAACACCTGCGCCTGCAGCTATTCCTGCACCCGCCCCTCCTACAGTGCTTTTAAAACTCTTCTCAATTTCCGATTGTATTTCCGTGATGAAATGCTCGAACTTTGTGAACTCTAATTTGATTTGTTCCACCTCGAGATGAAGCGGTTCGGGTTTATTCCGAATGCTATTTAATACTTCCCAAGTGTGCTCAAGCTGATTTTTCAGCGATTGACGTTCCTCCAACAGCCCTTCAGAGTGGAGTACCATTTTCTCAACCTCTTTATTATGCAACTCCACGGATTTTTCAAACTTTTGAATCGAGCCTTTCTTAAACTGGCCGTTTAACATTTCAAGTCACCCCATACTTTTATTTTATACCTTTAAGACTACTCCCATAGTACCACCAAGAGTATTGAAGATTCAATCAGTAATTCGGTACCCTGGCAACAAACAACTACAAAAATTTCGCCAAATTGTGTGAAAATATAAAGAAGATTAGATATTCACGTATACAACTACTTCAAACAACCCTTTAGGATAAAATTCATCATCCACTTCATCCAAACCTAACTCAGTTGCCTCAGCCGCAATCTCTTCAATTGCAGTTTCTACGCCAAACTCTGTTAATAAAGTATTACTGAACCAATGAAGTTCTTTGGAAAGTTTCCTTTCATCATTTGGTAGGTTTTTCATTATAGATACCCTTTCTCTTTAAATGACAGAAATGTATCATCACCGAAAATTAGATGGTCTAGCAGTTATCCTAATAATTTCACCTGCTGCTTTCAAACGTTTAGTTACACTATGATCTTCCGGCGAAAGTGGAGGTCTACCGCTAAGATGATTGTGAAAGATAACGATTGACGATGCATTGCTCTGGATTGCCATTTCCATGGTTTCACGTGGATGAAAAATTGCAGCATTCAGACTACCAATATGACAAAATTGGATGTTTGTTGGTTGATTCTTCGTATCAAGTGCCATCGCAACAAACATTTCGCAATCTGCATCTTCCAAGAACGTACGAATGATTTCATAGCCGTCCAGTGGTGAACGGATCTGGCGTCCTTCGTACAGCAGACTTGACTCCTTGATGACTTTCAGTGAAACGATGTTTACTCTTTTTTCCGGAAACTTCCTTAATAAATCTTCCTTCACTTCTAATAGTTCTAATTGCTTCATCTTTTCTTCTTTGTAATAATTCATTAATATTACTTCTCAAAATATAAATAGCCCTAACTCCTCGAAAGGAATTAGGACTGACGTTGACCTTATACATAATAGCAATTCAAAACCTTCTTCTGGGAAATGGATACTTCTTTTATGCTAACAAGACGTTTGAACTGCTATTCCCATTAATATTATATATTTAATAAACCAGATGTTACACTGAATATATTAAATACCACTGTAGGATCGTAAAGGAATTACTCTTGAGCACAATTTGCCATGCAGTATGTCTACAATGTACACTCCATTTACTCTGTTTTATTCTGCATGATAGTCGCAAAGACTTTTTCAAAGTCTACTTCTTTCCAATCTTGTCTCCACTTTTCCAGAAACTTAATATCCTCTGATTTAGGTAGTGGATTGGCATTATTGATTACTACAGCACAAGGAGTCGACACTGAGTCACCTACTAACAGGGCCTCTCTAGTTTCCAATGTGGATAAAGAATCTGTGTATCCAGAGAAGCTATCAGGAAGTAAACGTTTAACATAGGATTGATCGTCGGGATTAGTAAGACGCATTACAACAAAGTTACTGCATTGTGAAAATACAGTTGGTGAAATTTCAGATGGTCGCTGTGACACTATCATGCAAGAAAGACCATACTTTCTTCCTTCCTTTGCTATTCTTTCCACCGCTATCCTGGTGTTCCTATACTTTGCATCACCAAGCTTAGGGATATATTTATGGGCTTCTTCAAACACCAATAAATAAGGTGTTTCGTTTTTATTAGTTAATCTAGTTTTATGATAGCAATATTCAAAGGAAAATCTGGATATTATTGATACAACAATAGATACGACTTCAAATGGTAATGAGCTTAAATCTATTATCGTGATGTTTGAATTGGGTTCATTCTGATTTGAATAACCTAAAATGTTTTTAATGATATTATAAAAATCTTCTGTTTTTGATTCATTATTTCCTAGCATAAAGCTTAATCTGTCATCTAATATTTTGGTTTCAAATCTAGATAAAAATCTATCGAATTCACCATGAAATGTACCTTTTGCTATCTTAGAGTTTAGTTGCACATTTTTTGCATTACCCGTTAACTGAAGAAAATCCATTTTAGACCACATTTCTTCAATGATTACATTTTCAGAGCGAGCTATTTTTTGATCCAAAATTGCATAGTATTCCTGTTCCTCCGAAATGTAATGGGATTCTCTATTTTTGTTATCCAAATAACAGAGAACCTCCTGTAAATTGAAAAAAACGGGACTATCATAATTAACATTCAAATCGGGGTTATGCTTTATTTTATTACATATAACAGCTTTTTTAAACTGTGAAACTTGATTGTGAGAATTGGATTCGTTTGATTCGATAAAGAAGTCCTCTAATTCTTCAGCATTCATAAGCCAGTATGGTAAATTTAAACCTTTATTTTCTATACTTAAATATCTTGTTTTATTTTCAAAAGCAGTCTGATACTCCCCATGAATATCGAAAATTAAAATATGGGTATTTTGTAAATTCATACTCTCGCTTTTATTAGCTTCTTGAATTATTTTGGCTACTGTGCATGATTTTCCCGATCCAGTAGAACCGACTACAGCAAGGTGTTTTGAAAAAAACTTATCTCCATCGATAATAATATTTATATTAGGATTGCTAGAATGTTTTGAAAAAGTAAAGGGTTGGTTTTTATTTTCGAATATACCTTGTAATTCTTCTTCTTGTAATAAACCAACGGAAGTAGGGGGGATACTAATATTTTTAAGTCCTTTTATAAATTTAACGTCACCTTCCAGTTCTTCCAACTGCCCGATTGGATGGGTTTCCAATATAAAATTTCCTGAGTATTCTTCACCTGCTACTACTTCTTCGCCCAAGGATTCCTCAGCCATTTTAAAACTATGAACCATAGTAACAACACTTTTAGAATTACCATCTTCAATTTTTAGAAATGATCCAATTTTAATATGAGCGCCTGTATTTTCTTCTCTCCATTTTTTGAAGTCAATAATTTCAATAATAATTTTGTTGTTTTCAAAACTGCGAACTCTTAATTGGTTGTCTTTAGTCATATTCATCCTCCTAATAGTAGTAGTAAGTCAGTATCATCAATACTTGAAATTCTTAAAGAGTTAACAGGAACCCCGATATTTAACTCGGTAGCTTCTACTGAGTCATTTATAATAAAATGAAAAGGATTATCTAAACTAATATTTGATTTATGATAGTAGTAGGTCTCAAATGATAATAATCTGTAGTTATAACTTGCTATTTCCACTTGTTGTCCATTTTTTGTTAAAGATAGTAAGGGGCGATTAGTAAATATTTCTGGTTGAAAACAATAAAATTCTTGACCGTCATTAAAGAGTAGGTCACATTTTTCAATTGCATTAATTTTCAAAAGATCTTTTTTTAATTCTATTAATTTTTCTGTTTTATCGTGAATTATGAATGTTATTGGATATATAGTTCGAGTTGATCCCTTTGTTAGAAACCTTTTTGCAAGATCTATGATAAGTCTAGAAGTATTAATTTTAATATCTTTTAAGTGAATTATGTAACTAGATGTATTTCTTTTAATATTTTTTGAGAGAATATACTTTTTTAGAAGCGCCAAATATTCTTTTTGTCCATAAAGACGATGTATAATTTCATATTGGACGACCTGAGAGTTTGAAGATAGAAAATCTATGAATTGCTGTTTTGATATCTTTCTTTCTGTGATATTTTTTTTAGTCGCTAATTGATTTATGAAGTAAATGGCATTTGCAAAATATAAAGCCTGTCCTTCTGTTTCAGAGACTCCGAACTTTTCTTTAATTAAAACTATCAGTTTATCCTTTGCGTCATCAAATTTTTCTGCATCTTCAAAACGCAAAACTTGTAAAAAGTCCTCCAAATTTGTGTCTGTCCATTCTAAACCTTTTAGAATTTTACTCGCATTAGAATAACTTAATAGTTTTTTAAGTTCATCCTTTCCCTTGATAGTTATATTATCCTTGGAAGGTTCATCCTCCCTTTTTATACCAAAGTAAGAGAATAGAACATAAAAATCAGGGGTTTCTTGCTGGTCATCAATAAAGTGCTTATACATCAAAGCGATAGGTTTATCTATAGTTGATAAAGTAAATGCTTGTCCTTCATGATATTTATATTGTACTAATAAATCTTCGTCTGTAGTTGAGACATCAAGATCTTCAATACCTTCAATAGTAAAAGATGCACCGGATTCATCCAAGCTTAAAATTTTAATTGCTGTTTGTAAGAATTGATAAGTAAAGCCGAGTATGCCTGCATCGGCGCTTCTGTTTTCTGACATTTGAATACCTCCTTCGAATAATTAGGATTAATTTAGTACGCTATTATGTTATATAGATAGTTTGAAATAGAAAAAACCATTGTTTTCAGGGTATAGGAGAAGTACCAATTACAGAACTTCCGATATACCACCCCACCAAAGAGGAGGATCTGAAAAATCTATAAAGTGTGGCGTTCCGCATCTGGGTTTGGGGCAATAACATCTGAGATTATCCCTATTTACCATAGCTTCATTTTTTTCTGGAGTATAGATTTCATAAACATCAATAGTTGGTGCAGTTATTTTATTTCTTGGGATCGTTTGATAAAACCATTTAAAAGTGTGCTTACAGTTCGGGTTGTTTGATGTAATCTCTATTATATAATCTCTCTTTATAAATAATCTAATTTTCATAATCATACCATTTTTTCATCTCTAATAAAAAACAGTCCGACTTTCCCTAAGTCAGACTGTCATTTCACAGCTATTTTAACAGTATATATGACTGAAGTAAAAAACCTCACTTACTAGTGATACGGTTCTGCCTCATTAATCCAAGACTTCTGGAATTAATAGTTCTTTTTTAAGTATTCGTATTATAAAAGGCCATGGAAAAATTTCCATGACCTTTTTTTAATATTAACGAAGAAGTTGTAGAACTCCTTGCGGCAACTGGTTTGCTTGCGCTAACATTGCCTGAGAAGCTTGTGCAAGAATAGAATTCTTAGTTTGTTCCATCATTTCTTTCGCCATCGTGCGAAACATTTACTTTCATAAATGACTAGACTATATCTTCACCCTCTAATTTCTTAGTAGGGGTCGGGCGCTTCGGATTCGCAATGCTGATGGACATTGTTTCACCTATGGATTTCATCATCATAGCCAAAGCCGTAGATGGTATATCCTAGTCGTTGAACGTTCTCCACTCTTTCGAGACAGGAGCTTCGCTGCTGATTGCCCAATCTTTTCTTTTTTCGAACCATCACGCTTGTTGTTTCCAACTACGTTGTGGCAAGAAAAGCTCTAAGAGGTTTCCAGCAATTCACCCGATAATACTCTCTAGCCGTTACCAGCCAGGACGACTGTGCTTGTTACTGCTTACGCAGCTAAAGCATAATCTACGTCACGGATACGAGATTCCGCAGCAGTTAGGTTTTCAGAAGATGTACCTAAGTTGTTTATAGTGTGTTCTAAACGGTTTTGAACAGCACCTAGTTTAGAACGCTCACTTGAAACAGTCTCCAAAGCATTGTTGATTTTTGTAATTGCACGAGAAGCATCCTCATCAGTCGAAACACTGATTTTTTCCCCACCTACAACTAAACCTAGAGCTTTGGCAGACATATCTTCAATGTCAACTTTCAGCGTTTGATTTTCGTTTGCACCAATTTGTAAAGTTGCAGAGTTATCTGTACGTGCAGCTTTCGAATCTACAGCTTCAAGTCCGTCCAATTTAACAACAGCGTTGGTAATAGCAGCAGAACCTTTTGCAAATGTCATTCCGTTAAAAACAATATTTGCAGTTCCGTCTTTACCTGAACGATCAACAGATGTTGTAACATTTCCTGATGCATCAGTGTGTTTATCAGTAACTGTTAATGCAGTTGTACTAGAATTAGAACTGTTGCTCTCAACAGCATTCGCCGCTGCTCCGAATAAGACAGATACCCCGCTAGTTGCCCCAGCTGTCGTCTGTTCAATGGATAATGCTGTAGCAGAAACAGCGTCACTGTGAACAACTAATTGTCCATTAACAAGCTCGGCTGTTGCATTTGTTTGCGTTGTGATTGCATTCATTACATCTGCTACCGTGCTATCCAATGAAAGTCCTGAAAGTGCCGTTTCAGATCCTTCACTTCCTACTTTTAGCCCTGAAATATCCGTTATTCCTAACTCAGAAAGTTTTTCAGTTCCTTTCAGGTCAGTAGCTGTCCCTTTAACTTCACCAGCTACTCCAACTGAGAAACTGATTTCATGAGAGCCAACTTTATCGTTTGCCAAAACTCCAGTAACCCCTGTCACCTGTGTTGGTGCAGAAGAAGATTTAAAGTTTACTTGTCCTTCAGTTACACCAGCAGTTGCAGTTCTTTCTGAACCAAGATTACCGTTTAACAATTTCTTCGTATTAAATTCAGTAGTATTAGCAATACGATCAATTTCTTCAATCAATTGATTTACTTCTTTTTGGATTTCTCCACGGTCATTATCATTATTAGTATCATTTCCTGCTTGAACAGATAGTTCTCGCATACGTTGAAGAATATCATGTGTTTCGTTCAAAGCACCTTCTGCAGTAGCAACCAGTGAAATTCCATCTTGAGCATTTTTACCAGCTTGGTCCAACCCACGAATCTGTCCACGCATCTTCTCAGAAATCGCAAGACCAGCTGCGTCATCCCCAGCTTTGTTAATACGAAGACCTGAAGCTAATTTTTCCATAGATTTTGATTGGTTAGTTGTAGCTGCGTTCAACTGACGGTGTGTGTTAAGTGCTGCGATGTTGTGATTAATTCTCATTATAATTTCCTCCTTGAATGTGTGTTGCTCACGTCCTTGTGAGCACATTTTTTATACCGAAGAGACCGGGCCGGCCGGACCCCGTTTTCCTCGCTACAATTCTATTATCGGATTGTCTTTTGGATTGTTTAATAGAAATATTTATTTTTTAAAAAAGGGTACCAGTTACCGCCACAATTCGAAGATCGTGAATTGTGGCGGTAATTTGCACCTGGTTTTTTTTGAGTGAATTTTATTTCTTTTCATTTTTGAGAAAGTCCATGAAACCGTCTATTTTAATTGCTTCGGTGTTGGATTCTGACACTTCTTTTATTAATTCGCCACGTAAAATGGTGACATTTTTGGGTGCGTTGATGGCGATTCGAACTTGGTCGCCTTTGATTTCACTGATGGTAATTTCGATTTCATCACCAAGCCAAATAGATTCACCTTTTTTTCGAGATAATACCAGCATTCCGTCACCCCTTGTCTTTCTGCATCTGTGCTTCGATGGAATATCTGATTGGATAGTCCGCGTTTTCCAGAATGCATTGTTTTGCTTTTTTGGTTTTTGTGTTGATGATGACGGGTGCTTTTAAGTTTACGGTTGAGGCATTGAATGGTTCTTTGACTGTAACGATTGTTAAGACGATGATGTCTTCTTCGGATTCTATATTGAGAGATTCTACTGTTGATTCATTTAAATCAAACGTATAGTCGTTTGTGAATAAGTAGGGATTTGCTGTTACGAAACCTACTTCTTTGGAATTGATCGACTGGAGGATTTGATAGACTTCATTTCCTTCTATAGAAAGTAGTATAAATTTTTTTTCATTTTCGAAGCCTGGTAAGCCGTTTTCGAATGTAAGGATTTCGGATTCGGATGCTTCAACTTGTCCTAGGATTGTGGATTGGATTTTCATAGTTATTTCTCCTTTGTGGGGTGGCAGAGACTGGCACCCAGATATGCTGGCAGTTAAACCTTCCATTCAATTTGAATGGATGGTTTTTGGAGTAACTCTGTTGTTACTTTTCCTGGTGAGTATGTATGGATGGGTTTATTCGCTGTACTATTATTGATCACTTTTTGTGGTTCCACTCGAATATCCACGCTGCCGGGTTCGAACGAAACTTTGACACTGCCATAGGACGGGATGAACTTGACGTTTAAACTGCTATAGGGTTGTCTGAGTGCTCTTTCGGCAAATGTCTGAATTGGGTTTCCGCCGTTTTCAATTCTCATCAATTCATTGCCGTCTTGAGCGCGGCGAGCGATTCCATTGGAGACTTCTGAACGGGCGTACTGCGCGACTTCTTCTGTTCGGCGAGCGGCACTTTTTAAGTCCATGTCGGCGCGGGCTTGTGTGGTATCAATGGATAGTCTCGACTTTGTTTTGTTGATTGTCAATTCGGCTTTTGGTTGTCGAATGTCCAAGGTTGCTTTTGGTTGTTCAATTTGTTGTGTTGGTTTTTGGGTGGTCAAGCCTAGTTGTCCTTTTGTTGTTGTTACTTGCAGTTGTGGGATGTTCAATAAGTCACCTTCTAAAGAAAGCGTTTGGAGAGTGTCCAAACGCTTTCAGGGATTTGTATTGGGTGCCAGGCGCTGCCACAATTCGCTGTAGGGCGCGAATGAATGTCAGCGTCTGGCACCCGGTGTGACTCTCACATGGAAAGATCGTTTTTCTATTTTATCGTAAAAAGTCTACAAGTGATGGCTGGATAATACGTGAACCAACTGAAAGTGCTGCTCGATGGATTGATTCTAGTGTTAGCATTTCAGTGATTGCTTTTTCATAGTCAATGTCTTCGTTTTCGCTCATTTGTTTTTTTGCAGCGGCTTCTTGAGAATCTAGACGATTGCTCATCATTTCGACACGATTTTGGCGTGCACCGATGTCGGCGCGTGTGGTTAGTACTTTGTCCATGTTGGCATCGACATCTGCAAGTGCTGCGCTGAAGTCTGGGTCTCCTTTAAATCCTTCGAATATAGCATTTATTCCTTGAAAAAGAGTTACTACATTTGCATTTACATTCATGGTGACACCGTCAAAAACTTCTACATCGACACTTTTTTCAAAAGCTGTTGTGTCATCAGGGAATCCAGTTCCTTGTTTATCATAGAGAGGATTAGCAGTCTTTGTACCACTAAAAATATACTTATCCCCGACTTTTGTATTTGCCATGTCTTGAATATGCATTTGTAGCTGTTCTAGTTCACTTTGCACCTTCGCTTTATCTTCTGTTGTCATTGTTCCGTTCGCTGCACTTGTAACGAGTTCCCTTGCACGATGCATGGCTTGTCCGACTTTATCGAGTGCATCGTCCGAGCTGTCGAGGTAATTGTGCACTTCCCCTAAGTTACGTTGAAATTGGGCAACTTTGTCGACTTGCATACGGTAGCCCATTCCTTTCATGGCGACGACGGGGTCATCTGATGGACGGTTTACTTTTTTGCCCGTATTAATTTGTTCTTGTATCTTGCCCATATTATTGTAGCTCGTGGAGAGATTCCGGAGCATATTATTGGATAGCATTGATTGTGTTACGCGCATTTAGGTGTTGCTCCTTTCTTACATTCCTACTCGGCCCATGCCGTTGATGATTTTGTCGAGGGTTTCATCGACAACAGTAATCATGCGGGCGGATGCGTTGTAGGCTTGTTGGAATCTGATCATGTCTGTCATTTCTTCGTCGAGTGAGACGGAGCTGATGGATGCACGACGGTGTTCGACTGCGCCAAGCAATGTTGTCGTATTGAACGTCATTCGTTCAGCTTGTTGGCCGTCTACGCCGAGTTGCCCGATAACGCCTTGGAAGTAGGTTTGGATGGTTGAGTTATCAAGGGTATCCAATTTCTCAAAAAGAACATCGCCAAGATTCTTCGCGTTCTTTCCGTTACCTTCTTCAGTTCCTGTAGAATCTGATGCTGCGAGCTTGCTAGGATCTTTCGCGAGAGCATCAGACACAAAAATATTTCCAGCAGTAAATGGTCCAGGACCTTTTGTATCAAAGAAATTTCCACCATTGTTGCCATTGATGTCTGTTCCGCCTGTATGGATGATGTTCATTTGATTTCCAAAGGCTGCCGCCATTTTGTTTAACTCAGCAATCATTTCCGGGTACATGCCTTTGCTGTCATCTGTTCCATATGAATTCATCAACGATTTCATATTTCCTAGATTTAGTAATTTTGCATGTCCAACTAGCTCTTCATTTCCATCAATCTTCGTGATTTTCATTCCAATAATCGGCAGATTACTCTTGGTAGTATCCTCAATTAGTGGTTTTGGGTTCGTTTCTACAGTTGCAAAATTGTCACCTTTAACAAGCTCAACAGATACCCCGTTAACTTTCATGGAAACAGTCACTGAACCTTCAGCTATCGCCAAAGCACGTCCACCTGATTCCTCGTATTTCGTTTCAATCGGGAAGTAGCTTGATAATTCATCCAAAAGTGCATCTCGTGCATCGTATAAGTCATTTGGTAAATAGCCGTTCGGTTCGACTTGCTTAATTTGCGTATTTAGCTCTGATACTTGTTTAAGGATGGAGTTGACTTGGCCTGTTGACACACTGATATCATTTCCTAGGTTTGTCTGGATTTCTGTCAATGATTTGTGCATGTGGTTGAATGAGTCTGCAACTGCTTCACCACGCTGTACGACGACTGCACGTGCTCCGCCGTTTTCAGGGTTTACGGCGAGGTCTTGCAGGGATTGCCAGAATTCACTGAGTGATTTCTGGAGTCCGTATGCGGAAGGTTCGTTCATGACGTCTTCCATTTGAGAAATCGCTTTTGTTTGGGAATCCCAATAGCCTAGCTTGTTGGATTCCTGTCTGAATTGATCGTCGACGAAGCCGTCACGAATACGTTGAATAGAACCTGCTTGAACGCCTGTTCCAAGGAAACCAGGCATCGCGCCTGCGCTTAGACCGACGCCTGGGAATCCGCCTGTTGCTTCCATATTGACGCGTTGACGTGAGTAACCAGGTGTGTTGGCGTTACTGATGTTGTGTCCTGTTGTATAGAGCGCGGATTGCTGTGTGAACAAGCCGCGTTTACTTGTCTCAAGTCCCATAAATGTAGACATTCATTTACCTCCTCAGGCATTTGTATCGAAAGTTGGTTGTTCTTTCGATACTTTTCTTCCGTTAATTTCGGGTTTTGAGTAGTTGACCGCTCCTAGGCGCGGCCGGACCATGTCCAGCGACAGATTCACGAACTGAAGTGATTGGTACGTCAACTTCTGGTTAAGGTCGTTTTGCCATTTCAAGTCATGAATCGCATGCAGGAGACGTTCCCTCGCCTCCTCAAGGCTTTTCTTGTCCGCTTCCGGTGCAGCGTCGAGTAAATCGGCAACCGTCGGATTTTGCGGCACTGATCGTCCTTGATCAGTTAGGTATTTTACAACATTCAGTTGCCTCTGATTGTCCATTTGAACAATGGCAGCTAAGTGGGCTTGCTCGTCTTTTAACAATTGGTCGAGCTTATCCATGTCCCCGTTCTTGATATGAACAGTTTTGTCGTATGCAAGCCTTAGCAGACTTCTATGAAGTTTTTCCAGGCTGTCAAGTGACGCCAAAATTAGTGTGATAGACATGTATGTTCCTGCTTTCATTTACATAGTTTTTTACGGTTTGAAGTATTTCACCAGATTAGTCGCAAGCTGTTCGGGTTTAACTTCGTACGTTCCCGCTTGGACTTGAGCTTTTAGTTGCTGCACGCGTTCGTTACGTCCGGTGGTGAATGAAGAAACTTCCGACAGTTGTTTTGCTTCAGATGAAATTTCGAGTTTATCCGTTTTCATCTTCGCTTTCTGCTCGGTTTGTTCCGCTTTTAACTGGTTTGTTTTGTACGGATTAATGACAGGTGGCGTGAACTTTTGAATTTTCATCGGCTATCGTCCCTTTCGTTTAGTTTTTATATCGTGTATGGAACTCTTCTCTCTTTATTTCGGCATAAATTTGTGAACGTTTAGGGTCATTCGTATGAAAAATCCGGTCAGTTCAAAACTGCCGGACTTTTACCTATTTCCGATCACGGTTTATATGGTACGTTGCATCGTCATTTGCTTCGACGGCTTCTCTGAATTCAACCGCAGCATCGAACGTTTTTAGGTCATTTTTAAGGTCTGCTGTACAGCTCGCGCATAATTTCCCTGCGCTTGTCAGCTTGCCGCAATTATCGCATGGATACCCGAGATTCGGAAATAATGCGGGTTGGAGTCGGCCTTTTCGTACCCATTGGTGAAGCAAAGTTTCCGTCACGCCAGTCACTTCGACGATGCGCTCGATGGTTGCCGCCCGGTTTTCACGTCTTCTTAAAAAGCGGTATACTTCCTCATACATTTTCTCTTCGCTCGCGGCGCACTTGGCGCAAACGTCACGTAGGCCCGTATAGTTGAAAAAGCCGCCGCATTTAGGACAATCTCGTAGTTCTGCCATATAGTCTATCTCCTATCTTTTCATCGTTCAGCACGGATGAGTGTTAACGCTTCGACACGCGTTGCACCTGCCTCTTTTAAGACGGTTGCCGCATGATGGAGCGTTGTGCCGGTCGTATAAATATCATCCACTACTATATACATACCTGGTTGAACTGTAATTTCAGGTCTTAGTTTGAATAAAGGGTCCATCGCAAGGCGCTGTTCTTTCGATTTCTTTCCCATTGCCTCTGTATTCGTTTTTTCTAAAAGATGCGTAAACGGAATGCGTGCGCTTTTTAGCAGTTCATCGACATGAGCGAATGTCCGTTGAATCTTTTTTTCGGGATGCATCGGGATTGGAACGACTGTTGCTACACCTTTTAAATGGGTGCGCAGTTCATTCGCAAAGACGGTTGATAGTGCAATGTCTTGAAGGAATTTGTATTGGTGCAGGTATTCTCGCATCGCTTCGTTATAGGTATAGAGCGATGTGATTTGACTTAGTAAATTGTCTACTTCCTTTATGTCGGCACGTTTGAACTTTTTTGAACAGTTTTGGCAGATATCTGATTGTTTTTGCAGTCCGACAAGCGCTTTCCAGGATGGTGCTATCGCAATTGGTGTTTGACAGAGAAGGCATTCGTTCACGTGCGGACCTCTCCTTTATTGAGCAAGTTAATTTCATTTTTCGCTTCGTCCATTGCGTACGTAACGCCGTGGTGAAATAATACAAAATCGCCTGATGGATGATTTACGGAACGTCCGACGCGACCACCGATTTGAATCAGCGCGCCTTTGTTGAAGATCAGCTGTTCTGCCCCGACGACTGCGACTTGGACGTTTGGAATGGTAATGCCCCGTTCAAGAATCGTTGTTGTGAGAAGTCCCGGAGCTTTTTTATCGCGCAGTGCTTGGACATGCTCCTTCCGATCGGGATGCGACGCGTGGACCGCATGAATGCGTGCATCCAGCATTTGGAATAAAGGCTCCGCCTCTTCCATGAGTCCGATGTGATGAAAGAAAATGAGAAAGGGTTCATTCTTACGAAGTCGCTCTTCTGTCCAGTTTGAGAGTTTCTTCGGCAAGTTCCCTTTTTGAATGTGTTTTGTGTAATTCCACAGGGAGTCATACCGTGGCGTGGGTAGCGGATGTCCGTGGTATCTTCGGTTGATGGTTGAAACAGCCCCGGTTCGTTTGATGTCCGCAAGCAATTTATCGGACGGTGTCGCTGTGACGAAATGAACGGGTGCATCTGGTTTCGCCGCTTTTCGAACGGCTCGTCGTAAGGTTTCTTCAGCTGTATAGGGAAAGGCATCGGCTTCATCGACGAAAATGGCATCGAAGGCATGACGGAATCGATATAGCTGATGGGTTGTCGCAAGGATCAGTTGTGCGGAATCGGTCTTTGCTTCAGCGCCGCCATATAATGCTTCGATTGCGGTACGTGGAAAGGCTGTGCGCAAACGCGGTTCGAGTTCCAATATGACGTCGACGCGCGGTGCTGCGATGCATACTCGTTTGCCTTCTGTAAGCAGTTTGTGAATTGGTTCAAAGAGAATTTCAGTTTTTCCTGATCCGCAGACGGCATGGATGAGATGCGGAATTCGTTCTGTTGTGCTTTTTGTTAGTTCTAGGGAGGCTTTCTGTTGTGGGGGTGTTAAAGTTCCAAGCCATGCGAGCGTATGGTTTGTCGGATAAATCGGTGGTTCTGCGTTCCAGACAACGAGTTCTGTGCATGTTGAAACACGTCCCATTTTCAGACAGTGCCTGCAATACGTGCACGGACCAACGCATTTGGCGCAGTCAAATGTTGTGAAGCGAGATTGAGTGGTATTTTCGCAGCGATTGCAGAAGTGATGCGTAAAATGCTTGTATGTCTTGGTGGTTTTGATGCCTTGGATGGTTTTAAGATGCCCTGATTTGATGTGTGCGTCAATTAATTCAATAGAAAAAGGAGTGTGCAAACGGAGCCAAATACGGCCAGCTAGGAAATCCCTAACTGACGAATCGAATGTATTTGTCATCCGCAACACCTCCCTTATTTTGGACTATCTTTTTGCTTCGGCACTTTTAGATGTGCCTGAATCAAGCTTAACTCGTTCGTCGTTTGACCCATCCGAGTCCCATGGATGCTTCCCCTAAATGTGTCCCGATCACAGGTCCAAAATGACTGATTGTGAACTCAACATTCGGTAACCGCTGCGAAAGTTCAGCTAGCCACATTTCAGCGTCTTCTGGACGATTGGCATGGATGATTGCCGCCTCGAGTGGCATAATTGCCGCGTCTTCCGCTAGAATATCAACAATACGTTTCATCGCTTTTTTACGAGTACGTATTTTCTCAAATGGAACAATCACATTTTCTTGGAAATGAAGCAGTGGTTTTACTTGAAGAAGTCCGCCAATCAATGCTTGCGCAGCAGACAATCTGCCCCCGCGTTGCAGATGCGTTAGGTCGTCCACCATGAAATAAGCGCGCATTGTCTGTTTCATGTCATTGAGCTCGGAGATGATGTCTTCCGGTGATGCACCATCTTGCGCAAGTTCCGCGGCGCGAATAACGTAGAACCCTTGCATGTAGGTCGAAATTTCCGAGTCGAATGTATATATATCTATGCCTTCCACCATGTCACCGGCTTGTCCCGCACCTGCGTATGTTCCGCTAATTCCGCTGGATAAATGGATGGAAATAACCGCGTCATGTGTGTCTTTTAGCGATTCGAATAGTTCTACGAATTTGCCGATGGGCGGCTGTGATGTCTTTGGCAGCGGCCCATCCCCGCGCACTTTATCGTAAAAATCGGTTGAGCTGATGTCGATTTCTTCATCGAACACAGTACCGCCCAGTGTGACTGTCAGCGGGATCATCCGAATGTCCAGTTCTTCCATTAAACTTGCAGGTAAATATGCCGTACTATCTGTAACAATTGCTGTTTTCAAATTCCGCTCAACTCCTGCTTCTATTCTACCTAAATTGAGGTGAAATGGGAATGAGTATATGGAGAAAGCTAGAATAATTGAGGGTGAGGTTTCCATGGAGGCCGCTTGCGTTGGGGTGTTCATTATTGAGAGAGTTTTAAGTTCAGAGTGTACATATATCGCTTGGCGCTTTGGGGATGCCTCTGGCCATGAGCCTGGATTAACGCTTACGCATCCAGTCTCAGGGCTTCGGCTACCCCTTTGCCGCGCCTGCGCTGGGGTTCCCCATTATTGATAGTGATTTGGAATTGTATGGACTGAGATTATAATGTTATTCCTATTTGATATTAATCTCATTCAAGAAAGATGCATTACAGATTGCAGGTATAACCCCTGAATGAAATGCGATTTCTAAAATAGATTCTCCAGCGCAGGCGCGACTTAGTGGTAGCCGGAGCGATAAGACCAAAAGTGGTCTTATCGCGGGAGGCATCCGCAAAGCGCAGAAGCGGTATTAGTAGGATTTCTGATTCATTCTATATATAGTGATTGTCGTTAAAAACATTCACTCGATTTCCATATGTATTGATAAGATCAAAATATACAGCTAGATTCTAGGAGTAACAAATAACGTCATCTCCTTTTTTATTAAAGAAAGCGAACCTGTTTCATTCGATTTGTTGTACCCAGCGATGTGCCTCTAGAGTGATTCTGCTCAATTCCGTTTGCGAAATCTTCATGTTCTTCGACAAATATTCAATTGTGTCCCAGTCGAACTTTTCAACCGCGATGGTTAGTTCAAGATAAGGTGTAATTTCCGTTGGTTCTCCCCTTAAAGTAGACACTACTTTGTCGGACAGTGGAATGAGTTGGAAGATTGCGTCCCAGCTCCGTTTCAAAATGACATCAATTAAGGAAAACATGCCTGTCAGGAAATACTGTTCAGGGTTTTTCTGCCCATTCTGTTTAGCTAGAAGTTCGGCCATTTTAGCCCGTGTCAGTGAGTATTCAGCAAGTGCTTTTGCTCTGCCATTCCCTTCACCTTCCCCTATCTCACGCATAGCAAGAACTTGTATCCATCTATTTGTTTCACGAAGACCTATCAGAACAATGGCTTGTTTGATAGAAGCAATCTGTTTTGGGACGCCAAATGCGTATGTATTAATTATCCTTAGCAGTTTGTAGGAAAGTGAAATATCATGCATGATCAGTTCAGTTATTTCATTCACGTCAGGGGTTTGCTGATAAAGGCGCTCCATAATTTGAAAATGCAATGTAGCGTTTGACGGGATTTCAACACCTGTAATAATTTCAGGTTTGGCGAAGAAATAGCCTTGAAAAAGCGCATAGCCTGTCGCTTTTGCAGTTGCAAACTGTTCTTCGGTTTCAATTTTTTCGGCAATCAGCACGATTTCAGGATATTTTAAGATGAAATCCGCTATTTCCTTCCTTTCAATTAGGGTTGTTGCCAAGTAATCCACTTTGATGAAATCAACTATCTTGAATAGATCACGATGTACGCGATATTGAGGTTGTAATATAAAGTCGTCCAGGGCAATCTTAAAACCATCCTCTTTCAACGATCGAAGTCTAGATAAAAGTGATGGAGTAATTGCTACGTTTTCCAAGACTTCGATAACGACATTGTCCGGATTTAAAGATAAAAAAATATCCTGGGCGAGTAATTCACCCGTAAAATTGATAAATGACAAACTATTCTCCGAAACTTTTTTGACACCGATTGTCAGGAATGTATTGACGAGTAATCCAATTGTCGCTTTTTTAGGATCTACATCAGGATAAAAATTATTATAGCTGTTTCGATATAGCAGTTCATATGCATAAATATCCCCATTTCGATCCAATATTGGTTGTCTGCCAACAAATACATTCGAGCCTGTCATTTTACCCACCCCTTTTGCACTAGTATAGCAAAATTCCATAATCATACCAATACATTTACTAATTAGTGAATTTTATTCACATTCGCCACACCTTATGGATAATGGTATATTCTAGTTATGAACCTCCCACGACTGATCATGGGTTTCAGGGTTGATGCTATCGCACATTGACCACTTGAGGCTGGGAACACACAGCCGCTATACCGTTAGCGAATGCTTTCGGCACTACTTTTCTTAAGATGTTCGCTGCACCATTCACATCTGCATTTATTAATGTTTTATTTTTTGTACAATAAAGACCACGTTTTATACGTTTTCCACTGAAAATGTGATATGTGTTATTCCCCAATTTGTAGGTCGGAATAACATCTTCATCTAGAAAACTAGCTTGTGATGTGTAACTTTCTTCAGTTACGATAACTGTAATACCCTTGGCATTCGCTTTGTAAGTGATTAATTCTATTAGCAATGAGTGTGGCACTTGAACAAAGTTTTGATTATTTCTTTTCCCTAATTCTATTTTTTGTTTCCAACCCACATTCTTGCCAATAACAATTGTATCAATGTTTCTTTCCACGGCTGCTTTCACGATATTGAAACTAACTTTATGGAAAAAGTCTTTGATTTGTCTGTGCCTTATGGAATCTAACTTCATCAATTTCTTCGAATGAAAATGACCTTCTTTTGACTTTTTTCCATTGCGAAGAGCCGCATAGTAGTAAGCACGCATTTTGTTGTACCACTGATTGATAGATTTAATTTTACCGCCTTTAAAAAGGACTGGGACGTGCTCTGTACTAAAAACTAGTGCTGCAACGTTATCAAGTCCTAAATCAATGCTCATGCATCGTTCCATTTTGGGGGATACTTGTTTTTTCGTCTCGATTAAAAACACTAATTCAACAGTAAAACAATTGTGCTTGGGTATGATTCTCACTTGTTGAAACTTACCATTGAAATTTGCTAACTTACCGATATTTATTTTTCTTTTGATTTTTGGAAAGCTCAGATATTTACCTTCTTTAATTTTGCAAGTTTGATTCGAAAGAGTTGATTCTTTCCTGCCTCCTTTAGGTAGGTAACCAGGAATAGAAGGTCTTCCTGTATATTTTCCTGGATTCTTTTTGAAGTCTTTCAAACTTGCGAAAAAACTAGTCCAATTTTGCACGACATTTTTAAGAACTTGTTGATTTATCTGACCTGGCAACGAATAATAGTCTTTTTGTTTAATTGTCTTAAAAAGACAATCAAGAAAATTGTAACCTAAGAAGGGCTTTTCTTTTGAAGGTAACTCAAATAGAATTTCCTTTATTTCTTTTTGTTCGTCTTTTGGTTTCATTTGTTCTTTTTCTAATTTCTTGCTATATGCTCTTTGTTGATTTGCATTCATTTTATCTATATTGTCACGAATTGTGTTCATTACTTCTATTTGTAGAGGTTGTAACACACCTTCATTGTTTGAAGCAGTATATACTTGCCTGATAATGAAATTTGTTGTGTTATACAGGTTATTACTATTTAGACAAAGTTCATCGAAATAAGAATATATTCTATGTCCTTTTTTAATGTTGATTTGATACGTTCGGTAATCTTTTTTCAGTTCCATATTTTCTCACCACCCTTAGTAAGAATATTATACCAAATAGAACGTCAGTTCTTCACGCGATATCACTTTATAACGAAAAAAGGAAAGCCAATTCATCCCACGACTGAAGTCACGGGTGTTCTCGGCTTAATCATAGAATGTTAAAGTCAAAGGGGATATTTATATGGAAGCAATCCGTTATGAGCAAAAAGGTAATCTTGCTTTTGTGACGCTCGATCGTCCAGGCGAGTTGAATGCATTTAATTACGACATGCTAATTGAACTTGGTCAAGTTACAGAATCGATTCGCATTAATCCGGACATCCGCGTTGTTGTATTTACGGGTGCGGGCGACCGTTCTTTCAGTGTGGGGGCTGATTTGAAGGAGAGAAAAACACTTCCAGATCTGCATGTAAAACGTAACCTCTACAAAATTGGCGAGGTATTTTCGGCAATTGAAAACTTGCCGCAACCTACCATTGCGATGATGAACGGCTTTGCATTTGGAGGCGGAATGGAACTTGCGCTTGCCTGTGATTTCCGAATTGCAGCTGATACTGCGCTTATGGGGCTGACGGAAACGAGTCTAGCGATTATTCCTGGTGCAGGTGGAACGCAGCGTCTGCCAAGGTTAATAGGTGAATCAAAAGCGCTCGAACTTATTTTAACGGCTCGAAGACTAACGGCTGGAGAAGCTCTTGGTTATGGAATGCTTACTCGCATTACAACACCGGAAAATCTTGTCCAAGAAACCGCTGACTTTGCAGATTCAATTCTAGCAAATGGTCCGATTGCGTTGCAACAAGCCAAATTCGCGGTGAAGAACGGCATGAATGTGGATTTACAGACCGGACTTGCTCTTGAGCGCAAGGCGTATGAACTTACGATTCCAACAGAAGATCGGGTTGAAGCGCTGAATGCATTTGGGGAGAAACGAAAACCTCAATTTAAAGGTAAATGAAAAAGGAGAAGGCAAACACGCCTTCTCCTTTTTATTTCATAAAAAGCGCGATTATCATGCCCATCACTGTTAACGATACAATATGATAACCTGCACTAATGAGAAAGAGTGTATACTTTCTTCCTTCAAAGAATGTAGGTGACAATTCTCGTGCACTTGCGATTCCAGCTCCCGCTAAAAATCCAATTAAAGCTCCTCCGCCAACTGTAACCGTCTCAAGCATCGAGATGAAAAGAGATAGGATGATTGCAGTAATAATGCCGGCAAGTGTGGTCAGTCCGTATCCGATATTTGGGTTACTCGCTGATAATTCCTCACGCGTTTTCCCAAGCGTCTTCAACCATATATTTGAAAAGAGTAATGGTGAATACCATAAAGCCCCGATTATCATATTTGCCACGACAGCAAGTATGATTGCTAGAATACTAATTTGTGAAATGTCCATTCGCCTTCCCCTCCAATCGACGATGTGTAATATAGACTATCCCATTAAGCGATAGTCGGTGGAATAACGGGTTTCATCGTCGGACAGCGCGGATCTTTTGACACTTGTGCAGCCGCTTTGGTGACAATGAGTATAATATTTGTAGCCCCTTGGCGATCTGCAACATGCTCAGCTCTGACGTAGGGCCCATAATCCCCGTTTGCAATATAGCGCGGCGGCAATTCGTTAAGCGCGATTGCCATAATATCATCCAAGCACCGTTCGCACTGACATACCAGTTGCAGTTGGTCTTTATACTGCATCAGCACATCGTGTACGACTTGTTCCATAACATTATATAAAGCCATTTTTTCACGCTCCAGTAGCAGATTAATATGTTTCGCCAACATACTTTTGCCCACTATTTTCCATCAATCATACCATTCCTTTGCTTTCTTATCGCCTGCTAAACGACCTACAATTGAAACTCCCTTTTACTTCTTAGGTGCCGACGCGAGCGCTCGTATATCACGGTTGACCGCCCGTTAACCCTTCCAAACCGACCAATAAACTACGACGACCGACCATTAACCCTCCCACACTGCTCAACAAAACAGCCACCCCGCAACTACGGAATGGCTGTTTTAACACTATAATCATTATTTCACTCGTCACTAACCACCGATAATCTCCGAGTCTCCCATTCTTCACGGAGAATGCCCATCCGAATGGAATCATAATACGTACCATTCCAATAACGAACTTTCCGTATACGTGCTTCCATCATCATGCCGAGTTTCGCGCCGACTTGAATCATCCGTACGTTGCCTGACCACGTTGTATATCCCACACGAACCAGCGGCATTTCATGGAATAAATGCTCAATCCAAAGCGTTAGTGCTGTCGTGCCATAGCCCCCGCTCCAATATTTTGGTTCGTAGATGAGGATTCCCATCTCTAGCCAAAGGGAAGGCTTATGCTCCCAGTAATAGCTAACCATGCCGATTAATTCGCCATTAACTTCGATGCCCCAGCAATCATCCTGGTCCACAATTTCGTCGCTACCTTTCAGAAATGCCTCATATGTCATAGTCTTATGTTCGTAATAAGGCGCGTCCCACTTTTTCCATTCGGGGTTTTCCTCTTTAAAACTGAGTTTCCACATGCGCTGTAAATCTTGTTTTTTCATGGGTCGTATTGTAACTCCATCTTTTGTGTAACTCAAACAGATTCCTCCGGCTCTATTATAAATATTTCGCGAACCAGCCTTTGATTTCATCCAACCTCGCAATGCGCAAGTTCGGTGTGCCGGTGCGCGATAAGTTATGATCAGCATCTGGGAAACGGACGAATTCCGTTTCTTTCCCCATGCTTTTCAATGTAATGTATAGCTGCTCCGCCTGTTCAATTGGGCAACGGAAATCTTTTTCAGAATGTAGGATTAACAATGGTGTCTCAATGTTTTTAGCATATTTCAGCGGCGAATGCTCCCACAGTTTTTCAACTTTAGTCATATCTGCGCCAATTTGCCAATCACACAAGTAGTAACCGACATCGGAGACGCCGAAGAAACTGATCCAGTTCGAAATCGAGCGTTGTGTAACCGCCGCCTTGAATCGATCTGAATGACCAACAATCCAGTTTGTCATGAAGCCGCCGTAGCTGCCGCCTGTTACGCCAAGTCTGTCTGTATCAATCCATTGATTCTCCTGAATGGCATAATCGACTCCAGCCATAATATCCTCGTAATCTCCGCCTCCATAATCACCACGTACCGCGTCCACAAACTCTTGGTTGTAGCCATGACTGCCGCGCGGATTTACGTATAGGACGCCGTACCCCTGTGCTGCTAACAGTTGCATCTCATGGAAAAACGTATTCCCAAACATTACGTGCGGACCGCCATGAATTTCAACGATGAGAGGATATTTTTCACCTTCGACGTAGCCCGCCGGTTTCATGAGCCAGCCATGCACATCCCAATTTGTCACGCTATTGTAGACGATTGCCTCAGGTTCAACAAGTTCAACTTCCTTCAAATACGCACTGTTAAATGAAGTGAGTTCTTCACGTTCACCTGATACAATCGTCTGCTTGTACAGTTCTCCCGGATTGATGGCATTACTGACAGCAACGAGCGCAAACTCACCGTCTGCCGATAAATCATAGCCGTAAATATGTTCATTTTCAGTTGTTGCTGGATACAATTCCCCTTCAAGCGTTGCAAAATACAAACGGACATCGCCCATCGTCGACAATTGGAAATACAGCTGGTTGTGTTTCGTCCAAACTACCGCCGGTGCGCCAGTGCCTTGCTGATGATCCGCAGCTACAGCATCTCCGATTGGTGCGTCAAGACTCTCCGTGTAATTCATTCGCGTGCCATCTTCCGTGTCATAAATGAAAAGATCTGAATGGGTCGCATTATAGAATTTGTTATCCGCGCCTATGAATGCGATATAACGGTCGTCGTGTGAAAACGCCGCCCCGCCAAAAAAGCCTTCTTCATCCACCAGAACCGTTTCTTCTTTCGTTTCAACATCGACAAGTAATAGAGGTTGTCGGAAATCAAAATCCTGATTCTCTGTTCGATTGACACCGATGACGAGTTTCTTGCCGTCATGCGATACGGCTTGGAGGCCATACTGATGATTGCCTTCCGTGAACTGAGTCACTTCTTGCGTCTCGATATCGACGACGCCGATTTGCTTGAACGAATCCTGCGGCAGAAGACCTGCTCCGTCCATCTGGTATTTCATCTTCGTGACACGGTATGGTTCTGGCCTTTTCTTTTCGGCCTTCTCTTCTTTATCCGTAAATGACTTGCCCTCTTTAACAGCTGCATTGACCCATATTTTTTTCCCACAAGGCGACCATAGGAAACTAGAAACCCCATTTTCAAAAGACGTCAGTTTCTGCGCTTCCCCGCCTCGTGCCTGTAGAATAAACACTTGGTTCTTCTCTTCGCGGTCCGATAAAAAAGCAATTTGTTTTCCATCGGCAGACCATTCTGGCGATGAAATACTTTCTTTTCCGTGCGTCCACTTCGTTACTTCATTTGAAGTAAGATTGACGTGAAATAAATTCGATATATATTTATTATCCGCGACGTCAATATGCGTTTTCACGAATACCGCTTCCTTACCATCCGGCGCGATCCGCGGATTCGTGACAGAGTGCAATTTGAACAAATCATCCACTTGTAATCTACGTTTCTCCATTGCAATTCCCCCTTATGTAATCTATAACTACTTATTTCGACATCCGTAACAGGTTTCCTTTTATTCGGCAGATTAAATCTAGACAAATAGGCGAATTCCCGTTAGAAATTAAACGGAAACTCGCCTTTTGTGATAAATGCAGGAGGCCAACAAGTGATTGAATTGGAAATCCCGTTAATACCGCTTCGACGCTTTGTGGATGCCTCCCGCGATAAGCCGGAAAGGAGATCACTTTCAGTCTTATCGCTCCGGCTACCACTAAGTCGCGCCTTCGCTGGAGAATCTACTTTTGAAAGCGCATTTCATTATTAGGGGTTATACCTGCAATCTGTAATGCATCTTTCTAGAATGAGATCAGTATCAAATAGTAATCACATTATAATCTCAGCAAATACATCTCAAAGTCACACTTCTATCGATAATGAATATTCCAGCGCAGGCGCGGCAATGGGGTAGCCGAAGCCCTGAGACTGGATGCGAAGCGTTAATCCAGGCTCAGGGCGAAAGGCATCCCCAAAGCGCCAAGCGATCTACAATCCACACTCCGAATTTACAACTCTCCCTCAATAATGTGCAGCGTAAAACACTACCTGCCTACTTGAATCCCGCCAATTGACCCTTAATATATGCTGCCCGTGCTTCTATAAAATCGATGATATACGCAGGCTCCTTATCAAAAATAGCGATACTGTCTTTCTTATATGGATCCTTCAATAGATACGGCCTAATTAAAGCATGCATACTTTCTATTTTCGGCTTCAAGTTTTCCACAGTAAACTGGTTGCTCAAAATCTCTTCCAATTTCTCTTTATAGCGATTTCGAAATGTTTTCACATCGAGAATCCGCGCGGTTAGTGTATTGAATCCTTCTATTCTTAAATAATCTTCCTCCATCACTTCCCCGTTAACATCCCTGCCCCATGTTGCATCGTAATCCCAAGGAATGACTTCAAATAACCCTGTTTCTCCGTTTTGATAAAGTGCATAGTTATGAACAAAACCATCAAAGTTTTGGGTAAATACGACGCCAGCTAACCAGCAAAGGTACTTCTCAACATTCACATAGTTAACTATTTCACTTTCAAATTCTTCCCTCGGAATCGTATTAATCTTCAATATCATATCGTGTATTGTTTGTTCATCCTGCGCTGTTCCCCATTTTAATTCATAACCAAACGCAAGTGATTTTTTCACTTCTTTATCAAGATCACTCATTAATGAAAAATTGGCATCCCCATTCACTGCATAAAAAATAGGCCCTAAAGGTAATTTCCGATTCGAGAGGAAGTGTTCATCCACGGACTCTAATTCCAGATAGAGCCCTTCGTTTTTACCATTTATCTTCAAAAACACAAATTGAGACTTTGGAGAGAGACAACCAATTTCATTGAAAAAATCAAAAGACAATTTATTTCTTAGCAGTGATGGATCCTTATATTCTGCGTTTAAATGAATGGTCTTTGTATTTCGATACAGAACCGGTTTATAAAAAGTGACTTGATATGATTTTTTGGGAAATCCACGAATATGGGATCCACGGTATGCAATATCAATATCTAACTTTTTCTCGTTAATCGTGAGCTTTGCTTGAACTGGATCATCTATCCAAATGTCTTTACGAATTTCACTTAATTCGAGAGGGTGAATAAAAAGCCTGTATTCAGGTAGTTTCATATCCTTCTTCATGCGAATCCTTTCCCTTCATCGTTACCCTATTCCTATGAAGGGATATCAAAGATGTTTCCTATGTAATAAATAATTATTTTAACATTATACGCACTTGACTCTATCCCTTTCGATTCACCGACGTACCTTGAGGGGAGAGGAAGGAAATTACTACAAATCCGAAATGTTTCAATCAAAGGCCATTTCGCTTCCCTTTCTCAAAACAAAGAAGAAGGGAGGTATAGATATGTCAATATTTTATTCGAATGAAATAGAAAGAGCGGTTGAAAAAGCTGATCGCTTGGGGTTAGATGATTTCATGTATCAAGATCCTCGTAGCAACAAACATCGAACTGTCAGAGACACGCGCGATACTAGGAAACAACGGCGAACTAGCAGAAAACGATGCACGTCTCGCAGGCGAACTGTCAGAGGCACGCGCGATACTAGGAACCAAAACCGTACTAGCAGAAAACGATGCACATCTCGCAGACGAACTGTCAGAGGCACGCGCGATAAAATGAACCAAAACCGCACTAGCAGAAAACGATGCACATCTCGCAGACGAACTGTCAGAGGCACGCACGATAAAATGAACCAAAACCGTACTAGCAGAAAACGATGCACATCTCGCAGACGAACTGTCAGAGGCACGCGCGATAAAATGAACCAAAACCGTACTAGCAGAAAACGATGCACATCTCGCAGGCAAACTGTCAGAGGCACGCGCGATACTAGGAAACAAAATCGTACTGGCAGAAAACGGTGCACGTCTCGCAGGCGAACCGTCAGAGGCACGCGCGATACTAGGAACCAAAATCGTACTAGCAGAAAACGATGCACGTCTCGCAGACGAACTGTCAGAGGCACGCGCGATACTAGGAACCAAAATCGCACTAGCAGAAAACGGTGCACGTCTCGCAGACGCACTGTCAGAGGCACGCGCGATACTAGGAACCAAAATCGCACTAGCAGAAAACGGTGCACGTCTCGCAGACGCACTGTCAGAAACATGCGTACTTTTGCAGATGAAAAGATCTTGGCTGCACAAAGAGGCAAACGTATGAACCAACGATTTACTGGTCGAAGACGATGTACTTCTAGAAATCAAGGACTTACTGATAGAAAACGACGCACTTCTAGGAATCAAGGACTGACTGGTAGAAGACGACACACTTCTAGGAATCAGGGACTGACTGGTAGAAGAAAACGTAATTGCTGCAATTAAGGAATCGCAAGTAGGAAACACTTATTAACTTAGTTATGAAGTGATCCACCGAATACGTACAAACGTAAAACCCTTTCCATTTGCGGAAAGGGTTTAATGTTGGATTTCATTTTCCTGCTCGTTCCATTAGATAGCTGACGAACACATCATCTTGAACAAGCCAAGCTTCTTGGTTCCTTTTCAAGTAACTTTCTCCTTCATCAAAACTAGAAAAAGTTGTCTCTTCAATCGCCCAATCTGTCTCATTGATTGGATACAGAAGAAAGAGTTCTTTCTGCCTATTTTGATAAAGTGAGCCGTACGATGACCTCTTCAGGTTATGGCGATTCCCTTTCGAATCCTCACGTAATCTTTCCAAGTGAAATGTTTCTGCTACAAAAAGTTGATAAGCTTCTTTGGTTAAAGAGCAGCCGGATGCTTTTGCGTGCCCGCCGCCTCCAAAAGAACCTGCTACCTCAGACACGTCAACATGGTTATGGATTGTTCGGAAACTTACTCGTTTTCCGCCAACATTTAATATCGCGATATAATCCAGATGCGGATATTCTTTGCCTAGTTCATTGCCAAGCTCAGAGTGATACGATTCCGCGTAAACGATGCCTGCATAAAGGCCATCCGTTTGCGTCTGAACGAGTTCTCGGCGTTTTCGACGGATGTATCGTTCTATTTTATTGTCTTCCATATCCAATAATTTAGTTTCAAACGCGTCAAACTGGAATTGTTCACTAGTTGTTAGCCGTTCTATCATTTTCTCTTCAAATTCCTCAATCGTTATTAGATAGAAAAGAGCATTCAGTCGCTGCGCTTGATGGTTTTCATTTTTCTCCCATTCCCACGTATCGTACTGCCTAACGAGCTCAACAAATTCAGCGATGACGTTTGTGGGATCTAATAGTTGTTGCGTCACCAGGTAATCGTAATACAAAGATGTCGCAGATGTTAATTTTCCATCCGCATCCTCAACAATCACTCGTCCCCACTCATACTCGTTAAAAGACAGAGCCGTTTTGTGGTGGTCTAACAGGAGTACTTTCCCGCCATTTTTGTAAAAGACATCTAGCTTTTTTTCATTTTCTTCGTTAACGGATAAATCCGTAATGAACAAACCCATTTCTAAATCATTGTTTTCAAGAAACCCCTCAACTTCACGATCGAGCCCAGAAACGGAATTGTAGCGAACTTTTACTTGCTTACCAAAAGCAAGCTTTGCTAAAATACCGCATCCGACGCCATCTAGGTCATTATGTGTTAACAATTTATACATCTTCTTCACCTCTTCATTCAGTATTGTAATTGATAATAATTTTCATTGCCAATTAAGAGCACGTTCGAACAACAATCCAAAATAATATTTACTTTAAAAGTATACGCATTCGTCTCTACTCATGTTGGTACAACCACGTACTGTAAGAAGAGAGGAGAACGCAAGAAGTTTAAGGTGCAAATTGACCATTGCCTCTATCTCCTTTCACTCAATAAGCATGAAAGGAGGGTGGACATGTCACTATTTTTTGAAGATGAAATACAAAAAGTGAAGCGTAAAATAGATCGCGTGGGGTTAGATAACTTAATGGCGCAGGATCCTCGTGATAAACAAAGAAACGTAGACAAATATCGCCGGAATTCACGCTATCAAACCACTTCTAGCAAGGATACCAGAAACCGCAGGAATTATAGGAGCAAGAACAAACACTAAGAACAGTGTAGTGAGACTTAGCTGGTTACTTATAAGACTCCGATTTAATACAAATCCGTTTACTCTCTCCACGCATAAGTATTTTTTGAGTGTACGCATTTGTCTCCTCCCCCTTTGGTACAACAGCGTACGTTAAGGTAAGAGAAGGATTTTGCAATAAGCCATAATCGATTAAACCTCCTTTCTCTACTACCCAGAAAGGAGGTTTACTCATGTCACATTTTCATGAAGAGGATGACAACTCTATGTATCAACAGGCGTATCGCGACAGAAAGCGCAAGTTGAATAACCGACGCCCTGCCTGCGGTCGACAACGTCTGGGCGATACCCGCACGGATTCAAAACAGAACCGTTCAGGGCGAAATCGCTGTAAATCATGTAATGAGCGAAGCGATGACAGAAGCAACTACTGAAAAAGTCTTGATACATGGAATGAATAAGATTTCCTGCTAATAGCACTTCAGCGCTTTATGGTCTATTTAAGAAGGCGTATTATCAAACTTCTACAAGAAAGAAAGCGACGACATTTCGTTCAAAATCGAACGCAATGTCGTCGCTTTAATTTAGGTAAATGTACGTTTTTAAGTGGCTCCCATGTAACCTTGAGAAGGCTCCAGCATTTACAGTCTCACTTGGTCTTTCAGTGATCGTCTTAGTATTTTACCTGTTGTGTTTTTCGGCAGTTCATCTAAAAATTCAATTTGTTTCGGTATTTTATACTTCGCTAGACGGGCCGCGCAGAATGCAATTAGCGATGCTTGGTCAGGTTTGACGCCTTCTTTTAATACAACAAACGCATGAACTGCTTCGCCGAAATCTGGATCTGGCAAGCCAATCACTGCCGCCTCTACGATATCACGGTGAGTGAATAATACTTCTTCGACTTCACGTGGATAGACGTTGTATCCGCCTACGATAACGAGGTCCTTCTTACGGTCAACGATGTAGAAGTAGCCATTGGCATCACGTTTAGCCATATCGCCTGTATATAACCAGCCGTCGCGAATAGCAGACTCTGTTTCTTCGGGCATTTTATAATAGCCTTTCATAACGTTTGGTCCGCGCACAATTAGTTCGCCGACTTCGCCATCCGGGACTTCATTGCCTAGCTCATCGACCACTTTGTTTTCAACGTTGACGATATTTGTCCCAATTGAGCCTGGAATACGCTCGCGGTCATGCGGGTTAAAACATGTCACGGGTGATGCTTCAGATAATCCGTATCCTTCTGAAATCCTCACATTGAATTTCTCTTCAAAATTGTGAAGCAATGCAACCGGCAACGCGGAACCACCGGAAATTGTCGTCCGTACGGTCTCGAAATCGGACGGATTGCCTTCCGGATACTGATAAAGGAAATTGTACATTGTCGGTACAGCCGCAAAGATTGTAGCTTTTTGTTCCTTCACGATATTGAAGATTTCCGCTGGATTGAAGCGCGGAACTAGCAAAATTGTAGCACCCTTCACAAGTGGCGCATTGACGACAACTGTCAGTGCAAACACGTGGAATACCGGAAGCGTAGCGACAACGCGGTCGTTTTCCGAGAAATCGAGGTAATCCGCAACGTCGCGTGCGTTCGAGTACAAGTTTCCATGTGTCAGCATCGCGCCTTTCGGGTGACCTGTTGTACCTGATGTATATAGGATGATAGCGGTTTCATTTTCATCGAAAGAAACGGGCTCAAGGTTTGGTGTCCCTGTTGCAATGAGCTGTGAGAATGAACGAACTTTAGACTTCACCTCTTCCAGCAATAATGCAATTTTCGCTGGTGTTTCCGGAACCGTTTCACAGATTACATAATGCTCAACATTCGGGAATGCACCAGCCGCCTGCTCAACAAGTGGAAGCAGAAGGTCAAGCGCGATAACCGCTTTGGCGTCACTATTGTGTAAGATATAAGAAATTTCGTCTGGCGTGTAAATCGGATTGATGGGAATCGCCGTAGCACCGATTCGCATTGTTGCGTAGAGCGAAATTAGGAAATGTGGTGTATTGCCTAGAAGAAATGCAACATGATCCCCTTTTTCGATGCCAAGTCCTTGAAGCGCAGATGCGAACATGGACACGGATTGATCGAATTCTGCATATGAAGTATCTTTCCCCATGAAGTGATATGCCGCTTTTTCAGGCTGTGTCATTGCAGTTTCGCGCACACGTGTAACTAAATTCATACTTTCATCCCCTTTTAATTAAATGAATGACCATTCATTCCCCTGTCATAATCATTATATAAGAAAAGTTCAGACAAATCAATACACGAAAAGCGGAAGCGGCCGTTTAGATGCGACAGGTAGGAGGGATGTAGTTCAATCCCTCCCTGCTGGAGGGCTTGAAGAGAATGGCGCTCTTTGCCATTCACTTCAAGACCGAAGCGACCCGAGCATCTGGCCGCTGAAGCTAGACACGAAAAGCGGAAGCAGCCGAATAAAGGAATGCAGCCTAAGTACGCCGCGTCCTGCGGCAATAAAGAGGGATGAAATTCAATCCCTCTCCGCTGCATGACCTGCATAAGACAGGCTGGTGAAGCTAGACAAAACAATACATCAATAAAACTCAATTTCATCCCTGTGCTTTTATATGTGCCAAGTAGCGCCAGCGAATTAAATAGAAATAGGTCAGTTGCATTAGTGTGAAGCCTACCAGAACGAGAACCAATTCTTTTACAATGGAAATTTCGGCAAGCGCATCCCAGATCACCTGTAGGGTTAGAAATGCGAACGAACTATGGACCAACGCGACACCCCATGGGAAGAAAAACTGTGGGATTAATTGTCGGTTGACGATTTTCTTAATTTCGCGATCTGTGATTCCCATGCGCCGCAGCACGTCGAATTGTTTACGATCACGTTCAAGTGAAGTATACAGCCTGAAATAAATGAAGCTTCCGGCGGCCAGGAAGAAAACGGCTGCAAGCAATAATCCGATGAACAGCAGCAGTGAAAATGTCGTGCGAATCCCCGAATAGTTCAAGCCAGGATTTTCAAATGAATACAACAAGTCCGAATCCCCCAACAGGAATGATTCCGTAACTTTCGCATTAATTGATAACCCAATTTCCTTTGTATTTTGCCAATCAGGGACGTTAAAAGCGTAGTAAGAAAATGGCTCTAACCCCTTCATATATCCACTATCCGACACATATTCATAATCGGTGTCATTCAATATGATGGCATTCGTTGCAATGGAATAAGAGGAAAACAATTGATGTGGATATGCTCCGATAATTCTGACATCTACATTACTATTCTTGAGAAGGGTCTCTACTTTACGGTCTTTCAGCTGATCATAAGATGAAACGGAGGGTGGAAGGAAAACAGCCTCTCCTTCATCCAACTCAATCGCCGAATAACCGAACGAAGCGGCAAGCATATTGACATTGGATAACTTCAATATCGCAACGGTATTCTCCGTGAATGTCGACAACTGATGGATAACTTGGAAACGGATAAGCGAATAGTCGATTTGGTTCGTATTCAATTCGTCGACAAGTTGTTCAATATGCTTACTTTCAAGATCGTTCCCTTGCTGACTCTTATACACAAGCCCCAGTGGATGCATTTCCCGGTACTGAGAAGCAAACGAAGTGAGCGATGCAAGTGCGCCGACCGACATGAACGCTATCGTGGAAACCATTGTTACGATGAAAAACATGCGCGCATTTTCACGCAGCCGAACGACACCTTCTGAAATGGACAATAGCCAGTAATGATGCCAATATAGTTTTTTTCGATTGCGAAGCTTATGTAGCAATAATGGCAAAGAATCCGTGAAAAAGTAGAACGTTCCAATTGTCGCGAGTGGCGGCAGGAAAAAAATCAATCCAATTATAACAGAATTCGCTGTTGAGGCAGCCATTGCATATGACATCGCTAGAAACAGTAACCCCAAATAGCCACGAGTTTTCGAATAACCGTAAACGCTTTTATTTCCCGAAGTTGGAACTTCCTGTATAAGATCTGCAATTTCTCCAGCCCGGATGAAAACAGGTGCAACGTACGAAATGATAACAAATAGACTTAAGAAAGCACCAATCGTCAGTGCAAATGGCTCCCATGAGAAGTATAGAGGTAAAGCTGGCAAGAGAACGATTTCTCGTATAATCATAAAGAAAAATTTAGAAAACATATACCCAAGAATTGTTCCTGCCACAATGGAAGCAACACCAATGATCATCGTTTCAGTAAAAATCAGACGATGCAATTGCCGCTTTGCCATGCCTAAATGGAGCAGTATGCCGAACTCCTTTGACCTCGCTTGTAAAAATGCCCGCATCGAATAAAACAAGAAAAATACTGTAAAAATATACAATACAATTTCAGCTATACTCATCCCCATGACAGCGATTTCCTGCACAAATCGGTCCTCTATGGATGGATGAAACAACAGCATTGAGTACAAGAAAAAGACCATAACGGAAAATACACTTGCCATGAAAAATGCAGCGTAAATACGCCTATTCCGAACGACATTACGGTAAGCGAACTGACGAAAGGTCATGGACATTCCCTCCGAGAAGAGACAAGACGTTCAAGATTCGTTGGAAAAATGTTTGACGTCTTTCATCTTTATAGATTTCATTGAAAAATTCGCCGTCTTTGATGAATAGCACTCGATCACAAAAACTGGCGGCAATGGGATCATGCGTTACCATAATAACTGTCGTCTGTTCCATTTTATTGATATGACTCAGCAATTCGAGCACATCTTTCGCAGACTTCGAATCTAAATTCCCCGTAGGCTCATCTGCCAGAATGATTTTCGGCTTATGAATAAGCGCTCGGCCAATTGCCGTTCGCTGTGACTGTCCTCCCGACAACTCATCAGGTCTGCGGTTTAAGATGTCTTTCAAACCGAGCGATTCCGCAACTCCAGCGATGCGTCTTTCCATTTCTGAAACAGGTAAACCATCGAGCGTTAGCGGTAACACAAGGTTTTCTTCCACCGTCAACGTTTGGAGCAGATTGATATCCTGGAAGACAAACCCCAGATTGCGCCTTCTGAATAAAGCCAAGTCATTTTGCTTTAAAGCCTCTGGTTCGATTCCATTGATTATCAGACTTCCGTATGTCGGCAACGTAATTGTAGAAATCAAGTTCAACAACGTCGTTTTCCCACTTCCAGAAGGCCCCATCACTGCAACGAATTCCCCTTCTTCCACTTCAAAATCGAGACGGTTCAATGCCCGGTGCATTACTTTTCCTTCATAAATTTTCGTCACTTCCGCCATTTCCACGATTGCCTTCCGCTTCATCCGTCTCCCCCGCCTCTCCATTTTCAAATAACACCGTCACTGTTGTTCCGATTCCTTTCTCCGATTCGATGGACAGCGGATGACCAAGTCGATTGCAAACTTCCAACGCAATATAAAGCCCCATACCCGTCGATTCACCCGTCAGCCGCCCGTTTTCACCTGTGAAGAAAGCTTTCGTCACGCGGTTCAAGTCTGAAGAAGGGATTCCGATTCCTTCATCCCGGATTGTCAATTTCAGTCCATGGCCCGTACATGCTGCGGTAAAATGAACTTTCTTACCTTCATCAAATGTATATTTCACCGCATTGGTAATGAACTGACCAATAACGATTTTCATCCACTTCACATCTGTGGCGACCAGAAATTGATCATCTATTGAAATAACCGGAAATACACCGTTCGCAATGAACAACCGCTTATGTTCCGTTACGATTTCCTGCACTATTTTTTTCAAACCAACCCGTTCAATTTGCATATCTTGCTCAAATGTTTCAAGTCGTGCATTCACTAGAACTGAATCGAGTCCGCGTCGAATTTTCTCAACTTCTTCAGCAATGCTGTTTCGGTCTAGGTTATCCTTCTCCTCTAGTAGGAGACCCATGACCGATATCGGTGTTTTCATCTGATGCACCCATTGGTTCATAAAATGAAGTTGCCGATGTTGTGCCGCATATAGCTGTTGTACTTCGTTTTGATACAACTTGTACAATTCACGCGTGAATTCGGTTGTTTGCCTGTTTTCGGGTGCATGCGCATGACGGATTAGTGCGTCTTCCATTTTTGTCGGTTTCCGCGTGATTGCATCGTAAAAGGAACGTCTCATAATGAATTTGCTCAACAAATAACCGCTGGTCAATAACATACTCATGCTGATTGAATAGACTGCCGTGTTGAAATTGCGGAAGCCGTCAAGCCAATAAAGCAGCATAATGAACAGCATCAGAATCCCTTGAAAAATAAGGAACGATACATGTTCTTTCAGGAATAATTTCAGTTTCTTCATGATTCTTCAGGATCCAACAAGAAGCGATAGCCTGCTCCACGTACCGTTTCGATGGAGGATTTAACGCCATAATCCGCCAGTTTTTTCCGTACCCGCGTCATATTGACATTCAATGTGTTTTCATCGACAAAAGACTGGTCGTCCCATAATTCTTCGAGTAAATTTTCCCGTGACACTACTTTAGGAGAGGCATCTATCAGCATTTCGAGAATGACGCACTCTTTTTTCTGTAGCGGAACGACATTTTCTCGAACATGCAATTCCATCCGTTCAATATAAACTGTCAGCAATCCCGCTTTCACGGTACGCTCAGATTGATTCGGTGCATATTCGCCAAACGTTCTGCGCAGATGACTCCGTATTTTGGCAAGGACGATTTCATAATGGAAAGGTTTCGTGATGAAATCATCCCCGCCATTTTCCAATGCAAATACCTGATCCATGTCACCAGATCGCGCTGAAATGAATAGTATAGGACACGTAGTTTGTTGGCGAAGTTGGCGACACCAATAATAGCCGTCATAGGATGGCAGATTAATGTCAAGTAGAATAAGATGCGGCTCAAACGCTAGACTTTCTTCGGTGACTCGGTCGAAATCTTCGACAATTGCTACTTCGTATTGGTATTTCCTTAATGTATCTGCTAGTAGTTGCGAAATTTTCTTATCGTCTTCCACGATGAATATACGGTGTTTTTCCATCGACCCATCCCCTTTCATTGTTCCCTATATTATAGCGCAAAAATAGCTATGGTGGTTGGAAGGCTAATGGGAATTGGATATTTTTCGGTGGTTGGGGGTGTGGTTCGGGCGGTCACACGCGCGGATTGAGCGGTCAAGGACACGAGTCGGGCGGTCACCGGCGCAGGTCGGGCAGCCGCACGCGAGAGATCTGGTTATCAAGAATTTATCCCACAAAAAAAGCCTGACTGTGTGTCAGGCTTGTGAATGTATCAATAAATTAATTGGAGAAACTCTTCTTTCGTTATGCCCCCGAGGTATGTGGGAATGTCAATCGGCGCAAGTGCTTCGCTGATTGCTTGTCTTTCATACTGGACGCCTTTCAAGCTTTCTTCGATGACCTTCACTTCTCCGACACCGAAAAAGTCGCCGAAAATGTGGATGTCTTCCATGATACCTTTCTTCACTTGGATGCGGACATCGATGCCGCCTACCGGGAAACGGTGTGAATGCTGCATGTTGAACTTCGGTGATTTACCGTAGTTCCAATCCCAGTTCGCATAGCGTTCCTCAGAAAGTTTTCGAATGTTGTCCCAATCCTCGTCCGTTAGCTCCAAATACTGGATTTTTTCTTCGCCGCCGAAAATCGATTTTAGGATTTCCAGTCGGAACTGTTCAATCGTCATAGGTTCCTCGAGGAATTCAGAAATATTTGCGACACGGCTGCGAATTGATTTGATGCCTTTTGATTCGATTTTATCTTTTCGTACCTTCAGCGCTGAAACAACCCGCTCAATTTCTGTATCAAACATCAACGTTCCATGGCTGAACATACGGCCATTCGTTGAAAACTGTGCGTTACCGGAAACTTTACGCCCCTCCACAAGAATGTCATTGCGTCCGAGAAGTTCGGCTTTGACACCCATTTCTGCTAGTGCATGAACGATTGGTTCTGTAACTTTCTTAAAGTTGCGGAATGATTCCCCGTCGTCTTTTGTGAGGAAGCTATAATTCAAGTTGCCTAAATCATGGTAAACTGCGCCCCCGCCTGATAGACGGCGAACAACATGAATCCCATTTGCCTCCACGTATTCCGTGTCAATCTCTTCAACCGTATTCTGGTTTTTACCGACGATGATGGACGGCTCGTTGATATAGAACAGCAAAAATGAATCTTTTTCAATATCCATATTCTTAAGCACATACTCTTCTATTGCCAAGTTGATATGTGGATCTGTAATCCCTTTATTATCAATGAAATGCATAGTTATCGCTCCCTATAAATAGCTTCCTATCTATTTTATCATTTTCACGCCGAGATGACCTCATCTAGAACTTTTCAGAATTAAATAAAAAATGCCTTGACATTCTAACCACTGTTATAATACACTACTAATAACAGATTTAGTTCTAGTACAAATTTGGAAGGGAGAATGAAAATATGATTCAGAATGTAATCGAGTTTTTCAAAAATCTACCTGCTAAAGTTTGTACGACATGCGGGAATGAAATTGAAGAACAACACGAGTGCTACAGTAACCAATGCGACAATTGCAATATACTGTAACTTTTTTTTGCAACGCCTGTACTATCACACTTCAATTAATTAATTTCAAACTAATACAGTTAGAAATGGAGGAAATTAGCTATGATTGAAAATGTTATCGAGTTTTTCAAGAACCTACCTGCTAAAGTTTGTACATCTTGCGGAAATGAAATCGAAGAGCAGCACGAATGCTACGGCAACAAATGTGATTCTTGTAATATCCTTTAATTTTTTTATACAACCTGTACTATTACAAATATAAAAAATAAATTAGTACTAATACAATAGAGGGAGGAGAGAATCAATATGCTTGAAAATGTCATCGAATTTTTTAAAAACTTGCCTGCTAAGATTTGTACAACATGCGGAAATGAAATCGAAGAGCAACATGAATGCTACGGTAACAAATGTAATGATTGTAATATCCTTTAAAACGTGAAAACAGCCGTGGAGCTCAACCTCTATTGCTGTTTTTTTATTTTTCGAGTATGTCAGGACGATCTGTGTGAATTCCATTTGCACCGATTGCTTTCATTTTCAATGCGGTTTCAGCATCAATGATGGTGTATGCGTAAACGGCCAGTCCTTCGTCATGCATTTCTTTAATGAATGGCGCGCTTAACGCTTCATAAGTAATGCCTATCCCTGAAGCGTAGGACAGCAGTTTTTCCACTTCTTTTTTCGATAACTTTGCTTCTTCATCTTCATCAAACGAAATGAGTTGTAGGAGAGGAATGTCCTGATTTAGTTCATAAATTTGCTTTAATCCTTTTTCACTAAATGACTGAATCGCCACTTTCGTGCGCCCGTCTTCCCTAACCCCGACCATGTCATATTCTTTCAAGACATCGATTAGCTTTTGTTCAATTCCGGGATAGTCTTTCGGGTCTTTCAATTCAATAATGAAACCCATGTTTTCCCCGAATTGCCCAAACACTTCGCCGAGTGTTGGTACAGCGTATTCATCGGATGGACCATCTACAGCCCGCATCTTCTTATCATCGCGTCGGAAGTTCGCAGACAGCTCTTTTAGCTCTGCAAGCGTCAATTCAGCAACCTCACCGCTACCTTCTGTCGTTCCGGTAACGTCTGCGTCATGCATAACAGCTAGCTGGCCGTCTTGTGTCAGATGAATATCAAGTTCAATATAGTCTGCATCCAGGTCCTCCGCCAACTCATAAGATGCCAGTGTGTTTTCCGCTACGTAAGCCGAGGCCCCGCGATGCGCGATAATGAGGAAATCCCCATTTGACGTCAGACCCACTTCTGCTTTCCCTTTTCCACAACCACCCAACAACAGCACAGTAAGTATTAATCCTACTCCCCATGTACGTTTCTTCATTCTCTTTCCTACTTTCACTCGTTTTCTATGTACCTATTCCTATACCCTTTTTCCACAAAAAAAAGTCCACCCGAGGGCAGACTTTTTTTATGTAAACAAATCTTCGAGTACTTCTTTCATTGCAGCTTTTCCTTGATCAATACAGTCAGGCAGTCCAACGCCATCATAAGATGCGCCGGCTAGTTTGACTTGCGGGAATGTCGACTTTAGTTCAGCACGCGCTTTCGCAATTCGCTCTTTATGGCCAACCCGGTATTGCGGCCGGTCTTCTTTCCAGCGCGTAATAACGGTAAAGTCTGGTTTCCCTTTTATATTCATGATTTTACCGAGATCGGAAAGAACAATTTTTTCAATTTCAGCATCAGGCAAGTCAACAATCGCTTCATCGCCTACTCTGCCTACAAATGCACGGATCAATACTTTACCTTTAGGCGTTGTGGTCGGCCATTTCCGATGCGTCCATGTGCATGCTGTAATTGAATAATCGCTACTTCTAGAGACGAGGAAGCCCGTTCCTTCTTTGTCTTGAACGACAAGTTCTTCCGGAAAGGCCAAGGCAATTGTTGCAACGGATGTTGTCGGAATTTCTCTCAAATCCTGCAGCAAACCGTGAGGAGCGAATAAGCGGCCTGCCATTTCGTGTCCAGTTGTAAGGATAACTGCGTCCGCCTCGATTTTTCTGCCGTCATTCAGTGCAAGAGTCGTTCTTTCTCCGACCGTTTTCGGCTCTACAATTGCATCAATCCTGACGCCTTTCATGACGGTTCCTGGATTTAGCTGCTTCTCAATTGCTTCGACCACTGTTTCAAGACCATTGCGAAATGTATGGAAGACGCCCTCTTTTTTCGCGCCGTGTCCATCTTTCTGCGGAACTTGTTTCGGGGTTGTCTTTTTCATCCCAAGAATGAGGCTCCTATGTTTCTTTTCTACCGCGTAGAATTGTGGGAATGTCGATTCCAAACTCATATGATCGATATCGCCTGCGTAAACGCCTGACAACAACGGTTCAATGAGGTTTTCGACAACTTCTCCACCAAAACGCCTGCGGAAAAACGCGCCGAGTGACTGATCCCCTTGAATGCTGGAACGCGGGAGCACAAAGTCTCCGGCTGCACGCAGTTTTCCAGCCCAAGAAAACAAACCTGTTTTCATGAATGGACCGAGTTCCGTTGGGACGCCCATGACAGAGCCCCCCGGAATCGGATGCAATTCACCGCCTACGAGTACGTAAGCTTGTCCTGTCGCATTTTTTACAAGTTCCCCTTCAATTCCGAGATCTTCTGCAAGGATACCCATGCTCTTTTTTCGAATTAAGAATGAATCGGGACCACGCTCGATGATAAAACCGTTACGCCGGACTGTCCGAATTTTTCCACCCAGCCGATTGGATGCTTCGACTAAGATGACATCTAAAGGGAGTCCTTTTTCTCGCGCTACTTTCTGCATATAAAATGCCGCGGAGAGACCAGTAATTCCTCCACCGACAATGACGACTTTCTTGTTTTGTTCGCTCATGTCCATCATCACTTTCTTTCATTCGTATTAGACCATTTCCATTTTTCCGAATACCGCGTCCACCATTGCATCAATGAATAGTGGGTCAATATTCGGCATTTCCGGACGGTAATAAGAAGCTCCGATGTCATCACAAACAACTTTACACTCGTAATCGTTGTCAAACAGCACTTCTAGATGATCGGAAACGAAGCCTACCGGGGTATAGACAAACGTCTTATAGCCTTTTTCGTTATGCAAGTCGCGCGTCAAGTCTTGAACATCAGGGCCGAGCCATGGTTCAGGCGTTTGCCCTGCACTTTGCCAACCCAGTTCATAATTTTTTACGCCTGCAGCTGATGCGATCAAGTCTGCAGTCTCTTTCAATTGTTCTGGATACGGATCCCCGCTTGCGATGATTTTTTCAGGCAACGAATGCGCTGAAACAATCAAACAAGCTGAAGCTCTCTCTTCGTCGCTCATACTTTCAAATGTACCACGTACTTTATCGGTCCAGAATTCAATGAATTTCGGCTGTGTGTACCAGCTTTCCACTGACGTAATAGCGATTCCATGCTTGTCTGCCTCTTCTTTCGCACGTCCGTTATACGACTTGACGGAAAACGTCGAGAAGTGTGGCGCAAGTACGATTGAGACAGCTTCTGTAATGCCATCTTGATGCATTTTCTCTACTGCTTCTTCAATGAATGGTGTAATATGTTTTAATCCGATATAAACCTTGAATTCGATGTCGTTTTGCACTTCATTCAGACGATTGCAAAGTGCGTTTGCTTGGTCTTCCGTAATTTTGGCGAGTGGTGAAATTCCTCCAATTGCCTCGTAACGGTTTCGAAGGTCCTCCAATTGCTCAGGTGCGGGCGGACGACCACGACGGATATGTGTGTAATACGATTCAATATCTTCTTCTTTGTTCGGTGTTCCGTACGCCATTACTAATAATCCCATTTTTTTCCTTGTCATTATGTTCACCTCATCGTTCGGATTAGTACGTTATTTACGTAGCTGTGTACTGTATTCATGAACAAATTCTGTCAGTCTTTTCAATGTTGCAGGTTTCACATCTGGGAAAACACCATGTCCTAGATTAAATATGTGATTACCGTGTTCTACACCTTGCTCGATGATTACTTTTGCACGTTCTTCTATAATTGACCAGTCCGCCAACAGCAATGATGGGTCAAGATTACCTTGCACTGGTTTTGTCAGACCCCGTTCTCCTGCTTCTTTAATGGACAGGCGCCAGTCAAGACCAACAACATCTACAGGCAGATCGTGCCATTCGTTCGCTAAGTGACTTGCGCCAACTCCGAACGTGATTAGTGGAACATTCAATTTACGCAATTCCGTGAAAATCCGTGTCATAACGGGCTTAATGAAAATTCGGTAATCGGAAACGTTCAATGCGCCCACCCACGAATCAAAGATTTGGATTGCTTTCGCACCTGCATTTACTTGTGCAGTAATATAAGTAATCGTCATATCCGCAAGTTTGTCCATTAGCGCGAACCATGCTTCTGGCTCAGACACCATAAATGATTTTGTTAAGTTATAACTTTTCGAAGGACCGCCTTCAATCATATAACTTGCAAGCGTAAATGGCGCACCTGCAAAACCGATAAGCGGAACATTCAATTGCTCCTTCGTTAATATTTTAATCGTTTCAAGAACGAAAGGAATGTCTTCCTCCGGTGATAAATCGCCAAGATTATGGACATCTTGTACGGTACGAATCGGATTTGAAATAACTGGACCAATACCTGGTTTGATTTTCACGTCAATACCAATACCTGGCAGTGGCGTAACGATATCTTTGTAAAGGATTGCTCCGTCGACATTGTACTGATCGACTGGAAGCTTGGTAACGTATGCACATAGTTCCGGTTGCTGTGTAATTTCTTCTAGGGAATATTTTTCTTTAATTTTCATATATTCAGGTTGTGAACGTCCCGCTTGCCTCATGTACCAAGCCGGTGTGTGGTCAATCTTTTCGCCTCTTGCAGCACGTAAAAGTGTATCGTTGAATTTAGTCATTTGGCTTCATCCCACTTTCTTTTATGAATCATTTATTTGTTTCATATAGGTCTCAATATAGATGTTTTTCCTTGCAAAGTATAGTGTTTAGCCCCTTTTGTCATCAATTTGTGCGTCATTTCATGTTTTTTCGCCATCATTTCGTCATTGTTTGTTTTAAGTACGGAATTAGGGGAAAATAGAGGTATAGGAACTACTTTGAGGAGGTTTTTAATAATGAATATCTTTATGACATCCGGCACACCGGAATTCATGGAAGACTTAAAAGAAAAACACGCGGATAAAGGATTGATTGCCATGCATGGGCAAGGTAACTCTTTATTGTTGCATGAAACGACAGGTAAAACAATATTTCAAACACCACGCCGTTACGAAGTGATTGGTTCTTCCGGCACACTTCAAGAAAAAGGCTATTTCGTCTTCAACAATATTCCGGTCACAGATGAAGGGCGCCCCATTTTCGAACTTCGGTTTAAAGACCGCGCAGGTAACATCGAATCAGAACTTGGATTCATCGCTTTTCGTTTACTTCGTCCACTTGATTCTGATACATACATTGTCATGACGGAATGGACGGATAATACTTATTATGCAAGATGGAAAAACTCATCTTCATTCGCACAAGCTCATTCGAAAGATCGTGCAGAAGCGGGCTCTGATAAAACACTTCATATCTTCTCGAGCGCCCCTTACATTACGGAGTATGCCACAAAAAAATAATTTCTTACACGCGACCTCATTCCGGTCGCGTTTTTTGTACGCCCTTTATAGTTTCATATGGAATGTTTGCTATAATGGAGACAGTAACATTCAAACTAGTGTAATTTTGGGAGGGGTAGTCCATTGAAAGAACAACTGTTAGAAAAACTTGATTGTGCTTATGAAGATATGGTCGCTATACGTCGCTACCTTCACATGAATCCCGAGTTGTCCTTTAAGGAAGAGAAAACCGCGCAATATATAGCTGACTTTTATGCTAATCTTGGGGTTGAAGTGCGTAAAGATGTAGGCGGCAATGGCGTTGTTGCACGTGTCAAAGGGGCAAGACCCGGAAAGACAGTTGCACTACGTGCCGACTTTGATGCACTTCCGATTCAGGATGAAAAGGATGTACCCTACAAATCAACGGTCCCCGGCGTCATGCATGCTTGCGGACACGATGGACATACCGCTACACTGCTTCAGCTTGCGAAAGCGATACATGAATTACGGGAAGACCTTGTTGGTGAATATGTCTTCATCCATCAACACGCGGAAGAATTTGCTCCTGGTGGTGCAATTTCGATGATTGAAGACGGTTGCCTTGATGGAGTTGACGTTATTTTCGGAACGCATCTGTGGTCGTTGACACCTTTCGGCACAGTCGAATATTTAACGGGTCCTGTTATGGCGGCAGCTGATCGTTTTGATATTACGATTCAAGGAGCCGGCGGGCATGGTGCAGCTCCCCATCAAACGAAAGATGCCATCGTCATTGGCGCGCAGCTTGTCATGAATTTACAACAACTTGTCTCCCGTCGCGTCAATCCGGTTGAATCGGCTGTACTCTCCATAGGCTCATTCGTTTCGCAAAATGCATTTAATGTCATTGCAGACTCCGCAAAACTGGGTGGGACGGTACGAACATTCAATCCAGACATTCGTGACTTGATGGAACTCGAGATGAAACGTGTCGTCGATGGAACTGCACTTGCAAACAACTGTACCATCGATTTCGAATTCGTAAGGGGCTATCCGGCCGTTGTGAATCATGCTAACGAAACGGAATTTTTGAAAACTGTGGCTGAAACGATTTCGGGCTTGGAAGTGGTTGAATCTACGCCGCAAATGGGTGGCGAAGATTTTGCTTATTACCTAGAAAAAGTACCAGGTACATTTTTCTTCACGGGTGCTAAACCTGAGATTCCATTTCCGCATCACCATCCAAAATTCGACATCGATGAAAATGCGATGCTTCTTGCGGCGAAGACACTTGGTGCCGCCGCTGTTGAATATCAAAATTCGTAATAGGAAGACTTTCTAACCATTAGTAATATTTCATGATTTGATAATTAGTGAGCCTTCCTTCGAATTTTATGAGGAAGGCTCACTGTTTTTACATGGAGCTTAAAAAGTTCAATACATAGGGGATGAACCTGAAATCCTGCTAATACCGCTTTGGTGCTTTGTGGATGCCTCCCGCGATAAGCCGGAAAGAATGGCGTTATTCCGTTCAACATCATACGGAATAACGCTTTCTTTTTCACTTTTCTCCTTTTGTCCCAATAACGTCTGTTTCCCCAAGAGAAACCGTCGTTATCTCCTAGAGAAACAGCCTGTTTCTCTCTTCCAAAAGAACAGAATGCCCAATTGCGTTTGGAATTCCTGGATTTATAATCTACTTATAATACAAATATGAATTATGAGGAGTGCATTAATTTGAAAAATAAGAAACGTAGTGCGCAATACATTATTTCCTTTGACACATTCATGTTACGTCCGATGATTCAAGACAATAAAATTTTTACCCATGTTAATGAGCGCAACGGTGATTTAAGCGTTCCCAGACGCCCTATCCATATCGTCAGGAATTCCTGTGACTATTATGGCAATTCTCTTCACAACTCGACTAATTCAGCAAAAATGGTACTTGGTAAACGCCATAAAACGCCGATTATCCTGGCTCATGATTTTGGAATACCATACATTTTCCTGCCTACTATGTCACCATCTTCCGAACAGAATGTCTGGATTTCCTATAATGCGATTGAAAAAATAGAAGAAGACAATTTGGGTTCTATAATTACACTAGAAAATAGCCGATCCTTCAAGTTAAATGTTTCCCCTACAACATTGTATCGTCAATATGCGTTCGCCACTCTTTTAGAGAAGAACTTTTTGAAAAACCAGAGACAACTGAACAGGCCTTCTACTTTTAACTTTTTTGACGATGATGACAACGATGATGATGATTCAGCTCTCTGACATCGCAATGTATTTGGCCAATAGTTCTTCAGTTCGATTACGCAGGCGGACATTCAAATAGCGTCTATGATCTTCATAACCTCCGTGCATGAATACATACTCGGTGAATTTGCTATCCGTTTTGTTACGTATCACCTTCATATTGCGCCGCCGCAAGTAGATTGTCGTTTCCTTTAGTTCTGCACGTGCAATTTTCGTCGCCTCGTCGACGAGTTTAACGTAAGGTCCTTTCAATTTGAAAGGACCTTTTTCGAATGATTCCCGATCTCTCTCCAAGATAATTAGGAGCATCGGTAAGTAAATCATATTCTCAAAATAAGGTAATGCCTCCGGGGGTATTAAAGGCACTACAATCACTCCTTCCGTTCAAATGAGAACAATTGTTCGTACTTATATTGTATGCCCATACCCTCGGAAAATCAACCTACAAATCATTGGAATTCTTAAGCAAATCTGGAGACACACGGAATGCTGAAGTTTATCGATAATACGACACTTCATAATTTCTTTCCCCACAAAGAATACCCAACGGCGAATCAAGTCGAGATACCATACACTCTGGTTAACCGTAAAAAAAACTTCCAGCCATAATCGCTGAAAGTCTTGCATATCTTACACTTATTTTTTCTCTATATCACCGATATAATGAACCGAAGCCACTTTCCAATCCCCATCACTTTTTTTAAGGACGGTTACTTGTCTACCACTCGGACTTGTTTCAAGACCCGTCTCTAATTGCTTGAAAGATGTCTTTAGGTTTGAAAATACCTGGGCTTCCTCTTCTGAATACTTCACAATCGTTACATTCGAAACTTCACGACTTAATTCATACTCACTAAAAAGATCTTTCGTAATAGAACGTTCCTCTTCAAGGTCATAATCCTTCGCTGACAATGTATCTAAATAGCCATCGATATCTTGTTTGTTTAGCGTTTCCAAATTTAGGTTGTATACGTCAAGAATCTGTTCTTTTTCGTCTGCTGGGACGCCAGAAGCTTCTTCTACAGTGTCTCCTGTCAAGCTAAATCCCACTTTACTTTCATCCACTCCATGATCAATTGTGCCATATTCATTCGTTGCTTCGCCGTCATCGACGGAACCATTCTCAACAGGCTCTTCCTTGTCACCACTACAAGCTCCTAGCAGTAAAATGAAAGACAGACTAAAAAGCACGACTACTTTTTTCATTTTTTCCCTCCTGAACAGGTAAAAGGGCTCCTCCAAAAGCAGAAAGCCCTTTTCCTTTTATTCAATACATCAAATTACTTTACTTCAACCCAACCATTTTTAATCGCTGTTACGACCGCTTGAGTGCGATCATTTACTGCCATTTTTTGTAGAATACTAGACACGTGGTTTTTGACGGTCTTCTCGGAGATGAAAAGCGTCTCCCCGATTGTCCGGTTACTTTGTCCATCCGTCAACAGTTGTAATACTTCACACTCACGTTTAGTAAGTAAATGGAACGGGCGACGGATATCATTTTGCTGGAAGGATCCCTTATGCTCACGTTCGCTCAATCTTCGATATTCTGTAACAAGGTTATGCGTCACTTTTGGATGAAGGTACGAACCACCTAGCGCAACGACTTTAATCGCTTGGATGATTGCATCCGCATCCATCTCTTTTAACATATAACCGAGTGCACCTGTTTTAAGTGCATGTGATACATATGATTCATCGTCGTGAATTGACAACATAATTACTTTCGCTTTGGGATATTCTTTGATGAGGTTTTCAGTTGCATCGACACCATTCATATGAGGCATGTTAATGTCCATAAGAACCACGTCCGGTTCGCACTGTTGATAAAGCTCATTCACTTCGCTACCATCGCCGCCCTCAGCCACAACTTCAAAAGAATCTTCAAAATCAAGGATTCTCTTTACCCCTTCACGGAATAGTTGGTGATCATCTACAATTAATATTTTCGTCATAGTCATTTCCTCCCCTAACATCTAGTCGTCGATTATTTCACTCTGGAGTGGAATCTGGATATAAATTATCGTACCATTTCCAGGCGTTGAGGTGATTGTTATATCCCCTTTTAACAAATCAATTCGTTCACGCATTCCTATTAAACCGAATGACTTATCTCTTACTTCATTTTGATTGAATCCTTGTCCATCATCTTTTATGATAATATTCATTATATCGCGATGCCATTCAGTTTTCACCCAAACGTCCTTCGCCTTTGCATGTTTTAAGGCATTTGAAACGGATTCTTGCACTAGCCGAAAGACTGATACTTCAAAATCCGTTTTAAAACGTTGCTCGTTTCCACTATTTTGAAAGTGAATGGTGGTCCCCTTTTCATACTCTCCTATTGTCGACAAGTACTTTTTCAATGTTGGAATTAAACCCAAATCGTCAAGTGCCATAGGACGCAAATTATATATGATACGGCGAACTTCATAAAGTGCATTTCTTACCATCTCTTTAAGATCTTTAAGTTCATTAAATGCAGGTACAGGGCCTTGTTCTTCATATACCTTCTCAATCAACCCAGAACGGATTAACACATTTGCTAGCATTTGTGCTGGTCCATCGTGGATATCACGGGAAAGCCTTTTTCGCTCCTCTTCCTGTGCCTGGATAATTCTGATGCCAAACCCCTGTTTGTGTCTGGCCGTTTCCAGCGCTTCGCCTACGTTTTTTAAATCAGATGTCAAATAATTAATAACGGTTGCGACTTGATTGACAAGATGATCGGCTCTTTCAATGGTATCAAGCAGCGCAAGAAGACGTCGATCCAAATCGTCCCGACGAGCACGCAGCTGTTTCTCCTCCATCCGGTTGACCGATAGCCGAACGAGTAAATCATTCGCAACTTCGTAAGATTCCTTCACCTGCTCTTCTGAAAACTTCATGAAGTCCTTCGACACATCAGCAAGACGCCGGCGTGAATGGCGGGTCATACCTTCCAAATAATCACCTTCAGTTATTACCCGGGAAATATCACTCTTGACCGCTGTGAGCTCACTTTGCATATCTTCAAAGCTTTGACGGCTTTGTTCACTTATAATGAAGATATCATTCTTTGAGTGATCCATTGCACGCACCATATTATCAAAAATAGCTTCGAGCGTTTTGATATCGATTATATTCTCCTTCAAAAAGTTCCCTCCCGCTTTCAGCTTAGAAAATTACATATATACTAAAGTGGAGTGTTGTAGAATTGATATTTCCCAAACATCTCTCACTTATTATAGCATCATAAGACCCAGTGAATATTAAGATTGTATTACAAGTGATGGAGGTGCCGCAAATGCGAGCAGATTATTACACAGTTAAAAACTACGGAGAGAGTGAATTATTGATTCAAAAGTCAAAGTTTATTACCTATGTGAAACGTGTGGAAACAGAGGATGAGGCCTTAGACTTCATTCAAGAAATTAAACGTACACATCATAATGCCTCCCATAATTGTTCAGCGTATATGATTGGTGAACACAATAATGTACAAAAGGCGAATGACGACGGCGAACCGTCTGGAACAGCGGGAGTACCCATTCTTGAAGTGTTGAAAAAGCAAGGTCTTCAAGATACCGTTATTGTCGTGACACGCTATTTCGGGGGTATCAAGTTAGGTGGAGGTGGATTGATACGCGCTTATGGCCGCGCAACAACAGAAGGCATTACAGCAACAGGTACGGTCGAAAGGAAACTCCATTCTGTCATGAAAGTTACAATCGATTATACCTGGCTAGGAAAAGTTGAGCATGAAGTAAGGCAATCGACATATCCCTTAAATGAAGTTTCTTACGATGAATCTGTGAATCTCTTCATACACGTTCCAGCTATGGAAACGGAGACATTCACTTTCTGGATGACTGAATTGACGAACGGACAGGCAGAAATCGTGTCGACCTCTAGCGTTTTTGTAGAATTCGACATTTGATATAGTATACCTTTGGCAGAAAAGATAGTATAATAGGATGGATTGAAGTGATTTATATACTGAACTCTTTTATCCTGTCGTACCGTCTGTATCCATTGACAGCAATTCGTCACTTAAATGATCAGCTATGACGAAGGATATTTTCACATAGCCGATGCCGGAGGAACTTTGAATGAAAAGAAAAGACTATAAAAAACAGAAGAAATCGTCACGCAAAAGCCTTGCCTTAAAAGTTTCTCTCCTTCTTACACTTTCTATTTTCCTAGTTGTTGCAGCATATGCCGTTTCACTGCAAAAAAAGGCTGTTGACGCTGCGGATCGTGCATATGAAGTCATTCCTGACCGTCCCAAATCCGATATACGTGAAGCGAAAGTTGAACCAGCAACCGACAATGTTTCCGTTTTATTCATTGGAGTCGATGATAGTGAAGCTCGCGACCAAGGCGACAGCAACAGCCGTTCAGATGCTCTTCTGTTCGCTACGTTGAATCCAAAGAAAAAATCTATGAAACTCGTTAGTATACCACGAGATTCATACGTTTATATCCCTGAAGTCGGATACAGGGATAAAATCACTCATGCCCATGCATTTGGCGGAACTCGTGCAACGATTGAATCGGTTGAAGAACTGTTCGAAGCACCTGTCGATTACTACGTGAAAATGAATTTCAATGCATTCATTGATGTCGTTGATGCGATTGGCGGAATCGAAGCAGAAGTTCCCTATGACCGAATTGAAAAAGATGAAAACGATAATAATACGATTCAACTTGTCAAAGGACTTCAACACTTAGATGGCAAGCACGCCCTTGCACTTGCCCGGACACGTAAACTCGATTCTGATGTCGAACGTGGAAAACGGCAGCAAATGATTTTACAAGCCATTATGGAAAAAGCGACTTCTGTCAAATCAGTTACGAAGTACGGTGATGTGATTGACGCGGTAGGCGACAATATGAAAACGGACATGACCTTTGATGAAATGAAATCGTTCCTGGAATACGTTAAAGGCGGTATGCCACAAGTGGACACGCTCAGCTTAACAGGCTATGACGACATGTCGACAGGTATCTATTACTGGAAGCTTGATGAGATGGATTTATCAGATGTGAAAGGCATCTTACAATCACATCTTGGAATCATTCCAGACTCTTCCAACCTGACCGACGGCAGTTCTACCCTGACCGGCAAGAAAAATGAAGCATTAGGAGATACGCTTTCTAATTGATCGCAATCCAGACGCAAATCACTTACACAATTTCACAAGTTCCAAAGATACAAAAAGAGCTGGGCTGCAAATGCGCCCGGCTCTTTCTCATGTCTATACATAATTTATAAACAGAAGACCATACTACCCTAGTAAAAAAGGGGATGGCCTATTTACCTTTTGATTGTTTCGTTTTAACTGCCTAGATGTTTCGTCGTTACTTCCCAATCATCCGTACAAGATTCAACAATGGACGGTAATTTGAACCGGCAAGTCCGATAATTTCAACTAACAATTCAATCGCGATAAGCATAACGACGATGAGCATGATTGCTCCCCATACGGTTGCTTGCGAGAACAACACAGCAGCAACTCCGAAAAGAATCGCTAGTGCGTAAATAATCAACACTGTCTGCCTGTGTGAAAAACCTGAACGCAATAGGCAATGATGTAAATGTGATTTATCCGGGGCTGTAATCGACTGTTTCATTCGTATCCGTCTGACAATCGCAAAGAATGTATCAGAGATTGGAATGCCCAGTATAATAACTGGAATAATCAACGCAACAACAGCTACGTTTTTGAAACCTAGCAAGGCAAGAACCGAAATCATAAATCCTAGGAATAAAGATCCGGTGTCTCCCATAAATATTTTTGCTGGATGGAAATTATAAAATAGGAAACCTAATGAGCTTGCTGCAAGAATTGCAGCTGTTGCAACAACAAATACATTTCCCATTATCATTGCCATAACCGCAATTGCAATAAGTGCAATGGTTGAGACGCCTGCTGCAAGTCCGTCCAATCCATCTATCAGGTTAATGGCATTTGTAATACCTATGATCCATATAATTGTAATCGGAATGCTCAAGTAGCCAAAATCGAATTGGCCGATGAATGGTAAATTGACAAATTCAATTTGGAGACCGCCCCAAGCGACTACAACAATGGCCGCAGCCAGTTGCCCCGCAAGTTTTGCCTTCGCGGTAATTTCAAGCATATCGTCAAGAAATCCCACCACGATAATTATAAGGGCACCAATAAGAATTCCGGTGGCATGTTCATCTTTTGGAAGCAATATGGCATAACCAATTAAGAAGGCACCAAATATCGCAAGTCCGCCGATACGCGGCATAACGGATGCGTGTACTTTGCGATAGTTCGGGCGATCGACTGCACCGATACGGAATGCCAATTTAATGACGAGCGGAGTAAGTATGATGGATGCTATAAGAGCAGCAGCCATTGCAAGGAATAACATGTCCTTCCTCCCTAAGTAAATCAATAGTTTATCAAATCAAGAGTATTATAGCATATTAAAATAAGTAAAGCACTTTCCTAGAGAACTCTTTGCATTCTGCACTTTCTGTTTCTCACTTATCATACCCTCTTCAACCTTGCCTATCCCAAGATTCTCTTCCTTATATATGTAGATTTTAGCTTAAGGTAGTTATTTACCTTTCTATTTGTTAAAATAGGGATGGGTCTTATAAAGGGACCAAGATAAAGGAGCGTTCATTTCATGCTATCAATATTTAAACGTTCAAATCAAACGAACGATCGACAACTTCGCAAATACAGGAAAATTGTCCAGCAAATAAATAAATTAGAAGCTACATATGAAACGATGTCAGATGAACAACTGGCATCTATGTCAGATAAATTCAAAGAACGTATCCAATCAGGTGAGAAAATCCCTACTATCATACCGGATGCATTTGCTGTTGTCCGTGAAGCATCGAAACGGGTTCTTGGTATGCGTCATTTCGACGTACAGCTTATCGGAGGACTTGTACTCACTGAAGGTAATATCGCAGAAATGCCAACGGGCGAAGGTAAAACACTTGTCGCTTCCCTACCATCGTATGTTCGCGCACTTGAAGGAAAAGGCGTTCACGTTATTACAGTGAATGATTACCTTGCAAAACGTGACTACGATCAAATTGGTCAAATTCATAGGTTTCTCGGACTTTCTGTCGGTCTCAATGTCCCGATGATGCAAGGCCCTGCAAAACAGGCAGCTTATAACGCAGACATCACGTATGGTGTCGGAACTGAATTCGGTTTTGATTACCTACGTGATAATATGGCGCAGCAAGTATCACAGCAAGTTCAACGTCCATATCATTTCGCCATCATTGACGAAGTGGACAGCATCCTTGTTGATGAAGCAAAAACACCGCTTATTGTTGCTGGTAAAATGCAGGCTGATGCAGATCTTCATTACATAGCAGCACGTCTTGCCAAACGCTTTGAGAAAGGCGTAGACTTTGATTTTGACGATGAAACAAAAGCAAGTTCCCTAACCGAAGATGGAATCACTAAAGTTGAAAAAGCGTTCGGTGTCGATAATTTATACGAACTGGAGCACCAAACCCTTTATCATTACATGATTCAAGCATTACGCGCACGCGTGATTTTCAATCGCGATGTGGATTATATCGTGCGGGATCAAAAAATTGAGCTTGTTGATATGTTCACAGGGCGAATTATGGAAGGGCGAACTCTTTCCGATGGTCTCCATCAGGCAATCGAGGCGAAAGAAGGATTGCCCGTTACTGAGGAAAATAAAGCACAAGCCCAAATTACAATTCAAAACTATTTCCGTATGTACAATGAGCTTTGCGGCATGACCGGTACAGCGAAAACACAAGAAAAAGAATTCCGTGAAGTGTACGGCATGGACGTCATTCAGATTCCGACAAACCGCCCGCGCGCACGTATTGATTCACCTGACCAAGTATATGAAACTATTGATCATAAATATAAAGCAATGGCAAAAGAAGTATCCGAACGCAATAAAAAAGGACAACCTGTTCTCGTAGGTACAACTTCTATTTTACAATCGGAAAAAGTTGTCCAATATTTGGACGAATATAAACTTAAATACAACTTACTGAACGCCAAAAGTGTTGAGCAGGAAGTGGATCTCATTTCCAAAGCGGGCCAACTCAACCAAATTACAGTCGCGACAAATATGGCGGGTCGCGGTACTGATATCGTACTTGGCGAAGGTGTCGAAGAAATCGGCGGACTTTTCGTACTAGGCACAGAAAAGCATGAAAGCCGTCGTATCGACAATCAGCTTCGCGGTCGTTCCGGGCGACAAGGAGACCATGGCGAAAGCCGTTTCTTCCTATCTCTTGAAGACGATATGTTTAAGCGATTCGCAAAAGAAGAGCTTGAGAAGTTTACTAAGAAGGTAACAACGGATGCTGATGGCCTTGTACAGAATTCTGAAGTCAATGAATTGACAGAGAGAACACAACGCATCGTGGAAGGCGCACATTATTCAATGCGTGAATACAACTTAAAACTCGACGATGTCATTAATGACCAACGTGAAGTCGTTTATACCTTACGTCATAATGTTCTGATAGGGAAAGACATTCAAGAACAATTGAAAACGATGCTTAAAGAAACTGTAGAATTTGTTGTCTTGGATAGTTGCCCAGACCAAGAAACTTCGAACAACTGGGATTACAAGCGGATTGAACGTACGATGGACAGCCTATTATTGGAATCTGTATCGATTCCACGTAAGCTTGAAAAAACATCAGATATTCTGAATCATTATGAAGTGCCACTAGCTGACTTGCTCAGCTTCATCGATTCATTCGAAGATAATGAACGAATCAATCAGATGATTCCGCAAGTAATGCTTTCACATATTGACACAATGTGGGTTAAACACTTAGAAGTTATGACACGTTTAAAAGAAGGTATCGGACTTCGCTCATACGGACAAGAAGACCCTATGCGTATCTACCAACGTGAAGGTCTTGAGCTTTTCGGACGTCATTATCAGAAACTACGTCGCAGCATTGCATCTGAAGTTATTAGCTTTATGAAACTCATTAAAGAACAGGAGGCACAACAATGAAGCTTTTCACTTTTTTCAAGAAAACTGAAAAAACGGGTAAGGATAGCACAATTGGATCCGAAGAAATCATTGACGGTGTCAATGCAACAGTAAATACAGATTTAGTCGAAACAACGCTATCCCTTCACCCTGAATGGAATGTGCCACAGGAGCAGGAATACGTATTCCGTTTTCTATCGAACGAACTTGAACCACTCAAACCGAACCAGATCTCCCTATCAGGAATCGACATCGACGTCGAACCTGCTAACGGCAGCTGGCTCGTTAAAGCCTTCTTCCGTTCTTCCCTGGATCAGCAAATTGCTGTCGGATCAGTTGAATTAATGCTGCTTGATGAAGAAGGAAAAACACTCGCTTCGGACGAATTCGATTTGAAGGAACTCGGCGACATTCCAGCACGCAGTGCAAGACCATGGGTGTTTGTCTTCACAAAAGACAATACATTTACAGAACTTCCACCTAGTGAAAACTGGAAACTGGCATTCAATGTTCAATCGATGGTGCCTCATAAACTAGAGTTGGAACAAGCTTGGGAAGACGGTTTAACGGCAGAACAAAAAGACGGACTTGCAAAAGTCGTTGAAGGGCTTCCAAAACTGAAACCACGCGAAGTGAATATTAGTGGATTCCAAGTGAAGCAACAGGATGATGGCGGTATTGCTGCATCCGTATTTATTCGTAATGGCCACTCAAAGCAAATCAACATTGAGAAACTACCACTAGAATTAATTGATGCAACTGGCGATTTGATTGCCAGCGGTTCATTCGCACTTGACCCACTCTCGGTAAAAGCGAACACTTCAAAACCATGGACGTTCATTTATCCAAAAGAACTAATCCAAAAAGGCGAGCCCGATTTGTCGCGCTGGACGGTTCGCGTACCACAGCAAAACGCGTAAGGTAGCACCTGACACTTAGATATTATTCAGTGTGAAAATATTAAAGTCGACATTTCATTTTCAAACGAAATGTCGGCTTTTTCTATGGTGATTTTTTTACTCGGCTACCCTTTTCAGAGTGCGGATTGTAGAACGCTTGGCGCTTTGGGGATGCCTCTCGCCATGAGCCTAGATTAACGCTTCGCATCTAGTCTCACGGCTTCGGCTACCCCTTTGCCGCGCCTGCGCTGGTGTGTACATTATTGACGGAGTTGTGGTTCGGAGTTCGGAGTGTGGAATGTAGACCGCTTAGCGCTCTGGGGATGCCTCTCGCCATGAGCCTGGATTAGCGCTTCGCATCCAGTCTCAGGGCTTCGCTGGTGTGTTCATTATCGAGAGAGTTTTGATTTTGAGATGTATGGACTGAAATTATAATGTGATTCCTTTTTGATACTAATTTCATTGAAGAAAGACGCACTCCAGGCTGCAGGTCTTATCCCCGATAATGAAATGCGCTTTCCTATATAGAGATCATCTAGCGAAGGCGCGTCTTCGTGGTAGCCGGAGCGATAAGACTGAAAGTGCTCTTCTTTCCGGCTTATCGCGGGAGGCATCCACAAAGCGCAGAAGCGGTATTAGCAGGATTTCTAATTCATTCCCATATTCCCACTCCTTACTCACAATAAAAGACAGCACCAAGCGTCCCCTTTTCAGGTCGCTTGGTGCTGTCTTTTTAGATTTTATTTAACTGAAGCAACTGAATTCACGCCATTGATACGTTTTGCACCAACATAGCGTTTTCCCCAGTAATGAGGATCGTTCAACTTATCAACACGTACCCCTTTTGAACTGGAAGCATGTGAAAATTTACCATTACCTATGTATATACCTACATGTGAAACCCCTTTACCTGACGTATTAAAAAACACTAGGTCTCCAGCAGCTAAATTTGTTTTTTTAACAGTAGTTCCTGATGCGTGCATGCTAGCCGCAGTACGCGAAAGTTTAATATTGTTTTTCTTAAAAACGTACGAAACGTAGCCCGAGCAGTCAAACCCTCTTGTTGTTGTACCGCCGTAGCTGTACTTAACTCCCAAAAGACTTGTAGCCGTTTTTGAAATTGCAGCTGGTTTAGATGAAGCTTCAGCTTGTCCAGCGAAAGGTGCGACGAGTAACAGTAATGACATTGCAATGATTGAAAATGTCTTTTTCATAGTAACTATAAGATTCATATGTTCCCCCAATGAATTAATTTATCTGAAAATACTCTCTAGAACAAGATTACCACGCTTTAAACACTGCTTACATTACAGTTGTGTGACAACAATATTACATAAATCGCAATATAGGACAATATTGAAACATAATAACCTATTATTAGTGTTTATAGGTTTATAAAGAGGGAATTTAGATTAGTAACACTATTCATTAGGAGGCGAGCGCTATGAAACATGAAGATGACTTATCGGATAATCTTAAACACCCCTCACATGAAAATGGAAACGGTTGGTTGGATAATGATCATATTGAAAAGAAAAACTCCGGCAGAAGCTTTATACGCGATCCCTATTTAGACCACGCAGCTGGAGATTACGAACCTCTTCAAGATGATAGTCGTTACCGTCACACCGATAATGTAGAACAAATACCCAAAGAGCGAATAAAGTTTTCCTCTTTACAGCCACACGATAGCCAGATGGAAGAAGACGAACGTTTGCTATCTGAACAAGATAACCGTACAGAGATAATTGAAGAGATTAGGGCTTCTTTCGGCGCATTGGATCATGATCGTCCTTAACATCTTTTCACAATAATAAAACAAAAAGGTGAGTCCCTACTATCTGTAGGGACTCACCTTTTAATTTTCCTCTTATATGTCAAGATCAGTTATAACAATTACATCATCATGACTCAAAAGTTCCGTTATCGGCCACTCAGATGTTCTATTACCTTCAAGCAACTTGCCAATTGCAGCACGTTTCTTTTCGCCGAAAGCGAGCAAAATCAATTTTTTCGCATTTGTAATTGATTTGATACCCATCGTCAATGCTGTTTCAGGAATTTTTTCATCATTTTCAAAGTACTGGCTGTTCACGCCTAATGTCGATTCAGTTAAATGTGCTACATGTGTGACTGAATCAGAAGAAGTTCCGGGTTCATTGAATGCAATATGGCCATTCTCCCCTACGCCAAGCAATTGAATATCAAGCGGATACTTTGTAAATAGAGCTTCGTAGTCTGCGGATTCTTTATCCAAGTCCTCCGCCATTCCATTCGGTATATTTGTTTCTTTGAATTTCTTTTTACTGAAGAGATGTTCATTCATAAAATAAGCATAGCTATTAGGGCTAGATGCTGGGATACCAATATACTCATCCAAATTAAAAGAAACCACATCTGTAAAATCAAGGTCTGATTCCGTCCATTTATCATACACAGGAACCATCGTGCTACCTGTAGCAAGACCGAGTACAGCTAACCGTCCACTGTCAAGTTCCTCTTTAATAATCTTGAAGACATGCTCCGCACCCTGTCCCGGACTATCAACTTTTATGAGTTTTAAATTTTCCATATAGATCATCCAACTTTCGTTATGATTTAGTCCACGCTTAATTGTAATTTCCTTACACATTTAGGTCAACTTTTATGACATGAATAATTCATGAAGTCGACTGCTTTCTATACCCTCACACATTAGCTAGTAAACCATTTATCTAGCCATTACCGCTTATGAATTCATATGAGAATTACGACACATTTATGAATGAAATGTGAAGACTTTGTGAAATAGCAACTATATCGAAAGTCATAGGGTTTTCCCTAATTCCGCTATTAGTAGATTTGACTATGATAAAGGTAAGACGAATTCACTTCGCCGAAAAAGGAGGTGTCACCATTGGGGAAAAGAAATTCAACTCACCAATCCACTACTAGTTTAAAAGGTACATTCATTGCAGTCATGTTGCTGGGTATCTTCATTTTGGTAGCCTGGTTCGGGTTTTATGCACTATTTATGTCTAGATAATTACTTAATTTGGGAGGGTTACATATGCATTTGCATAAATATGAAAAGATTTGGCTCATTTTTGGAATGGCTTCACTTGTTTTATTCTTACTTATTATCGGCTTTGCTGCATTCTGGAAAGGAACGCACCCGCAAAGTCATATCGAAACCATTGATCCACAAAATGTTGAAGCACACGAAGCATTCAAACCTGAAAATCTTGGTATTCGCGAAGTTGCTGATGGAAAATATATCGTTAATATTGTTGCGTCTGCATTCAACTACGATGTTGGCAAAGACAAAGACGGTAACGCTATTAAAACGATTCGCGTACCAAAAGGTTCCACGGTCCTTTATCAAGTTACCACAAAAGACGTTGTCCATGGCTTCCAAGTAGCCGGAACGAATGTCAATATGATGGTTGAACCTGGCCATATAAGCCGGTATGAAACGGTTATGAAAAATACAGGCGAATTCACGGTTGTCTGTAACGAATACTGCGGCATCGGTCACCACCAGATGTTCGGAACTGTGGAGGTGTATGAATAATGGCTAACAATCAATTACTACTTTCTAAAAAAGACTCTCGATTATACATGGCATTCATGTACGTGACGTATATTTCCCTTTTTGTCGGCGGTTTAATGGGATTGCTACAAACACTCGCCCGATCAGGTAAATATAAATTACCTTTCAATATCGATTATTATACAATCCTTACCGTCCATGGCGTCATTCTTGGGCTCGTCCTCACTACATTTTTCATCATCGGATTCCAATTCTCACTAATGGGAAAAACGGTCGGACTTTCGGAAAAGCAGAGGAAATTTGCATGGCTCTCTTTCTGGGTAATGCTAATCGGGACTGTTGTGACAGCAATTACGATTCTAGTTGGTGAAGCATCTGTATTGTATACGTTCTATGCACCACTCAGAGCCCATCCAGCGTTCTATTTCGGTCTTACATTCGTCATTATCGGCAGCTGGATTGCAGCATTCGTCAACTTCCGTCAATTGTATGTCTGGAAAAAAGCGCATAAAGGCGAGAAATCACCATTGCTTGCATTCATGGTTACCATCAACATGCTTATGTGGTTCATCGCTACAATCGGGGTGGCAACATCTGTTATCATCCAGTTCATACCTTGGTCACTCGGTTACGCTGAAACCATCAACGTATTGCTCAGCCGTACTTTGTTCTGGTATTTCGGTCACCCGCTCGTTTATTTCTGGTTGCTTCCTGCTTACATGGCATGGTATGTCATCATTCCCAAAATTATCGGCGGAAAACTATTCAGTGATTCCCTTGCACGACTTGCTTTCATCTTATTACTCATGTTTTCAATTCCAGTAGGCTTCCATCACCAGCTGACAGAGCCAGGTATTGACCCTACATGGAAATTCATTCAAGTTGTACTTACATTCATGGTAGTTATCCCATCACTGATGACAGCTTTCTCGATATTCGCTACATTTGAAATTACAGGTAGGAAGAAAGGCCATAAGAGCCTATTCGGCTGGTTCAAAAAGTTACCTTGGAAAGATGTCCGTTTCCTAGCACCATTCATTGGGATGGCCGCCTTCATACCAGGAGGAGCCGGCGGTATCGTTAACGCTTCTCACCAAATGAATGCACTCGTCCATAATACGATTTGGATTACAGGTCATTTCCATTTAACTGCTGCGACAACAGTCATCCTAACGTTTTTCGGAATTACGTATTGGCTTGTCCCTCATTTAACGGGTAGAAGACTTACACCTAGATTGAACAAACTTGGGATTATCCAAACATTCATCTGGACAATTGGTATGACAATCATGTCAGGTGCTATGCATATTCAAGGATTACTTGGCGGACCTCGCCGTTCAAACTTCTCAGAATATGCAGGTGGCGAACAAATCGCAACTTGGATTAATTACCAAATTGCGCAGGCAGTCGGCGGAACGATTCTTTTCATCGGTATCCTCTTGATGGTTTACATTTTCATCCAGCTTACTTTCTTTGCACCGCGCGGCGTAGAAGAATTCCCGATTGCAGTAGAAGAAGATAATGCGGAGCCTACACCAAAAATTCTTGAAAACTGGTATTTATGGATTGCGATTACAATCGCACTCATCCTTTTCGCTTATACGATTCCAGTCATCGATATTCTAAAACATTCACCACCAGGATCACCGCCATTCGATTGGCCAATCGGCAGAGGTTAATATAAAAACAGCTTTGATATCTGGTTATGTCCAGAATATCAAGGCTGTTTTTTAACATGTATCATGACAATTTACGGGATCCATTCTAGAAGTATAGTTATTCTCTCGTTTTCAAATATAGCTATAGCTTACTTTAGTGTAATGTTCTATTTAATAGACGATTGTCCGATTTCTCAGCTATAATGTTAGACGGTCAGCTATGTACATAATTTCATCAAGGAGTTGCAAATTACTTGTCTCTACAAAAGAATTTCGTAATCGGCCTGATGCTTTTTGCATTGTTTTTGGGCGCCGGTAATATAATCTTCCCCCCTCTTCTCGGACAAATGGCGGGCGATGAACTTTTCATTGCAATGATTGGTTTCCTAATTACAGGAGTCGGATTGCCGCTCATCGCAATTCTTGCAATCGCCAATGCTGGAGGCGGCTTAGAAACCATTGCAAGCCGGGTACATCCATACTTTGGAATCACTTTCACAATGATTGTTTATATGGCGATTGGTCCATTTTTCGGTATTCCTAGAACTGCAACTGTGTCCTATGAAATCGGGATTGTTCCATTTTTGCCCGATAGCATTTCAAATGCACAGTGGCCACTCGCTTTGTTTACAATTGTATTCTTTGCCATCACTGTGTCGCTTGCATTGAATCCTGCAAAACTTGTCGATCGTATCGGAAAAGTGCTAACGCCTATCCTCTTCTTAGTCATTGGTGCGCTTGCCGTGAAAAGTATTGTTTCCCCTATGGGTGAAATTAAGCAGCCGCAAGGCGATTACGCATCGCATCCATTTTTCCGCAGCTTTGTTGAAGGGTATTTGACGATGGATGTCATCGCGGCTCTCGTATTTGGTATCGTTGTGATAAATGCACTTAAAGCTGAAGGTGTAACATCAAGACAGGCCGTTATGAAAGCGATGGTTTTCGCAGGACTTGTTGCAGCAATCGGACTTGCAGTCGTCTACATTTCACTAGGGTTTATCGGTGCAACTAGCGTAAGTGTTGTCGGGATACAGAATAATGGAGGCGCAGTTCTTGCTCTCGCATCGACTGTTTTGTACGGATCCTTTGGAACAACTGTCCTCGCATTGACAATCATTTTTGCCTGTTTAACAACATCAATTGGCCTCGTTTCAGCATGTGCACAATATTTTGAACAGGCATTTCCGCGTAATTCTTATAAAACTTATGTTTTCATTTTCGCGGGATTCAGTACGATTATCTCAAACTTCGGCTTGACACAGCTGATTTCAATTTCAATTCCAGTCTTGCTAATGATTTACCCGTTAGCTATCGTTCTTATGCTCATGTCATTCGTCGACAAATCATTCGGTAGAAAGCCGATTGTTTATATATTAGCGTTAATCGCAACCGCTGGTGTCAGTATCTTCGATGGATTGAAAGGTGCTGGGATAGATATTAAACCAGTCAATGATATTCTCGCCTATCTCCCGCTTTATGAACAGCAGATTGGTTGGCTTGTACCCGCGATTGTCGGAGCACTTATTGGAGTCGTATTCAGTTCGTTGTTTAAAAAACGCATTTAGTTGTCAGAAATTTCAACGTTCCTTTTCAAATGTTGATGCAATCAATCGATATTCATCAACACTGAATTCTGATGAGATGCCGATGGTGGCTATTTGGCAAAAGTCGGCGAGCGATTAAATGATGAACCGGGCCCTATTGATGACTTGAATAACACTTATTCATTTACTCTTTCGGGTGATGATGGCGGACTATTCGGTTGGAAGTCCCTAGCAACTTTTATCTTCGTAGGGAATGCGGATGTAGCCACCAAATCATACACAGTCAAACCCGGCGATACGACTCGACACAATCGGCATGCATACCAATTCATTTAATGTGGACAAACCCGTACCAAGAGATATAGTATTTTTCGGGAGCGGTATCTCACATGCGGGGATTTATTTGGGCGATGGGAACTTTATCCACGCTGCTTCGCAATAGGTTGAGATTTCTTCAATTGATTCGGGCTACTGGAAAGCTAAATTCACCGGTTTCAAACGTTTTAATCAGCTTAATTAACACATACAGCCATCCCTACTTCGGGCTGGCCACTTCTGAAATAGCATCCCATTTTTCTATTTTATTGTTTATCCCTGCTCCTATCTTCATCAAGACTGAGTGGGAATGAAGCTACATGTGTGCCTATCCAGCGATGGAGTGTCTATCATTGATAGAGTTGCAATTCGGAATGTGGATTAAAGATCGCTTGACGCTCTGGGGATGCCTCTCGCCATGAGCCTGGATTAACGCTACGCATCCAGTCTCATGGCTTCGGCTACCCCTTTGCCGCGCCTGCGCTGGAGTGTTCCATTATTGAAAGTTTTTTTGAGATGTATGCACTGAGATTATAATGTGATTACTATTTGATACTAATTTCATTGAAGAAGGGCACACTAAAGGATGCAGGGCTAATCCACAATAATGAAGTGAGCTTTCTTAAATAGACCATCCAGCGAAAGCGCGACTTCGTGATAGCCGGAGCGATAAGACGGAAAGTGGTCTTCTTTCTGGCTTATCGCGGGAGGCATCCACAAAGCGCTGAAGCGGTACTAGTAGGAATACTTATTCATTCCATCTATTGATACTGTTGTTAAATATATTCTCCCTATTTATGGAACTGCAGATTGCAGATTTTATCCATGACAATGAAATGCGCTCTCTTAAATAGACCATCCAGCGAAAGCGCGACTTCGTGGTAGCCGGGGCGATAAGACGGAAAGTGGTCTTCTTTCTGGCTTATCGCGGGAGGCATCCACAAAGCGCTGAAGCGGTATTAGCACAACCTCTGATTTATTCTATATATTGATAGTTTTGTTAAAAACATTCTCTCGATTTATCACACTATAGGTTAATCTCATACCCGAATAACGAAATGTGCTTTCTAAAATAGACCATCCAGCGAAAGCACGTCTTCGTGGTAGCCAAAGCGGACCAGCACGATCTCTAATTCATCCTTCCCTCCTTATTAAAACGCACCAACATCCGGGACACCCCCTTGTAACTGCACGATTTGTAATATATAGTTAAATAGGAAGCTATTCTACTAAGTCACTGAAAGAAGTGATTCGAATGTTTAAAGACAACCGATATCTTGATTACAGCGGAGCTGGATTCCGCAAAGACTTAATTGCAGGTATCACTGTTGGTATTGTAGCCATTCCGCTCGGGATGGCTTTTGCAATTGCATCAGGTGTCAAACCGGAATACGGATTATATACAACCATTATTGCGGGTCTCCTCGTCGCATTATTAGGAGGATCACGTTTCCAAATTGCTGGACCTACAGGAGCTTTCATCCCAATACTGCTTGCAATTGTTCTCCAATATGGTTATGAGGATTTGCTTATCGCAGGATTTCTAGCAGGTATATTCCTCGTCATTATGAGTTTCATTGGAATCAGTAATCTAATCCACTTCGTCCCGCGGTCTGTCACAATCGGCTTCACCGCTGGAATCGCCGTTATCATCTTTACCGGTCAATTAGGTAATTTTTTCGGAATCACCGGGTTGGAAAAAAGAGAGTTTTTCCATGAAAACATGATTGACCTCTTCAATCAGTTTTACACGGTTAACATCTTCAGTATAGTTACAGCCATAATCGGACTTATCATAATCTTCATCTTGCCAAAAGTAGCCCCTCGTGTTCCGTTACTGCTTATCGCATTACTAATTCCGACCCTCATTTCTATCTTCTTGTTCCCTGGTAAAGTTGAAACCATCGGGACTGCATTTGGCGGTATTTCGCGTGCGCTACCTAGCTTCAATTTTCCGCAAATCACACTAACAAAATTAGTAAACCTGTGGCAGCCTGCCCTCATTATTGCGGCACTTGGTGCAATTGAGTCATTATTGTCTGCTGTCGTTGCGGATGGAATGAAACCAGGAGTAAAACATGATTCGAAACGCGAGTTATTCGGTCAGGGAATCGCCAATATCATTACACCCTTGTTCGGAGGTATCCCGGCAACAGGAGCCATTGCCCGCACAGCCACGAACATTCGATCAGGAGCAGTCAGTCCAATATCAGGTGTCGTACAAAGTGTTTTCGTCCTAGTATTCCTACTCCTCCTTGCGCCGTATGCATCCTACATTCCGCTAGCGGCAATGGCACCGATTCTTATGTATGTCGCTTGGAATATGAGCGCACGCAAATCATTCGTCCATATTTTGTCTATACGTACAGGAGATTCAATCGTTTTACTAACAACGTTTCTTCTGACGATTTTCATCGAATTGACAGTTGCAGTTCAGGTTGGTATTTTGCTTGCTGCTCTTTCATTCTTACGTAAAATGAGTGGTAAACTCGACATGAAGGAAGCGAAACCATCTGAAGTAGAAATGATTAAGTTTGGCGACGAGGATACTGTTACATTAGCAAAATATATTGTGGATGGCCCTATTTTCTTCGGTACTGCAAAAGTATTTGAAGACAAATACCCCGCTATCTTGCTAACGGGTGCTAAGAAAATCATTCTCGATGTGGAACACCTCTCTGTCATAGACGCGACAGGAGAAGCAGCCCTCTTTGCACTGCTGGATCATGCAGAAAAAGCAGGTATCCAAATAATTATCAAACGGTTGCCTAAAGAGAAATTATCTCTTTTCAAAAAGAGCGGACTGTATGAGAAGATTGGCGAAGATAATTTTTTCATGTAGAATAATCAACCCGTAAAATGCAATTTTTTAAAACCTGTACATCTACCTACATTAAAAAGACGACATTTCAAACTGAAATGTCGTCTTTTTTTCCTTATTCTATCCAATTATAATTCCGCTTCACCCTTGCATACACAGCAAGCAATACGAATCAATCATCAGGGAAATAACGCCAAGATTGCTAACAAAGACACCTCGGCTTTTATATCTGTCTATCATTCGACAATTTCGGATAAAGCCCTATGTGTCCGTAAATTTTTTACAAGTCAAAGCCCCTCCAACAACAAGGTATATGAAATTCGGTATCGTATAGGCTGTAATAATCGCATCCGCAGGCTTCGAAGTACCGTATTGATTGCCAATCGCTACTTCCCGAAGAAAACCAAACAATCTATCGAAGATGTTAATGATTGCGACAGCGCCGATAATTTTCATTAATTTACTCATTGAACTTTTCTAGTTACTTCCCAGACGTTCGGTAAATCGACAGTAATTGCTCTACAATCGTTTCAAAGGAGTGTGCTGAAATTCTTGACTGCACGACCGCTTCATTAATCACATCCGAATCACCATCCAGTGCTTTCCACAGACCTTCTGCTAGGGAATCCGCATTTTTTGGTTCTACTAAAATTCCAGCTTGATCTGACAAGAGAGATGTAAGTCCACCGACATTTGTTCCGACTACTTTTGTTCCTGCAGACATCGCTTCCAGTGCAACCAAGCCAAAGCCTTCATGATACGAAGGCAGTACCAGCGCGTCTGAAGCCGACATCCAGATTGCTAAATCCGCTTGACTTAGCGGTTCTTTAAAGTGGATATCTTCAACGTCTTTTTCACGGATGAATGAACGTAACTCTTCAAAAAAACGAGCATCTTTCTGCGACCCTATTATATATAATTTACTATTTGAAAATGACATTTTTAGTGAATCGAATGCCTCGACGATCTCTAGAAGCCCTTTTTCTCGAATCACATTTCCGACGAATAACAGTACTTTCTCTTCTATAGGAAGAGATAACTTTTCTCGCGCCTCTTCTTTCGACATATAACTAAAAACGGATGTGTCAATCCCCATACTCATGACATGTACATTTTCCTCTGGAACCTCGAAGCGATTTGTCACATCCTCACGAAGTTTGTCTCCTACAACGATGACCGCTTCTGCTTGCTGCAAGATATTTTTTGTCATGTCAGCAATACGCTGACTTTTTGCAGCCATCTTGTCAATATCTCCACCGTGAACAGTCACTACGTAAGGAATACCAAACAACTTTTTCCCCATCAATGAAAGGAGTCCAGTTGGAAAAGCATAATGCGCATGTGTTAACGCCAAAGACTTGCGATTTTTTGTCAAATACAAAAATGAACGAGAAAACCATAAGGTATATTTTTTCAATGCATTTACTTTCCCACGACCAGGATTCTGATTTACGACCACATCGACATCAAGACCGGTTGACTGAAGAAGCCTAACCTGATTTTTCACGAACAAACCAAATGTCGGATGTTGCAGCGACGGGTACATATTGCTGAATACCACAATTTTTTTCGATTTATTTTTCATTTAAAATCTCATCCCATCTTTCAATAACCATACAAGCTGAGTCATTATTTTTCATTCAATGATTATACCATATCAGCCGACTTTCGACCTCCCAGCAGTAAATATAACAAAAAACATGATTACTTTACGAAAAAAAAAGCCAACTGATGGGTTTGAAACCCGTTTAGATGGCGTTTTTCATAGGTTTATAAGTTAATAGAGCGCTATTGGGTTACGAAGCTATGACAATCGGCAACCATGAATTCGACCTCGATGGATCCGCTGATGGACACAAAGCATTAGCGGATTTCATTATAGGTGTAGAATTCCCGTTCATTAGCGCAAACACTAATTTCTCGTCAGATTCACTTTTCGAAGGATTATAATCCAAAACAGCTGAAACGAATGCTGAAAACGGTAAAAATCTACAATGACATCATCAGAGAAGTGAATGCTGAAAAAGAATGTACCAGGCATCGATGTAATTGTAGGCGACCATACGCACGTTTAACTGTACGAGCCTTTTGTTGTGAATAAAGACATTGAACCTGTCCTAATCGTTCAGGCCAATGAGTACAACAAATTCTTAGCCCAACTTGACATTACATTCGATGAAAAAGGCGTTATTAAAGACTACAACGGTGTACTCCATGCTGTCGGTGGTGAAAATACCGCCATAGATGAAGGCGCAGCGACCATCCGTAAGCAATTCGCTGACAAAGTCAGAAGACGATGAAAAAACCGACTGGCGCGTCTGCAGGCGTATTCCTAAGAGGTCTGCCTGATCTCGGCGGTGTACGTGCGGGAGAAACGAACCTTGGCAATCTCATTACTGACGGGATGCTGGCAAAAGCAAAAGAAATTGATCCATCGACCGTTATCGCATTCCAAAACGGTGGTGTTTGATAAGTCCATTTTCGTAAGCCGCTGAAATTTCTGTTATTGTATCTGCAGCATAGTTATTAATATCACTGAACGTTACAGTACCAGTCGTTTTCAAATCGAGCGCGCGAACAATCCATGAAGCAGCTTGAGCACGTGTCATTATTTTTTCAGAACCGTACGTTGTGTTAGTGCCTTTTTAGATTCCTCGTTAATATAGATCAGATACGTACGGATATGCCCAGCTATCATAAGCAACATCGCTGTAAGGTACTTTAGTTAGAATACGTCCTTCAATTGTGGAATCGATTGTCCAAACAGACTTCATATGATCTGCGAACGTTTCAGCTTTTCCATCGAAAACAAGCTTCATGCCTGCTATATGTAGGAAACCGCCTGATTCTTTCGACTCGGGATTGTTAAAGGCACGGACGGCAAATTTATGGCTGGTCAGTCAACTACACGCGAACACGTTGCTAAAATCGTTTCGAACTTTATTAATAATAGTAAACAAGTGTAGAAAGAATAATAGCTATAAAAACACAATGCAATAAAAAGCGGTCTCTCTCCCCTTTCCTGTTGAGTGAGACCGCTTTTTTCATTTTTGAAAACCAAGAGACTCCGTAAATTCATTATTTTTCTGAGGAATCTGTTCGACCATTTTCGGAGGTTTCTTCAAATTGTTCAACGTGTTTTTCTTCGCTCATTTTTGGTTCGAAGTCCGGAAATGGCTTTTCACTTGGCATTCCTGTAAATCCATTGCTCGCATTTTGATCCTCTTCTTTTTTCGGATCTCGCTGATTTTTCTCCGTCAATGCATTCAGCTCCTTACTATTTATATACTATAGACATACCCCTAATCCCTGTTCTTCACTCTTTTCATTTAAAACGATTATTCTAATGAAGAATGCAAACAACAAAAAACTGCACTCTAATTGTTGGACATATCCAACAATTAGAGTGCATGTTCATTTATTATTCGCTTTAAAGATTGCTAATTACACACTAAAATGCTTCATTTCCGTTTTCAGGTCTTCAGCCAGTTGTGCAAGCGCTTGAGCGCTTGCGGCGATTTCTTGATTGACTGCTAACTGTTCTTCTGTAGCCGCGCTTGTATCACCTGCAGACGAAGCTGCTGTGCTGCTTAACTGTTCTATCTCATATGATCCACGGCTCACTTCTTCAGCCATCGCTTGAATTTCCTCGATTGCAGCTGAAACCGTTTCGACTTTAGTCGCAACGTCGCCGACTGCATCCTGAATCTCCCCAAAGACAAGACGTGATTGTTCAGTTGCAGCAATACCAACATCGACACGCTCACTACCTGAAGTAATGGAAGTCACAGCACGTTTTGAAGCATCTTGAATCATCGTTACCATCGATCCAATTTCCGAAGCAGACGTCTTTGACTGCTCCGCCAGTTTCCGAACTTCCTCCGCCACAACCGCAAAGCCTTTTCCATATTCCCCTGCACGCGCCGCTTCAATTGCAGCATTTAATGCAAGCAAGTTTGTTTGCTCCGCAATTGTGGTAATGAGTGTCGTTATCTTCTGAATTTCATTTGAATGCTGTGCCATTTCCACCATAATCTTAGTTGACTCTTGAATTGTCGAATGGATTGTCGACATTTGAAGCGAAACTTCCGCAGCCACCCCAGAACCGGTTATGACTAACTTTGATACAGATTCTGCAGCGTTTAACATTTCTTCGTTGTTGGTTGCAATCTCCGCAACGCCTAACGAAAGTTCTTCCATAGAAGTACTCGACTGCGAGATAATTCCTTGTTGTTGTCGACTGCCCATTAGCTGACTTTCAGCAGTTTTGGAAACCATTTCAGAGGTTGCTAGGCTTTCCTCGGAACTTGCCGATAACCCTTCTGATTGGAGCGCTAATTGTTCAGCGGAAACGTTAATTTTCCGCACCATATTCGCTATATCTGTCCCCATTTTATTGAAAGCAATTGCCATATCGCCAATTTCGTCCTTATTCTTAACTTCTAGCAGATCAATTGTTAGATCTCCTTTCGCAATCTCATTCAACCCCTCTGTCACAACCTTGACAGGACGCGAGATATTGCGACTAATAATTGTAGATATGACAAAACCTGCAATCACAGAAAACACAACCATACAAATGACAAATAATTTTAATCCTGCCACGAAACTTTCCAGTTCAGAGCGGGTTTTTTCCAACGCCTTAAATTGTTCCCCTTTGATACTCTCGGCATTTTCCAATACAACAACATCCACATTTATCGATGCTCTTCCTAGTTCAGTTGCTTTCCGGTCATTTCCAGCTTGAATATTTTCAACGATTGTATCTTGTAAGGTTAAAAACTTTGCTCGTGCCGCATTAAGTTCTTCCAATGACTGTCGATCTTTTTCTGAACGAAGCATGGTTGACAATTCATCGTATAATTCGTTATAGCGGTTAATCTGTTCTTGACGCGCATCCAGATGCACGTCATCCTTGAACAACATGAAACCTCGTACTTCATCTTGGATTTCATTGTGCTTTAGGATGAATTCATCTACTAAATTCACTTTTTTTACACGGTCATCCAGTAAATACTTGTAATCTGTATCCAGTCGTATGGAAGCCCATAAACTTACCCCACCCACAATGACGAGTAATGCCAAAATTGTTAAAAAACCAAACCATAGTTTTTTCGCTACTGTGAACTTCATTATTTCCCCTCACGATCTTTTAGCCTATCTAGATCTATTGATGGATAAAAGCATCACTCATATGTAATTAATGGATATTCAATAACGACTTCTTTGTTCAACTCGAAATCCACACAAATGTACAATTACAGCATACTAAACCCCTATTCGCTCTTACACGAATAGGGGCTTATCTTCTACTAGACTATTGTTTCGTTTTGTTAGCGATTTCCATTGCACGGTTCGTTCCTTCTGCTGCCTGATCAAGGACTTCCTGAGGATTTCCCCCTTGGTAAAGATCTTCCAAAGCAGTTACAATCTGTTGACGTGATTCCGGGAAGACTGAAATGAGCGCTCCTTGTGTCGCAAGACCTGGAACCGTATCTTGTAACTGATCGACTGTCACTTTGAATTGTGGGAATTCTGCCCACTTTTCAATTACGCTCTCTTCATCATATGCTTTCGGGTTAATGGCGAAATACCCTGTATCCAGATGCCATTTTGCCTGTACTTCCGGTGTCGTCATATATTTCATGAACTCCCATGCTGCTTCTTGGTCTTTTTCATCTATTCCTTTAGACATCCAAAGCGAAGCACCACCAATTACAACCCCGTTTCGTTTCACTTCATCCGCGTGGGGAATGTATGCAACGCCTACGTCAAATGGCGCAGTAGCAATAGCACCTGCAACGCCTGCTGATGAATCCATATACATCGCTACTTTTTCAGAAGCAAACGCTGCACGGATATCATCCCAGTTTGTTCCGAAGTTGCCGAATGTACCGGCTTTGTTCATCGTATCTAAGAAGTTGAAAGCGTTAAGTCCTTCTGGTCCGTTAAAGAGTGCTTCTGTCGCATCTCCCGCACGGCCATTTTCTTCATTGACATACAATCCGCCCTGTGTTGCAACGAGCTGTTCGAAAAACCATCCGTACGTCAGCATGGAGAATCCATACATCTCACCTTTTTTCAGTTTCTCTGCAGCACTGATTACTTCAGAGAATGTTTCGGGAGCTTTTTCAGGGTCTAGACCAGCCTCTTTGAAAGCTTCTTTGTTGTAGACAATAACTGGCGTCGATGAGTTGAATGGCATTGAATACAGCTCTCCATCGACTTTGTAGTAGTTTAAAATATTTTCCTCAAGTTGAGAAAGATCATAATTATCCTTATCAATGAATGATTGGATTGGCTCAATGTAGCCACTGTCAATCATATATTTCGTACCGACTTCAAATACTTGCGTAATGGCAGGTGCATCTTTTGTCCCGCCAACTCCACGCAGTTTTGTCAGAGATTCTTCATACGTTCCTTGGAATTCAGCGAGCACTTCGTATTTTTCTTGTGACTCGTTGAATCCTTCGACGATTGCATCAAGCGACTCCTGCCCAGAACCGGACATTGCGTGCCAAAATTCTATGGATACTTTTTCATCCTCTACAGTCGTTTCTTCACCCGTTTCAGGTTCAGGTGTTTCCGCCGCATCGTCTTGCGTATCGCTATCACTGTTCGTGCATGCCGCTAAAACTGCCAAACTCATTATAAGAATCCAAAATAGCGATGATTTCAACACTTTCTTCACACTAAGCACCCCTTTTTTATATTCGCCAAGATCATTTTAAAGCACCTTGAGATAAACCTTTCTGTAACTGCTTCTGACCAATAAATAACAATAATAATGTAGGAATGATTACTATAATCACGCCTGCCATGACCACCCCCCATTCTGTTCCCGTTTCTTGCGACTGTAGTTGTTTCAAGCCGATTTGGACAGTTCTCACGGACTTATTTGTCGTAATGAGCAATGGCCATAAGTACATATTCCATGTCGTCAGAAAGCCGTATGCACCTAACGTCACGAGACTTGTTTTTGACATAGGCAGGATAACACGTCTAAAAAATGCAAATCGACTTAAACCGGCGATTTGTGAAGCTTCGTGCATTTCTTTTGGTATCGTTTTGAAATGCTGACGCAGCAGGAATGTGCCAAATGCCAGTGCGAAGAAAGGCAGCGTCAACCCTTGATATGTATTGAGCCAATCCAGTTTTTGGATGGTGAATTTATTCGGAATCATCGTTGCTTCCCAAGGGATCATCATTGTCGAGATGAACAGGAAGAATATGAAATCACGCCCTCTGAATGGGATAAATACAAATGCATATGCAGCAAGACTACATACTGCAAGCTGTCCCATCATGACACTCACTGAAACTATGAAACTGTTCAATAGGTAATTCATCAAGGGCAACCTGTCAAACACTTTAAAATAGTTATCCAGGCTAAATGACTGCGGTAGAAACTTCCCTTGTAAAAGTTCAGGGCCCGTCATAAAGGAAATCAGAAAAGCATACATGACTGGGAAGAACACAAGAAATGATGTAACAATCAGCAGAAAATAAATCCAAATCTTTTTCGGAAGGCTTGTTGTCATTGGTAGTGCACCTTCCTTTCTCCTAGTTTAAATTGGAGAATCGTCACAATAAGGATAATGATGAATAGAACAACCGCCTGTGCACTTGCCGTTCCAAACTGATAGTTGACGAAAGCTTCGCGGTAAATGGAATAGACAATGAGATTTGTCGAAGTCGACGGACCGCCCTGTGTCAAAATATCAATTTGTCCAAATGACTGGAATGCATTGATGAGCGAAATGGTAATGATGAAAAATAATGTGGGCGATAGCATCGGAAGCGTAATACGCCTCAACCTATAATAGTAACCCGCCCCATCAATTCGGGAACTCTCATAAAGATGTTCATCTATATTTTGTAACCCTCCAAGTAGAATCAGGAAGGAGAATCCGATATTCATCCAAATCGTTGAAATGGAAACGGATAGAAGTGCCCACTCTGGATCTAGCAGCCACTGGATTTGCGGCAAATTCAACATGCTCAGTATCCGATTGAACATGCCCATACTCGGGTTGAACATGAACAACCAGATAACAGATGATGCAGCTACAGAAATCCCCATTGTCGATGAATACAATGTCCGAAAGAAACCAATGCCTTTCAGTTTTTCATTCGCCAATAATGCGAAAAATAAGGCTAAGAGAATGCCAATTGGTACCGTGTATAAGACAAATAAACCGGTTGCTTTCATGCTGTTGATAAATGCTGTCGACTCCATTAAATAGGCATAGTTCTCAAAACCGACTCCAATTGCAGCATTACCGTTTTGATCCGTTAGAAAGAAACTTAAATAGATTGTCCTGAACATCGGATAGAATACAAATACAGAAAAGAGAATGATAGATGGCAATAAATAAAGAAGTGCAGTTCTCACATTCGCTGTTTTTTTCCAAAACCCCGGTTTTTCTAGTGCGGTCATATCAGCACCTCTTTACCGAATACGACATTTCCAAGGTTCGTAGGCTTTTTAATCAAGTCGCCCGATGTAGCGTCAAAGAGGCATACCGCATCGTAATTAATAAGAATTGGAAGTCTATCTCCAATCTCGATTTGCCATTGTCCACTCCATTTTGCCATCCACTCATATGTACCTAGTGTAAAAGAAAACACGGTCTCATTGCCTAACACTTCAACGTTTGTAACGTCTACATAAAACTTGTCCTCTTCCGGCGTCTCTTTTAAAGCCGGGCGTAAGTGTTCGGGACGGATACCGGCAGTGAGCAGAGGCATGGGGAAATAACTCATTTTCAAAGGAGGCATGGGCAAACGTAATACATCACCGATTACGATTTCAGATGCCTTTTTGTCTATATCAGCGTTCGCCAGATTCATGGGTGGGGAACCGATAAACGTTGCAACAAAAGGATTGGCAGGATTGTTGTAAATCTCAATCGGTTTTCCGATTTGTTGAATTTCCCCCTCATGGAGAATCATAATACGATCCCCCATCGTCATCGCCTCAACTTGGTCATGAGTCACGTAAATCATGGTAATTCCAAGCTTTCGTTGAATCCTTCTAATTTCAGTACGCATATGTGCACGCAGTTTTGCATCGAGATTGGAAAGTGGTTCATCCATCAAACAAATTGGTGCTTCACTGACAATCGCACGGGCAAGTGCAACCCGTTGCCGCTGCCCGCCTGACAATTCACGGGGTTTTCTTTTTAAAAAATCGCTTAGCCCCAGCATTTGCGCCACTTCAGCTGCTCTTTCCTGTTGCTCCACTTTCTTCACTTTTTTCACATCAAGCCCAAATGTGATATTTTGCTGGACTGTCAAATGTGGATAGAGTGCATAGTTTTGAAACACCATCGAAAGGTCACGTTTATCGGGTGATAAATGATTCGCTACCTGATCGCCGATTTTCAGTGTTCCACTCGTACAACTTTCAAGTCCTGCAATCATCCGTAGCATCGTGCTTTTCCCGCATCCAGAAGGTCCGACGAGAACGAAAAACTCGCCAGGCTCGATTGTTACGTCTATATTGGAAATAACATTAGTTTGTTTATCATAAGATTTAGATAGATTAATAAGTTCTACTCTTTTCACAAATTCAATTCCTTTCTAATCATAATCCAATTACCTTTAGCGGTTTCTCCTATCTATATGTATAGCCTACAATAAGTAGACAACTTGCCATTCATTATTTACTGAATCTTTATAATTATTTACATTGCTAAAACAAAGAAGGAGCGATTGCGATGAAAAAAATGACGATGCTGCTACTCCTTTTAGCGTTATCCGGTTGCATGATATCCTCTGCAGAACGCGTATCTTTACCTGAAGATAGATTCCTTGTCATTGCGCATCGCGGAGCATCGGCCTATGCGCCCGGTCACACGTTAACTGCCTATGAAATGGCTGTTGAAATGGGTGCGGACTACATTGAACTTGATTTACAAATGACGAAGGATGGCACACTTGTCGCGTTCCACGATTCAATCGTGGCATTTCCCAATGCCGAACAAGCAGTTGCTGACGTTACGATGGATGAACTCGATCTTTATTCGCCTGGCGAGGATTTTAATGAAAAGAACCCCCGTTATGCCTCTCCGGGATATAAAGATTTACAAGTCCTTGAACTGGAGGATATATTGCTACATTTTGGCAGTAAAGTTAATTACTATATTGAGATGAAATCTCCTGTAAACAACATGGGCATTGAAAATGAACTGATCCAACAACTTCGTGCTCACGACCTCCTTGATCAAAATGAAATAATGCCAAAAGTGATCATTCAATCCTTCAGTGAGAAGAGCTTGAAAAAAGTGTCTGCCATGGAACCTTCTATTCCTCTAATCAAGTTATACACGTTCGATAAAGCTGCGCACCTTTCAAAAAAAGCGTTACGTAAACTTGAAGTGTATGCATCCGGTGTAGGTTTGAATGCTGACGCAGTAACAGAGGAATTTGTTGAAACACTGCACAAGGAAGGACTGGACGTTCATCCATTTACCGTTAATGATGAAGATACAATCCGAGCCCTTCTAAGGATGGGTGCGGATGGCGTATTTACAGATAAACCCGATATCGCCGTTAGGGTTAGGAATGAAGCAGGGTACTCCATGAATACATACTAGATTTGTAGGTGTTTTGGGCGGTTGCATAGGGGGATTCGGGCGGTTGATGAGCGTTTTCGGGCGGTCGCGAGGTGGATTCGTGCACTCGTACGATTTCCAGAACAAAAAAGGCTATCCCATTATAGGATAGCCCACATTAATTCTTAATCAAACGGCCACTTTCACTTCTTCTTTAAACCGTTCAACCGCTTTTTGGATATCTACAGAATGACCGATTTCATTCAACGTTTCCCCGATTAATTCGATTGCTTTTTCGAGCATTTGTTCCGTCGTATTGCCCATATGCCCGATGCGGAATGCTTTGCCTGCTAAATGAGCGAGCGAACCAGCGACAATGACGCCTTTTTTACCGAGTGCTGCGCGGAACTCGGCATCGTTAACGCCTTCCGGGTAAAGGATACAACTCAAAGTTGACGCTGCAACGTCTTCTTGTGCTAATGCTTTCATGCCGTATTCAGAAAGTGCTGCACGCACTGCCTTTCCGAATGCCGTGTGGCGTACAATTCTGTTCGACAACCCTTCTGCAAGGACGAGTCTCATTCCTTCATCATAGGCATAAATCAAGTTTACAGGCGGTGTTGCAAAATATTTCGATGGATCATTCATGATAGGAATCCAATTATAGATATCGCAATAATAAGCTGGAACGCGTTCGATTTGCGCTCTTGCGTCCAAAGCTGTTTTATTGAAAGCGGCAATTGCAAGTCCGGGTGGCACGCCAATTGCTTTTTGAGAACCTGTTAAAATCACGTCAATTTTATAGTCCGGTTGGCCATGCCCTTTGCTCATATCTTCTTCCATCGCAGCCGTTGCACAGACACCATCCAAAATGACAAGTGCCCCGTGTTTTTTTATAATGGGAACAAGCGCATCCAGATTAGCTGCGACACCTGTTGATGTATCGGCGTGTGTGATTGTAACAGCTTTATAGGTTCCTTCGGCCAGTTTCGCTTCCACTACTTCAGGAGTGACTTGCTTGCCCCACTCGGACTGCAGAACGTCTATTTCAATCCCGAAAGCTTGGCCTAGTTTTATGAACCTGTCACCAAAGAAGCCTTGACTAACGATTAATATCTTTTCGCCGGCAGCGACAGTATTGACGAGTGCCATTTCCATTGCAACCGTTCCAGATCCAGCAACGACGAATACTTCTCCGTCGGTTTTAAGTAATTCTCTTGTCTGCTCGATTGCATTTTTATAGATGGCAACAAATCTAGGATCTGTATGTCCTCTCGTTTCACTTGCCATCGCATCGTAAATGGAATCGACGACTGGCGTCGGTCCGGGTATCAAAAGCATTTCTTCGTTTCGCATTAAGTATCCCTCTCATTTCTTTAGATTGTTTAACGTCCACTAGTAGTACTTCTATATATGTTGTAAAAGTCCTCTATCCTTGTCGAAATTGTGTATACATTTTCCATAGTAATGGCGGCTCTATCCTATTTTAAGGAATTGAGCCGCCATTCTGTCATCCTTCGTTTAAACCAATGCATCGTTCACACTCGAACAATGGAGACTCGACCTTCTCTACAATTTCACAGCCACATTCCCGACAAATCTTTTTCGGCATTTCTTTCCTGTTTTTGTTTGTTTGCATATTAATCTCCTCCACTCTCATAATAGTTGGCCTTTATTTATACCTCATACTAATTTTTCATAACCTGGCAGTGTCAAAAACTCAACGAAGTCATCTTGCACGATCAATGAGGAAAACAGTTCAGCGGCTTCTTCATATCTACCGGAACGGAATGCTTCTTCTCCCACTTGCTGTTGAATTAATGCAACTTCTTCTTTCAATACTTCCATAACTAATTTCTCTGAAATGTCTTGGCCATCGGTAAGTTTTCCTTGCGGATGACGAATCCATTGCCAAACTTGGGATCTTGAGATTTCTGCTGTTGCCGCGTCTTCCATTAAGTTATTGATTGGAGCCGCCCCATTTCCTCTCAGCCAAGAGGCGATATATTGGACGCCCACACTGCAATTCATTCGCAGGCCTTCTTCTGTAATTGTTCCTTCTGGGACTTCGAGTAAGTTCGCTGCGGTTACATGAACGTCTTCCCGCTTACGGTCAATCTGATTCGGTGTTGGCATATGCGCATTGAACTGCTCCATCGCTACTGCGACAAGTCCTGGATGCGCCACCCACGTTCCATCATGCCCGTCAGTCGCTTCACGGCGTTTGTCTTCACTTACTTTGCCAAATGCCGCAGCGTTTGCTTCTGGATCATTTTTAATCGGGATTTGTGCCGCCATCCCCCCGACTGCCGGGGCATTCCGCTTGTGACAAGTTTGAATGCAGAGCGATGTGTATGCCCGCATGAATGGCGACGTCATCGTCACTTGGCCTCGATCCGGCAAAATGACATCCGGCTGATTGCGCAGCTTCTTAATATAGCTGAAAATGTAATCCCAGCGCCCGCAATTCAACCCTGCTGAATGGTCTCGAAGCTCGTAAAGTATTTCGTCCATCTCAAATGCCGCTATAATTGTTTCGATTAACACGGTTGCACGAATTGTTCCTTGGGGAATACCAAGTTGCTGCTGTGCAAAAATGAATACATCGTTCCACAATCTGGCTTCTAGATGACTTTCGAGCTTCGGTAGATAGAAGTAAGGTCCTGATCCACGTGCGATTAATTCCTTTGCGTTATGGAAGAAGTAAAGCCCAAAGTCGAAGAAACTTCCTGCAATCGGTTCATCGCCAACCAAGACGTTTTTCTCCAATAAATGTAATCCTCGCGGTCGAACCATCAAAACGGCAATTTCTTCATTCAATTTGTATGTTTTTCCATTGGATGGCTGTTCAAACTCTATCGTTCTGCGGACGGCATCTATCATATTGAGCTGGCCTTCCAACATGTTCGCCCAAGTTGGGGAAGTTGCGTCTTCAAAACAGGCCATGAATGTTTTTGCGCCTGAGTTTAATGCATTGATGACCATTTTCCGTCCAACAGGTCCCGTAATTTCTACCCGTCTGTCCTGTAAGTCGCTAGGAAGGGGCGCAATTGTCCATTCCCCATCCCGTATCGCTTTGGTTTCGGGTAAAAAATCAAGTTGTACCCCATTATCCACTTCCACTTGACGCTGTGCTCGTTTCGTTAAGAGTTCTTTCCGTCTTTCATCGAAATGAGTATGAAGAGATTGTAGGAATTCCAGTGCTTCCAGAGTCAATATCCCTTCACTTTCAGCGTCCAGTTCACCTATGACTTTTATCGTATGAGCTGTATTGGCTTTCGTTGACAGTTTCATCACCCTCTCCGATTTCCGATTGTTCACTGATTAACGAATTGTGCGGTTTCCGTCGAGCCTTTCATAGCTGTCGTAGATGATGTGCCGCCTGAAATGATCTGTGACACGTCGTCGAAGTAGCCCGTTCCAACTTCACGCTGATGCCTTGTTGCTGTGTAGCCTTTCTCTTCATTCGCAAATTCAGCTTGTTGCAGTTTCGAGTATGCCGCCATGCCATTGTCTTTGTAGTCATGCGCAAGGTTGAACATGCTGTGATTCAATGAATGGAAACCTGCAAGTGTGACGAATTGGAATTTGTAGCCCATCTTCCCGAGTTCCACTTGGTATTTAGCAATCGTTGCTTCGTCCAAATTCGCTTCCCAGTTGAATGAAGGTGAACAGTTGTAAGCAAGCATTTTCCCAGGGAATTTCGCATGGATTGCATCTGCAAACTGTTGCGCTTCTTCAAGGGACGGATGGGACGTTTCACACCAGACAAGGTCGGCATATGGCGCGTAAGCCAATCCACGTGCAATTGCTTGGTCGATACCAGGTTTTGTCCGGTAGAATCCTTCAGGTGTCCGTTCGCCAGTTAGGAATTTAGCATCTACTGGATCTATATCGCTTGTAACCATATCTGCTGCATCTGCATCTGTACGTGAGATAAGAACAGTTGGTACGCCGAGAACGTCTGCCGCAAGTCTTGCAGCCACTAAGTTACGAATCGCATTTTGTGTAGGAAGCAAAACTTTTCCACCTAGGTGTCCACATTTCTTTTCAGATGCAAGTTGGTCTTCCAGGTGAACGCCTGCTGCTCCGGCTTCAATCATACCTTTCATTAATTCGAATACATTAAGAGGTCCACCGAATCCTGCTTCAGCGTCCGCTATAATTGGTGCGAACCAGTCAAATCCATCGTCTCGCCCTTCTGAATGGTCGATTTGGTCAGCCCGTTGAAGTGCTTGGTTGATACGTTTGACAACAGAAGGTACACTGTTTGCGGGATATAAACTTTGGTCAGGATACATTTGGCCCGAAAGGTTTGCATCTGCTGCCACTTGCCAGCCGCTTAGATAGATTGCTTGAAGTCCAGCCTTTACTTGTTGTACAGCCTGGTTACCTGTCAGCGCACCAAGTGCGTTGACGTAATCTTCTTCATGCAATGAATCCCATAAACGTGTTGCACCCTTAGTTGCCAGTGTTTGTTCAATCAAAAAGGATCCACGAAGTTTCACAACTTCTTCCGCAGTATAAGGACGTTCAATCCCTTTCCACCTGCTATCCTCTGCCCAACTTTTTTCCAATTGCTCAATCTGCTTTTGTCTAGTCATATCAAACGTCACACCTTCCAATTTTTTTAACGGTCAGCTATTTATGAAATTAATGCTTTTGTACTGTTTCATAACAGCCGCAGTTGTTATACAGTAATATATAACAGTAACACCGAAGTTGTCTGTACTTTCCGACAAAATGATATTTTTTCGGGATGAACTTGATTTAGAGTCGACGAAATCCTCTGAATGTTTTAGATTAATAGATTATAAAGGGGGAAACAGATGTGGTGAAGGAAAATGTGGAGATTGCTAGAGATGTATTACAACAGTATGCTTCAATATTAGGTGACTGGGTCCCAAAAGACGCTGCCGTCGCGATTGCCATTGGCGGTCATTACATTTATTACGTTGAAGGCGTTCACGATATCCAGTTGAAAGAAGGTCAGCCCGTTATGCCTGGGAGCCTTGCAGATAAAGTGATTCATGACCGCATTAAAGTGGACACAATCATGGATAACTTGTCATTCGGAGTTCCCTACTATGGAATCGGCTATCCCATTGACCTGCTTGGTGAACCTGGTGCGCTAATCGTCATCTTGCCTCCGAATTATCATGTACACCGCCATGAACCCTTCCGTTTCCTGACAGGTAAACAGGATGAAGACTGGAGCCCTGTTCCGATCAATGAGATTGCCTATATAGAAAGCTTACAAAAGAAAACTTGGTTTTACGTGGACGGCGAACAGTACAGCACCAAGCATACATTGAAAGATTTACAATTAAGGCTTCCAAAAAACTTTATGCGAGTCCATCGCTCTTACATTGTGAACATTCCAGCCATCTTACGTATTTCCAAGGACATCACTTCGAATCTATTATTAACGTTGAGGGATGGCACAGAGTTACCCGTCAGCCAAACGTATGTGACGGAGGTGAGGAAGGCACTTGGGTTTTAGGTTGTTGGTGGGTGGTTGAGGGGTTTGGACGTTTGTATGCGAGCTTTGGGCGGTACGACGGCGATTTCGGGCGATCGACAGCGAGCTATGAGCCATACGACAACGGGTTCGGGCGGTTGACGGACAGATTTGGGCGGTACGACAGCGCATTCGGGCGGTCGCAGGCGAGTTTTGAGCGGTACGACAGCGCGTTTGGGCGGTCACCGGCGACATTCGGGCGGTTCTACGGGCGTTTGGCGCTCACCTGCAGGCATTGGACGGCCGGAAATGTTATATGGATAAACATGTCACTAATTTTGCTAAAACGTAACACACTTGCTATTGAAATACTGGGATTTTTCGCACCATCCCGAAAAGCAACCTATTATCCCCCACTCCCATCTTTTTATAATCGATTACACAACCTTTTCGAAGCAACCAAATAGTTATTCAATGAATTATGTCCCATTGAATAACAGCCCCTGCGTATTCATATAGTAATGAACCGAATCGAATAAAGTCCTGGAGGTATGAGGGGTTCTTACTTGAAAGTAGAGAATAATGTGAGCATTCATGTTGAATATTTTTATCCGACATCGATTAGAACGATTCGGTTTGTCCACAGCTCACTTGCAAATCATAAATTGTTCGAATACCAGTACAATCATCTCCCAAAGATGAACTATCACTGCATCAGGATTGATATTCGCGGATTCGGTAATTCAATAAATAGCTCGGACAATTTATTGGGTGACAGTCACCGCCATCGAACCTAAGTTCAACTACAATCTATCACTGCAACAACACGACCAACAAAAAAGGAGGAGTAGAATTGATTACATTTCTTGTGTCGATTGCACTGTTGATTGCCGCTTATTTCACGTATGGCAAGTACGTGGAGAAAGTATTCGGCATGCAGGAACGTCGTAAAACGCCAGCGTATACGCTAGCGGATGGGCAAGATTATGTACCAATGAGCAAACAGAAAAACGCGCTGATTCAATTATTAAACATTGCGGGTGTAGGTCCTATTTTCGGGCCAATTATGGGTGCACTTTACGGGCCGGTTGCTTTCTTATGGATTGTTTTCGGAGCCATTTTCGCAGGCGCTGTCCATGACTACTTAACCGGAATGATTTCACTACGAAATCGTGGTGCCCACTTGCCTGAACTTGCCGGTCAATTTCTTGGGAAAGTATTCAAACATGTCGTTAATGCGTTTGCCTTACTATTATTAATTCTGGTCGGAACGGTATTTGTAACAGCACCAGCCGCGTTACTAGGAGATTTAACACAAGGCTGGATGTCAGTTGGAATCTGGATCGTCATCATTTTTGCTTATTATTTGTTAGCTACACTACTTCCTATTGATAAAATCATTGGTAGGCTCTATCCGTTTTTAGGATTGATTCTATTAATCAGTACGGTCTGCATCGGGGGCGCCATTATTATTCAAGGTCACCCTATCCCTGAACTTACACTTGCAAATTTACATCCTGATAAACTACCGATTTTCCCGATTCTCTTCATTACCATTGCATGTGGTGCCTTATCAGGCTTTCACGCTACGCAGTCACCCATCATTTCTCGTACAACTCAAAATGAATCACAAGGACGTTATATTTTCTACGGAATGATGATTGCGGAAGCGATCATCGCGATGATTTGGGCAGCGGCAGCGATGTCCATTTTTCACGGAACCGATTTAAGTGCTTTGCTAGATACTGTCGGACCTGCTGGAATCGTCAAAGAAGTATCAATGACAACACTTGGCGCAGTCTTAGGAACAATTGCAGTTCTTGGCGTAATCGTCTTACCTATCACTTCCGGTGATACCGCATTCCGAAGTGCGCGCATGATTGTCGCAGATTACATTGGCATTGCACAAAGAAAGTTCAGTAGTCGCTTATGGATTGCACTGCCTATGTTTGCCATCTCCGTCGTTCTGACACAAATGGACTTCAATATACTATGGCGTTACTTCGCCTGGGCCAATCAAACCACGGCAATGATTGCACTGTGGATTGGTGCTATGTATCTCGCTCTGCAGAAGAAAAATTACTGGATTGCAGCGATCCCTGCGACATTCATAACCATGACAACTTTCACCTATATATTGAACGCTCAAATTGGTTTCCGTCTACCAATGGATATAGCCTATATAATCGCCGGAATCATTACCGTGATTATTATAATCGCATTCTTTATCGGTCTCAGAAGAAAGCTTGCGGCTGCTGAATCTGGGCTGAAACCAATCGTTTTTGAAGATGGACTCGGTAAAAAGTGACTGACACTCTACCGATAGAAAAAACAGGACTCCTTGATCGTCACTTCGACGACTGGAGTCCTGTTTCATTATTTTAAAAAATCCTTCAGCGTCGAAAGACACCAAAGGATTCTCAGTAAAAGTTAGTCACCATATCAGTCGTATTTGCAATACAGTCACCCAACTTACTAACATCGAAATTCCCACCCGAGACGATTATACCGACCCGATTAGATGAAACAGGTAACTTCTTGTTCAACACACTGGCAATTGCAGCCCCTGCGGCTCCTTCAACAAGGAGCTTCTCACGTTCGAGCATGAAAAGAATCGCTGATGAAATTTCCTGTTCCGTTACCGTGACCATATCGTCGACATAATTATGAATGATATCCATTGTCACTACACCTGGTTCACGAACGCAAATTCCTTCTGCAATTGTCGGTAAAAAATGCGTCGAGCTGTTTTTTCGTCCATGGAATGCTGTGAATATCGCAGATGCGTTGGCAGCCTGAACACCAATTACTTTTACACTTGGCCGTATCGCCTTCACAGCAAGTGCAGTCCCTGCAAGAAGCCCGCCGCCGCCTGCTGGCACAACAATCGTATCCAAGTCAGGTTGTTGTTGCAGCATTTCCATTGCAACTGTGGCCTGCCCTTCGATAACGGTTTGATCATCAAACGGATGAACAAATGTCGCACCCGTTGCCAGCTGTTCGGTACGTGCAGCTTTATAGGCTTCATCATAACTTTTCCCGATAAGTTTAACGGTCGCACCGTATTTGCGAGTAGCATCCACTTTTGCGATTGGCGTTGTTTCAGGCATGAAAATCGTAACGCGTGCGCCTGCTTTTCGTCCTGCCAGCGCAACTCCTTGTGCATGATTTCCCGCAGAAGCGGCAATTAGTCCTTTTGCACATTCTTCCGCGGACAGTGTCGAAATTTTATTATATGCGCCACGTATTTTAAATGACCCTGTCTTCTGCAAATTTTCAAGCTTTAAATAGACATTTGATTGTGTCCATTCATTTAACGTCTTCGATTGTTTAATAGGTGTTCTGTGCACAACTTGTGATATGCGTTCAAATGCTTCAAATAAACTTGCTGTGTCATACAAATTCAGATTCACTCCACGTCCTCTAGTCTTTCGCATTTACGTAAGTTGATGTAGTGCTTCATATTTGGCGATTTGTTCTTCATATTTAAAAGTTAAAGAAATTTCATCCCAGCCATTTAACAACATTTCTTTATAATACGGATCAATTGTGAACGAATAAGTCTTTCCGCCTTGCCCAGTTACCGTCTGTTCAACTAAATTGACTTCAACTGAATAGGGTTGCTGTTGGCCATTTGCAAGCAACTCTTCAACTTCATCCATTTTTAGCTTAATGGGCAATAAACCGTTTTTCATGCAATTATTATAGAAGATATCTGCAAAACTTGGTGCGATGACAACGTTGAATCCATAGTCTAAAATTGACCAAGGCGCATGTTCCCTCGAAGAGCCGCAACCGAAGTTTTCCTGAGCGACGAGGATTTTAGATCCTTTGAACCGCTCATCATTCAAGACAAAATCTTTCACTTCGGTTCCATCTGCATGATGACGCCAGTGGTAAAATAAATACTTTCCGAATCCAGTACGCTCGATTCGTTTCAAGAACTCTTTTGATATAATCTGGTCTGTATCAACGTTTTTACGATCTAGCGGTGTAATGACGCTAACGACTTCATTAATCGGTTCCATCTAATCATCCTCTCCTCAATTATGAATGAACAACTTCTAATTCGCGTACGTCTACGAAGTGACCTGCAATCGCAGAAGCTGCTGCCATAGCCGGACTCACAAGGTGTGTACGTGCCCCTGCTCCTTGACGACCTTCAAAGTTACGGTTTGATGTTGAAGCACATCTTTCACCTGCTGGAACAACATCATCGTTCATCGCAAGGCACATGCTGCAACCTGATTCCCGCCATTCAAAACCAGCTTCAAGAAATACTGAATCCAACCCTTCATCCTCTGCCTGCTTTTTAACGGTGCGTGATCCGGGTACAACGATTGCCGTGACAGAAGGATGTACTTTCTTCCCTTTAATCACTTTTGCAGCTGCGCGTAGATCACTCAATCTCGCGTTTGTACAAGAACCGATGAAAACGTGTTGGATGTCAATGGATTTCAGTGGCATTCCTTCTTTAAGGCCCATATACGCCAGTGCTTGTTTCAAAGCCTCTTTGTCTGACTCCACTGCATAGTCTTTTGCATAAGGTACTCGTGCGGAGATACCCGATCCCATTGAAGGATTTGTTCCCCATGTGACAAACGGTTCAATTTCATCCGCATTTATCTCAAGAATCGTATCGTAGGATGCACCTTCATCTGTTGCAAGGGACAGCCAATACGCCGCCGCTTCTTCAAAATCTTGGCCTTCAGGAACATATCTACGGTCTTTCAAGTAGGCGATTGTCGTTTCATCAGGGCTGATCAAACCGGCTTTCGCACCTGCTTCAATCGACATATTACAAACCGTCATACGTTCTTCCATCGTCAAATTCCGAATGGCTTCTCCCGTAAACTCAACAATATGTCCAGTTCCCATATCGATACCGAATTTGGCGATAATCGCTAAAATAACATCTTTTGCAGTAACACCGAAACCAAGTTTTCCGTTAATGCGGATCTCCATTGTTTTCGGTTTTGCTTGCCACAATGTTTGTGTTGAAAGTACGTGCTCTACCTCACTCGTGCCGATTCCAAAAGCAATTGCACCAAATGCGCCATGTGTAGATGTATGGCTATCGCCACAGACGATTGTTTTTCCAGGTTGTGTAAGTCCCAGTTCCGGCCCGATAATATGGACAATGCCTTGGTCGGGGTGATCCATATTTGCAAGAGGGATTCCGAATTCGTCGCAATTCGTTTGCAATGTGTTGATTTGTTTCCGTGCAATCGGATCTTTGATCGCATCACGGTTACGTGTTGGTACGTTATGATCCATCGTCGCAAAGCAAAGATCAGGTCTGCGCACAGTTCGATTGGCAAGTCTAAGTCCTTCAAACGCCTGCGGAGAAGTCACTTCATGTAATAAATGAAGATCGATATAGAGTAAATCTGGTTTCCCCTTTTCTTCATAGACGATATGCTGGTTCCAGATTTTTTCGATGATATTCTTAACCATATGACACCCCTTCCTCTCTCATTAATATTGCGTTGGGCTAATTAAATTCAATCACGCCTCGGTGTGATTGCGTCAAGATTTTGAATTGAGCTTGCTCAATTCAAAATCTGTGACATCCGCCGGAGGCATTAATTTCATCTAGCATGGGTTTGAACCCATGCTGGATGAAATTAAACATATGAGAACATTATGCTATTCGAGACGAATTGAGTATCCAGTTCGTCGATTACTTTTTCTGTCCATTCTTTTGTAGATAACACGCGTTGCCCCGAAGCCGCAAGATCAGCTGTGAAGAAACCATCTTCGAAAACCGAGTTAACCGCTTTTTCAATTTCTGATGCTTCCGTTTCCATCTTGAATGAATACCTCAACATCATTGCAGCAGATAGAATAGCCGCGGCAGGGTTTGCCATGTTAAGTCCTGCAATTTCTGGTGCAGAACCATGAACCGGTTCGTAAAGACCGAAACCATCCGAACGGATACTTGCTGACGGTAGAACGCCAAGTGAACCCGTAATGACAGATGCTTCATCACTTAGGATGTCACCAAACATATTCTCAGTTACGACAACGTCAAATGCTGCTGGATTTGTAATTAGTTTCATTGCTGTTGAATCGACTAACATATGCTCCACTTCGATATCGGGATATGCTTTTTTCTTCTCTTCAACAACTTCACGCCATAACTTACTCGTTTCAAGCACATTCGCTTTATCAACAGAAGCGACTTTCCCTCTGCGTAAGCGAGCGACTTCAAATGCTTTGACAACAATGCGCTCAATTTCTTCGCGTGTGTAAACCAGTGAATCCACTGCTGCTTCTGCTGTACGACGACTTGGTTCTCCGAAATACAAACCGCCAGTCAGTTCACGTACAATCATCATATCAACATCTTTTGCCACTTCTTCTTTTAGAGGAGAAGCATGGAGTAGGGATGGAATTGCTTTGACTGGACGTAAATTAGCAAACAAGTCAAAACGTTTACGAATGGCAAGCAAACCTTTTTCAGGGCGTAATGCTGAAGGGTTTTGGTCCCATTTAGGACCGCCTACCGCACCGAGAAGAATCGCGTCACTCGCTTCACAAAGAGCTATTGTTTCATCCGGAAGTGGATTTTGATGTTTATCGATTGCAGCGCCGCCGATTACACCGTATTCTACGTTAAATGTATGTTTAAAACGTCTTGCAATTACTTCAAGTACCTTCACTGCCGCTTCTGTCACTTCTGGACCAATTCCGTCACCTGGTAATACTGTTATTTTCTTCTCCATAGAACTTCTCCTCCTTATTGTTTTCAATCTGTTTACGAAGCTCACACTATTTGAAAATTCTTACTTACAACAACGCGCTTCCGCTGTCTATGAATTTATCTATGTCTTCGATATAGTTAGTTAATTAACATTAACTTTTGTTTTTGTTTTTGAATCCTGTTGAATCAATTGCCTGTTGATCGCATTAAAGTAGGCTTTTGCCGATGCGCCCAACACGTCCTGTGCAACATCACGCCCAATGGATACTTCACCATTGATACTTAGATTAACAACTGCTTCACCAAGTGCATCGCGTCCTTTTCCAATGGAGGTAACACGATAATCAAGAATATGAACTTTACCATCAACAAGCATTTCCAGCGTATTGAAAATAGCTTCAACTGATCCCGAACCCGTTGCCGTTGCCGTCACTGTTTCCCTTTTTGGGTTTACCGCTGTAACCGTAGCTGTTGGGACATTCGCAGTTGCATATTGCACTTGAACATCAACCAGTTTATAAACTGGTATATCATTATTTTGAATTTGCTGATCTGTAAACAATACAAATAGATCATCTTCTGTAATTTCCTTTTTACGATCCGCAAGCTTCTTGAATTCTACAAATGCTTCATTCAACTTATCAGCGTCTAGATCGAAGCCCATTGAAATGGCACGGTCGCTGAATGCATGTCTGCCGGAGTGTTTACCGAGTGCAAGTGGTTCAGTTTTACCGCCAATTAATTCTGGCGTAATAATTTCATAAGTCTCACGATTTTTCAAGTAACCATCCTGGTGAATGCCTGACTCATGCGCGAATGCGTTCTTACCGACAACCGCTTTGTTTGGCTGAATGACAACGCCTGTCAACTGGCTAACCAGCTGGCTCGTGCGTTTGATTTCTTGTAAATTAATGCCTGTTTCCAATCCATAAAAATCTTTGCGGATATGTAGAGCGACTGCAATTTCTTCAAGCGCTGCATTTCCTGCACGCTCTCCGATTCCATTGATTGTACCTTCAACTTGATCGGCACCATTTTCAATCGCTGCGATTGAGTTCGCAACTGCGAATCCTAAGTCATCGTGACAATGTGCGGAAAGCTTCACTTTATCGATACCTGTCACGTTTTCTTTCAAGTACTTGAACAACGCCCCGTATTCTTGAGGTGTAGCATAGCCGACTGTATCTGGGATATTAATAACTGTTGCACCCGCCGCAATTACTTGATTGATGATGCGGACTAGGAAATCGCGATCGGAGCGGGTTGCATCTTCCGCAGACCATTGAACACGAGGGAAAAACTTGCGTGCGTATTTCACAGCTTCTACTGCAATATCGACGACCTGGTCCGGTGTCTTCTGAAGTTTATATTCCATATGGATAGGTGAAGTTGCTAAAAATACATGAAGATTGGGTTCTTCTGCACCACGAAGTGCGTCCCAACATGTTTCAATATCGCTTTTCATTGCGCGGGCAAGACCAGTTACCGTTGATTTTTTCACTATGTTTGCAATACGTTGTACCGCTTCGAAATCACCCGGGGATGAAGCAGGAAACCCTGCTTCGATGATTGTTGCCCCGAATTTTTCAAGCTGTCGTGCAATTTGTAACTTCTCTGCGGTGTTTAGATTAATACCAGCAGATTGTTCACCGTCCCGAAGAGTTGTGTCGAATATGTCAATTTTTCGCACTACCCACCACTTCTTCCTCTTTTGATTTCGCACCTTCATTAACGAAAGGCATCATCGCACGAAGTTTTTTACCAACTACTTCAATTTCGTGCTGTGCTTCAGTTTCCTCAAACTTGTTAAAGTTCGGACGGCCGTTTTCGTTTTCTGCAATCCAATCTCTCGCGAATTTACCTGATTGAATATCAGTCAATACATCTTTCATGCGTGCTTTTGTATCTGCGTCAACAATACGTGGTCCTGAAACGAAATCTCCCCACTCAGCTGTATCTGAGATTGAGTAACGCATTCCTGCCATTCCGCCTTCATACATAAGGTCAACAATTAGTTTTGTTTCATGCAATGTTTCGAAGTAAGCAAGTTCTGGTTGGTAACCCGCTTCTACTAGTGTTTCAAATCCTGCTTTGACAAGTGAAGTCAATCCACCACAAAGTACCGCTTGTTCTCCGAATAGGTCTGTTTCAGTTTCTTCTTTGAATGTTGTTTCAAGAACTCCGCCGCGTGCAGAACCGATTGCTTTTGCATAAGCAAGAGCTACGTCTTTTGCTTGACCAGAAACGTCTTGGTACACTGCGAACAATGCTGGAACGCCTGCGCCTGCTTCGAATGTTCTACGAACGAGATGTCCAGGTCCTTTTGGTGCAACTAGGAATACGTCAACATCTGCTGGTGGAACGATTTGATCGAAATGTACGTTGAATCCGTGTGCGAAAACAAGTGATTTCCCTGCAGTAAGTGCTGGCTCGATTTCTGCATCATAGACTTGCTTCTGTCTTTCATCCGGAAGTAGGATCATGATAACGTCCGCTTTTTCAGCAGCTTCACGAACAGTCAACACGTTTAGTCCGTCTTGTTTAGCTTGATCAAATGATTTTCCTTCGCGAACGCCGACAACTACATTGAATCCAGAGTCATTCAAGTTTTGTGCATGTGCGTGACCTTGTGATCCGTATCCGATGATTGCAATAAGCTTATCTTTCAAAAGTCCTTCGTTGATATCTTGGTTATAATACATTTTAGCCATAATTGTTTTCCTCCTAATAGTGGGTTTATAGTTTTTAGTTTGTATTGCTGCCTACACTCCAACCGCCCTGCGCTTTTTTTACTTTAAAATAGATAGCTGGGGTGATTGGATTTTTTGTGTTTCACGAACAAATGCCGTGGCACCTGTTCGTGTTAATTCCTTAATGCCATAGGGCTTAAGGAGGTCGATAAATGCTTCAATTTTCTCCGGATTACCAGTCACTTGATACGTTACGACATTTTTCCCAGTGTCAATGACTGTCGCCCGGAATGGTTCAATGATGCTGTTCATTTCACTTCTGACATGTGGAGGTGAAATGACTTTCACCAGCGCCAGCTCTCGCATGACGATTGCTTTGTCTGTGATGTCATTGACTTTAAGGACATCAATCTGTTTTTGCAGTTGTTTGACAAGCTGTTCAATTTTCTGTTCATCTTCCACATTCACGATGAACGTCATTTTTGATCTGCCAGGAATTTCGGTGTGACCGACTGTCATGCTTTCAATATTGAACTGCCTTTTCATCAGCAAGCCAGTCACACGGTTTAACACGCCACTTTGGTTGATAACTGTTACAGTAATAACTCTTCTCATTTTTTTCTCACCCCGACCATCTCATGTAATCCTTTACCAGGTGCAACCATCGGATAGACGTTTTCCAGCTGTTTCACGCGGCAATCGATGAGGACGGGTTCATCAGAAAGCAGTGCTTCTTGGAATACCGCCTCTGCCTCTTCCAATGTGTCTATCCGATAGCCTTTAATGTCGTATGCTTCTGCTAATTTTACAAAGTTAGGTTGAACCGGCATCAATGACTGTGAATAGCGGCTTTCGTAAAACGTTTCTTGCCATTGACGTACCATTCCGAGACAGCCATTGTTGAGTATGATGATTTTGACCGGTATCCGCATTTCTTGTAACAAAGACAACTCCTGAGCCGTCATCTGGAAACCAGCGTCACCTACAATTGCAAGTACACGTGCATCCGGTTTGGCGATTTGTGCACCAATTGCAGCTGGGAAGCCGAAGCCCATTGTACCGAGACCACCAGATGTCACCCAATGATCCGGATTGTTCAGTGAATAGTATTGCGCCGTCCACATCTGATGCTGCCCGACGTCTGTTGTAACGATTGCATCCCCTTTTGTAACTCTGTGGATGATTTCAAGTGCTTGTTGTGGAAGAATAGCGCCTTCAACATCTTCTTCGTACCATAACGGATACTGTTCAGCTGAATCTTTCAAATATTTGAACCAGTTTTCTGTGTCTGGAGAATCAAACTCTTGTTTCAATAATGCTTGCAACGCTTCTTTTGCATCGGCTACGATTGGGATTTCTGTTGGTACATTTTTCCCGATTTCAGCAGGATCGATATCAATATGGATGATTCTTGCGTTCGGAGCGAATGTTTCAAGATTTCCTGTTAGTCGATCATCGAAACGTGCGCCGATATTGATCAGTACATCACACTGATTAATGGCCATATTGGATGTAACCGTTCCATGCATACCGGCCATTCCGAGGAATAGTTCATGGTCTCCTCGGATACCGCCAAGACCTAAAAGTGTATTTGTAACTGGAATTTGATGTTTTTCCACCAGTTCCACCAATTCATCCATCGCCTGAGCGTGTAGGATACCCGCACCTGCTAGGATAAGAGGTTTTTTCGCCTTGGAGATAGCTTCTGCCGCCTTTTGTATTTGTAAAAAGTTCGGAGTCGTTGTCGGCTGGTAACCCGGTAAATCCACTTCAATATTCATGTCATCGGTTGGGATGAAGAGTGCAGTTGCAATATTCTTGGGAACATCCACAAGTACTGGTCCCGGACGTCCTGTTGATGCAATATGGAAAGCTTCTTTGATAATTCTTGGGAAGTCGGCTACATCATTCACTTGATAATTATGCTTTGTGATTGGCTGTGTGATTCCGATAATATCCGCTTCTTGAAAAGCATCCGTCCCGATGACTGTATTTGCTACTTGACCCGTGAAGATGACGAGGGGCAATGAATCCATCATTGCATCCGTAATTCCTGTTACCAAGTTCGTCGCTCCCGGTCCGGATGTGGCGATGACAACTCCGGGTTTTCCTGAAACACGTGCATACCCTTCAGCCGCATGAATCGCGCCTTGTTCGTGACGTGCAAGCACGTGGGAAATGGGGTTTTGATACAATGCATCATAAATTGGGAGAACTGCCCCTCCAGGGTAGCCGAAAATCACTTCGACACCTTGGTCTATTAAGGCTTGAATAAGAACAGCTGACCCATCTTTCACTTTTTCTATCGGTTGTGGTTCAAATACAGTTTCTAGCTCCATTCCCTGTATTGCTTGCTTCGTTTGAACTTCAGCATTCATCTGTAAACTCCTCCTTACTTTTACTTTTGTTATCCAATCTACGAATGGCCGAATGCTCGGGCTTGCATCTATACGGCCGCTCTTTGTTTTCAATAAAAAAAGTCTTTTCATCCCACGCAAAGAAACTCTTCTTTACATAGGGATGAAAAAACTTTTCATGGTACCACCCTTGTTCACAGCAATCTAGCTGTCTCGTGAATAGACTAGGTCTATTCTTTATATAACGAGCACCGATTTCTCTGCGCCCGGGATTGCCTACTTAACTTTCAGCAATCCACTCCGGGGTGATGTCGCAATTAGGTGTATTGTCGGCTTCCAGCGGTACCGACTCTCTGGGAATACAGGTTCTAATTACTTTTGCCCCATCATTGATTTTAATCTATTAGATTTTCATGACGCCGCCTGTACTTGCAGATGTGACAAGCGCTGAATATCTGGCCAAATAGCCTTTTTTAATTTTAGGTTCGAATGGTTTTAAGTTTGCTCTACGTTTTTCTAGTTCTTCGTCAGAGACTTCGAGTTCAATTGTTCGGTTTGTTAAATCGATATTGATGATGTCACCATCTTCGACTAACGCGATTGGTCCACCTTCAGCCGCTTCCGGTGAAATATGGCCTATCGAGATACCACGGGACGCTCCTGAGAATCGTCCGTCTGTAATGAGTGCAACTTTGGTTGCCAGCCCACGTCCTGCAATCGCTGCAGTTGGTGCAAGCATTTCCGGCATTCCCGGTCCGCCTTTTGGACCTTCATAACGGATGACAACAACGTCGCCTTCTTTTACCGTTCCGTTGTCGATGCCTTCTTGCGTATCTTCCTGAGATTCAAACACAATGGCTTTACCTCGGAACTCTTTAATAGAAGGATCAACGGCTCCTACTTTGATGACACCGCCGTCTGGTGCGATATTGCCGAATAGGACGGACAAACCGCCTACAGGACTGTATGCATTATCATGACGTCGAATGACTTCATCGTTGAGAATATGTGAATCTTTTACGTTTTCATAAAGCGATTTACCAGTAATCGTCATCCGGTTTGGACTGACAGCTCCTTCGATTTCACAGAGCTCTTTAATAATTGCACTGACACCGCCTGCAAGATGAACATCATGCATTGTGTAGTCAGAAGATGGACTAATTTTGGATAAATACGGAATCCGTTCGGCAACTTTGTTGATATCACGAACATCGTATTCGATTTCTGCTTCATGTGCGATTGCCAGTGTATGGAGGACTGTGTTTGTAGAACCGCCCATTGCCATATCAAGTGCAAATGCATCATCGATTGTTTCTTTCGTTATAATGTCACGCGGTTTAACATCTTCTTTCACCATGCGAACTAGATGTTCCGCTGCTTCTTTAATGAGTCTATGTCGTTCATCCGAAGTGGCAACGATCGTTCCGTTACCCGGAACTGTCACTCCCAGCATTTCCATTAACGAGTTCATGGAATTCGCTGTGAACATTCCTGAACAAGATCCACATGTAGGACATGCACTCTGTTCAATGTCTAGCAGCTCTTCAGCTGTCATCGTACCTTGTTTGTAAGCACCAACACCCTCGAATACGGATACGAGTGAGAGAGGCTTACCATCTGATGATACGCCGCCTTCCATCGGTCCGCCTGAGACGAATACGGATGGGACGTTCGTTCGAACTGCTGCCATCAACATGCCTGGCGTAATTTTGTCGCAGTTTGGAATGTAGAACACGCCGTCGAACCAGTGAGCGTTGATAACCGTTTCTGCTGAGTCTGCGATGAGTTCACGGCTTGGCAATGAATAGCGCATTCCTATATGTCCCATTGCAATCCCATCGTCAACACCGATTGTGTTGAACTCGAACGGGATACCTCCTGCTTCACGAATTGCTTCTTTGACGACTTCTGCGAATTTGTTCAAATGCATATGGCCTGGAATAATATCAATATAGGAGTTACAAACACCGATGAAAGGTTTGTGCATATCTTTCATTCTAACGCCCGTAGCATAGAGTAGACTTCTATGTGGTGCACGATCTACACCTTTTTTAATCATGTCACTTCTCATTGGTTTTTCCATTTGTGTTCACTCCCTGTCAAATCACTTACATGTGGTACGTCTGTTTTTCTTGCTGTCTAGGTTATGTAGTTTGTGAAATGAATCACGAACTGAATTGGATTGATGTCATCATATAATGGATATCCACTGGAGTCAACAGTGTTTTTAAAATTATTAGCTAATTACAAATAATGAATTTTAATGTATCCGCTTTCACACCTGCTATAGCGCGATATATCGCATATAGCACATTTTTAAAACTTTTATTTTATTTTTCACGAATTCAGTTTTCAATGATTTCTTCCGCGATGGGTGCTTTTCTAGAAGTATAAAAACTCAAATGGACGGGATTGTAAATTATTGAGAGAGTTGTGATTTAGTGTGTGGATTGGAGACCGCTTGGTGCTTTGGGGATGCCTCTCGCGCCTTCGCCGGAGTGTACATTATCGGAAGTGTTGTGATTCGGAGTGTGGATTGGAGACCGCTTGGCGCTTTGGGGATGCCTCTGGCCATGAGCCTGGATTAACGCTTCGCATCCAGTCTCATGGCTTCGGCTACCCCTTGTCGCGCTTCCGCTGGATTGTTCCATTATTGTGGGAGTTGTAATTCGGAGTGTGGAATATAGAACGCTTGGCGCTTTGGGGATGCCTCTGGCCCTGAGCCTGGATTAACGCTTCGCATCCAGTCTCACGGCTTCGGCTACCCCTTGTCGCGCTTGCGCTGGTGTTTTCCATAATCGAGAGGGATATTGAGATGTATGGACTGAGATTATAATGTGATTACTATGAGATACTAATTTCATTGAAGAATGACGCACTACAGACTGCAGGTTTATCCCCGATAAAGAAATACGCTTTTCTACATAGAGACTACCCAGCGAAGGCGCGTCTACGTGGTAGCCGGAGCGATAAGACTGAAAGTGGTATTCTTTCTGGCTTATCGCGAGAGGCATCCACAAAGCGTCGAAGCGGTAATAGCAGGAATTCTAATTCATTCCATGTACCAGGATATTTGTTGATCAATATACTCTCATTTTATAGCACTCTAATTTCCAGATTTAATCCCCGATAACGAAACACCCCCTCTTACATAGACCATCCAGCGAAGGAGCAACTTCGTGGTAGCCTCATACCCACTTCATTTGAGGCTAGGCGCAGAAATCTAGACAATAAAATACCACTCCAGAAGTATTTCCTGGAATGGTTACTTTGGCGAGCAACAGTCGCCCATACAATTTAAATCCCTATAGGAATGATATACATCCCTGTTTCTTTATCATTCTTCACGACTACGTCAACACCGTAAATCTCTTTTACAGTTTGCACAGTAATGACTTCACTCGGTGTTCCTTTAGACACAATTTGTCCATCTTTCATCGCAATAATGATATCACTGTAACGGATCGCTTGATTGATGTCGTGTAAAACCATGACAATCGACATGTCGTGTTCACGATTCAAGCCCTTGATCAATTCCAATAACTCATATTGGTAATAAATATCAAGATAAGTAGTCGGTTCATCTAACAACAGAAATGGTGTTTTTTGCGCTAAGGCCATCGCAATCCAGACGCGTTGCATTTGGCTGCCATAAAATTCTTCAATCGGCACTGTTCGCTTTTCCGTTAGATTGGTACACGCGAGCGTCCACTCAATTGCCTGTTGGTCTTCGTCTGTCGCCGAAGTGAACAGACTCTTATATGGAATCCGCCCATAACTCGTTAGTTTTTCTACAGTCATATATAGAAGGAACTTATTCCAAAACGTAAAAATCATACAAATGCACCACAGATGAGAAAACCTTTTCTACTAGTGAAATGGCGTTCTTTACTATACTGATAAAAGCTTAAGTTCAATGCGATAACTGCTGTTGTAACCGTTACCCACTTAACCCCATCCAACCTCGCTCTACAATAAACTCAATCGGATCTTTTTCCGAAACTACAAGCGTACACCTGGGTAACGCTGCATCGACATGTTTTTTGATTTCATTGATGAGTCTATCAGAATGGATAAGCGCGCCGCCATTCAAATATACAGTGCATTCCATGTTTTCTAGGCCACTTTTGCGCACTACTGACAAAACCAATCTAGCAAGTTCCATTGCCGCTCCCTTCATGATTTCCACTGCCACATCGTCCCCTTGCTGTACACATTGAAAAAGAACACGTGAAAGCGATGCGACTCTATCCACAGTGTAATCTGGGTTAAATAGCCATCCGGCAACGTCTTGAACGGAATTTAACTTCAACTCTTTCAATACTTCCTCTTTCAATGAAGTAAACGAACCTCTTCCATCTTCCATTCTGAAAAGCGCACGCAATATTTCACGGCCAATCCAGTAGCCACTTCCTTCATCCCCCGCGCGGTGACCCCACCCCCCTGAGCGGACAATTTCACCTTTTCCGTTATGTGCAAACGCAATTGAGCCTGTCCCTGAAATGAGTAGGGCGCCGGGTTCTCCCTTTGTTGCTCCAAGCATCGTAGCTTGTGCATCATTTTCGACAATCAATTTCCCTACGCGCAGCCCCTGTGTTTGAATCACTTCCTCTACAATCCCCCGTACAATTTGCTCATCTGGTTTTGAATCAATACCGGCGATTGCAAAAACTGCGATTGTCACTTGCAAATCGGGGAGCACTTTTCGCACTTCTGCCAATAAACCCGTGAGAACTTCTCTCACTTTTTCCTCGCCCGACGTCTGGTAGTTAGTGCCTTCCCCTTTTAAATCGAGTAAAGTAGTCGTACTTTTTCGAACGGTTAACGCTGTTTTCGTAGCACCCCCATCGATTGCTACAATCACTTCATCCATCATGCCTCACTCCAGTCAGTTTTAAATGTCTCCAACTGAATTTCGGCATCAAGGATTGCTCGTTCTTTTTCGTTTAGCCATTGCATAGCATCTTTTGCAAATATCCTGGATTGTTCAAGGGAAGCTTTCATCGTTTCTGCAGAAGGTCCCCCGTAAATTGTCCGAATCGATATGAAATGCTGCGGCCGCAGTGTTGCATTGAAGTCTTCTACTGAGATTTTAAGGTTTTTATTTAATATAAGAAGCGCCTGGTCATTCGCTACTTGCCACGTTAAGCTCATTAACGATTCTTGGCCCGCATTCATCAATGCTTTCACGCAATTACTGACGATGTGATGTGATTGTCTGAACGTAATTCCTTCTGAACGAACGAGTGTATCCGCAAGCTCCGTCACATTCGCAAAACTGCCCTCCGCCCGTTCGAGCAATTTTTGCTTATTGACGTGCATCGTCAGTACAACACTGCCAAACAACTGGTAAATACCAATAAGGCGATCAATTGCTTTCCATAGAAATGGTTGCATATCATCTTCTGTATCAACAATATCTCCGAACGGCGTGTTATGAACCATCGTCAGAACCGTATTTGCATCTCCGACGACCGCTGACAGCAAAGAACGCATATGTTCAATCGAAACTGGGTTGCGCTTTTGCGGCATGATCGAGCTGATTTGAACATACGGATTCGCTAGAGTGAAAACGTTGAACTCCTGTGTTGCCCATGTCAGGAAATCTTGAACCGTGCGTCCCAAATTCAGTGCAGAAAGTTGGACCGCACTGGCGGACTCTGTAATGTAGTCTGCACCTGCAACGGCATCCCACGAATTTTCAATAATATCGTCAAAGGCAAGTAAATTTCGCATCCGTTCACGACTGATGTCAAATCCCGTGGTCGTCAACGCCGCCGCCCCCATACTGCTGCGGTTCACTGTTCCAAAAGCCGATTGAACGCGCTTAAAATCCCTGCCTAATTGATCAATGACCGCCTTCAAATAATGAGCGAGCGTCGTCGGCTGCGCTTGTTGCGTGTGTGTATAGCCAATCATGACCGTATCGATATGCTCTTCGCAAAACTCTATAAGCGCATCTTTTAAGGCAAGCATCTCACTCATTAGTTCAAGCAGTTTTTTACGCAACGTCATGCGATAAATCGCGATTCCCATATCATTCCGACTGCGGGCGATATGTAAATTACCCGCAATCTCCCCCGCATCCTCTATTAAATCGTGTTCAATGCGAAAAAATAAATCCTCAAACAATGGATTGTAATGATCCGTGCTGTAATAATTCACGTCCAGTGCATGGACCGCTTTTCCAATCACAATCGCTTCTTCCGGACTGACAATCCCTTGCTCTTCCAACATCTTTAAATGTGCGGCATGGATTTGGATCATAGAACGCAGAAAGTATTTCTTCGCTTCATCATAAGCCGGTTGCAGTACCATTTTCCGATAGGTCTTTGACGGGAACTCTTCTCCTTCAAGTTCGTTGATGCGATCTTTGAAGTTCCTGATCATTGACTACACCCCTCCATTTAAGATTAATTCCATTGAACCAAGTCAAGTTAGTCACCATGTTAAATTGCCGAACCCGCGGTCCCTTTCGACAACTTCTCAGAAATCGTCAATACAATAAGAATTAATACGATTTGTAACACGCCATACGCACAGGCCGTGCCGAATTTGAATGCATACATCTTCTGAAAAATCGCCACCGATAGAGGCATCGTCGATGTACTATAAATAAGAATCGACGCAACAAACTCCCCAATACTTTGAACAAAGGCGAGTAATGTACCCGCTAAAATCCCCGTCAACGTCAACGGCAGTACGATTTTGCGGAACGTCATCCACCAACCTGCGCCGAGACTCCTCGAAGCCTCTTCAATCGACTGATCCATCTGCATTAACGATGCTGAAGTCGAACGGAAAACGAGCGGCAAATGTCGAATGAAATAAGCGAGCGGCAATATCCAGAACGTCCCAATCAATACTTGATTGAAAGCGAAAATGTTTTCCTCACTGAATGCGGCAATCAAATTCACCGCAACAACTGTACCAGGGAGTGCCCAGGGAACCATTATTAAGATATCAAGCAATGTCTTTCCTTTAAAATTGAGCCGTACCATTGCGTAAGCTGCCGCAACACCGAACACAATGTTTCCGAGCGTAGCAACGAAGCCCATTTGCAAGGAGTTCCAAATTGGCCTCCATGTCCGTTCATCTGTAAATAATGCAATATAATGGTCAAATGTATATTCAGGCGGCAATACTTGAATTGTCCACGTACCGTCCACCGAAAACGAAATGAGAATTAACGTTAATATCGGCAACATTAAGATGACAACACCCGAGAATGATAGAAAGACTGCGATAATTTTCATGAACTTTGACTTTACTTCGGAACGATGGACACTGATCCCTTTACTTAGGTTTTGGTAATTCCGCCTGTTTTGATACCATCTCATGATGATTAAAAACGAAATCGATACGAACGATAAAATTGTCGATTGCGTCGCCGCCATATCTAGATTTCCATTGGTTCGCGATAAGTAAATTTGCATCGTCATCGTCCGCTCCACCCCGAAAATGAGCGGTGCTGTGTACGACGCCATTGAAATCATGAACACAAGTAGCGCTGCAGCAACAATCGATGGCGTCAGCATCGGCAAGATAACTTTCCGCCAAATCCGAAGTCTGCTTGCGCCAAGGTTTGTCGCCGCTTCTTCGAGTGACGGATCCAGCCCTTTAATTGCCGCAGAAGCGGTCAAATAGAAGTACGTATACATCGTAAACGTATGGACGACAATGACGCCCCATACCCCTTTCAGCGCAAACGGTACTTGCTCTAGGTTTAATATATGCTGGAGACCGCGGGGAATAATCCCGCTTTCCCCATATAAAAACGTAAACGATAACACACCAACAAGCGGCGGCAAAGCCATTGGTACCAGGACGAGAACGGACAATATACGCCTCCCCGGAAAGTTGTACCGTTCCAGTAAAAACGCCATCAAAACGCCGACAATCGCACACGTAATGACACTGATAACCGAAATATACACACTCGTCCAGAGCGCTTCCAGATTGGCTGTACTTTCAAAACTGAAAAAACGTTTGTAATTATTCAGTCCCGTTTCACTGCCGAAACTTTGGATGAACGTCTGGTAAAACGGATAGATAACGTAGCCGAACAAGATGAGGAACAATGGTGAAATAAGGACATAAATGAATGATGGCGACCGTGTAATGCGAGCCCACAAGCTATCTCGCGACGACTGGATTGTTTGCTTCTTCATTCGCTTAGCCTCCTATTCGCCAAGAAAGTAAAGGCTTCGGGCCGGAATGTTCAACTGGATCGAATCCCCGATTTCCAACAGTTTTCCGCCTGTATTGATGAACATCACTTTGAGCGTAATCCCTGGAATATCCACCATATAATTGACACTTAGCCCAGTGAATTCAACAAATGTAATTTTCCCAGTCAGCGTATTTTCTCCCTCGCCTTGACGAATGGATTCGGGACGAATTGACACATGGATTTTTCCCCCTTTATGCATAGGAGCCAGTGGAGAACTATTTTCCAAAAGTCCCGTTATCAAGACGCCGTATTCATTTTTCACGATGACTTTTTCGCCATCGATTGACATGATGGTCATTTCCATCGTATTCGATTCGCCGATGAAGGATGAAACAAACCTGTTCACGGGTCGATTGTAAATCTCTTGCGGCGTGCCGATTTGCTGCACATAGCCGTCCTCCATCACCATGATCCGGTCGGACATCGCCATCGCTTCCGTTTGATCATGTGTAACATAGACCGTCGTCACACCAAGTTCCGCCTGCAAACGTTTGATTTCAATCCGCGTCTCTTCACGTAGCTTCGCATCCAAGTTAGATAAAGGTTCATCGAGTAACAATATATCCGGTTTAATGACGAGCGCTCGAGCCAACGCGACTCGTTGTTGCTGACCTCCGGAAAGTTCATTAATTTTCCGATCACCGTACTGCCCAAGCCGAACAAGCCCCCTGACCTCGTCCACTTTCTCCTTTATTTCCACCTTGGAGAACTTCCTCACTTCCAAACCAAACGCAATATTTTCATTGACCGTCATATGCGGAAAAAGCGCGTAGTTTTGAAATACCATGCCGATGTCGCGCTTATTTGGTTGCAATCGTGTCACGTCACGCTCATCGAAATAGATTTTCCCTTCCGTCGGGTAATAAAACCCTGCAATCATACGAAGCGTCGTCGTCTTTCCACATCCGCTCGGACCAAGAAATGTGAAAAACTCGCCAGGCTGTATGTCGATATTCAACCCTTTCACGCCATGGACTTTACCGAATGTTTTCGTGATATCTGTTAGTCGAACACCCTTCATCCCGTCACCCCTTCCGAATTGATACAGTCTCTATGTAGAGGAAAGACCTCGAGATTAATTACCCGAGGTCTTGCTGGTTGAACTGTTAACGAACACTTATTTTCCTTTGCCTTTGATATTCGAATCCCAATGCTCCATCCATTCCGCTTCTTTTTCAGCCATTACTTCCCAGTCAATATCAAGTGCCTTCAAATCAAGATCCTGATACCAATCCGGCATATCTTCTTTGGCAATATCCGATCGTGTCGGAATCTGATACAATTCTTCCGCAAGTTCAGCACGAACCTCCGGATCAAAAAGGAACTCATAGAATAATTTCGCATTCGCTTCATTTTTCGCATTGTTGACGATACCAACCGCATCGACGAGAATCGGAGCGCCACTTTCCGGATAAATATAGTCGAACGGCTGGTTGTTCAACTTACTTTGCAGCAAAATATCTTGCAAGTTCCATAACGAAACCGTTCCTTCTTGACGTACCAACTTCAAATAGAGGTTCGTCGGATCTTGTGCATAATCTTTCGTATTTGCATCCAATTTACTAAGCCATTCATACCCCTTTTCAGGCGTATCCGCACCTTGGCGATAAATCATCGATGAGTAAATTGTACGCATCGTCCCGGATGCAAGAACCCCGCGGATGACGATTTTATCTTTCCACTCCGGCTTCAACAAATCATCCCAATCTTGCGGACCTGTTTCTTGCGTCAACACATCGCTGTTAATCATAATTACTTCTGGCAATAGCATTTCTCCATACCATCGACCTTCAGCATCTTTATATTCTGCTGCAATCGCATCGTCAAATGACGGCTTGAACGGCATAAGCAGATCTTCATCCGCAGCAACCATCATTGCGGATTGTGTACCACCCCACCAGAAATCCGCTTGCGGGTTCGCTTTCTCACCGCGGACCCGTTCAAGAATTTGTTGCGCCCCCATCGTCAAGTTGTCTACTTGGATATCAGGGTATTTTTCATTGAACATCCCGACAACCTTCTCAACTACGCTTTCATCACGCCCAGTGTAAATAACGAGATTTCCTGAACCGCCCTCGTCTTTCACCACTTCATCGTTCTCTTTTGTATCATCCTCCGTCGAATCTTTGCCGCATGCAGCCATGGTTAGGAGAAGCAGAACGAGAAACATGGAAAAGATGCTTTTTTTCTTCAATCAAAAAACCCCCTTTTGATTATCGTAAACTGTTGCACAGTGCCAAAGTGTCAAACTAAATCTGCTGTTCTACCACTATATGATTACGGAAAGAGAAAGATTTTCATTAAGTTTAAATTGGAAAAGCAGTACAGTCAAATATATTAGTCTATTGTGAATGTTTTGTTATAATAGGAGGTGTAAGAGGAATAACTATACAATTACCGTTTATTTGCATAAAAAGATAGCGAGAAGGGGTTGGAAACCGCTATTTTCACTGGACTATTTTCGGTCCGCTTTTGGCGAATTAATCACAACAGTTTTACCGAGGGGCAGGTGTGGCAAGAAGTGACTCCGTCACTTCTTGCCACACTCTTTTCGGTTATCCTGTTATGTTTATTAGCCTGCCGCGTTCCTACACTATTCAAGTGAAAAATGCAGTTATCTTGAAAGAAAAGAATAGATGATCTTCTATAAAGAGTGTAAGTGCCCGAAGATGAAATTTCGGGCACATGAGCACGTTGTGCATTTTGTTCTCTGCATACTTTGAGCAAAGATTAAGTGATGCTCTAATAAGAAGATGACACTTCCCTAAAATAAAAATAGAGAAACTATAGTAGAAGACTGGAGCGGTCAAAATTGTATCTTTGACCGCTTTTCTCCATGTGAGAAGCAATCTATTCTTTCATCCCAAAAAGCTTCGGCACTATTTGTAGCTGTACTTTTGGAGAGCGACGGATGAACAATCACCATACGATTACCGAAAATGATAAGTAGGGATGCGACTTCGTCGCATCCCTACTTATCAAGACATTGGATAATCGTATAGAAGTCGTTCAATCCAAAGCGATCCAAACATACTCTGCACATAGTGCCCAATCTGCGAGCAAACCTAAATCGAGAAGTCTTCCGGAATGAAAACACGCAGCTGATTCGGTTTGATATATACATCTTCACCGGCTTTCACATTAAGTTCCCGGTATCTCTCTTTCGTCAACTCGGCTTCGAGAAATTGATCGTTATCATGTCGTTTTAACTCAACTTGGACAGTGCGCCCCACGACATGTACATGGATAACTTTCGCTTTAACCGCTTCCGTATCTGTTCCCTCTCGCTCAATCGTCACATCATGTGGCCGAACATAACCAATAGCCAGCTTGTTTTCAGCACTATCTAGGTCAGCGGCACCCATATCGACATGGACATTGAGTAGCTTGCCATTTTGCAAGCGCCCGTGGAACAAGTTCACATTTCCTAGAAAATCATAGACAAATGGACTATTTGGATGATCATAAACTTCTTCTGGCGTGCCGATTTGTTCAATCTTCCCTTCATTCATAACCACTATCCGGTCCGCTACGTCAAGCGCCTCTTCCTGATCATGTGTCACAAAGATGCTCGTAATATTAAATTCATCATGCAATCTGCGCAACCAACGTCGCAGTTCTTTCCGTACTTTTGCATCGAGTGCGCCAAAGGGTTCATCGAGCAACAGTACTTTTGGTTCTACTGCTAGCGCTCGAGCTAATGCAACACGCTGTCTTTGCCCCCCCGACAATTGGGATGGATAACGCTTAGCAAATGCGTCTAACTTCACAAGCCCAAGCAATTCATTCACTTTCGCAGTAATCTCAGCTTTAGTCGGACGTTCTTTTTTGGGTCGCACTTTCAATCCGTATGCGACGTTGTCAAAAACCGTCATATGTTTAAACAGAGCATAATGCTGAAAAACGAAGCCAACCTTTCGTTCTGTCGTGCGAATATGGGTCATGTCTTCCTCACCGAATAACACGACACCATGATCCGCCTCCTCAAGGCCTGCAATTATGCGCAGTAGCGACGTTTTACCTGATCCGGATGGTCCAAGCAATGCCACGAGTTCTCCTGTTTTTATGTCGAGGTTAATATCTTTTAACGCATCAAACGAGCCAAACTTCTTCGACACTTCTTCTATTTTAATACTCATGTAGAGACCCCCTTTTCTATCCCTGCTTACTTGTTTTCCATTCAATGAAATTCTTCAAGACGAGCGTTAGAATTGCTAAAATGGACATCAGAGATGCAACAGCGAACGCCGCCGAAAATTGATATTCATTGTACAAAATTTCAATATGTAATGGCATCGTATTCGTAAGACCGCGAATATGCCCCGAAACAATCGAGACAGCACCAAATTCACCGACTGCACGCGCACTACAAAGTATGACGCCGTATAATAATCCCCATTTTATATTCGGTAACGTGACATGCCAGAATGTTTTCATCCCCCCCGCTCCCAGTGTTAAGGAGGCTTCTTCTTCTGCCGAGCCTTGCGCCTGCATAAGTGGGATTAGTTCACGTGCGACAAACGGAAATGTGACGAACAATGTGGCAAGCACAATGCCCGGAACGGCGAAAAGAATTTTAATATCATTTTGAAATAAAAATTCACCGAACAACCCATGCGCACTGAATAATAGAACGAAAACGAGACCTGCAATAACCGGTGAAATTGCAAACGGTAAGTCAATCAGTGTGATTAAAAGGCTTTTACCTTTAAATTCAAACTTAGTAATTGCCCATGCGGCCGCAAGTCCAAAAATCGCGTTCAGTGGCACCGTAAGTATGGCGACAAGCAACGTTAATTTGATTGCTGATAGGGCGTCAGGATCTGAAATTGCAGCTAAATAAACGCCTGCTCCCTTTTCAAAAGCTTTTATAAAGATGGCGACAAGCGGTAATACCAGAAATAACAATAAGAATCCAAGCGCAATCGCAATTAGTGGAATTCGAATCCAAGGCTGTTCTTCTGTAGTTCGTTTACTCACATTCTTACTACCCAACTGCATCTGAATTTGTTCTGCCATGGAATCCCCTCCTAATTATGAACTAATTTCCGATTTGTCCACCATTGCACTCCGTTAATAAATAGCAATAGCACAAATGAGAATACGAGCATGACTGCCCCAATTGCTGTCGCACCAGCATAATCATATTGTTCCAGTTTTGTCATAATAATGAGCGGTGTTATCTCAGTCTTCATCGGCATATTACCTGCTATGAAAACAACCGAACCGTACTCACCAATCGCACGGGCAAATGCCAAAGCAAAACCTGTCAACGCGGCTGGCAAAATTTCCGGAACAATCACTCTCGCAAATGTTTGAAAGCGATTCGCGCCTAAAATAGCAGATGCCTCTTCCATTTCGGCTTCAAGATTTTGTAGAACCGGCTGTACCATTCGTACGACGAATGGTAAGCCGATAAATGTTAATGCAATCGTAATACCGAGCGGCGTAAACGCTACTTTAAACGATAAAAACTGACCGATCCAGCCATCCTCTGTATACAGTGTTGTTAATGCGATCCCTGCAACAGCCGTAGGAAGCGCAAATGGTAAATCTACCAATCCATCAATGATGCGCTTGCCAGGAAACGAATATCGAACGAGTACCCAGGCAATTAACACACCGAATACCAGATTGATGCAGGCCGCTGCAAATGCGGTGCCAAAGCTTATTTTGTATGATGCAACGACGCGTGGTTCTGTTACCGTAGCCCAAAAATCTGTCCAGCCCATTGATGATGTATTAATGAAGACCATGGAGAGCGGAAGCAAAACGAGCAAGCTGAGATACAGCGTCGTGAATCCGAGAGACAGCCCGAATCCCGGCAATATACTATGTTTCTTAAATCTCCATTTCTTCGCCATTCCTTCACCTTCAATTCTGTAATTAAATGTTGTTCAATGCCTTTAATTTATTTGTTGGATTCATTATGCAGATTCACTACTGTAAGTAAATTTCATCGAAGGTGCCGCCGTCATTAAAGTGTTTTTCCTGGGCTTCTTTCCATCCGCCGAAATCATCGTCAATTGTAACGAGATTAATCTCTGGGAATACATCTGCATATTTTTTCAATACCTCTGGGTCACGTGGACGATAGTAGTTTTTCGCAGCAATTTCCTGTCCAGTTTCTGTATACAAGTATTCCAGATAGGCTTGTGCGACCTCTTCTGTGCCTTTTTTCTTGACGATTTTATCCACTACTGCAACTGGCGGCTCCGCTAAAATACTGAGTGACGGGACGACAATTTCAAATTCACCTTTTCCAAGTTCATTCAACGTTAGGAAGGCTTCATTCTCCCAAGCAAGTAATACATCTCCAATGCCTCGTTCAACAAAAGTTGTCGTAGAACCACGAGCTCCAGAATCTAGTACTTCAACGTTCTTATAGAGATCACCGACAAATTCTTTTACTTTCTTTTCATCTCCATTAAATTTCTTATCCGCATATGCCCAAGCCGCCAAGTAATTCCAACGTGCGCCGCCTGATGTTTTCGGATTTGGTGTTATGACCGATACGTCTTTTTTCGTTAAGTCATCCCAATCTTTAATCCCTTTTGGATTGTCTTTTCGAACTAGGAAAACAATCGTTGAGGTGTAGGGTGTTGAGTTATTTTCCAATCTAGTTTGCCAGTCTTCTGCTAGTAGGTCACGGGCGGCGGCGACTTCGTCAATATCGTAGGCAAGTGCCAGTGTGACAACATCTGCTTGTAGACCGTCAATTACCGCTCGACCTTGTTTTCCGGAACCACCATGCGACTGCTGAATAGTCACTTCCTGGCCGGTTTCATCTTTCCAATGTGCAGCAAATTCTTTATTAAACTCCTCATATAGCTCACGCGTTGGATCGTATGAGACGTTTAAAAGCTCAACTGAATTCTTTTGGGCAGAGGCTGTTTGATCCCCGCCTTCCTCCGTGCCACCACATCCTGTTAAAATACCTAACATTGCAGTGATGCCTACCATGAAACGGATTGTCGTCTTCTTCTTCATCCCAATAACCTCCTTTTTAAAAATCAATTACGCCTCCGCGTAATTGCGTCCAGATTTTGAATCGAGCTTGCTCGATTGACTCCTTTCAAAATCTGTGACATCCGCCGGAGGCTTTATCTTTCTTCAGTAGGTGTTTGGACACCTGCTGAAGAAAGATAAAAGGCTCCCAACTTTAATACTAGTTGAGAGCCTTCGGTTAACCGATTAGCCACTTTTGTTACCTATTCAATTCAGAAAGAGATACATATGCAGGCTGTTTAACCAATCCACATGGGCCGTTTTCAATAACCAAGTAACTTGATATGTTTTATTTGATTAACTGGATTATAGCGCATCATCTCTTTCCTGTCTAGCGGTTTTTAGAAAAAATAATTCTTTTGGTCTTTGTTTTCAGTTTTTCTTGTCAAACCTTGAAACTGACAATTCACTGGGTTATTTTCGGTCTGCTATCGGCGAATTAATCACGACAGTTTTACCGTGAGGGAAGGATGGCTAGAAGATGTAATTTCGGGCACTTTCGCACGTTGTACATAGTATTCTCTCCTTACATTTAGCTTAGATTATGTGATGCTCTATATGAAAGTGACAAATCCCTAAAATAAAAGTAGAGAAACTATTGAAGAAGGTTTGAGCGGTCAAAATTGTATCTTTGACCGCTTTTCTCCATGTGTGAAGAGAGTTATTCTATCGTCCCGAAAAGCTTCGGCACTACTTGTAGCTGTGTTTTTGGAAAGCGACGAATGAACAACTACCATACGATTATCGAAAAAAATAAGTAGGGATGCGACTTCGTCGCATCCCTACTTATTAAGACATCTCGATAATGCTATAGAAGTCGTTCAATCCAAAGCAAACATGTCCAATGTTTGATCAAGTTATCCACTGATTATTTTTAGTGAATCACCTAGTTAACGCAAAATGATAATACCTGAAAAAACTATATCCGCGGCATTTCATCCTTGGCAATCGCATCTTTATGTTCATTCAAATGGAAAAGCATAAACAGTATTCCCTTTCCGCCCGGTAGTTGTCACTGCCTGTGACAATGAATTCAGGATTGCTTCTTCTGTAACTTCAGCTGCACCCAGGAAAAAATCATTCATGATTGGATGATCGTCTCTCATTTGTTGTCTCGTTTCAACAGTTCCGGTTGAAAAATGCGGAATTTTATTAGCAGTTGAAAAGGCGATGACAATGTCGCCACTGCCATTACTGAAATGACTGCCCGTTCTTCCGAGCCCGATGCCACATCTTTTTGCTAGTCTGCGCAATTGTCTACTGCTGAGCGGTGCATCTGTAGCTAACACAATCATGATGGACCCGTCAGCTGGTTTCGGATAGCTAGGAAATTCCTGATTATCATTCAGTTTATATTTTTCATATTGAAAATCTTCTTTTCTGCCAAAGTTACTTAAAACTAAACAGCCGAGTATATAGGACTCCCCACTTTCGTCTTCATAGACAATTCGTGAAGACGAACCGATGCCACCTTTATATCCGAAACAAATCATGCCTTTTCCAGCGCCAACTGCCCCTTCCAATGAAGCATCAGTGGACGCTCCTTTGATAGATGCAATCGCGTGGCTTGGTTGTAGCGGCAGCTCGCGGATTGAGTTCAACCTGCTGTCATTACATTCCCCCACAACCAGATTAATGGTGCCAGTTGTATCCCCAATCTCCGAATTTTTATCTAACATATACTGTAGCGTCCCTTGTGAAACCGCGGGAACGCCAAACGTATTTGTCAGCATAATCGGTGACTCGATCTGGCCTAACTCATCTACTTGGACAAGCCCCGATGTTTTTCCAAAACCGTTCAGTACATAGCTTGCAGCCACTACTTTATGCATAAATAAATTGTCGCCATGCGGTAATATAGCAGTCACGCCCGTAGCTGCGTATTCATCTCCATCCAATGGATTATCCAGCGTTACATGTCCAACCTTTACACCTTCCACATCCGTAATACAATTCTTCATGCCGACTGGGAGACGACCAATCGGTATCCCTCTATCTCTGGCTTTTTTAGGTTTTTGTAGATTCAATTTACATCACTCCAAGTACGATTTTTTCTATTTCCCTCAAATATCTGTTGGGTCTTTTCAATCAGAATATACACATTATTATAAAGCCTATTTGTTGATAAGTGTTGAAGGTGAACAGCTTTATACCCACTTGAGTTAACGCAAAATACAGACACTTTTTCAAGCTTATATACGCTATTTCTCTCTGTGGATAAAGTTGTTAACAGCAAAAAAACCGTCTTTTCTATTTTTTCATGCATAATATGGTTGTTATGCACAATCTGTCCACTACAAATGTTGATAAGTCCAAGAGTTATAAGCCAGTAATAAAATCCAATTAGTCCTCGCTAGTTTCCGACTTTCTAACTATTATATAGAAAGAGAACAAAGACAAAAGGGGCATATTAACGATTGAAAAAATCCACTCTATTTTTATTACTCTTCATCGCAGCTTTTCCTTCATTCACAGAAGCTTCTACTACGAAATCGATAAAATTACCGAAGCTGCACCTGTGTTTGATCGATACCAAAAGGGTGCAGTTTTCGATAAAGGCACTTCACACACGGTAATGAATGAATCGGAACTTTTTTATCACACAGTACAGGCGCATAAAAGTGATAGCCGAAGCGTCTATCCTGGTTAATCCACATAATTCGGCAGTTTACTAATACGCCAACCGGACTTTTTCACGTATTCGTATGTGACTTCGAATTTATCGTAAGTACCCGTATAGCCTATCGGTACACTTAACTCAAATATATACTTGTTTTTTTTCGATTTCACCAACACTGCTGTTGCTACTTCCCACTCAAGAAGGGATCCTCCATCCGACTCGATTTGCGCCAACTTCTTATTTTGTTTAATAAAACCATGCTCTTTTATATAGCGTTTAGCAACTTTTTTTGTTAGCCACTTTTCAAGTTCAGCCCGTAATTCCTTCTTCGTGTCCAATTGACTGGCCATATATCGATACGTCTTCCCTTTATCATTGAACCTCTGATATTCCCCCTCTTCATAGACGCCGCCTGCCTGCACTAGACTTTCCGTCGCTGCCCATCCCGCCGCAATCTCCACCGCTTGTGCCGGAGGAACTTCAATTTTTGTGATTGTTTCATCACTCGTTTGTCGGCATGCAGTACACAAGAAAAGCAGAAGAGATATGCCAAGTATCCAACGTCTTTTCAACTTCATGAAACCACTCCTCTTTTTTTCATTCAATGAAATGGATGTACGGTTTTCCCAATGAAGTTGCAACACTTAGATTAAAGTCCTATGATGATAAACTTAGACGATTATATATATGCGGGACAGTAGCTAGGTAATTTCAAAATGATTCGAATGTAGCGGATAAATGGTGAAAATAAAAAAACGCAGTGCGCTTTATCTATGCGCATTGCGTTTTTACTCTCCAAAATGAAATAGCAATTCGTAAAAATGACGAATTACATGAAAGTTTCTCCATTGTCATAATTAACTTGCCATTCAATTCCAAACTTATCCGTTACCATACCGTAGCTTTTGCTCCAGAACGTTTCTTGAAGTTCCATGCCCACGTTCCCACCTTCTTTCAGTTTACCAAATATGGCGTTAATCTCATCCTGGTCTTTACTGACTACCGCAAGGCTTATATTGTTCCCCACAACAAAGGGCATATTGGGAAAAACATCTGAGAACATAACATTGCTCCCTTGAATATTTAAACGAGTGTGCATAACCATGTTTTTTGCTTCTTCTGGAAGGGGATATTCCGGATTAGGTGGTGCTTCTGCAAAAGTCATTATTTTGGGTTCTTCTGTTCCAAAAACCTCCGCGTAAAACAATACCGCTTCACGACAATTTCCGTTAAAATTTAGGTAAACATCAATAGCCATTCCATTCACTCCTTCAATTTACATTACATTTATTTGTCACACTATTATAACACTTCGATGATGTGGATGTCCTGTGGGTTGTCTAGAACTGGTGAGTGAGAGCTTCGCGGTTTATCTGGAGTGATTGGTCCTTAGGACTACATGAATCTGACTGAAGGTGGATGGTCAACCAAAGAAACTTAAACTGATTAAAGCGGTAGATTCTAATTCGGGTTTTGATTAATACATAATCATAAAAAGCAACATCCACAAACCGTCGATAAGTTTGTGGATGTTGCGCTTTCAATAAGAAAATTAGATTTGCTTGATGCCAAATGGACTATCCCGGAATTCGACTGATTCCAGGAATCCATTTGATTTCATTTTATCCAAAAATGCCATCAGTTCTATTTTCATTTCATATAAATCTATGTCTTTTAAGTCAACTTCAATTTGGTCATTTGGCGTTTCCATGGGCATAATCTCACTCCCTTCGAAAGAATGATAAGCAGGTAAATATGCGTTTCACTATACAGGAAATCACTTTTGGGCTGCGAACTCGTATTTCTTTATTCCTACTTTGGATAGTAGCTTTTTGTCTTTTATTTCGCATAACAGCTTCATCAAAATAAATGTCTTCAATTCGCATGCGTACTATCCCTCGCTCTCTTACTCAACAATATCATTTATATGGCTAGAATAATATTCAATTAAGTTGGGACATTTTTTTCGGAATTATGCATTTTTTGAGTGTTTATCTAATTTATTTCCCACATTAAAATGGTATGATTAATGCTACGTATGAACTATGATTTAAAAGAGAGGGATTCGCTAATGAAAGTTGGACATTTAATAAGGGCAGAACGAATCAGACAACAAATGAAACAATTAGTTTTAGCAAAAGGAATCTGCACGCCTTCTTACTTATCCAAAATCGAACGGAATTTGATATTCCCTAGTGAAGACGTCGTTACATTATTATTTAATCGATTAGGTATAGATCCTTCGAAGTTACAAAAAAATGATTTGCAAACTGAGCTAGATTTTGAAAGAATGCTCAATGAGACCTATAAAGAAGTAATTACGAGTCGAGACGTGAGCTTGACTAAACAGAAACTAGATTATCTACTGAATTGTAGTCCACTATTTGAAAACCAATCGCTCTACTACACTTACCTTCTAATCGTTTTACGGTTCCGAATCATTTCAGGTATGGATTTTGATGAACTAAAAAAAGAAATAAACTACTTAGAAGAATCATGTAAAGACTTTAATCCACGGCAAATTTACTTATTAACTGTAAATAAAGCAATCTATAATTATTCGATTGAAAATCGCAATAAATCGATTGAGTATTTCGAAAATGTGTTATTATTAATTGATGATATTTTACTAGAAGATTGGGAAAAAGCAGAAATGAATTTTATGTTTGGGGTAGTATTTACAGCGGATGGCCGAATTTTCACCTCCATTGAATATATTAGAAATGCACTCGAATACTTTAGAGAAAACTTTTTAATGAAGAGAGTATTAGAGTGCTATATACTAATTGGAATCACCAAAAAGAAAAATGAACAATTTCAAGAAGCATATGAATCCTATTTAAAGGCAATGCAAATATGTGATGAATTTAATTTGCACCACGAAAAAGGAATTGTTTACCACAATCTTGGTGCACTTTCCAGTATAATAGGCAATAGTGATGAAGCTATAAGTTACTATAAACAAAGTATTGAATATAAAAACAATGATGATGAACCACTAATTTCAATATTTTGTTTAGTAATTGAGTATTCAAAGCTAGATAATAAGAAGCTTGTTAATGAGTGGTGTAATGAAGGCATAGAATTGATTTCCCATTTAGAAGATAAATACGCCATTTCGTATTATCACCATTTCAATATATTCAAATCAATTTACAGTGAAAAAGGTTTGTCCGAAAAAATTGCCGAGGAAGCGATTGAGTACTTCAAAAAGATACAGGATTATCAATATGTTCATAAATACTGTATTGCACTCGCCGAATGGTATTACCGTAATCGAAAATATAAACTATCATCTATTTACTTTCAAGAAGCTAATAGATATGGATATTTATATAGAAAAATAAAAACATGGGAGGATTTATAATGAAGAAACTGTTATCTATTCTATTACTAGTTACAATTTTGAGTGGAGTTACTGTCAATCAAGCTTATGCTTCAAAAGATCGAGTTCCTGAGCTATTCAAAACATCAAGCTTCACAGTCGACCAAAGAGCATAAAAAAGAAGGAACAACTCTTAACGAGTTGTTCCTTCTTTTTTTATCGGCGGTACTAAAACAATACCAATCGACTCATCATGCTCCCTATTGCGTAGTCGCCTAAAAGGATATATAAAATGGAAAAAGCAATCCCAACAATGACGACATAAACGACTACACAGTAGAGTGGATCCACTGCCGATAAATCTTGTCGCACGAACTTGATAAGAATGTACAGTGGCACAATAAGAAATGCAATTAAAAGTGCGAAGGATAGCAATACGTTTCCGAACGCATACGCTTTTAACAGGAGGAAAATAAGTGCGATTAGAATGAGGAATGTCGATGGTATTAGCTGTGTTCCGTAAATGCCTGCAATGTTTTTTAAGGACTGATCGGGCCCAAGAAATTTAAGCGTGATAAACAATGAACCGATGGAAATTGCCGTACAACCCAAGCTAAGTAATAACGATTTAACCATAACCTCAACAAATGAAGCTTCGTAGGGAAACCCATAAATAAAAATTGGTATATTATTCATGAATGTGAACAAGAAAAGCCCTATTAATATTGATTGAATGACGATAGTAACAATGCCGTTTCTTAATACCTTTTCCCCCTGGTCCATGGCATCAGAAGGACGTTTCAAATGGTTTACAAAATAGACCCAGTACGCTTTCATGGCCACCTTGACCAATTCAACCTTTTCTATCGACTTTATGTCAGGTTTCGTTGCCGTTCTGCTCATTGTTTGCTGAACTTCGATGAATTCGATGCTTAATGCGTTTCCGCACGTTGCACAAAATTTCCCTTCACTTTGTTTATGTCCACAATTTATGCAGTGCAATCCGATTCCCCTTCACTTTTTACTTTCCCCCCTACTTGCTGCACTTTGCCTCCCCCTTCAGGCACACTATTTTCTAACTATCTTACACACGCATTACACCAATCTATTCTTCACCGCCCGCCTTATATGATTAACTAGCTAGCTCGATTCATATGTAGGCAAAAAAAAATTCCTTCAAGCCGCGGAATGGACTCAAAAGGATTTATTAACTAATTAAATCTTTCGACAAATTTCGCAATTCCAACAACTGTGGATAAGGTTATTAACCTTATACCCATGGCTAGCAATGCTTTGCCACTCATTACGAACATGTTTTGAACAGCTTATCCACCACCACCTGTGGATAAGAGAACGGTTGTTCTTAGTCCTAATCTTTGGTAGATTTAGTGTACAGCTTAGTTCTGCCCTATTCTCCAATCTATGTCTCAACATTTCAGTTTAGTACACATATGTTAAAAAAATCGGAGGTGTAATCCCAGTTGAAAAAATTACCTAATGACTTATTGATTAAATCTTACTTCAAAGCAAAAGACATTAAGTTAAATCCTCACTTTATCGAGTTGTTGGAAGAAGAAATTCATCGGCGTTCTTTAAAGATCTAATTTGACTTTTATCTGAATGAAAGAGGATAGCCCTCACAAAAAAGCACCAGGATTTCTACCATCTCATTGTTAAATGAGATTGCCGAAAACCCGGTGCTTACTTTTTTTTACTGAACGACTGTAATTGTTCTCTCATTTATATCCTCTACGAGTACGTCAATCTCTTCTCTACCCAGTTTGCACCCCTCTCCCCCTGTATATTGTTGTCGCTCGTATACTACTTTTAGACAGAGTCAGAGACGCGCCATTAAAATGGAAATCACTTAAGCGAGGAGAGATTGATATGAAAGTTTTCGACATCCATTCAGATCTTTTTACGGACATCGCATGGAGAAGGAGTAACGGAGAAACTGATGTATTCGACCGAATTCATTATCCGCAATTGAAAAAAGGCGGTGTCGATTCAATTTGTTGTGTAATTTGGGTTGAATCCGCTTTCCGTCAAGATCCTTTTACGCGTTTCCAGACGATTTTAAAGCATGTGTTGGATGATTTGCGTTCGTCTATACATGCTAATGTTTGCCTAATTACCGATGACATGAAAGACGCGACGCGTTCGGGGAAGATTAATCTCTTTTTAGGGATTGAAGGAATGCGTTTTCTTGAACACTGGGGACAAGATTCATTCGAAAGTAATATCAATGCCGCTTTCGATGAATTACATGCTAACAAATTCAGACAGTCCATTTTCGTATGGAATGAATGGAATCTTCTTGCAAGCGGTACGGGTTCAGCTGACGAACCTGCAAAGAGAGGACTGACAACTTTAGGTGAGCTCGCGGTACGGAAAGCGAATGAGCTCAATTGGATCCTCGATGCTTCCCATTTGGACGAAAAGTCTTTCTGGAATATGCATGCGATTTCCAATCAGCCAATCATTGCATCGCATAGCAATGCAATTGCCCTATGCCCGCATGAAAGGAATTTGACGGATGCTCAAATGAAAGCAATTGCCGAGGGCGGCGGAATCATTGGATTGAATGCGTTCAGTGGTTTTATCGACAAAGTGAATCCTACGCTGGACCGTTTTGTCGACCATGCGGTGTACATAGCGGACCTCGTTGGACCTCAACACATCGCGCTTGGTTTTGACTTTCTCGATTATTTGTCTGCGTATGATTTAGTATCCAAATCCCCGCGTACAGTCGGACTGGAGGACTGCACCAAAATTCCCGATTTGCTGGAACGCATGGCAGTGAGAGGTTTTTCCAAAAATGAGCTGGAGGGGATTAGCTTCGATAATGCTTTCAGCTTTATGAGTAAGAGGTTGAAATGAAGAGGTAATGTGTTGCGGACTTCTACTTGGCCACTTTCCTTTCGGTTCGCTTTAGACAACGTGACCGATACAGGATTATCGATAGACCAAGGGCTGAGAGTTGTGACTTCGTCACTACTCTTAGCCCTCTTTTCGGTAATCTTGTACCCGTTAGCTGTCCGTCGCTCCCTTAAAATGGGCTAGGTAAAAGGGTGGTTGCTTTTTAGAATGAAAGAATAGATGCTTCTCAATCTATTTTCAAAGCGCCCGAAGATATAATTTCGGGCGCTACCGCCACTTCTATGGTTTCTCCATCGCCAAGAAATAACCAGCGCAGGCGCGTAAAAGTGGTAGCCGAATCCTATTTTAACGGAATTTCTAACGTCTGGCTTTATTCCCCGAATTTAAAATCTACACTCCCCCTCCCTCTTTATGAAATTGCTTCCATCTTTCTTTCAATCCTGAGTCAATCGTGTTACATCACGTTTGACTCAGCGAATTGGTAGTATAATGGAATTAGGTCACTTTTAGAGGAGATTGATTATGAATAAGAAACGTTTATCCTGGGTGGATGTCACGAAAGGATTTTTAATGATTCTTGTCGTCATTGGTCATTATCCCGGTCAACTCGATTTTCCGCTCGCAAAATATATATATTGGTTCCACATGCCGGCTTTTTTCATTTTGAGTGGCTTGTTTTTCAAACCCGCGTTAGAAAAAGGGTTTATGAAGTTAACGATTCACAAACGCTTTATGCAATTAATCGTACCCTATTTGTTTTTCCTGTTAGCAATCACGACAATCCGTTATGGAATCGAAATTGGTTCAGGCAATATGGACCTGGCTTGGTATGCAAATGACTTTTGGACACTTGTAGTAGGCGGTCGTTTTGCACGTGGCGCATACGGTGTATTCTGGTTTGTAACTACACTATTCTTTACGTACCTTTTCTTCTTATGGATGACAAAATACTTTAACCGTACAAAACAGATCGTTATCTTATCGATTTTCTATATCGTTGCCCATTTTGAAAGCATTTTCGCCATGCAAGTCATAGGTGGTGCCCCAGATACAGCTTCTCAAGCGATTCCAATGATTTGGAACATTGATGTTGCGCTTATGGCGGTCGTCTATTTTGCACTTGGTTATTATTTGAAGTCGATTTGGATGAATGTCACGAAGTGGTGGTTACTCGCTGGATTGACTGTTAGTATATCAGCCTATTTTCTAGATGAATTCCATGTAATTGACTATCATTTGAGTATGAAATTTCTACGTTATGAACATTTCGTGTTAGATTTGATCATTCCATTGTCATTCACGCTCGTTCTGGTTGGCGTAGTTCAACTCATTGCTACTCGCTTGTCGCTCAACTGGCTACAATGGATTGAGAAACACTCACTGACGATTATGTACTTGCACATCTTTACAGATATTTTGTTAAATGATTACTTTACGTATGGAATTGTTGGATTCACAGCATTTGGATTAATCGTACCAATCGTTGTTTCCATCATTATTCAGAAATTGCTGCCGCACGGAAAACTGCTACTCGGTGGATTTTCACCGAAAAAGCGTACGCCTCCCGTTACAACTTAAATAGCTGAACCTCCGTTGACTAACTTGTTCAGTCGAGTAATACAAACTAAAGCACGAAAAAGACCGCTAATTCACATATGAATTAGCGGTCTTTAAAATGCCTATATATCACCATTTAAGCACAAATAACACCTTATTTCAACAATCAAATTGACACTCGTTTAATCAAACGTTCGGCATTGTTTTTCGCTTTCTTCTTGCGAAATATGTTTCTTTATTTTTACGTTTGTCACTTGTAACCCTGTTAGGTTAGAATCACTTACAGAAAAAGTAAGTTTATCATAATCTCCACCGTGTTGTCCTGAATAGTTTAAAGCACTAGCAAAAATGAGATGTCTCCTAGGATCCCCATCAATGGGTTCCATTCTGATTTTTGGACACATGAAAAATTCCGAATAAGATGGGCCCAACCGATATAAATAACGTGTAAACAATGCTTCTTCAAGTAACTCTTCTTTAGTAAGTCCGTCCACTTCTTTTCTCCACCCTACCATGAGCCAATCATAGAGAGATTGTGATTTTAATCGCACTTTTTGTCTATTTTCTGCAACGATTAATTCCCCTTCTTTAGCTGTGCAGGTTTTGCGTTTATTTTTAACTACACATGTATAAGCGGGTTCCATAGTGATCACTTCACCATTTGCCATTTTTAAAGTCAATTTATTGGATGGATTATCTACAGGTACCTCGGTTGTTCCTTTCACTCGGGCAGAGTTATTAAGCCAGTACACCACTTTTCTGAGTACACGTTCTTGAAAACCATCATTGATACTGAATACACGCTGAAGTCCGGAATTATTTTCAACTTTAATGTTTTCAATATCACTATGCTCTAATGAATGCGTCTTCAATTGTTCCAAAAAAGGTTGATTGGTATCCTTCTTTACTTCAGCCACTTGGCTAACCGAATTAATTAAATTGACATCAAAAAAATACTTATTAATATCTTGGTTAGGTGTAGCTTGCTTCGCAAAAACACCCGTATTATTTGCGAGAAATAGGATACAAAAAAGGACGTAGAGTGTTTTCTTCAATAGTGTCCACCTACCATTTCTTTAAAGGTATCTTTCCCGAATAATCTTCAACTATTCTGCCCATTAAAAATGCGCCTCTACTTGTTGTAGAAACGCACCCGTTTACTTAATAGCAAATGATCACAACCCGCTATTTCTCCCAAAGCTCGATAAGTCGACCTTCAGGATCTTTAATCCAAATAAACTTTCCGTATTCACTAACCTCTTTTTTCTTTTCAAGAAGTACACCAATATGTTCAAGATGCTTAATAGTCTCGTTTAGATCATGTACTTCGAAATTTAACATCACTTGTTGTTCTGTTGGAAAATAACTGTCATTCTCGGTAAAGAAAGAAAAGATAGTCTCATTTCCTAATTGAGGTTTAATCACAGTCCCATTCCAATTTTCTATTTCAATCTTCAACACTTCACTGTACCATTTTTTCACAACATCCATATTCTTAGTTCTCCAAAATATTCCTCCGAAACCTTTTATCATCGTATCTATCTCCTGTCTGTCTTTTAATCTATAGTTTTCGATTTAATGTAAAGTTTCTTCTCCTGCCACTAGGTTGGAACAAGAACAGTACTATGTTCTATATTCGGCCACAATAATACGAATACCTTTTTATTAAACAAAAGGAAATGGTTGAATCATTTCCTTTTAAAAGGGAAAGTCATGTCCATTGTCGAATAGATATTGATTGAGTAAATGAATGATTCCAACTTTTCTGAAATGAATGATGTGGTTATGTGAATTTCATACAAAATATGTTATTAGGGGTGCATGAATGATGAATAAACAAGTGAATGGAGCAAGTCTTAATGATGCTGTATACATCGGGATCACAGAAGCTGAAGCACTTACAGGCATACCAAACGCCACTCTGAAACGCTATATCCTAAATCACGCGCAATTCATCCACTTTAAGAAGATTGGAAGAGAATACAGAATCAGAATTACTGAAATAGAAAAGCTGAAGATTATCAGGAAGCTGTATAACGACGGTCATAAATTGGATGTGGTCAATGAGAGGCTCGAAACTGAAGGACTGCCCATCACCCTAACTTCCAATTCAGAAGAAGGTTTGAACCTGATTTCAGTTAATGAAGAAGTTGCCGAATTGAAATCTATGCTTGTATTACAGAATCAGCTACTTCAGCAAGTTGTTTTGAAGCTAGATGATGTTGAAAAAGAAAGGGTTGAAAGGGAACGGCTTTTGCTTCAGGAACTCCAAGAATCAAATCAGCTTTACCAGCAAAATATCGGGGAATTAAAGCTTTTGTTAAACCGTCACGAATCGGAAAGGGTTTCTAATTTACGATTAAGCATGGAAGAAGTTTCTGCAACTGTGGAAGGTATCAAAAAAGAAGTAGAATTGAAGGAGGAAGCAGCACGGAATAAAAGTTGGTGGCAAAAAATTTCAAGAAGGTAAAATAGGGAATTTCTTCACTTGTCAGTTACGATTCACCTAACGGATTTATGTAAAATTCCTTTTGCCCCTCTCAGCTGAACGCGTTATCCATTTACGACGTTCAGCTTTTCTGGTTTGAATTGATAAATTCTGCGATCCGTCTTCCTAAGATTGCGGAACCTTCTTTACCTGGATGTAACCCATCTGAAGTTAGTTGAAAAATCCCTTGCAAGTAGTCTGTCTCTAAATTCAAATCGCTCACTTCATGTAAATGAAAGCATGTAATCGCGTGTTCTTTACATCTATCCAAAATTGCATTGTTGTATTGGTCTATGGTGAGTGGATGGGTTTTCGTCGGTTTGGGTACGCGATTCAAAAGTGTACTGACGACGATAACTGCATTTGGAAATTTGGCTTTAAGGCCACTTAGTACAATGTTAAACGAGCCGTTAAAATCGGAAATCAACATACTGTCTCGGTCTCCAAGAGGAATTTGTGCTGCATAATCATTCGTTCCTATCAACATGAAAACAATATCCGCATCCGTATTCATCATTTGCCAACGCGACACAACAGGGGGTAATCTGTCATCCAGTCCCTCTCCCGGGTATAAATGATCCCGGCTTGCAATCGTTCCACCACTAATCCCATAGTTACGCGCAGTCCCAAGCTTTAAGGATTGATCGACAGTGGTCACATAAGTCACAAAGTTTCTTTTAGCGGTTCCGCTCGTAATGCTATCTCCTAGAAAGTTAACTTTCTTACCTGCCCAACGACTTTCGATAGGTTGTTGTTGTTGTTTTGTGAAGTGTTTTTTTATAATAGAACGAATGATTGGCATTCTTTTCAACCCCTCTGATAAATAAATGTCTAATGTCTAACGTCTAGTTTAACTTGAGCAAAAGAGGTCCGGCAACTTTCATCCGAACAAAGATCGTTTCTCCAATATCTTCACTGGATACGCACGTGGAAATGAACGCTGATTTATAAGTCATCGCACAAAAAACTCAGCCTTTTACTTACAAGGCTGAGTTCCATTTTTCACGCTGTTATTTCATTTGAAATATTACATACTATTATGTATGTATACCTACAATTTCATCAATTAAGCACTTTAATTTTAACCGTTTTACGTCCCCAGTTAAGGGCATCTTGCTCATTTTCCATAAAGACATCAATGGTATTTCCTTTAATCGCACTGCCTTTATCTCCAGCGATTGCTTCTCCATACCCTTCAACCCATACGCGCGTTCCAAGTGCAATTACGGAAGGGTCAACTGCGATGACCTTTTGGTTTGGATTTGAACGCAAATCAATTCCTGTCGCTGTTACGCCTGAGCATCCGTCGCAATAAGCTGTATACGCGGTCGCTGTCACAGTCATCTCTTTTGCTGCCGGTGAAGCTGCCGCTACTTTTGTTGTCTGTGCAACAGATTTAGATGAGGCAGGAGCTTTTGAACCCCCAAAGACTAACTTGTCGCCCGGATGGATTAAATCACTTGAAAGATTATTGCTCGTCATTAAAGCACCCACTGAGACGTTGTGAGCCCCTGCAATTTTGAACAATGTATCACCTTTTACGACGACGTATGTTTTTATCTTATCTTCTACTTTGTCTTCTATTTTAAGACGTTGCGACGGATAGATAAGAGTAGACTCTAATCCGTTCCAGGCCTGTAGTTTTTCGACACTGACATTCGCTTCTTGCGAAATAGACCATAATGTTTCTCCTGTTTCTACCGTATGAACGCTAGATGCAGATGCTTGACCTGCCGCCCCTATTGATAATCCTGCAATTGCCGCTAGTGCAATGATGTGTTTTTTCATTTATTGAACTTCCTCCTCTTCACTACCAAAACTTAGTATACCCCCCAAAGATTTCATTACCGTTGCAGGTATGTGTGTGGAAGATATCAATTGTGTGACACAATTCACCTCTTTGATTTATTTGAAACAATCTGTATAGTCGTCGGTAATTTTGCATATACTACTAGTCACAGAGACGCGGCACTTCTCTGTCCCGCGATAGGGGCACCTTCGACGGAAGCTGAAAAACAATACTACGCCAAATCCGACTGGGGATTACCCAGTAGTGCCGCAAACTATTATTGACCATTATAAGTTCGCTTTGTACTAAGCCAACCCTACACAATTAAAGACAAAATAAGCGCAAAGATAAGTGACTTCGCCACTTATCTTTGCGCTCTTTTCGGTCATCAAGTTACCGTTAATTGAGAGGTACCTGCGTCAGACACAAAGACAAACAATTCATATTTCCAAGTAATTATATTAAAAACAAGAAAAACCGCGTAGGTATTAATCTACTTTGTCTTATTATAGAATTGAGTTGTATTTACTGAATAGGTACTTAAAATTTAATAAGAAGCAAGAACAAACAATAAATAACAGACCAATATGTTGTGACCCCCTAAAGTTAGAGTTTTATATTATGCAGCTAATTGGCTGGTATGCAGACGGTATTGAACCGGACTCATGCCAGCTAATTTTTTCTTGATACGCTTGTTATTGTAATAAATGATGTAAGTCTCAATAACTCTTTTTAACTCCTCATATGTGCGAAGCACTACCCCATAATACATCTCCTGCTTCAAAAGACTAAAGAAGTTCTCCATAGGTGAATTATCTAGACAGTTCCCTTTACGGGACATACTTTGGAACACATGGTGAGTCTTAAGGGCCTTCACCCAATTTCTGTGCTGATAATGCCAGCCTTGATCAGAATGGATAGTGGTACGGTATTTTGAGTCTTTTACGATTTCAAGAGCGTCTTCTAACGGTTTTATCACAAATTCCAGAGTTGGATGCATATGGATGCCGTATGAAAGAATCTCTCCGTTATACATGTCCATAATTGGGCTGAGATAAAGTTTAAAGCCATCTGAACACTTGAATTCTGTAATGTCTGTTGTTAGCTTTTGATAAGCCGTATTTGTGTAGAAACGGCGATGAATAAGGTTTTTCGCAACAGCACCTACGGTGCCTTGATAGGAACTATAGCGACGAGATTTCCGAGTGAATTTCTCTACTTTGAGTCCGAGCTTCCTCATGATACGCTGAACTTTCTTGTGGTTCACTGATATACCTTTGTTTTTCAAC